>NZ_CP011797.1:2580000-3180000 GCF_002795845.1 Reinekea forsetii
GGCACATCACTCACCAGCACCGCGTGAAAGCAATGGGCTATTTCAATGTAGTCATTCTGTGACCGGGGACCTTCGCACAAGTCGGCAAAGCGGAACAGGGCGACATCGTCGTTGAGCCGACGGACTTTTATTGCGCGGCCTAGGACGTCCAATGAACTATTGGCCTCGACCTGTTCAGCATCCGGTGCCAAGCGATGAAAACTGGCCATCAGATTATCTTCGGCCGCCTGATCCAAGGGTGAATGAAATATTTCGACCTGTTTAAGAGTGCGCAGACGGTAGTCGGTGCCGCCGTCGACATTCAAGATTCGGGTATTGGCCTTGAGCAATTCGATGGCCGGTAGAAACAGGCTGCGCTGCAGGCCTTCTTGATAGAGCAGGTCTGGCACGATATTCGAGGTAGCGATCAGCGTAACCCCTTCCTCAAATAGGGTACCCAGGAGATTGGCCAAGATCATGGCGTCGCCGATATCGCTGACAAAGAACTCATCAAAACACAGCACTCGTGCCGATTGCGCAAATTCTCGGGCGACGATTTGCAGTGGGTTGGCCTTTCCTTTGTGAATATTGAGCTGTTGATGCACCAAGCGCATGAAATGGTGGAAATGTAGGCGTTTCTTTTCTGGAAACGGCAGCGCGTCAAAAAAGGTGTCCATCAAATAGGTTTTACCCCGACCCACGCCGCCCCAAAAATAGATTCCAGCTACCTTTTCAGGGCGTTTACCCAAGTGACTCATCAGGCGATTGAGGGGTCTACTTTCCTTCGCCGCGCGTATAATTAATTGTTCAAAAACCTCTTGCAGGGCTTTAACTGCGGCCTCTTGCGAGCTATCGCGAGTAAAATCGTCGCGTGCTAAGTCTTTTTGATAGCGTGCCCAAGGTGTCGTCATTTATGAATCCCGGTGATAATAGTCGCGAATTGTAACGCCAACTGGCGCACAATCAATGAACCGGGGGCACAAATGTTTAAGCTCAGACATTATGGCTTGGCGTGGTCAAGACGCTATACTATGCACAGACCTCGGATTAACACCTACTGGAGAACATAATGCTGCAACTACAATGGACCACGTTTGCTGCGGCCATATTAGCCGCTCTAATAATTGGCGGGCTACTCGGTCGGCTATTTTTGCGCAAAGACGGCCAAGATCGCTCCGGTCTGCGCCGTCAACTCGACGAGTTAAAACAGCAACACCAGTCCTATCAGATTGACGTGACGGAACACTTCAGTCGCACCAGCAATCTGATCGAGGAGATGAACTCAAACTATGCCCGCATCCAGGACCATCTGAATACCGGTGCAGAGCAGTTTGTTCGACCGGAGTACCGAATCGAGTCGGCGCGCAGCAATGAGGCGTCGCTAGAAGACTTGGCGCCGTTAAAAGTAGAAATTGAAGAATCTATGGGTCCACGTGACTACGCGCCCAAGGATCCAGCGCAAGAAGGCATGTTGTCGGAGACCTACGGCCTGAAACGCGATGAATTGCTGCCGGAAGAGAGTAAGTAACGCCCAGACTTACTGGAACAGAGATTTCGCATAGCCATATAACAAAATGCTCTTATAAGAGTAATTCAAATAACCAAAAGCTTTGCTATCATTCGCTCACTGATTTTCTATCCGTGAGTGAATGATGACCCTGCAAAACTTTACCCACCTGAAACAACTGGAAGCCGAAAGCATCCATATAATGCGTGAGGTTGTCGCCGAATTCGATAATCCGGTGATGCTCTATTCCGTCGGCAAAGACTCTGCGGTCATGCTGCATCTGGCGCTGAAGGCTTTCTATCCGGGCAAATTGCCGTTCAAACTGCTGCACGTCGATACCGACTGGAAATTCAAGGAAATGATTGAATTCCGTGACCAGGTAGCCAAGAAATATGACTTCGAGCTGATCGTCCATAAAAACCAAGAGGGTTTGGACCAGGGTATTGGCCCCTTCAGTCATGGCAGTGCCAAACACACAGATATCATGAAGACCCAGGGCCTCAAGCAAGCGCTCGACAAGTATGGCTTCGATGCCGCGTTCGGCGGGGCTCGACGCGATGAGGAGAAGTCCCGCGCAAAGGAACGGGTCTATTCGTTCCGCGATCCCAATCATCGCTGGGACCCCAAGAGCCAACGTCCGGAACTGTGGAATATCTACAATGCCCGGCTCAATCGCGGCGAGTCGATTCGGGTTTTCCCGCTGTCCAACTGGACCGAGCTGGATATTTGGCAATACATCCATCTGGAAAAAATCGACATCGTGCCGCTCTACTTTGCCAATGTCTTGCCAGTGGTCAACCGCAACGGCATGTTGATCAATGTCAATGACGAGCGCATGGAGCTGTTACCGGGTGAACAGATCGAACATCTCAAGGTACGCTTTCGTACCCTGGGCTGTTACCCGCTGACCGGCGCAGTGGAATCCACTGCAGCGACCCTGCCTGAGATTATCCAAGAGATGTTGCTGACCACCACCAGTGAACGGCAAGGGCGCGCCATCGACCACGATTCATCCGGGTCGATGGAAAAGAAAAAACAGGAAGGTTATTTCTGATTTACGGAGTAAAAATACTATGACCCACCAGTCAGATCTTATTGCGAGTGACATCGACGCTTACCTGTTAGCGCATCAAAACAAGGAACTGCTGCGCTTTTTAACCTGCGGCAGTGTCGACGATGGCAAATCAACCCTAATCGGCCGCCTGCTGCACGATTCCAAGATGATCTATGAGGATCAACTCGCGGCGATCGAACAGGACAGTCAAAAGTCCGGAACCAACGGTGAAAAGATCGATTTGGCCTTGCTGGTCGATGGCCTGCAGGCCGAGCGCGAACAGGGCATCACCATCGACGTCGCCTACCGCTATTTCTCCACCAGCAAGCGTAAGTTCATTATTGCCGACACCCCGGGCCATGAGCAGTACACCCGCAATATGGCCACCGGTGCGTCGACTTGCGATCTGGCGATCATCCTCATCGATGCTCGCTATGGGGTAATGACCCAAACTCGGCGCCACAGCTTTATTGCCCACCTATTGGGCCTAAAGCATCTTATAGTTGCCGTCAACAAGATGGATCTGGTTGACTACAGCGAGGATCGCTACAATGAGATTCAGCAGGACTACCTGACCTTGGCTGAGCAATTGAGCGTCCCCGACATTCGCTTTGTGCCGATGTCGGCGCTCGAGGGCGATAACGTGGTCAACCGCAGTACAGCCATGTCCTGGTATCAGGGTGGAACACTGATGGAGCTGTTGGAAAGCATCGAAATCGCGCGCGATGTCGAGCTGAGCCAGTTCCGCTTCCCGGTCCAGTATGTCAATCGCCCGAACTTGGATTTCCGCGGCTATGCCGGCACCATTGCAGCCGGCATCGTCAAACTCGGTGATACGTTAACCGCCTTGCCGAGTGGCCATAGCTCGACCGTGGCGAGTATCGTGACCTTTGATGGCGATATGGAACAGGCGCACGTTGGCCAGGCGGTCACCCTCACCTTGGCCGATGAAATCGACATCAGTCGGGGCGATGTGCTGGTGCGCAGTGGCGAACAACCGCTGATCGGGCAAGCTTTTAAAACCAAGCTTATTTGGATGCATGAAGCGCCCTTGGTGGTTGGCCGGCAATATTTCTTTAAGCTCGGCAATCAGCTCAGCAGTGGTTCGGTCAGCCGGATTGACTGCCAGATTGACGTCAACACCTTTGCCACCAGTCAGGTGGACCAGTTGGCGCTGAACGCCATTGCCGATGTGACCATCCAGCTCAACAAACCGGTCGTGGCCGACGCCTATGGCGCCAATCGCCATACCGGCGCCTTTATCGTGATCGATCGACTCACCAATGGCACGGTCGGGGCGGGCATGATTGAAGCATTGGCGAGCGGCGTTGAAGCCGAGCGGGTGTCGGATCGAGAGCGTGAGCTGCGCCATCAACAACGCTCGGTTACGGTGCAATTGGCCGGTGACCAACCGGCAGAACAGGCGGTTGCCCTAGAGCAACGCCTGTTCAGCTTAGGCCATACCGCTGTGGTGGTCAGCGCAGAAGATGCTCTGACCGTATGCCCCTATGTCGAGGCAGCCGGTCTGATTGCCATTGTCGCCGGTGGCGCGGCCCTGCCCTTCGGCCAGCGTTACGAAGATGCGCCGTTGAAAGATGTACTTAGCGCGTTAGCGCAGACGGGTATACTGCTAAGCCGCTAAAGCAGAGCTTGCACCGGCCGTTCGAATGGACGGCCGGTGTACTTTGGTCTGGTCGAAACCCTTAGCTTACACCGGAATCGGCAGATCGATAAATTGCACTTCTAGATCGAACTGCGCGGCCAGATGATCACCCAAGGCCATCACCCCACCCCGTTCGGTCGCATGATGTCCGGCAGCAAAATAATGCACACCACTTTCGCGCGCCAGATGCACCGTCGGTTCGCTGATTTCACCGGATACGAAGGCATCGACGCCCGCGTCTATAGCCTGCTCCAAATACCCTTGGGCCGCGCCGGTACACCAGGCGATGGTCTCAATATCGTCCATTTCATCGCCAATATGTAGCACGTCAAAGCCCAGTGTGTCGCTTAACTTGCGCCGTAAACTGCCCCCCGTCTCGGTGCCCTCGACCGAGCCATGCAGGGCGAGCGTGTCGCCCAGCTTGCCGGCAATGGTCCAGCCTAGGGTATGCGCCAACTGCACATTATTGCCAAAGCGCTCATGGGCATCGAGCGGTAGGTGATAGGCAAAGAGGCTGATGTCGTGTTCGAGCAGAGTGGCTATGCGGCTTTTTTTGATGCCGGTTAGGCATGGGTCTTCACCTTTCCAAAAATAGCCATGATGGACCAGAATAGCTTGGGCATTGTGCGCAATGGCCTCTTCTATTAGCCGCTGACTGGCGGTCACACCGGTCACCAGCCGCTCGATGGTCGGTGCACCTTCGACCTGCAGGCCATTGGGGCAATAGTCTTTGAACTGGCCAACCTGCAACAGTTGGTTGAGGTAGGCGTTTAGCTCCGATCTTAAAACAGGCATGGTCACTCCGTGAGTTGTATCTATTGCGAACACTATGGCTTATTTAGCGCAAAGACAAGCTTCGCTAGGTGCGAGCGGCAACGGAGTCGTTTGCGCTGATCTGCCGTGACCAGAGCTGGAGCGACTTGTCCGGTGCGCCCACTTGACAGTCGAGCCCAATCATCTGCAGATCGCCATCGGCGTCAACTCGCTGCCAGGGTGCATCCGAGCCGGGTAAGTTCAATTCAAACTGGAGCTCACAGGCTGCGCCTCGATTTAGTACAATTAAACACTGCTCATGATCGCTGATGCGGGCAAACACCATGGCGTCTTGCTCGGCATAGAGATCAATCAGCGCACCCGCACTGAGCGCCGTAAAGGCTTTGCGATAGCCGATCCAACGTTGGCAAAAATCGAGCAGCTCATTATCCCATTGACGTTCATCCCAGGGAAAACAGCGCCGGCAGTCCGGATCTTGAGCGCCGACCAGGCCAATTTCGGTGCCATAATAAAGACAGGGTGTGCCTATATAGGTCATTAAGAAACCGATCGCGACCTGCAGTAAGGCGCGATCGTTCTGTACCATGGTGAGGAAGCGCGGGGTATCGTGACTGTCGAGCTGATTAAATTGCAATAACTGGTGGTCGAACGATATCCGCGCCCGGGCCTCCCGCAGCCAACGGGCAAACTGGGTCGCGCTCAACTCAATCGGATGGTGAGCGATATCCAGACCGGCTAGAAACGCACGCACTGGGTGGCCGAAGCCGAAGTAATTCATTGCACAGTCTTCCTGGTCGCCCTGCAACCAGCTGCTGGCTTCGAAGAAATGCTCGCCCAAGAGCAAGGCCTCACTGTTCTCTGCCTTAATGACCGCACGCAAGGTGCGCACATAATGGGCGTTATTTTTCGCACCCGGACCTTCGCCGATCATATGGATCACGTCCATACGCCAACCATCAATATTGTAGGGCGCTTGTAGCCAGTGTCGAATTACCGAGTCGGGGCCGGTTATCATGTCGGCTTGCACATCGGCGTTGGCAAAATCGAGCGTGGGCAGGCTATGATGATTTTTCCAGCTGGCGTACTCGTTATCAACACCGAAGACATATTTGGCTCGCTGGCGCGCATCACCGGCCAGTGCCGCTTGAAACCAAGGATGCAACGCACTGGTATGGTTGATAACCGCGTCCAATACCACTCTCATCCCGCGCAAATGGATGCCCTCTATAAGCTGTTGCAGGGCGCGGTTACCGCCGAAATGCGGGTCAACATTAAAATAGTCGACCGTGTCGTATTTATGGGACGATTGGGACTCGAAGACCGGGTTGAGATAGAGCGCGGTAACGCCCAGACGCTGTTGCAGATAGTCCAGTTTGTTATAGACCCCAATCAGATCGCCGCCGAAAAACTCAAAGCCACCCGTGCGCGGATCCGGCTCGTCGCCCCACTGTTTGATAACGATATCGGTTCGATTGAGATAGCGGTATTCGCCCGGTTGGGGCTTGAGGTGCGCATCGCCCTGGGCGAAGCGCTCGGGAAAGACCTGATAGAAAACTTGCGCGCCCGACCAAGTTGGCAGGCGGCGATCGTGACTGTAGCGGTACATATGGATATTACGCGGCATATGCGGCTCGACCCCAGCCGCACCGAGCCAAGATGAACCCTGCGACCAAACCAGTTTAAACAGATACTCGGTTTGCTCTATATGTTGGCTTTTGTCGATCAACGCCGTGTAGAAATGCCAAGTACCCTGATGTCCGTCTGCGACCATGGGCACGAGATACTCTTCGTTGTCCGGTTCAATGCGCACATAGAGGGCGTCTGGTTGCAGGCCATAGACTGCGAGCCTGACCCAGAGCTGGTCGTCACGGTCTTCCAGATAGCCGGGTATTGCATCATGAAAAGCAAGCAGACTCATCGCAACTCTCTTTGGTTTTTAACATGGTTCGGTATTGAAACAGAGCTGGGCGCGAAAACTAAGGCGGATTTAGGCTGGGGGTGCATTGCAAATTGATTAGATAGAGCGAGCCGGGCATATGACTGGAGTCTATGCCTGGACTCGCGTGCTAAACGGCTACAAAATCTGCTGCAGCGCCGCGATCAGGAGAGCATTTTCGTCACTCGAAGAGACGTTAATTCTCAGGCAATCGTGCAGCGATGGGTGACCACCATGCAGTTTTTTGACCAGAATTCCGGCGTCTTTCAATTTCTGGTGAATATCCACGGCCTGGCCTTCGGCCGTGCGCACCAAGATAAAGTTCGCCTGGCTCGGATACACCGTGAGGCTTTGAAACGCCGCCAAACTTTGGCTCAGTTGCTGCCGCTGACGCACTAATTCCTGGGTCTGGTTCATCAACACAGGATAGTGGTCCATGGCAAAGACAGCGGTCAGTTGTGTTAAGGCATTAATGTTATAAGGCAAGCGTAACTTATTAATCTGCTCGATCCAGGCCGGGTGACCAAACAACATACCCAGGCGTAAACCGGCTAGACCGACCTTGGAGAACGTGCGCATGATCAAAAGATTCGGAAACTCATCCAACCAGGCCAAATAATCGGCATCGGTAAAGGCGGTATAGGCCTCATCGATAACCACCAAGCCATTGGCCCGCTCCAGAATACGACGCAACTTTTCATCGCCCCAAAGATTCCCGGTTGGGTTGTTGGGCTGAGCGAGAAAAATAACCGCCGGGTCTTCGACCTCTATGGCACGCAGGGTCGCCTCCAGGTCAAGATCGAAATCGCGATTCAATGGCATGCCAACATAGGTCATGCCCAGGAATTTGGCGACCATTTCATACATCACAAAGCTGGGTTCGGGCGCCATAATTTTCCGGCCCGAGCCGTTCACCACTAGGGCAATCAGCTGGATCAGTTCATCGGAGCCGTTGCCGAGCAAGATATCGATATCATCCGGTACATTGAACAGACGCCGAATGCTGTCCTTGACCTCGGGGGCATCGGGGTGCGGATAACGGTTCACATGGGCATCGGCCATCAACTCAGACCAGGCCTTTTGCATGGTCTCCGGCCAAACGAAGGGGTTTTCCATGGCATCGAGCTTGACCATGCCGGTCGAGTCTGGCACCGAGTAGGCACCAATATCACGGATCGTCTTATTCACCCAACGATCTAAATGGGTATCCAGGCGGTCTCGAAAATCAGTCATTGATACGTTGCTCCGCGCTGCGGGCGTGGGCGGTTAAGAGTTCACCGCGCGCCAGTACTGATACGACCTTGCCCAATTCACTCGCCGCCGACGCCGAGGCGCCGATCAATGAGCTGCGTTTTTGGAAATCGTAGACCCCTAAGGGGCTGAAAAATCGTGCCGTACCGCTGGTCGGCAGAACATGATTGGGTCCGGCGCAATAGTCGCCCAGGGCCTCAGAGGTATGCCGGCCCATAAAGATGGCACCGGCGTGCCGGATGTCGGGCAACCAGGCTTCAGGATCAGCCACCGACAGCTCCAAATGCTCTGGCGCGATCTTGTTGATCAACGCCTTGGCATCGTCGAGTTTGGGTACCCAGATAAAGGCGCCTCGGGCATTGAGTGAGCGGCGTATGGTGTCGGCCCGTTCCATGGTCGGCAACAGGCGCTCGATCGCGGCCAGGGTTCGGCGCAAAAACTCCGCGTCATGGGAAATTAAGATAGCTTGGGCATCGTGGGAATGTTCGGCTTGGGAAAAGAGATCCATCGCGATCCAGTCCGGATCGGTCAGGCCGTCACAGATGACCAATATTTCACTCGGCCCGGCGATCATATCGATCCCGACCTTGCCAAAAACCTGCTGCTTCGCCGTTGCCACATAGGCATTGCCTGGGCCGACGATCTTATCAACGGCCGGCACCGTCTCGGTGCCATAGGCCAACGCCGCAATGGCTTGTGCGCCACCAAGCAGATAGACCTCGGTAACGCCGGCGACAAAGGCCGCCCCCAAGACAAAGTCGTTGACCTGGCCACCCGGCGCCGGCGTGGTCATGATAATATCCCGAACCCCAGCGACCTTGGCCGGCAGAGCATTCATAATAACCGAGGACGCCAGCGGTGCAACGCCGCCGGGCACATAGATACCGACTCGATCCATCGCCGTCACCTGCTGGCCTAAGACCACACCCAGATCATCGGTATAGCGCCAGCTCTGGGCGATCTGCTTTTCGTGATAAGCGGTTACCCGCTCGGCGGAAAAGCGCAAGGCGGCTTTCTGCTGCGCCGGTAACCGTTCAAAGGCGGCGGCAATCTCGATCGCGCCCAAGCTTAGCTGCGCCATGGACTCGACCGGGAAGCGGTCGAATTGGTCCGACAGGCGGCACAGGGCGGCATCGCCCTCGGTGCGAACCTGCTGAATAATATCGGCCACGGTTTGCTGCAGGTTACCGTCAGAGACCGATTCCCAGGCCAAAAGCTGATTTAACGCCGTATCAAAACCGTCGTCAATCGAACGCAATTGCTTAATAGTTAGCGAACTCATGCTTGCTCCGAATTCCTTTTAATAGCTGCCGCCAACAGGGCGACTAGGGGTTTAATAGTTTCGTCTTTCATCTTCAGGGCCAATCGGCTGGCCACCAAACGGCTGCTGATATCGGCGATAAACTCATCTGGAGCCAAACCATTGGCCTTTAGGGTATTGCCGGTATCGACTATATCCACAATGACATCGGCCAGATTCATAATGGGCGCCAGTTCCATACCGCCATACAACTTGATTAGATCGACCTGACGCCCCTGGTCGGCAAAGTAACGCCGCGCCACATTAATATATTTGGTGGCGACCTTTAACCTACCTGCCGGGAGGGCCACATCCTTCATCTTGGCCGTCATCAATTGGCACTTGGCAATATTCAAATCGAGTAACTCATACATCTCTTCGGCACCGTGCTCCATCAGCACGTCCTTGCCGGAGACACCCAGATCTGCGACCCCATATTCAACATAGGTCGGCACGTCCACCGCCCGGATAATGATGAAATATACGTTGGGCTGCGTAGTTTCAAAAATAAGTTTACGGGATGTATGCACATCCTCAAGGGGCTCAATACCGGCTGCGGCAAATAGCGGCAAGGTTTCCTTTAAAATCCGCCCCTTGGACAGGGCAATGGTGATGCTCTCAGCACTTCGTTGCATGGTAACTCGCTAATCTGTTTAGTCAGGCTCTATAGATCCGAAAGGCGCTGTTGAGCGCCTATGGGTCTATGAGAAAATGTATTCTGTCGAGCTCGATCAGCCGGAAATTCGGCGGATGGTTGCACCCAGGCCGGCCAGCTTTTCTTCGATACACTCATAACCGCGATCAAGATGGTAGATCCGGTCGACCAGCGTCTCACCCTCGGCAATCAGACCGGCCAAGACCAGCGACGCCGACGCACGTAAGTCAGTCGCCATCACAGGTGCACCCTTGAGTTTCAAGCACCCCTCGATGGTCACCGAATTACCGCGAATATAGGCCTTAGTGCCCATCCGCTCAAGCTCATTGATGTGCATAAAACGGTTTTCAAAGACCGTTTCTTCGACCGTTCCGGTGCCAATCGCGACCGAGTTCAACACGGTAAACTGGGCCTGCATATCCGTAGGAAACTCTGGATAAGGCGCGGTGGTAATATCCACAGCTTTGACTCGCTCGCCTTTCATATCGATTTCGACCCAATCGGGACCACATTCAATATGAGCTCCGGCTTCGCGTAGCTTTACCAATACGGCGTCTAAGTGCTCCGGGATCACATCTCGAATGCGCACACAGCCACCGGCGACCGCACCGGCCACCAGATAGGTACCGGCTTCGATACGATCGGGCAAAACCCGATGATGACAACCGTGTAAGCGCTCGACGCCTTCAATGGTAATGGTGTCGGTCCCGGCACCTTCGATGCGGGCGCCCATGGCGATGAGGCATTTAGCCAGATCGATAACCTCTGGTTCTTTGGCGGCATTTTCCAGCACGGTAATGCCATCGGCCAGGGTTGCGGCCATCAGGAGGTTTTCAGTGCCGGTCACGGTCACGGTGTCAAAATAGATCCGTGCGCCCTTCAAACGACCGTCACAACTGGCTCGAATGTAGCCGTCTTCGACAATAATCTGTGCGCCCATGGCTTCCATACCACGGATGTGAAGATCCACCGGCCGACTGCCAATGGCGCAACCGCCGGGCAGCGATACATTGGCTTCACCAAAGTGGGCCAACAGCGGCCCCAGCACCAAAATAGAGGCCCGCATGGTGCGCACCAACTCATAGGGTGCCGTGTATTCGGTAATGGTGCCGGCGCAAACATCGACACTCATATCTTCATTCAGAGTAACGTTCACCCCCATGCAGCCGAGCAGACCGATCAAGGTTGTAATATCATTGAGATGAGGCAGATTGCTCAGGGTCACGGTTTCTTCAGTTAAGAGGGTGCAAGCTAGGATCGGCAAGGCGGCATTTTTAGCACCTGAGATGCGAACTTCGCCGTTCAGCTTGGCGCCGCCGGTAATAAGTAATTTATCCACTGAGCTGATCCTTAAGAAACTTCGGAAGGTGATTGTAATTTCATCGACACGGCGTGAATTTCACCGGACGCGATCTGGTCGTTTAACACTGCGTAGACCATCTGTTGGCGCGGCACGGGACGTTTTCCGGCAAAGGCCTCGGCAACGATCGATAGCGCAAACTTAGCACCCTCGCCTTCGACTGCAATTTGTGCATCGGGGAAAGCAATATCAAGCAGTGCGGTTACGTCATCAACGGTCATAGAGGGGTCTCATCATCAGAATAAAGGGGGCAAGAATATACGTAATAGAGGCACATATCGATATGAAAAACACTGTGCTCTGTACTGGCTCGCAAAATTTGCCACAGTATACACCCAAAGGCAGGCTTTTGGGCCCCCAGTCCGCTTACTCTCTAAAACGAATGCTCTTATAGGCGTCTTCAGTAATTCGCTCCCAAGCCAGGATAGTCGCATCCAGATCACCTCCAGCCTCACTGTAGAGCTGTTCGAATTGGGTACGGAAGGTCACCCCTAGGTTAATGCCGTTAAAGATGGCATTTTGCATTTTCCAGTCATCCGACTTCCGGCTGTAGTACACACTCTGCACCAACGGGTATTTGGGCCCATCAGGCGATATAACTTCCATATACACACGGGTATTGCGCAGGGTATCTTTTTTATCGTCCTGACTCGGCAATAGATTGACCTCAAAGGCGCCAAAGGCATAAATGCCGCCGGCATAGGTGTTGACCATACTGCGTTTAAAGACTTCCAAAAAACGAATTTTTTGCGCTCGGGTAGCCACACTATAGGCTTCGCCCATGACCTTTCGGGCAATGACTGAATAGCCAATGACCGGCTCGAGCAATTCGGTCACCTCGTCAAGATAAGCTTGTCGAGCCGCCTCATCCTCACTACCGGCATACTTGCGCACCACAGTCAGGATAGATTGAACTCCCTCGCGCACCGTTTCATCTGCCGCCTTGACCCCATCTTGAGCAAAAAGATGGCTGGGCATGGCCATTAATAGACCCGCCAGGCCCATAAAAGCTAATATCTTACGCATTTCACTCTCCTAGATTCATTTTGGCAGCAATCATAACAGTCTAGAGACGAACCTGTGATGAAGCCAGTGTCCAATTCTAGCGTAATTTGCCGTCACAGGATTGCATTCTGGACGCAAAGCCCGTTAAATGCGCGGGATTAAAACTTTAGGCAGTACATTATGTTGATCTTTTCCTTGGCTATTTTGGCCGGGCTTATCTTACTGGTTCTCAGTGCCGATCGATTCGTAGCCGGAAGTGCCGCTATCGCGAATAACTTTGGCGTGCCGCACATTATCATCGGCGTCACCATTGTCTCGCTCGGCACATCGGCACCGGAAATTATTGTCGCCATCTTTGCCGCGCTGGACGATAAGATTGAGATTGCCATGGGCAATGCCATCGGCTCTAACATTGCCAACATCGGCCTAGTGCTCGGCATCACTGCGTTGATTGCGCCCATTCCAATCAGCAAGCGCTTGATCATCAATGAGAACTTAATCATGCTCGGCGTTGCCATTCTCGCCGGCTTGGTATTGTTCAACTATATTATCGGCTTTATCGAGTCCCTGAGCCTTGTTCTGTGCCTGGCGGTGTTTTTGGCTTGGATCTATGTTCAGCATAAACGAGCCAATGGCAGTGACGCTGAGTTCGAAGAAGACATCCCCAGCGACATGACCAACAGCAAGGCCTTGGTGTTATTTGTGCTGGGCTTGGCCGTGCTGATTGGCAGTGCCCGCCTGCTGGTTTGGGGTGCTGTTGGTATCGCCAATCAATACGCCATCAGTGAAGCCATTATCGGTGCAACCATTATCGCCATCGGCACCAGCTTGCCTGAACTGGCAGCATCGGTGGCCAGCGCACTAAAGAAACACCATGATATAGCGATCGGCAATATCTTGGGTTCCAATATATTTAATCTCCTCGCCGTATTGGCCGTGCCGGGGCTAATTGCCCCAGGCGGTTTTGCCGCTGAGGTTTTTAACCGCGATTATTGGTTTATGTTGGCCATTAGCCTGGTCCTCTTTGCCGCTCTTTTTATCCAAGGCAAGCGTAATGCGAAACTGGGTCGCTATCTTGGCACGTTTTTTGTGGTAAGCTATGCAGTCTATGGCTACATCGTATTTCTGGCCGCAACCGCTGTGTAATATATGACCAATACCAACTTTCTCGCCATCGCAAAACGAACCTTTGCGCTGGAAATTTCGGCCTTGACCACACTGGAACAGGCCCTGGATGACCAATTTAACCAAGCCTGCTTGTTATTGCTCGGGTGTAAGGGTCGCGTTGTGGTCACGGGCATGGGTAAATCCGGCCATATCGCCCACAAGATAGCCGCCACTCTGGCCAGCACGGGCACCCCAGCATTCTTTGTCCACCCCGGTGAAGCCAGTCATGGCGACATGGGTATGATTACCGGTGCAGATGTCGTTATCGCCTTATCCAATTCGGGCGAAGTGAACGAAATCGTTTCTCTGCTGCCGCTGATCAAGCGGCTGGGTGCCGCACTTATTGGCATGTCCGGCAATAACAGCAGCAGCTTGGCCACCCTGTCCGATGTGCATCTATACTGTGGGGTCGAGCAAGAGGCTTGCCCATTGAACCTTGCGCCGACATCCTCGACCACCGCGGCCCTGGTAATGGGTGATGCCGTGGCAATTGCCCTGCTGGAGGCGCGTGGTTTCAGCGCCGAAGACTTTGCCTTTTCCCACCCTGGCGGAAGCCTAGGCCGGAAATTACTGCTCAAGGTGGAAACCATCATGCACGATGGTGATGAGATCCCGATCATTAATCCGGACGCCTCCGTTTCAGAAGCCCTAATGGTGATGACACAGAAAAGCCTCGGCATGGTCACCGTGCAGCAAGACGGGCGGTTGCTGGGCATCTTCACCGATGGCGATTTACGCCGGGTAATTGATCAAAAAATAGACTTTTCGGCGACGTCCATCTCGACCGTAATGCACCCTAAACCACACTCAATCGATGCTGACCAGCTGGCCGCCCAAGCCCTTTATATGATGGAGGAGCACAAGATTACCTCGCTGGTTGTGACCCATAAGAATATCGTCGCCGGCGTGATTCATATGCACGACATATTGAGAGCCGGCGTGGCCTAATGATGTATCGCAAGCTACTGCTTATGGTGCTGATAGGTTTGGCTGCTCTACTACTAATCTTGCTTATGTCCAGTGATGAGCGGATGACGGCTGAGGTCACAAACCAGATATCGCTGCCGGCGGATTCACCGGATATATACGTAACCGGGATGGCCCTAACGCGCTACGATAAACTGGGTTCTAAGGTTATGACCGTCGACGCGGATACCGTGTCGGTGTACAACAGCAGCGGTCAGAGCCTGTTGAGTCAACCGGTGGTGATCCTGACCGATGCTGGTCAAAAGACGTGGCATATCAGAGCCGACCAGGCCCTGGTTATGGCCAATGACGACATGGAATTCCGCCACAACGTTGTGGCAACTCAACTCAACGGTACGCCTGCGACTCGAGTCGGGAGCGAGTTTATGAGGGTTTCCGACCAGGGCCAGCTAATCAGCACCGACTTAGCGGTAACCATCGTTAAGGGCAGACAAACCGTTGATGCGGTCGGCATGGCGGTCCAACTAGATGCACCCGAACCGGTGATCAACTTACTATCGGAGGTTAATTTTGTTTATGAACCGTCGTAAAAAAACCGCCTTACTGATGTTAGTCAGTCTTTGCGCGGCAAGCTTGGCGCTAGCGACGCCGGAAGATCGCAACAAGCCCATTACCGGCAAGGCCGATACCAACACCATGGATGCCAATAGCGGTAAGACGGTCTTAATTGGCCAGGTGGTTATCACCCAGGGGGCTTTGATTATCTATGCTGACAAGGTCACCATTGAAACGGATCCAGTGTCCGATCAGCTTTCCTATTTACTCGCCGAAGGCAAGCCGGTGCGGCTCTTCGACCAGCCTGTGGCCGACGGTGAAATGGTCCAAGTACAAGGCCTGCGGGTCGAATTTTTCCCCAACGAGAATAAGATTATCACTCTGGGTCAGGCACAGGTTACTCAGGTCGGCAACAAAGCCGAGGGCGAGCGCATTATTTATTTGACCGACACCGGGGTTATGACGATAGAGTCCGAGCGCGCCATCACCGGACAGCCAGGCGGCAAGCAAGCAGAGTTGCTCATTCAGCCTGAGGCCGTGAATTAATGGCCTTACTGGAAGCAACCCATCTGGCCAAAAGCTACAAAAAACGTCCAGTTGTTCGAGATGTTAGCATCGCCGTCGAAGAGGCCCAGATCGTTGGGCTACTGGGTCCGAACGGGGCCGGTAAAACCACCTGTTTCTATATGATCGTCGGTCTAATTGCCGCCGATCATGGCGATGTGACGATCAACGGTGTTTCGGTGACCCATATGCCGATGCACGCCCGGGCGCGCCAAGGCATTGGCTATCTGCCCCAAGAGGCCTCTATTTTTCGTAAGCTGTCGGTTGCCGATAACATCCTCGCCGTCCTGCAAACCCGAAAAGACCTCTCCAAGCAACAGCAGAATGAACGGCTTGAGTCCTTATTGGCCGAGTTCAATGTCACCCACATCCGCACCAGTTTGGGCATGGCGCTATCCGGCGGCGAGCGGCGGCGGGTGGAAATAGCCCGGGCCTTAGCGATGGAACCTAAGGTGATCTTGCTGGATGAGCCCTTTGCTGGTGTCGACCCTATTTCGGTCGGTGATATCAAGGCGATCATCTATCATCTACAAAAACGCGGCATTGCCGTTTTAATTACAGATCACAATGTTCGGGAAACCCTCGATATTTGTGAAAAGGCCTATATTGTCGGCAATGGTCACATCATTGCGGAAGGTTCCGCTGAAGAAGTTCTCAGCAATCAAACTGTCCGTGAGGTATATTTAGGTGATCAGTTCCGTTTATAACATTCGAAGCGGTGGCCTTGATATTTTTAGCGTTGGAGCACATTTGGTGGGTATTGAGCAAGTATGAAGACATCCTTACAACTTAAAATGAGCCAGCAACTGACGATGACCCCGCAGTTGCAGCAGGCGATTAAGTTATTGCAACTGTCCACGCTCGACTTACAGCAGGAAATTCAGCAGGCGTTGGACACCAACCCCATGCTCGAGGTCAAGGAGGACGATGCCGATGCTCCAGAACACGCCAACACTCAGGAGCCACCCAATAATGACGACCGTCAGGTTGCTAAGACTGAGACCGATGACTCCACTCGAGAACTGACCGTTCAGGAAACCATTCCGGATGAGCTGGCAGTAGACAGCTCATGGGACGACATCTACACCCATCAACCCACTAGCCATGGGCTGCCGTCCGGCGATGATGATTATAATCTCGAAAACATCTATGGCACGACCGACTCACTACAAGATCACCTCTACTGGCAGCTGAACCTGACCCCGATGACCGATAAGGATCGGGTCATTGCTGAAACCATTTTGGAAAGTGTCGATGATGAAGGCTATTTGTCGAGCCCCGTAGCCGATATATTTGAAGGTCTGATGGTGGCCATCTCGTCCGATGATGATCCGCTCGATGAAGACGAATTCCATGCGGTATTACACCGTTTGCAACAGTTTGACCCACCGGGAGTCTGTGCGGTCAACCTAGCTGACTGCCTAGCGATCCAACTCAAGCAGCTCGCCACGGACACACCCTATTTAGCGCTGGCGATACGCATCGTCGAAAATCATATCGAGCTGTTGGGCATCAAAGACTTTGCGCAAATAATGCGCAAGGCGCGGATCAAGGAAAACGAGCTGCGCGAAGTCTTCCTACTCATACAAACACTCAATCCCCGGCCCGGCAATAGCATTGCCTCGGGCAAATCCGAGTACGTAGTACCAGATGTTATTGTCACCAAAGACATCAAAAACAATCGTTGGTTTGTTGAACTGAACCCCGATATAGCGCCGAAACTGCGGGTCAACTCCTCTTACGCCTCGATGGTCAAGCGGGCCGACAATTCATCGGATAACACCTACCTAAAGGACCACTTGCAAGAGGCTAAGTGGTTTATTAAGAGCCTGCAGAGTCGAAATGAAACGCTGCTCAAGGTCGCCACCACCATCGTTGAGCACCAACGTGGCTTCTTGGACTATGGCGATGAGGCAATGAAACCGCTGGTTCTGCACGATATCGCAGAGGTGGTGGGTATGCACGAGTCGACCATTTCGCGTGTCACCACACAAAAATACATGCACACCCCCCGTGGTATATACGAATTAAAGTACTTTTTCAGTAGCCATGTCAGCACCGATACCGGTGGCGCCTGTTCCAGCACCGCGATTCGCGCACTGATCAAAAAGTTAGTGCTCGCGGAAAATACTCGTAAACCGCTGAGTGACTCTAAAATTGCCGATTTACTCGGTGAACAGGGCATACAGGTCGCCCGACGAACCATCGCCAAGTACCGAGAGTCATTGAACATTCCACCGTCAAATGAACGTAAGAGTTTGATTTAGAGCCTAAATTTTTTAAAAAGTCCCTTGCAGTTTTGGCAATGAAGCGCAATAGTTAGAATATGAGTTACATAACGGTTTCACGATTACCGGCATCTGTTTGTCGGTGGACGGTGGCCTCATTTTCGACCACCGCCTGTGTACCAGCCCACTCTGGCTGGAAAGGTAAAAACTGCAAGAGGAGCAGCCTATGCAAGTTCATATCAGCGGCCATCACGTTGAGGTAACAGAAGCCCTCCAGAGCTACGTTTCAACTAAGCTTGAAAAGCTCCAACGACATTTTGACCAAATCGGCAACGTGCAGGTCACCCTCAGTATCGAAAAGGAGAGACAAAAAGCAGAAGGCTCGCTGAACATCAAGGGCGCCCAACTCCATGCAGACGCCGAACATGACGATTTATACGCCGCCATTGATCTAATGAATGACAAACTGGACCGTCAATTGATCAAGCACAAAGAAAAAACTGTCTCACGCAGCCACGGGTCATAACGAAAGCATGATTCCTCTGGACCAAGTATTGCGCCCCGAACGCACCTTTGTTGATGACTTCGGTGCGAGCAAAAAAAAGGTACTGCAAACCCTTGCTGAGCGCCTGTCCAAGACGCTTACTGGGGTATCGGATGTTGAGTTGTTTGACCAACTGATCGCTCGTGAACGGTTGGGCAGTACCGGTATAGGTTCAGGCGTTGCAATACCCCATTGCCGCCTTGTTGGCTTAGACAAGCCCACGGCGGCATTGGTTTTATTGACCAATCCTATTGATTTCCAAGCGATAGATGCCAAGCCAGTGGATCTCGTTTTTGCCCTGGTGGTCCCTATTGATGCTACCGATGAACATTTACAGCTGCTGGCGATGGTGGTTGAAAAGGTTAATGACCCTAAGTCTTTAGCTTTGATTCGCCAATGTCCTAGCGCGATGGCCCTATATGAGCAATTTGTAGGAGCCCCAAATAAGCAATAAACTGAGAATGGCTATGTCTTCTGAAAAAATCCGACTAATAGTGATTAGTGGCCGTTCCGGTTCCGGTAAGTCGACTGTCTTAAATACACTTGAAGATGCCGGCTTTAACTGCATCGACAATTTACCCCCAGCTTTATTGCCTGAACTGGTCAGATGGATGACTGAGTCCGCACCTCATAAACAGATAGCAGTGTGCATTGACGTCCGAGTCTCCACCGAGGGTCTGCGTGACCTACCCGAAATTTTAGGCAGTCTCAGTGCAAAAATTCAACCAGAGCTACTGTACCTCGATGCCGATGAAGCCATCCTGTTACAGCGTTTTTCTGCGACCCGGCGTAAGCATCCATTAACCGACAACGCCCACTCGCTGGCCGAAGCGATTGCCCAAGAAACGCTGTCTTTAGCGCCCATCGCCGATGGGGCAGACTTCAAGCTGGATACCAGCACCCTGTCGGTACAGCAACTGCGCGTGCAAATCCGCGACCGACTAATCAACCGACCAACCGGTTTGGCGTTGCAGTTTCTGAGCTTTGGTTTTAAACATGGCTTACCCAGAGATGCGGATATGGTGTTCGATGTGCGCTGCCTGCCTAATCCATACTGGGATAAGAGCTTGCGCATGTTTACCGGTGTTGATCGCCCTATTCAAGAGTTCTTACGCCGAGAACCGGCAGTGGCGGACATGTTTGAGGATATCCGGCGCTTTATGGAGCGCTGGTTACCGGAACACGAACGCAACCAACGCAGTTACCTAACCGTGGCCATTGGTTGCACCGGTGGCCAACATCGCTCGGTATATCTGGCTGAGGAGCTCACGACGGCCTTCAAAGAAAAATACCCGACCACACAAATCAGACACCGAGACATGGGGCAGGATACAGCGTGATTAGAGAAGAGATTGTCATCATTAACAAACTCGGATTGCATGCGCGCGCGGCCGCCAAACTGGTCGGGGCGGCATCCCAATTTGGTAGCATGGTGTCGGTCTATAAGGACGGACGACAAGCCGATGCGAAAAGCATTATGGCCGTTATGATGCTCGCGGCATCCAAGGGCACTGCCCTGACCTTTGAAATAGATGGCAGCGATGAGGTCTTAGCCTGGACAGCGATCGAGACCCTGATAAATAACTTTTTCGACGAGGGCGAATAACTCACGAACCCCGCCTGATCACAGAGATACCTTATGCCTGCCAGCCTAACCGACGGACAATTAAATTCACACAAACAACAATTGGGTGCGGCACTGGAAAAGGCCGACCTGGACCTAGTGTCGATTTTAATCAACGCAGATATAGCGGTTGGTGATATCGCGCACCTTTTGGAGACCACCCCTCATAAACATCGCCTGACCCTGTGGGATTTTGTCGCCGACGCGTTGCAAGGCGAGGTGCTAACACACCTGAATGAGGACATTCAGCAGTCATTCCTGGCCCGCATGTCAGCCGAGGAAATCGTTGAAACCACGCACGACATCGATAACGATGACCTCGCGGATCTGCTGCAACAAATGCCCGAAGGCCGGTCCAGTCGAGTTCTCCAGCTCTTAGCACCGGAGGAGCGCTCGCAAGTTGAAGGGCTATTGGCCTACCCAGAGGACACCGCCGGCGGTTTGATGACCACCGATATGGTGACCGTTCGTGGCGATGTAACGGTCGCAGCGGTGTTGCGTTATTTACGCAAAATATCGCTTCCAGACGCCTTGGATCGCCTCTGGGTGACCAATCGTCAGTTCCATTACCAAGGCTCACTCGCGCTAACGGTTCTACTCACCGCCAAACCGTCTAGCCTGGTCTCAGATATCATGAACACCGATATCAAGGGCATCCGAGCCGGCGAAGATGAGGAACAGGTCGCACGTCTATTTGAGCGTCAAGATTTGGTGTCAGCCCCGGTCATAAACGACGACGGCATCGTCATTGGTCGTATTACCATCGATGACGTGGTCGATGTAATTAGCGATAGTGCGGCGCACAATATGATGAGCATGGCCGGCCTCGATGAAGAAAATGACACCTATTCCCCCATTGTAAAGAGCAGCCAAGACCGGGCCGTCTGGCTGGGTATTAATATGGCGACGGCCTTTATTGCCGCCCTAGTAATGAGTCAATTTGAAGCCTCAATTGCACAAATAGTGGCCTTGGCAGTATTGAGCCCTGTTGTCGCCAGCATGGGCGGTATCGCCGGCAGCCAAACCCTAACGCTAATGATCCGAGGCATGGCCACCGGCCACATTGGCCAATCCAATTTAACCTGGCTGGTCCTGCGGGAATTGGGCGTTGGCCTCATTAATGGCAGTCTGTGGGCTATTGTTATCGGCGTCATCACCTTCTTCTGGTATCATCAAGTATCATTGTCCTTGGTCATCGCTGCGGCAATTTTGGTCAATATTTGCATTGCTGTGCTCTCTGGTACCGTGCTGCCTTTTTTTCTTAAGGCCGCCAACATAGACCCGGCTTTGTCCGGCAGCGTGATCTTGACGACATTGACCGATGTTTTCGGTTTTTTGACATTTTTAGGCTTAGCAACACTTTTTTTACTATAAGGCATGTAAGTACATGAACGAATTTGACGATACCCACGACGATATTGAATGGGTCAGTAAGTCTGAAATGAAACGCGATAGCCACCGACTGCAGGCCATGGGTGAGCGTTTACTGGGCATTAAAAAAAGCAAGTTGGCCAAATTCCCCCTCAACGATGAACTGCTCGCTGCCATCGAAGAGAGCAAGCGGATAAAAAGCAATGAGGCGATGCGTCGTCACCTGCAATATATCGGCAAAATCATGCGTGTCTCCGATATCGAGGGCATTCAGCGCGAACTTGATCGTCTCGACCCATCCTCAGACCTCTATCTTCGGGTCCAGAATCAAGCCGAATATTGGCGCGAAAAGCTGATCAAGACCGAAGCGGCCGATGCGGAGTGGTTCGAAACCTATCCGGATACAGATCGGCAAACCTTTCGCAATATAGTGCGAGCGGCCAAGAAGGAGCAACCGGACGATCCGGCCGCACCGATTGCCGGCGGTAAAAACAGCAAAAAACTGCTCAAATGGATAAAAGAACAGCTTAAAAAATGATCCAGTAAATTCAGGTACTCGTAAAGTAAGCAACTGTTATTGACAAGGGCTTACGATGGCGAGCGCAGCTATTAAAACAGGTCGCGACAACATAGGTCGGGTGATGACGCAACAACAGATCGAACTCCGCGAACACTTTGCCAATCAGTTGGAAAAGGTCGCGCAGAGCCAAGACACACGTGCTTTTGAAGCGATCTATACGCATTTTTCGCCGCTTATAAAGTCGTTTGGAATTTCATCTGGCTTGAGTTATCAGGGCGACCATTTGCCAGAAGAACTGGCCCAAGAGGTGATGTTGTCTATTTGGCGCAAAGCCCACCTCTTTGATCGCCGCAAAGCAGCCCCCTCCACCTGGATATTTACTATAGCCCGGAATCAGCGTATCGATATCCTGCGCCGACTTCGTAAATATCAAAATGACCTCAATGCAGACGATGTATGGGAGCTCACCAGCGATACTGATTTGTTTGGCGAAATTCGTGATACCCGAATTCAAAAAAACGTCAATCGTGAGTTGCGCCATTTGCCGCCGGAACAAAAACAGATTGTAGCCAAGGTTTTCTTAGAAGATAAGAGTCATCAAGAGGTGGCAAACGAATTGAATTTACCACTGGGTACCGTCAAGAGCCGGGTTCGGCTGGCGATGCAAAAATTAAAACTAACCATGGGGGTAAATGAACTGTGACTCTATGGCATCCAAGTAGCGATAAG
Source organism: Reinekea forsetii (assembly GCF_002795845.1). Taxonomy (GTDB): domain Bacteria; phylum Pseudomonadota; class Gammaproteobacteria; order Pseudomonadales; family Natronospirillaceae; genus Reinekea; species Reinekea forsetii. The sequence continues at coordinate 2,602,714 of NZ_CP011797.1, forward strand.
TTAATCGAGTTTTCCAGCGGCGTCGGCTCAGCTGCGATGAACATTGCTGTGTCGGCCCATCTGCATTTTTGCAAAGATTGCCTGCGACAGGTCGTCGAATATGAAAGTGTCGCTGCGGTATTATTCGAGCAGCAGGCAGAAGTCACAATGGCCAAAGACGGTTTTGAGACCCTGATGGAGCGTATTGTCAGACAACCGGTATCGAGGCCTAGCACCACGCGCGTTGTACCATCTCGCTTTCCCCCGGTGGTGGAAAAGCTAATGGCCCACGGCACTGACGCGCTGTGCTGGAAGAAGCCGATGAAAAATTTACGCGTAAGTCAGTTATTAACCGACGAACAGGGGCTGACGCTTGGTCTGCATCATATGAAGGCAGGTTGTCGAGTGCCGCAACACACCCATCGTGGTCATGAAATAAGCTTGGTGATTGAGGGTGGCTTTTCCGACCAAATGGGATCCTATGGCGTTGGTGACTTCATTACCCTGTCGACCGAACATCACCACTCGCCGCAGGCTGATGCCGATGGTGATTGCTGGTTGTTGTCTGTGGTCGAGGCACCCGTCCGCTTAACTGGCCCCTTGGGCTGGATACTCAATCCATTTATCAAGGCCTAAGCAGGCTCCGGAGACAGCTTACCCTGTCTCCGGTCAACTCTCCCTCCTTGTTCCGACCACAGTCAATCAGGTCTGCGTGTTTAACTCCGGAAAGGTCTTAGACTGTTTATCGAGCACTTCAAACAGTGAATAGTAGGTCAGGCCGCTGTGCTTACTGAGGCCAATCTCGCAGGTCCGGCTGGTCGATACACCAAAGGCACAGTCACTGACCTGGGGCGCTAGGGTCTTCAGCGCTGAGGCATTGAGCTCTGGCTGCCTAAAACCCTTATCACCGGCAAAGCCACAGCAGGCAATCCCCTCAGGTTGTACCCAGTTCGGCGCAAGGTGCTTAACCACTCGCTGCATACTTTTTTCCAGACCCTGCTTTTGGGTACTGCAGGTCACATGGACGGCAACTCGTTCCGTGACCGGGTCGATATGCAATCGGTTTAAAAGGAACTTATCGATAAATTCACTGCTGTCATAAAGGTGAATACCCCTTTGCAGGGCCTGGTCGCGCAGCTGCAACGAACAGGGGCTGGTGTCGGACAGAACCGGGTAGCGACCGCCACCGGAGACTTCCCAGAGGGCGTCCAGCACTTCATTCATCATCCGCTGCGCAACTGCGCCGTGACCCTTGGCGTGAAACGGCTGGCCGCAGCACAGACCGCGGGTAGGCTGAGGGTAAACAACATGCAATTGTGCTTTTTTAAGCACGCTGCGCACCGCTGTCGGAATAGACTGGCGATCGTCGGTAATTGACTTACCCATCGATTGACTGACGCAGGACGCCCAATAGACGATGGTATTACTGGCCCCGGGGTCGACGCGCTCATTGCGCGCATATATGGGTTTAGCACGTCCTGGGGTAGTCGCCAGCCAGAGCGGAGTACGTTGCCCGGTCCAACCGCGCACCGCGCCCGACCAAGCCTCGAGGCGCGCAGCCCCCAAGATCCGTTGCGTCCCACTGGCCAACCACAATGCAGACCGGGTCAAACCGGCCAAAGCAGCATAATGGCGAGCTAACCCCTGTGCCAGCCAGCGATAGGGCTGATTGTTCTTGGCGCGAATCTTCAATACCAGACTGCCAGTGTTGATTCCCACTGGACAACGCACCTCACACAGCCCGGTTGCGGCACAGGTATCTACCGCTAGATGCTGGAATTGGGCGTCCCACTCGGCCGGTATCGGCTCTTGAACAAGCTGCTTTCGCGCCATCTCACGATAGACCGCGATGCGTTGGCGGGGGGTTAAACTGAGACTCTTACTCGGGCAAACGGGCTCACAAAAGCCACATTCGATGCAACTGTCAATGATCTCATCGGCGGGGGGCAGAGTTTTGAGATGCTGGATGTGGGCGTCCGGATCATCATTGATGATCACACCCGGATTCAAGATAGTACTGGGGTCCAGTAGTGCCTTAATCTGCTTCATTAGGCCGAAGGCATCCTCGCCCCATTCCAACTCAACAAAAGGCGCCATATTGCGCCCTGTACCATGCTCCGCCTTGAGCGACCCACTCAGATCGATTGCCACCATCTGAGTCACCGCAGCCATAAAGTCGCGATAGCGGGCAATCTCATCGGGCCGGTCGAAGGCCTGGGTGAAGACAAAGTGCAAATTGCCTTCTAAGGCATGGCCAAAAATAATCGCCTCAGAATAATTGAACCGGTCGAACAGTTGCTGCAGTCGATCGACCCCCTCGGCCAAACGATCGATCGGGAAGGCGACGTCCTCAATGATCACCGTCGTGCCGACCGGGCGCACGGCACCGACTGCGGGAAAGGTACCCTTGCGAATTTGCCAGTAACCATCGATCAGGTGCTGATCCGTTGAAAAGCCGGTATTGGCGAGCACTGCAACCGGCGCCAAGGCCGCCTCAACCTGGCTAATATTGGCCTGTAGGGTGGCCAGATCGACACCGCGGACGTCGATCAGTAACACGCCGCCCTTATCCGGTAGGGTATGGCTAAAGGCCGGCAGACCCGGCATATGCTGCACGGCGCGCAACGATCTAGCGTCGAGCAATTCCACCGCGTCGACGTTCACCGTTTTCAGTAAGGCGACCGCCTCGGCGCAGTGCTGTAAGTTGGCAAAGGCAACCATTGCGGAGGCGCGATGGGCGTGATCCTCAACCGTTGCCAGGCTAACCTCGGCAATAAAACCCAGTGTGCCCTCTGAGCCGACCATCAGATGCGCCAAAATATCGATTGGATCGCTGTAGTCGAGCAACGCATTGAGACCGTAACCGGTGGTGTTCTTGAGCCGATATTTATGGCGCACCCGTTGCACCAGTGGGTCATCGGCCAAGAGCTGATCGCGCAGCTGACCGATGCCGACCAATAGGTCGCTGTGGGTTGCGCGAAAGCGCTCAACACTATCACTGTCACGGGTATCAAGCAGCGCACCATCGGCCAGGATGAGGCGTAAACCCTTAAGGGTGTGATAACTGTTATGGCGGGTACCGCAGCACATGCCACTGGCATTATTCGCGACGATGCCGCCGACTTTACAGGCTTGGATGGACGCCGGATCCGGCCCTATCTTGCGACCATAAACGCCTAAGGCCTTATTGGCCGCGGCCCCAATGACGCCAGGTTGTAGATGGATTAGCTCACCGAGGGGCTCAATGCGCAAGCCGGACCAGTTATCGGTCAGCATAACCAGCACGCTGTCGCTTACGGCTTGGCCGGACAGACTGGTACCCGCAGCACGAAAGGTCATCGGCACCTCGTAACGAGCCGCGAGCAACAGTAGAGCGCTGATCTCACTTTCGTTGTCCGCCAAAACCACCAAGCGCGGCAACATGCGATAAAAGCTGGCATCGGTACTGAAGGCAAAACGCCGAAATTCGTCGCTGATGATTCGCTCACTGGGCAACAGTTGGTGAATCTCAGTCATAAAGGCGTCAAATTGCATGGCGGTTACCTTGGCTCGATGTAGGGTGTTGATCTGATCATAATGCCTAAAAACCAGTTAATTTGGCAGACAAGACCGTACTTTAGTCGCAATTAGGCGCTAAGCTGCTTGAATCGACCCCTATGAAGCCCGTATAAACCTATTACCCCTTAAGCGGTCAGACCAATTTGAATCGACTCCAGCAAGTATCCGATTATATGCTCCTACAACTGAGCGCAGGCCACTGGCATCCGGGCCAACGGATACCGTCGGAGCGACAACTGTCGGAGAGTTTGCGCCTCAGCCGCGCGACGGTGCGTGAAGCGTTGGTGACCTTGAAGCAACAGGGGGTAGTCTATAGCCTTCCCGGTAGCGGCCACTTTGTCAGCGATCCACAACCGACCGAGCGACTGATCATCGAGACGGCGCTGAATGAGCATTTCAGTCCCAGTCATGACGAATTGCGCGAATATCGTTTTGCGATTGAGGCCCAATGCGCCTTTCTAGCAGCGTCGCGTGCCACGCCGGATCAGCTTAAAGCCATCGAACGGGCCCATCGGCATTTAAAACACGTGCATCAGAAGGATGATCTAAAGGCTGAGGGCCTGGCCGATGCTCGCTTTCACCTAACCATTGCGGAGGCCAGTGGCAACCGAATATTGGCACACAGTCTGACCAGCCTGTTTGCCCTGCTGCGCGAAAACGTTACCCTCAATATTCGCTCCTTGGCGAAACGACCGGAGACTCGGCTGCGCCTGATGCGTCAGCATACTGCCCTATTTGAAGCCATCTATTATCGTAAGCCCGATAAAGCTCGGTCACTGGCCCAAGACCATATGGTGTTCGTCGATCGGATCTTGGCGGAATAGGCCTAGGCGATTGCCGGTCGTTCCATCTGGATATGCACGATACCGTCTTCGAGGTAGCTTTCACCCTGAGACACAAAACCAAATTGTTGGTAAAAACCGATCAGATAGTGTTGCGCGCCAATCCGAATCGGATAGTTCGCAAACAGCTGTTCACACTGCGCGATCGCAAAGGCCATGAGCTGTTGACCAATTTTTTGCCCGCGTTGATCGGCTCGATTAGCGACCCGGCCGATGGAACAGGCATCCGGATAAGACACCCCGGGCATCAGCAGACGGGCGGTGCCAACCAATTCGCCATGGCGATGGGCCAACAGATGCCAGGCCAAAGCATCCTTGCCATCGGCATCCTGATAAGCGCAGTTCTGTTCAACACAAAATACCGCAATGCGCAGTGCGAGCAGATCGTAGAGACTCTGGTTGTCGAGTCGATCAAAGGCCCGACATTGCAGTGACAAGCCGTCGGCTAGGGATGCGCTGCCGATCACAACGCGCCCTCGCCTTTCATTCGCTCAAGGGTATCGACAATCGCCTGGGTGTGCGCGTCGAACTCCAGGTTGATCAGCGTGCCCACCTGGGCCTGATCGAAGGTGGTCACCGCCAGTGTCTCGGGTATCAGATACACATTGAAGCGGTCAGCTTGAACCTCACCGATGGTCAGGCTGCAGCCGTTGAGACCAACGAAGCCCTTACTGAAGAGGTAACGACGTTGTTGAGGGCTGACGGCGAACCAAAGAATCCAATTATTGGCGGGCCGGTCAATAGCAATGAGGGCCGCCGTCGAGGCGACATGACCGGACATCAGATGGCCACCTATATCATCTCCCATGCGCGCGGCGCGTTCTACATTGACCAGGGCACCATCGTCCAGTTGACCAAGGTTGGTCGCGCGTAAGGTCTCCATCATGACATCGAAATACGCACGTCCCTGTTCGATCCGAGTCACCGTTAAACACACGCCATTCAAAGCGATGCTGGCGCCAGTCTGCAAATTATCTGCTTGGCGCTCGGTCAGGCTGATCGAAAAGGACTTAAATTGGTCGAGCGTCTGCTCTATTTTGAGTGCCGTGCAATTCTGTACGATTCCGGTAAACATGCCCGACTCCTATCGGTAGTGATTGATGTTCGTTTTACGCTATTTAGGGCACTAAGTTCAAGTCTAGATGGTCACCTTGCTAGTCAAAAGTCACTTGGACATCGTTTTTAGCGTAAAAGGCCGGTCGATCGAAGGCTTGCAGCTTGTTGTGGTCGATCATGCTGATCAGCTCGCGAATATAGGGCTCACCGCGAATACTGTAACCTTCCAGACCCCAAACGATAAAGGTGCTGTCGATCGGTATCTGCAGGTAGCGCAATTCGGAGCGAATTTGACGTAACGGTTGGTATTCTTGGTGGGTGTTTAGATTGCGAAAGTAACCGGCTACCGAGGCGTGAATCGAGGCAAACTTTTTTACCTCGTGCCGGGCACTGTTATCGCGCTCCGATGGCACCAAGCCGCAGCCCTCGCTAAAACACCATTGGCCGAATAGGTTATTACCTTCTACGGCAAATCGACTGGTGCCCCAGGCACTTTCATTCGCAGCCTGCGCCAACACCAAGGATGTTGGTAGGGTGTCGACCCGGTGATACAACGCACTGAAGAATGGCTTCGAACCGAGGGCTTCATCGACCTTATAATAATCTGCCAAATCGCTCATAAAGTTCGTTTGCCACCGACCAAGCTTATCGCCGCGCCGGATTTTAGCCTCGACGACCTTGAGCCAAGCCCGCTCGGCTTGTACCTTTTCGTTAATTTGCGCGACGATAGGCTGAAGGAATTCGAAAAAGGTCTGCTTCTTTTGGTCAACATCTTGAATACTGGCCATATCGGGCAAGTCGCTCTGCTCGGTGAGCACATAGGATGGCAGCGCAGATTCACTACATGCCTGGCTCGACACGATCGACAGCGATCCTAGTAGTAACATACCGACAGCATAAATTTTCAATTGACATGACACCTTTGTCGAGAATAAAGCGCGAGATTATAAAGTTAATTGATCAATAATCAACCAAACGCACAATTCTTAACAACTTTCGTGCTGCAATGACCCGACTGGCTTTAGCGACGATCTCGTCGTTGATCTGACGGGCGAATACGGATGGCTTGGCGTTTTGGTTGCAGACTGGACCAACCGAGATAACACACAGCGATAACAAGCAAACTTGAAAAGACCATAGACAACCCTCTTATGAATCAAACCTTTTTAACTATATTAGGCCGCAAAGCCGAATAACAACACAGAATGCCATAATATTATCTACCGGTGACCCATTGAGTGCCTTGCCTCGTGCACATCAGTTACCGCGCCTGGGCGGCAACACCGACGGAAAGGCACTGACATTGGTGCCTTTGGCATCGCTGATTTTCGGTGTTCCTTCTTTCTCGAGCTCATCGATACGCACAATCGCATGCATCGGCACGAAGGATCGGGTGACCCCAGCAAACTCTTGCTGTAGTTTCTCCTCACTGGGATCAACCACCAGTTGACTGCGTTCACCAAAGATCAGCTCTTCTATCTCGATAAAACCGTACATTTCACTTTGATATATATGGCTGCAATACACCTCATAGACCTTGTCCTGATTAACAAAGATCACCCGAAATACCGTCTTGGCCTGGTTAGTAGTCATTAATTTGCGTTCAGCCGGTCATTTAGAAGCCTTTGAGTCTACACATCGGCAGTCATTTTCACACAGATTGTTTCGATTTACGCTCGGGACAGGTACAATTGCGCGCCTAGAAAAACCACCTTTTTGAGACCCAATGACCCAGAAACTGTTTATTAAGACCCACGGTTGTCAGATGAATGAATACGATTCATCCCGCATGGCAGATTTGCTCGGCGACAGCCATGGCTATGAATTGACTCAGGATGAAAACGAGGCGGATGTGATTCTGCTCAACACCTGTTCCATTCGCGAGAGAGCCCAAGAAAAGGTCTTTCATCAGCTGGGTCGTTGGAAAAAACTAAAGGATAAAAAACCCGGTTTGAAAATTGGTGTTGGCGGCTGCGTGGCCTCACAGGAAGGGGATAATATTGCCAAACGAGCGCCCCATGTCGACCTGATTTTCGGTCCCCAAACCTTGCATCGCTTACCGGGCATGATCGACGCCAGCGATGCGGCCGCCAAACTGAGCAAAAATAATATTGCCCTAGTCGACATTACCTTCCCAGAAATCGAGAAATTCGACCACCTGCCGGCTCCCACAAGTGACGGGGTAAGCGCTTTTGTTTCTATCATGGAAGGCTGTTCAAAATACTGCACCTTCTGTGTTGTCCCCTATACTCGTGGTGAAGAAGTTAGCCGGCCGTTTGATGACGTGATTGCTGAGGTCGCTCACCTGGCCAGCCAAGGCGTGCGTGAAATTAACTTCCTGGGACAGAACGTCAATGCCTATCAGGGTATGCGTCATGACCAGCAGGAAGCCGATCTGGCCGATGTGATTGCCCTAGCGGCTCAGATTGATGGCATCGATCGGGTCCGTTTCACCACCAGTCACCCGGTCGAATTCAGTGACAGCCTAATCAATGCCTATACCCAGGTGCCAGAACTGGTCAGTCATCTGCATTTACCGGTGCAAAGCGGCTCGGACACCATATTGGCCGCCATGAAACGCGGCCATGTGGTTGAGGCCTATGTCGACAAGATGGAACGCATCCGCGCCAATCGGCCCGACATAAGCTTTTCATCCGACTTCATCATCGGCTTTCCCGGTGAGACCGACGCCGATTTTGCCGATACCATGAATTTGATTCAACGCATCGGCTTCGACCATTCCTTCAGCTTCATCTACAGCTCTCGCCCCGGCACACCCGCTGCAGAGCTACCCGATGACACCTCCACGGAGGTCAAGAAAGAGCGGTTACAGATACTGCAGCAACGCATCAGCCAACAGGCCGCCGCGATCGGCCGGCGCATGGTCGGCACGACCCAGATCATCCTGGTCACCGGTCGGTCCGATCGGAACCCTGAAGACCTCTATGGCCGCACCGAGAACAATCGCAACACCTATTTTGTGTGTGACGATTCAAGCGTGATTGGCAAGTTCGTCCAGGTCCGTATTACCGAAGCCTTCGCCAACAGTTTGCGCGGCGAAGTAATGCACGTCGATCTGGCCTATTGAAACTCGGTCTTAACCGGATCGTCTAGGTGGTCAGCACTCGCTAGAGTCTGGCCACGGTTTGTTCGCGGCAAGGTCGAAATGGTGTGGCAGATCAGCGCACGCCTTAAAGACTTTTTGACATGTGCGATCCGATGGGTATGCTTGAGCAAAAGTCATGAGGATTACAGCAATTTGAACACCCCACCCCCTGAAGGCAAGCCATTGGTGGCTTTATCAGAACGTCTATTCACGCTGGAACCCGACAATCCACAACGACTCGCAACCCTCTGTGGTCTGGCTAATAACAACCTAAACCAAATCGCCAGCCGGCTCGACATTGGTCTGTCCAATCGGGGAAATCGATTTCAGCTTACTGGCGATCCCGAACAGTTGATTGCGGCGGAAAACATTCTCAAACGCCTGTATCGCGAGACTAAGGGTGGCAAAGATCTGTCCCCCGATGCGATCCATCTGTTTCTGCAACCGTCCGAAGTTGACGCCAACCGCACTCGAACCGGCGCCAACAAGCTGCATGATGACAAGCTCTATCTAGTACACACCCCAAAATTGGTGGTGCGCCCGCGAGGCACTAATCAGAAGCTCTATGTCCACAACGTGCTCAATCACGATATCAACTTTGGTATTGGTCCGGCTGGCACCGGAAAAACCTATCTGGCGGTCGCTTGCGCCGTGCAGGCTCTATTGAAAGATGAGGTACGGCGAATCTTACTGGTCCGACCGGCGGTAGAGGCCGGTGAAAAGCTGGGTTTTTTACCGGGCGATCTTAGTCAGAAGATCGACCCCTATTTACGACCGCTTTACGACGCCCTCTATGATATGCTCGGCTTCGAAAAGGTCGCTCGGATGATTGAACATAATGTGATCGAGGTCGCGCCCTTGGCGTACATGCGTGGACGCACCCTGAGCCACTCCTATATTATTCTGGACGAAAGCCAAAACACCACCCGAGAACAGATGAAGATGTTTTTAACCCGTATTGGCTTTGGCTCCACCGCCATCATTACCGGCGACCCTACCCAGACGGACCTGCAAAAGGGTCAACCGTCCGGCCTAAAGCATGCTTTAGAGGTGCTCGAAGCGGTACCCGGCATTAGCTTTACCCATTTCCACTCCAGCGATGTTGTGCGCCATCCATTGGTGCAACGCATAGTTGAAGCCTACGAAGCCAAGGGGCAATGATGAATCTGACCCTCGATTTGCAACAAGCCAGCCAACAACCCAACCTGCCCTCCGAGGCGCAAGTGACCGGTTGGTTGGAAGCGGCCTTGGCCGGTCGACTGGACTCGGCCGAGATCAGCGTGCGTATCGTAGAGGAGGCTGAGAGCCAGGAATTGAACGGGCAGTACCGTGGCAAAGATAGCCCAACAAATGTGCTGTCCTTCCCGTTTGAACTGCCACCGGGCGTGCCGGCCGAAGAAATGAACTTCTTGCTCGGCGACCTGGTAATCTGTGCTGCCGTGGTCGCGAGTGAGGCGGCACAACAGAACAAGGATTTATATCATCACTGGGCCCATATGTTGATTCATGGGGCCTTGCATTTGCTCGGTTTCGACCACATTGAGTCGGTTGAAGCGGAACAAATGGAGCAGATGGAACGCGACATACTGGCGGGCCTGGACATTTCCGATCCATATAAGGGTGAATTTTGAGGATTAACGAGCAATGAGCGACGACCGACCGACGAGTAGGAACCCCGGTAAAAAATCATTTTTTGAACGTTTAGGAGATGCTTTTACCGGGGAGCCTAAAGACAGTGATGAACTGCTCGCTATTGTCCACGCAGCACACAAAAATGACATCCTGGATGATGATTCCTTACGCATCATTCAGGGAGCCATGAATGTATCGGACTTGCATGTCCGCGATATCATGATCCCCCGTTCGCAGATGGTCAGTCTTGAACTCGACGAGACCATCAAGCAATGGACCTCTAAAATCGTTTCCTCCGGTCACTCCCGCTTTCCGGTCTTTGGCCAAAATCCGGATGAAATTATCGGCGTTTTGCTGGCCAAGGACATGTTGTCGTTGAGTCTGAAAAACGATTTCAGCGAATCCGATATGCAAAAACAGATGAAAGGCATAATTCGCTCGGTGACCTTTGTGCCGGAAAGTAAGAGAGTCAATGTCCTATTGCGCGACTTCCGCTCAAATCGCAACCATATGGCAATCGTCGTCGATGAGTATCGGGGCATCGCCGGCCTGGTTACCATTGAAGATGTGCTCGAAGAAATAGTCGGTGAAATTGAAGACGAACATGATGATGAGGCGGTTACCAACATCACGCCCAATGGCGCGGGTGCCTTTATTGTCCAAGCACTGACCCCGATCGAGTCCTTCAATGAACACTTTAACACCGAGTTCAGTAATGAAGAGTTTGATACCATCGGCGGCATCGTAATGCATGAGTTTGGCTGCGTCCCGAAACGGGACGACACTATTGACCTAGGGGATCTCAAGCTTAGGGTCACCACCGCCGACAACCGGCGCGTGCGGGCCTTTGAGGTCAGCCCGCGCATCGACTAGCAAAACAAGCCTCCTCTGGAGGCTTTTTTTTGGCTATTTGACCCGTCCTGAAATAAGTTGACACCTTGGAGACTTATTTATGGAATCCTGTTCTAACACAGGCCGAAAGCGCACTCAGCGTGATTACACCCTGGCCTTTAAATTGTCAGTGGTCGACCAAGTTGAAAAAGGCGAACTCACCTACAAACAGGCTCAAAAGCGCTACGGCATTCAAGGCCGATCAACCGTTTTGGTGTGGCTTCGTAAGCATGGTACCTTGGACTGGACCTCTCAACGTGTAAAACCCCTCATGAATAAAGAAACCCCAGAACAAAAAATTAAACGGCTCGAGAAAGCCCTCAAAGACAAAGAAGATTACATTTACCTGATGGATGAAACGATCAAGCGAGTCGACCAGATTAAGGGGACCTCTTTCCGAAAAAAGTTCTTAGAGTTGTTGCCCGAGAAGCTCAAGCAAGAGGACGAATGACACTGGCTCGAAGCTGTCGTTTGATAGGTATTTCTCGACAAGCCATGTATCAAGAGCTTGCTCGAAAACGCCAAAAATCAACGGCGTTATCACCCGTACTGGACTGGGTATATACGATACGTCGTGACTTGCCGCGCTTAGGTGGCCGGAAGCTCTACCACCTTTTGCAGCCAGAGCTCCAACGGCAACAGATTAAACTGGGGCGGGATGGTTTGTTTACGCTATTAAGGCAGCATCGTCTCTTAATCATGCCGGCACGTCAGTACCGTAAAACCACGCACAGTAAGCATTGGATGCGAAAATACCCAAACCTGTACCAGGGAATGGCCATTGACCGACCAGAGCAGGCCTATGTGAGCGATATCACATACTTGGAAAGTCGAGAGGGGGTGCATTACCTCTCGTTGGTGACCGATGCGTATTCTCGAAAGATTGTAGGTCATCACGTCAGTAATGATCTGTCAGCGAAATCCGTGGTAAAGGCATTAGACCAAATGCTTATCGAACGACAGAGCAGAGAACGGGCCATTCATCATTCGGACCGAGGACTACAATACTGTTCTGAGCTGTATCAATCACGCTTGGCGTCACAAGGCATCACGCCTTCAATGACCACAGGCTACGATTGTTACCAGAATGCGTTGGCAGAGAGGATTAACGGCATTCTAAAAAACGAGTTCTTAATCCATCAATACAAAGACAAAGAGGAGCTGGAGCAGGTCGTGAAAGAGTCAATCGATGCGTATAATCACAAACGACCGCACAGCAGTTTGGGGATGCGAACCCCAGCAAGCGTGCATGAAAAAGCCAACTGAGATGCTCAGTTGGCTCAATAAAAACCGTCAACATATATTAGGACGGGTCAATTTAACCACCGAGAAGGGCTTGAAGATAACGATCAGCTTGGGCAATAGGGTTAGCGCACCGAGCAGTGCAACCCCCATGGCAAAGGCCGTCAACAGACCAAAATAGATGGTCGGCTTGAAGTTCGACAAGGCCAAAATGGAGAAACCCATGATGATGGTCACCGAGGTATAGAAGATCGCTTTGCCAATCGAATTATGGCTGCGTTTCAGGGCCTCGACATAATTGCCATCGTGAGCAAACTCAGCCTTAAAGCGCACTATATAGTGAATCGTATTATCGACCGCAATACCAATGGTAATGCTAGCGATAGTAATGGTCATAATATCCAGCGGGATGCCCAGCCAACCCATCATGCCGAGCACCAACATGGCGGCTAACAGATTCGGCACCATCGCAATCAGCGCGAGCTTCAAACTGCGAAACAGAATCAAAAACATCAACATAATGCCGAAAAAGACCCCACCCAAGGTGAGAATTTGGGACTGAAACAAACTCTGCAACATATTATTGTAGAGCACCATCATCCCGGTTAGCCTCACTTCACCAGGAGCAAAACCAAGCAATTCAACCGCATCGCGTTCAATTTGCTTGAGCAGCATGTCGCGCTGAAGGCCCTCACGCGAATCCAGGATGCGAACACTCAAACGGGCTTGATTGTCGGCCACCGAGACATAGGGATCGACCACAATAGCGCGAAACTCTTGCGGCACAACGGTGTAGAGTAACGCCAATTGGATATTGGTCAGCGGCACGCCATCGTTGAATTCTTCAGCGATCTCCATCATGGTCGCCAGCGACAGTACCTTGCCGGTTTGTGGCAGTTCATCCAAATAGCGATGAAGCTTTTTGATGCGCTCAACCTTATCGGTGGTGTACCAATATTTATCGGGATCGTCGATGCCAACAAAATCGTCCTCAAATGACCCGATGCCGTCCCCGTCCATGGTCAAAAAGTCCTCGTCGACAAATTCATCGCTGAAGTCATCGCTGAAGTCATCGACGGTTTCTGCCGGTAGATCGGTGTCCGCACTATTCGGGGCCATCTCTGGCGAAGCTACCGACACTGCGGGCGGAATGGTCTGGTCGCCAAAGGCGACGATCACCTCGAGCGGCGTGGTTCCACCCAAACGCTGATCGATGACCGTCATGCCCTGATAGATTTCGGTTTCCTCATCAAAGTAATCGATAAAGCTGTTCTCGACGATCAGACGCGAGATACCGATCAGGGTAAAGCCGGCAATGGCAACGCCGAGTAAAATAATTAAGCGGCCGTTACGCAAGGTAAAGTTCGCTAACATAAGCGGAACCGGTCCACCGCCTTCGACTTCTCCGGATTGGCGATGCTTACCAATTAACATCAACAGGGCGGGAAACAGCACAAAGGTCATCACAAAGGCGACCAAGATGCCCACCGTCATCATCCAACCAAAGTTTATCACTGGTCGAATACCACTGCTGATCAGCGATAAGAAGGCCACTGCGGTGGTCAAGGCCATGTACACGCACGGAATGGCAATGAGCCGCACCGTGGTCACCACCAGCTGGCGCTGATCCCAGGCAGGATTACGACGCAATAATTCACGATAACGAACGATCATATGAATGTTCATCGACAGGGTAAGGATCAACAGCAAAGAAATAAAGTTACTCGAAATCACCGTGACCGGCCAACGCCACCAACCAAGCAGTCCGAGCATCGCCAAGACCACTGCACTGGCGCAAACCAGCGGCAAGACCACCCAGCGCAGCTGGCGAAAGATAACCGCCAGCGTTAACACGATCAGCAGAAACACACCGGAACCGAACAGAATTAGGTCATTTTTTACAAAACGCACTATGTCGTCGGCGATCATCGGCACACCGCCCAGATGCAGTTCACCCTGCCCGCGATAGGTCGCGATAATGCCCCGGATCGTTTCAATGTCCTGATGCAGAAAGTCAGCCACATTGCGGTTGTGTTGGAAAATCAATTGATCGATCAGCGCCAGTTGTTTGGCCGCGCCATTTTTGGGCAGGTTGGCAACCTGCTGGCGCAGCTCGGTGCGCACGCTCAGCAAGTCTGCCTTGGCCTGATCAATGGGAAAGTTAATCTGCAGGGCAGTGGTATTGGCGTCCAGATTGAGTAATAAGTTCACGTAGAGCGGGCTATTGGCCAACTCTGTTTTGGCCAAAGCAACATCAACCTCAGGCGTTTCCAAGGTCTTAATGTTGGCCACGAGTTGCGCCATTGGCACCGGCGGATTGGCCAGTAGCGGCACATCCATCACCGTGACTACTGAAGCAACACGCGGCAGTTCGCGCAATTCATTGCGCAAGGCCGTTAAGGCACCGAGGGACTCAGCACCGAACAGGGGACCATTCGGAGTAAAGGTCAGAACTAGAAACTCTTGCGAGCCATAACGTTCCGACACCTCGCGAAAATACTCCAATGAGCTGTCATTTTCCAGCAGCAGGCTTTCGGCGGACGCATCGAGTGCAAAGTGGCGTGTCTGGTAACCTAAAATAAGTAACACGCAAACAACCCAGAAAAGTAACCAATGCGACTTTTCTGCTATTTGCCGTTCGTAAAACTGTTGACCTTTGAGCAACATAAACTGCGTCCTGTCTACTAATAACCAGCACAGCAGTTTACATGATAAAGCGAAAAGGTGGGATATTGGCCCTATTATTCGGGTAATTTGCGTCGATTGAAAATCCAGCGCGGAACCAATTGGCAATATTGTTGATAGCGACTGCCAAAACGTGCCTGAAGCTCGCTTTCTTCAACCTGAATATAGGCTTTGTACAAAAACAGGGGAAACAGGATGACCACGATCCACGGGCTCAAACTGCCAACCCATAGGGCGATACCGGCGATAATCAACACTAAACCCAGATAACTTGGATTGCGGGTAAAGCGATAGACGCCACTGGTGACCAGTATCAAGGTATCGGGTGCCGTGCCCAGCGGGAGTTGAGTCATACCCTTGAGGCGAAACTCGCGGTCGGCAAGGAGATTTAAGAGCGAGCCCAAGGCAATAGGGATCAATCCAATATAGTTAAAGGGGTAATGCAATAGGATCGCAAGGGGTTTAATAAAGTGCGCACTGAACACGCCCAACATCATCAAAAGCCCCAAAGCCGGTGGCAATATTGGCGGCCGTTCGTTCATAAGCTGTGCCCTGTAAAGAATGTCGCCAGTGTAAGGTGCTTAGAGCCAAATTTCAGCGGTCAAAAGTCACAATTGATCGCCCTTATCTCGCTCGCTTGGTTAGGCTTTGGTAACAATGACAGGATGGCTGATGGTCATTGACCATTCCCACCGCCTGCATAAAGGCATAGCAGATGGTCGGTCCGACAAAACTGAAACCGCTCTTTTTAAGGGCTTTGGACATGGCTCGACTTTGCGCTGTTTCGGTCGGCACCTCAGCCTGGGTCAGCCAAGCGTTGGTTACGGTTTGGCCACCGACGAAGGACCAGATGTAAGTCGAAAAATCCGTTCCACCTTGCTCAATGGCCAAATAAGCTGCGGCATTGTTAATGATCGAGCGAATCTTTAATCGATTGCGCACGATACCAGCATTGTGCATCTGCGCAGCTGCCTCGGCGTCGGTCATAGCCGCCACGCGCAGCGGATCGAAAGCAAAAAACGCCGCATCATAGTTGGCCTCCTTGCGCAGGATGGTAATCCAACTCAGGCCCGCCTGCTGACCGTCGAGGCAAAGCTTTTTAAACAGCTCTCGACTGTCGCGTTCCGGTCGGCCCCAAACGGTATCGTGATAATGTTGGTAGAGTGGATCAACACCACACCAGGCACAACGTTGCACTGCGTCCATCTTAGAGCACCACCAGGTTGTCGCGATGGATCAATTCAGGCTCATTGATAAAGCCCAACAGACTTTTTATCTGCTGCGTCGACTGACCCACAATTTTGGCGGCATCCTGGGCATCGTAATTAACCAAGCCACGAGCAAGGGTAAGCCCCTGCTCGCTCTTAACCGCGACGCATTCACCGCGCTGAAAGCTACCCTTAACCGAGACCACTCCCACAGCCAACAGGCTCTTACCCTGATTGAGCAGGGCGCGCGCCGCACCAGAATCGATAACCAGCTCGCCCTTCATCTGTAAGTGGCCGGCCAGCCATTGCTTACGTGCGACTAGGGGCGCCAAATCGGGTTCCAAATAGGTGCCGACAGACTCTCCCGCGCGCAACCGGGTGAGCACTCGATCAATGCGACCACCGGCGATCACCGTCACGGCACCAGAGCGCGCCGCCAGCTGGGCTGCCCGAATCTTGGTCGCCATACCGCCACGACCCAACTTACCGCCGCTGCCGGCGACTGCCACTAGGGCCGGATCGGTCGCTTGGGCATGACGAATAAGCGTTGCGTGTGGATTTTGGCGCGGATCGGCGTCGAACAACCCGTCCTGATCGGTGAGCAGAATAAGGGCATCCGCCTCGACCAAGTTGGCGACCAATGCGCCCAGGGTGTCGTTGTCGCCAACCTTGATTTCATCCGTAGTGACCGTATCGTTTTCGTTGACGATTGGGATCACCGCCATCGCTAATAGAGCACGCAAGGTATTGCGGGCATTTAGATAACGCTTGCGATCGGATAAGTCATCGTGGGTGAGCAAAATCTGTGCGGTATGCAACCCATAGGGTTGGAAGAGGTCTTCATAGGTTTGTACCAGCTTGGTTTGACCGACAGCCGCAGCCGCCTGCAGCAGTTCCATCGAGCCGGGCCGTTCGGTCCAGCCGAGTCGACTCATGCCAGCGGCTACGGCGCCAGAGGACACCAGAACCACCTCGATGCCGGCTAGTTTAAGCTCGGCGATCTGGGCGGCCCATTGTTCAATGCGCAGCAGGTCTAAGCCCTTGCCATCGTTAGTTAGCAGGGCAGAGCCGATCTTGACCACCCACCGGGTCCCGCGTGTCAGCGGCGTTGGTACCAAGGCTGTTTTCAATTCAGTTTCCTGTTCCAGTTAGGGTCCGCCGTCGACTTGGGCCGTTGTCCTGTGGTTCAGCCGCAGTGCAACGGCCCAGAGGGCAACCGATAGAGCACCTCGATTACCTAGAGTTCGTAGACGACCTCAACATCGTAGTCGTCTTCATCGAAATCGTCGTCATCATCACTCTCAACGCTGACACCCGCTTTAGCAGCAGCGCGCTTGGCTCGGTGACGAGCCGTCAGCAGCTCGATGCGCTCACGCGCTTCGGCTTCGACCTGAGCGCGTTTTTCGTCATCGACTTTGGCCAATTCCGGATTTTCGATCAGATGCAGTTGTCGATTTTCCAACCAGGTCATCAAATCTTGAGCCAATTTCTCAGTACCAACCTTCGACATGGCTGAAATAACGTAGAGCGGACCCGTCCAGGCTAATGCGTCGACCACTGAGTCGATCAACGCCTGACGTTGGTCTTCCGGCACTAGGTCAATCTTATTGAGAATCAGCCAGCGCTCCCGTTCGATCAGGGTGGGCGAAAAAGCAGCCAGCTCATTGGCTATCACCAACGCATTATCCGCTGGTGTTGATTCGTCAAACGGAAACATATCCACTATGTGCAGCAGCACCCGTGTGCGCACCAGGTGCTTCAAAAAGCGAATACCCAAACCCGCACCATCCGAGGCGCCCGCGATCAGGCCCGGAATATCGGCCATCACGAACGAACGCATCTCATCGACACGCACGACGCCCAAATTGGGAATCATGGTGGTAAAGGGGTAGTCGGCGACCTTAGGCTTGGCCGAGCTCACAGCCCGAATCAGGGTGGATTTACCAGCATTGGGCAGGCCTAACAGACCGACGTCTGCCAAGACCTTGAGCTCAAACTTGATATTACGACTTTCGCCTTCCTTGCCCGGGGTGGTTTGACGCGGCGCGCGGTTGGTACTGGAGCGAAAGCGCGTATTGCCGAGGCCACGAGCGCCACCTTCGGCGACCTTAAATTGCTGACCGTCTTCTTTAAGGTCAACCAATACTTCGTCGGTATCGACATCGATTACCGTCGTACCCACCGGCACCACCAGAAACATTTCTTTGCCGCCACGCCCGGTCATATCGGCGCCCATGCCCTGCTGGCCTTTTTCAGCCCGGTAACGGCGCACAAAGCGATAGTCCACTAGGGTGTTGACGTTGACGTCGGCCTTGACCCAAACGCTGCCGCCGAAGCCGCCATCACCCCCATCGGGGCCGCCTTTGGCGATAAATTTCTCGCGCCGAAAACTCAGGCAACCCTTGCCACCATGGCCGGCTTCGACCGCAATTGTGGCTTCATCTACAAACTTCATCTTTTAATACTCATTAAATGTTAGGTAAGCTTGAACCGAACAGGCCTTAACATCTTAAGTTCTATGCGCCGGTCCGAGCAAACAAAATACAGCGTATATTCAACACCAAAATATCAACTAGCAGCACGTTTCACTGTTGGATACACCCTGCTTTAAACGCAAAAAGCCCCGCAACACGGCGAGGCTTTTTAGGAGTTAAGTGCGTAGATTACGCTACGATGTTAACAAACTTGCGGTTGTTTCCACCCTTAACAACAAATTCAACTTTGCCGTCGGTTTTTGCAAACAATGTATGGTCTTTACCCATACCTACGTTCAAACCTGCGTGGAAACGAGTGCCACGTTGACGAATGATGATAGAGCCCGATGATACAGCCTCGCCACCGAAAGCTTTAACGCCGAGACGCTTGCTTTCCGAGTCGCGACCGTTACGAGTACTACCACCAGCTTTTTTATGAGCCATAATTTATCTCCGTTATGCCTGGATACCAGTAATTTTAACTTCAGTGAACCATTGACGGTGGCCCATTTGCTTCATGTGGTGCTTACGACGCTTGAACTTCATGATCTTCACTTTCTTGTGACGACCTTGCGCAATAATTTCTGCTGTAACAACAGCGCCGGCAACAACAGGTGCGCCGATGTTGATCTTATCGCCATCTGCAACCAGCAGAATTCGTTCAAAACTGATGGTGACACCAGTTTCAGCTTCAATTTTTTCCAGCTTGAGGGTTTGCCCTTCGCTGACACGGTATTGCTTACCGCCAGACACAATTACAGCGTACATAAATTACTCCAATAAAGTTAACCAACCAATCCTGAAAACCATTACTACCTGTTTCTAAAGGCGACGCCTACGCTGTGGCACCCTATAACAGGGAATGTTGCTATCCGATCGGGCGGCAAATAATACGGATTTAGCCCACTCGATGCAAGTCGTTTGTTAACGTTCTTGACAGGCTGCAATCAGCTCCCTAGCATCCCCACCCAATAGCAGCTGCAGAACTATCCTTAGATGGACCAAAAAGCCGTATTTCAGACTATCGCCGACGATTTCGACGCGGTCAACAAGACTATTCACCAGCAACTCGCCTCAGGCGTGCCGATGGTTGAAAAAATAGCCGAACACATCATATCCAGTGGCGGGAAGCGCATGCGCCCCACCCTGGTGCTGCTAACAGCTGGCCTAACCGGCGGCGTTACCAGCAAGCACCATGAATTGGCCACCGTGATCGAGTTTTTGCATACCGCGACTCTGCTACACGACGACGTCGTCGACGTTTCCGACATGCGCCGCGGCCGGCCCACGGCCAATGCCAACTGGGGCAACGCGCCCAGTGTGTTGGTTGGTGACTTTTTGTATGCTCGCTCCTTCGAACTTTTGGTCAAGATTGGTAACCTATCGGTCATGGAACGTCTGGCTAACACGACTCGCCAGATAGCCGAGGGCGAAGTGATGCAGCTAATGAACGTGAAG
Organism: Reinekea forsetii; assembly: GCF_002795845.1. Taxonomy (GTDB): domain Bacteria; phylum Pseudomonadota; class Gammaproteobacteria; order Pseudomonadales; family Natronospirillaceae; genus Reinekea; species Reinekea forsetii. The sequence continues at coordinate 2,622,845 of NZ_CP011797.1, forward strand.
AACCCTGACACCACAGAACAGCAGTATATGAGTGTAATCACGGGTAAAACCGCGATACTTTTTCAGGCATCGGCAGAGACTTCAGCCATCCTGTCCGGTTGTACTCCTGAACAGACCAAGGCCTTGGCGCAATATGGCCTAAACTTGGGTCTGGCGTTTCAATTGATCGATGACGTTTTGGACTATTCAGGCGACTCGGCCACCTTGGGCAAAAACGTTGGTGATGATCTGGCCGAGGGTAAGCCGACCCTGCCATTGATTCATGCGATGGCGATGGGCACCGACGCCGAGGTCAAGCTGATCCGTCGCGCCATTCGCAAAGGCGCGCTCGAGCAACTACCCGACATATTGCAAATTTTGCAACGCACCAAGGCCCTGGCCTATGTCGAAGCCAAGGCGATTGAGCACGCTGAGCGCGCCATTGCCAGCCTGGCAGACTTTCCGACCGGCGATTACCAACGCGCCCTAGCCGCCCTAGCAGCCATGGCCGTCCAGCGCAGCACCTAGGTTTGGGCAAATGCCCCGTCCGTCGGCATGGGCGCCGTCAATCGGTGTCGTCTTGCTTGATTATTTGACAGTTGACAAAGGCCTGCAAGGCCAGAAAATCCAGGTCCGATAACACCGTAAACTCGATGCCGTAGGCAGCGGTGGTATTGGCCAATTCAAATTTACCCACTTCGGCCACGATCAGCGCCTCAATCGAAATCAATCTCGAGACATGGCCGACTAGAACCTTGCCTCTGACCAGAATCGGTGTACCGACTCCTCCGACGGGATCAACAGACTCCAAACGAGCACCGGAGGTCGACAGATCGACAATGGCGCCGTGCGCACCCTCGCCACTGTTTTTGGTCTGATTAATAATCACTACCGGTAAATTCACCGTAACCCGTTCAGATTTGCGCACCGTACCGACCTCTACCTCACTGGGCCAACCCAGATGCATATAATGCATCGGTGTTGTACAGAGGTGCACCACCTGGCTGCGAAAGGCACAGACAACCTTGTGAGACAAAAATCGGCACACCACCGCCTGGCTCTTACGCAACAACAATGGCCGCTTATCGCCCAACATTGGGGTATTGACCAATACCGTGCGCCCAGGCACGAGGCCAATCAGGGTGCCCTTGTAGCGCTGTTGCCCCTCCCCACCGGTAACCTCCAGATTAATGCTGAGACCGGCCGTTAAACGCATTTTAGATAGATCATGGGTGGGCATAGTTGGGCTAAAACCTTAGGTTATCACCTAGAAGCATAGCCAAGAACTGAGAACTGTTTGGCAAATCTGACGAACCTAATTGGGGCTGGGATAGAGACTCTTCAGTACATCGTGAATACCTCGGCGCCAAGGCCGCTGTTTAATGCCAAAGGTTGAGAGGATTTTCTTACAGGCCAGTTCGGAATTTTCCGGCTCCGCGATGGTATTCACCATAGTGACCGTTTCACCCTCCTCTACGGTCTCAACCTGAACTTCGGTCATCGACTTAACCGCGGTAATCGCCGCCTTAGCAAAGGTAAAGAGACTGCAGGCGTCACTGTCGCCGTAGTGGTATGTACCCCATAGGGCTGGCTCCTGGGCGTTGCAGTCAAGCTGTTCGGCCATGGCGAGCAGGACCTTGGCCAAGGCATGGGCATCGGTCGGATTGCCGCGCAACTTACCGGTGATGTTCAAGGCCTGCTGGCCAATGGCCGCATCGACCAATTGGGTCAGGAAGTTTGTCCCGTATTCGCTGAACAGCCAACCGGGTCGCACTAGGATCGACTGTGGGCACAGCTCGGCCGTGCGTTGCTCGATCGCCCAGTACTGTTGCCCCAAGGGCGAAATTGGGTCCGGCACATCCAACTCCGAATAAGCACGAGCCAGCTTTCCGGAAAAGACCCGAGCACTGGACAACTGAAACAGACCCCGCTGATGCTGGGCGCAACGGGTTGCAATGGTTTCTGCTAACGGCGTCCAGTGATCAATCACCGCCAGACTATGACCGGTCGGTTCTTCGAACAGCAAATTAAACACATAGCGGTGCTCCGTTGTAGCGATCTGTTGCGCCAACAGATCCAGCGAAGCGCACTCCTGGGTCGCTATGCCCTGATACGGCACGCGGCGTTCAGAGAAATATTGGCACAACGCCAAACCCGCCTGGCCATCGGACCCTAAAACGAGAAAGCTGAGCGTGGCAGATATTTCGATCACAATAGATCCTTAAGGAATTCAAGGTCGGAATTATAGGCAGCTTGATCTCAGAACAACACAGTTCATCGTAAATTTGACCCCTAGATTAGGATCTGAACTCATTAGGTGCTCTAGTGAGTCCAGCCGCGCCAGGCTAGCGAGCTGATCGTTGCTACGCTGCCCGGTCACGGAACAGGGCCTAGCTCAGCAGCCCTGGTAATATGCAACCTTCGTTATCGTGAGAGTACAAGCCCCGCACCGTGACGGGGATTGCACCCATACAGAAAAGAACACTAACTGGTCAAGTTGAGAGACAGTGTTTGCTGAATCAAGTTAGGTTTATCTAGGGAACACATCCGGTCCTACTACCGGTCCACCGAAACGGTATCCTATTAGCACCACCGACCGGGCACGAAAGGCTAACCTAGGACGAACAGTGTGCTATATATGAGCTTGAGGAAGTATCCTCTATGTCGGGTGTTTAACCAGTTATTTAACCAAGTCAAAGACTCAATAGCCTTGTAGCTCAAACAGCCCAGCCTTTTGTTCATAGGGCCCGACGACTAATTTTTGGTCATTGTCAGACCAATCATTGATTGCCAACGAAAACCCCAAGATCTATGTGTTGCCATGATCGAGTAGGCCATTTTTATGTAAGCCTGGGATATAACAAATTGCACCATTAAACTCGTCGGCGTGGCTTGATGACAACCACGTGGTCACGGCCGTTTGATGCTTAACCTTGAAATAATTGTCATCTTGATGAGCAGGCATACCCGCTCCGCCTACTGCGACCTCATTGAAACAATGCATGCTTTTTCAGCTCCACAGCCCACCTAACAGCTAGTCGGATAATGACACCAAGGCCTTTGTGAGGAAGCTCGCGATAATAATCGCTCTAATTGTGGATACGTTCTACGTGCTTTAGGGTGACTAAATTTAATTTATCTTTAAAATGGACATCGTAACAGCTATAGCTGATGGCACCGCAGTCTCAATGACCATCTGCGACTAGGCTACTAGGTTCAAACACTCACCTTGATCCAGAAACCCTTCAAACACTACGTAGCCATTATCGTCGAAAAACCTCTTTAGCTCTTGGGATCTATTCGCTTAATAAACACGAAACCATGTGCATACCCTTATCAGAACGGACCGCCTTCAATGTCGGCACTTCAGTTTTACAACGCTCTATTCTTTTATGGCATCTCGGGTGAAAAGGACAACCTGATGGCGGATTTAAGGGGCTGGGGACGTCCCCTTCTAGAATAATCCGATGCGATCTCCGATCTAAGTCAGCGATTGGAATTGCTGACAAAAGAGCCTCAGTATAGGGGTGTAATGTGTGACTGTAGAGATCGTCCGCATTAGCCAGCTCGACAATCTTACCTAAATACATCACTGCAATCCGGTCGCAAATATATTCAGTCACGCTAAGATCATGGGTAATGAAAACGTAAGTTAGGTTACGTTCAGCTCTCAATTTTAGCAACAGTTCTAATACCTGTGCTTGTATTGAGACATCTAATGCACTGACGGCCTCATCACAAACTACAAGTTCGGGATTAACGAGTAACGCTCGCGCAATGCCAATCCTCTGCCGCTGGCCACCCGAGAACTCATGAGGGTAACGGTCCATATCTTCTCGATGTAAATTTACCGATACTAATAAATCGCCAATAACCCTTCGTCGCTCGGCCTTCTTTGAGAAACCATGTGCTTTTAAGGGGTCTTCAAGAGAACCAAAAATAGTGAAGGCTGGATTAAGTGAGGAATGAGGATCTTGAAAAACGATCTGTAAATTCTTCCTAAACGGAATCATTTCGTCGCGACTAAGTTTACAAAGATCAATGGGCAGCTGATTGGTTATTGAGCCTTGATAATAGACCGCGCCACTTGTTGGCTTAATGAGCTGCAGAATCGCTTTTCCCAATGTCGTTTTGCCGCAACCACTTTCACCCACAAGGCCAAGTACCTCACCTTTATAAATATCTAAATCTATGCCGTCTACAGCTTTCACATGCCCCGTTGTTTTTTTGAATACTCCAGTTTTAACCGGAAAAAATAACTTCAGATCACGCAATGCCAATATTTTCTCATTAGGGTCAGCAGGCAATGCTTGATTAGGCTTAGCTTCAACTCCGAGGAGTTGGTTAGAATTATCAGTATGATTGTTCATTTATGAAATGGCCTCCAATTGGGAACACCTGACACTATGAGTTGCGGAAATATAAATTTCATCTGGCATCTCGTCACAGGCCTGAGTAGCATAGTCACATCGCGGTGCAAAACTACACCCCTTAGGTCGGTCATAGGAATCTGGGGTGGATCCTCGAATAGCCTTAATGTTCTGTTGCCGCCCTCGACCTAATATGGGTATTGACGCCAACAAGGCTCGGGTATACGGATGCTTAGGACGACGCAGGACATCCTCAACAGTGCCGGCTTCAACAATATTGCCCATATACATAACGGCTACATTATCGGCCAGTTCCGCTACAACACCCATATCATGAGTGATTAACATAATGGCAGTTTTGTGTTCTTGCTTAAGCTTATCCATTAATGTGAAGATCTGTGCTTGAGTGGTAACATCTAAGGCCGTGGTCGGTTCATCAGCTATTAAGACTTTTGGATTGCAAGACATCGCTATGGCGATCATGACTCGTTGTCGCATACCGCCAGAGAACTGATGTGGAAATTCATTCATCCTCACCTCTGGCATTGGAATACCCATGGTATGCAATAAATCAATTACTTTTAACTTTATCTCTTTGTCGTTTAGGACTGAATGCTGCCTTAGGCTCTCCGCGATTTGATATCCTACTGTAAATACAGGATTCAAAGCTGTCATGGGGTCCTGAAAAATCATGGCTATTTCAGCCCCTCGTATTTTTCTAATTTCCACACCTTTCCGAGGAAGTTGGTCTAAACGCATCGGACCTTTTTCAGAGAAATAGGTAATACCGCCGTCTTCAATTCTAGATAAATCTGGCAAAAGCTGCATAATCGACAAGGCAGTAATGGATTTTCCACAACCACTTTCGCCGACAATACAAAGTGTCTTACCTTTCAAAACATTAAACGAAACACCATTTATGGCCTTATTACATCGGTTGTTGGTATATAGGTATGTTTTTAAATCCCTAACGCTCAAAGCAATATCATCAACCATTGAACTACCCCTGTTGAGTTGGATCGGCGGAGTCGCGTAGACCATCACCAATAAAATTAATACTCATTACAAAAAGGGAAATTACCATTCCTACCGGAAGCCAAAGCCACCAATAATTTTGCAATACCCTTAGATCTTGCGCTACATTCAGGATATTTCCCCAGGTCGGTATGTTGAGAGGGACACCCAGACCGAGAAAACTGAGCCCGGCCTCTGCCAATATAAACATTGCCGTTGTCAGGGTGATATTAACTGCAATAGGCCCCAATGCGTTTGGCAAAATATGTTTATAGCAAATAACAGATGTGGATAACCCGAAGCTTCGTAGAGCTTGAACATATTCCTCTTCTCTGAGCGAAAGAAATTGTGCTCGGGTTAGTCTGTACATTGGTCCCCAGCCGGTTAAGACAAAGATAAAAATAAGATTTAATAAACTTTGCCCCACAATAGAAACCAACAGTAAAACCAATATAATTTGCGGAAAGGCCATCAATATTTCAGACATCCTCAACGCCAATAGATCTACCCACCCTCCCTTATAGCCTGCGTAACTACCGATGCCAACACCTATAAATGCTGCAATTAGTGCACTTCCTAAGCCTACTAATATTGAAACACGACCACCATATAAAACCCTAGAAAACACATCTCGCCCTGTCTTATCCGTGCCAAATAGGTGCTCAGAAGATGGCTCTTGTAGCATACCTCTCAGATCAATTTTTTGTGGATCGTGATCCACTAAAAAAGGGGCAAACACTGAAGATAAGGTGATAATTAAAAATACGACCAAGCCGACCAGAGCCAATTTATTATTAAACATCTTCCGCATCGCTCTATTGCCCTTTCTGGGCTTTAGCTTTCCGGCTTCTTCCATTGCAAGCAAAAGATCAAATTTTCTATTTAGTGCTGATTCGGTTCTATTTATCATAAATTAACTCCGTTAATTCAATCGAATACGCGGATCGATAAGTGCTGTCAACACGTCTATAACTAGGCTTGATATCAAAACAGCAAATACGGACAGCAGAGCTATCATCATCACTAAGGGATAATCTTGACCGCGCACTGCAAAAACAAATTCGTTGCCAATACCTGGCCATTGAAATACTTGTTCAATTATCACTGAACCACCAATCATAATCGGCAATCTGAAGCCGATCAACACAACCACAGGTGTTAAAGCTACTCTAAACCCATGGATGAAATTTATGCGCCATTCAGATAAACCTTTAGCCCGAGCAGTCCGAATAAACTCCCTAGAGAGCGAATCCAGCATTGCTGACCGAGAATAGCGCATAACCCCAGCAGTCATCATCAGCGACATCACTAACCCGGGTAACACTAAGTGAGGGATCCTATCAAAAAACGAATCATAACCCGGCAACAAACGTCCACCAACGGGGAGCCAATGCAGGTGCAGAGCAAAGAGCAAAATAGCCACAAGCCCAAAGAAAAACTCTGGTATTGAAATACCGAGCATACCCGTGACAGATAGGGTGCTATCAGTCCAAGTGCCTTTATTTAGAGCACCAAATATACCCAAGACACAGCCAAATATCGTCGAAAAAACAATAGCAACAAAAGATAGCTCTAACGTAGCAGGCAAGCGATCAAAAACAATTTCAGAAATGGCGACCCCACCTGATAGCGAGTGGCCAAAGTCACCCCGTAATACATGCGATAGCCATATAAAATACCGCTCAATAAAAGGTTTATTTAGACCCAAATTTTCTCGCAGCGCCAAAAGTTGTTCTGGTGAAATTTGATTCGCAATTTCCGGATTAATCATATGGGAAACAGCATCACCTGGAGTAAGTTCTAATCCTAGATATACCAAGAAGCTAATTATTATCAACATGGGGAATACAATTAATAATCGCCGAATAATAAATGTTAGCATTTCGGTTTCCTATGTTTATATTAGTAATAAAAAAAATAGCGTTGACAAATATAATATTTATAAAAAATACAAAAAAGCAACCTGAATTTCTTCAGGTTGCCTGAACTTTATCTAACTATGGTTTTTTTGGATATGAGTTCATCCGCAGCGAACGAGTGTATGGAATATCAGCAGGAACAACTTTCATATTTTCCATTGCCTCAAGAGCCTTGACATCCCCAACCGATTTTGTAAAGCCAAAGTCGAGTCTGCCTGCTGCCGCATTTTTCAAAACGTTCGCGTCATTTTCGCCGCTTGGGAATGAAACGATCTCGCCTATCTTTGCAATTCCACCATGATAGTCGGCAAATGGCGTATATCGAACAAAATCGTTCATCTGAACTTCTTCAATCTTATACGGACCGGAACCCACCGGATTTTGCCAATATGACTGCTGTTGAAATTCCAGTGGATTTACGCTACCCAATAGGTGCATAGGCAATGGAGGGAACTGACTAAAGGTTAACAACATGTTGGGATCTAAGGTTGCGAAATTGAACGTCACCTTACGCCCATCCACAACAATACCCGATACTCCTTTCACACCGCCAGAGGTATAGTCTTGAGCACCCTCAATTGATTCAAACGTTTTAGCGAACACTGCGTTAATGCCAGGAACCTTCATTGCCAATTCGACAGACCCTTTAACATCACTACCTGTCAGGTCAAAACCATCATGCCATTTCAAATCCTTTTTAAGTTCGAATGACACCGACATGCCGTCTTTGCTTACTTTAAAGCTCTTGGCTAACTGACCTTTGGTTGGCACCAGGGAACCATCCGCAGTCAAGAGCCGATCAAAAGTTATTTTTTGCTGGATTGTTATGCCAGGATTTAGCCAAGGATGCTCGAAAAACTGGCTTGGAGCGGTATTGGTATAAGCGACTCTCTTGCCGTCCTTATCAGCTTCAACAGTCCAGTCTAATAGACCCCAATCATAATTGAATTGCTCGTTGCCATAGGATCCACCGTGACGATTTATGCGATCACTTTCATACACAAAAAGCTGCTGATAATACAAAGGAATATCAGTTAGATTCTTGTTTTCATATTTCTCGAAATCAACAAAAGCCTGCTTCTGCTCCTTTACATTGACAGTACCATTTATTCGGCTGATCAATTTGTCGACTTGCGCACTACCGGGCGAATAGGAGTTCTTGCCTGACTGGTAGCCATTATAATATTCCTGTAAAGCTAACGCCGCTTTCGCACCGTATGCCATATCCCACTCAATGGCACTTGTTTCAGAACCTGCAGTAGCCAATTTACCTAATTGGCCACCTACATCACCTTCAAGTTTTCGATAGGTAATCTTAATACCAACATCACCCAGATAGGCCTGCAGCGCTACCATTAGGTCGGCTGTCAATTGATCGCCATAGTAGTAAACTACATCGAGCGTTTGCGTGTCATCCCAGCCGGCATCTTTTAATAACGCACGCGCCTTGTCTGGATTATACCCATAATTATCAAGGCCAGGCGCTTTCCAAGCCCCATTAGGAATCATCGAGTCGGCCGCAATGGCCTTCCCTTCTAGCAAAGTGTCAGCAATAGTCTCCATGTCAATTGCATAGGCAATGGCCTGCCGTACACGAACATCAGACAATTGGTTCACCTTTTCCGCAAAAGCAAAAGAAGATGATACCTGTATAGCTGCAATTAGTGCTGCTATTCCGAATATTTTTTTCATTACTTCACCTATAATTGTTATTATAATACAACCCATCTGATTTACAAGACGGCCTGAGACCATCTAAAAATACAGACACCTTTCCCGTAAGATAGACCCAGCCTGGGTTTGGCAATGGAACCATCACTACATTCTCATTAACTTTTTTCTTTTTTCTTTTTTCTTTGTTAAATCAAAACAGTCGATTTAAAAATTCGACACGCACCCGGAATGTAAAAATAAATCACATCACGACTAAATATAAATATCAAGAAGTTGAGGTATTAGTTAATCTCATAAAGCTGAACTAATAAAATCATCAACTAATCTTTTCTGCATAGAATCCAACATCCTAAAAGGCGCCCTAACCGTATCTGTCGCAATGATGCCTTTCTGTTGCAATATGTATTTCAACCCTGGAATTACACCAACAAGAACCAATAAATCGATTAGCCTATTCGCGGATTTCTGTACAGACTTCGCCCTACCCACATCGCCACTACAAATTAATTTTTGAATTTCTTTATATTTACTTCCAATAACATTATAAGTACTACCAATACCACCCTGAGCTCCAGCCATCTGCCCAGGAAGGAATATTTCATCAAACCCATTAAAAACTATCTTTCCCGGATTTCTGTTGGCGATTTTTTCCAGCTGGTACAGATCAATAGATGTTTGCTTTATCCCTATGACGTTTTCCAAGTTAAGTAATTCTTCAATTTGCATATCACTCAGTGCAACACCTGTCAGAACGGGTATGTTATATACAATCATGGGCAGTCCGTCTGCCGCATCCACTATCGCTCGATAGTGGTCAAGTAAAGCATCAAAACTAAAACCGTAATAGAACGGCGTAACTGCAGAGACGGCATGATAGCCTGCACCTTTGGCCGCATTAGCCAGCTCACAGCAATCCTTAGTTCGGATAGAACCTACGTGAGCGATCAGATTTAACTTCCCTAAACTTGATTCAGCTACCGACTCCAAACAATCTCTTCTTTCGGCCTGACTTTGCAAAAAGGCCTCGCCCGTAGAACCACCCACATAAACCCCCGTTAAGTCTTGGTCTATTGCATTAACAACTAACGACTGCAGGCTTTTAAAATCTATGTTTTCCTTCTGGTCAAACGGGGTAAGCAGCGCTGCATATTCTCCAGCAAAATTTTTAGTCATATAAACCTCCGAATTACATTAAAAAATTATATATAAATATTCCATTTATTCTATTCACGTTACCAAAAAAATATTTTGTGAATTGCATATCTGAATTTTGTGTCACCTAACCTCAGCCCCAGAACTACCGAGCATAACCCTCAGATTAGATTAACAATGCTACACCTTATTCTGCTTAACCAGCCTCATCCTTATTACTTAATTGTGCAACTCCGACCAGACCCGAATCGGAACCTAAGGCAGCTGTTGTGATCTCAGCTCGAAATACCGTCGGATTTTTAAGCATATAAAACCTCACTCGCTCGCGAAATAAATCAAGTAATCCAACCCCACCGCCCAGCACTGCACGGTCTATGCCCATTGTTGCATTCATGTTGACAATCAGATCCGATATCGCATGGGCAGCTTGGTCGATTACCCGCGCACATTCGCTGTGGGTGTAGTATCGAGCAAAGACCTCAATAGTGCTGAGTGTTTCGCCACAAGCAACCGTTGCTCGATGAGCAATCGCGGTTCCCGAGGCAATGGTTTCAATACAGTTCGTACGACCACAGGAACAATGGTATACACCCAGTCCGGGCAAGGAATGCTGACAGTGCCCAGCATGGGAAGCCAAGCCATTCGCACTGCTCACAAGCCTATCGTTTACAATTAAACCCGAGCCTACTCCCGTGGAAATCGTTAGATATAGGATGCTGTGCACCAGCGGACCATCGCTGGTTTGCATGCATTGGAATTCACCCCAAGCTGCAGCCGCTGCATCATTAACCACGAATACGGGCTGGCTAAATAATTTTGTTAATTCATCGGTAATAGGCAAGGCGTTCCAGAACGAAATCATCTCCGTATTAAGTGGCTGTAAAACGCCCTCGACTATTCGACCCGTCGTGGCCACTGCAACTCGATCAAATTGCCAAGTTCCGATCAACTCCCTTAACGCTCGCGCAAACATGGCCCAATTCGGCGATTGGGTTGATATACTCCTTTTTTCGACAATTTTTAAGTTGGGGCCTATTAAGGCCGCCGAAGTCTTGGTTCCACCAATATCCAATGCAAGTATCACCTGCTTGTCCCCCCAACTGGGTAATCAACATTTGCCAATGATGTAACATACCAACTAGAAATTCTTTCGATTCGAGTTATGGCTGAACCGACTGTCACAGCGAAGGCGCCAGCGTGCAACGCGGCTGCCGCTAATTCAGGTGAATTATATCGGCCTTCCGCAATCACCTCACATCCGGCCAATTTCAGCTGGGTCACCAAGCCTATGTCTGGCAAGTCTGGCGCCACCCCTGAGGTATAACCCGAAAGCGTACTGCCAATGTAGTCGCACCCTAACTGATAGGCGTTTAAACCGTCTTCAAAGCTGGAGGCATCAGCCATTGCCAAGCAACCATGCTGATGTATTCGCTCAATAAGCTGTTTCACGGGCACTGGGCGCTTGCGGTTAGTGGCATCAAATGCAATAACCTGTGCGCCAGCTCTAGCTAAGGAATCAACATCTGCCAACAAGGGCGTTATAATTACCGGACTGTCGGTCAAGTCGCGCTTAATAATGCCTACGATGGGCACACTCACTGCACTAAAAACTGCTGCCACATTAGCAGCGCCTTCAATTCGCAGACCGTGACAGCCTCCCTCCACCGCCGCTCTAGCCATAGCAGTTATGATAACTATCGAATCCATTGGGCCACCCAAGACGGGCTGACATGACACTATGAGACCGCGATCAAGTCGCTGGCGGACATTGGTACTTATATCTAGGTCGCTCATAAGAAACATTAACCTTATATGAAGCTAATAATCATAACAATAATGAAAGCTGAAATATTTCACCATAAACTAACACCAGTGAAATAATATTTCAATACGCCATGATGAAATATTTCATACACCATGCCTTTCATGAAGGAATATTTGCTAGTGGAAGTTTGATTTAGTAAAGTGCCTACCATTGGATCCCACTTGAGATATATGATGAAAACTCAACCTAAGGTTTTGGCGCAGCTTCTTTCCAACACTAATGGACTCTCCCCCGCCCTAGAACGCATTGGCAGTTATGTTAAAAAAGAACCAGATAAAGTGATTTTTCAAACAATTACAGAATTGAGTGAGAATGCCAAATCAAGTGAAGCAAGTGTTATTCGGTTTTGTCGAGACATTGGCTTTAACAGCTTTGCAGATTTTAAGATGTCTCTTGCTATTGAGTTGAATAGTAAGGGTTCTCTCAATGCACAGAAGAACAACGGCACCAATAATACTTTCGAAACCCCCTTCGACACTGCCAATGATGCCATGCAGGCCCTGGCAACAACTGCCGAACTCATAGACAGCCTGCTCATAAAGCAGTGTGCGGACTGGATAGATAAGGCCGAATCAGTCGATATTTATGGTGTCGGCGCATCGTCTATTATCGCCAACTACGCTGAATATCGAATGATAAGACTGGGAATTACATCGCGGGCATACAGCGATATGCACTTAGGTTTAATGAGTGCGGTAAAGCGAAAGCAGAACGACGTGGTTATTTGCATTTCAAGCAGCGGCTCAACTGTCGATATCGTCAAAGCGGCCAAACTCGCACAAGAACAGGGTGCAAAAGTTATTGCGATTTCCAATACCAAAAAAAGCCCGTTAGCAAAGGACGCCGACTGTCTATTAGTCGCCAGTTCACCTGAATCCCCCCTAACAGCGGGGAAGCTGGCGTCCAAAGTAGGGCAGTTGCTATTAATAGATCTTGTCATGACCAATATCTACATTAGAAATGCAAAATACCAGCTATCTCAACAAGAAACCGCCGATGCGATCAGCGGCTTGCTTTTTTAGGTCCGCCAAGCTACGCCCAATAATATTCGCGGCGCTGCCCCGTCCTAATATATGTTGACGGTTTTTATTGAGCCAACTGAGCATCTCAGTTGGCTTTTTCATGCACGCTTGCTGGGGTTCGCATCCCCAAACTGCTGTGCGGTCGTTTGTGATTATACGCATCGATTGACTCTTTCACGACCTGCTCCAGCTCCTCTTTGTCTTTGTATTGATGGATTAAGAACTCGTTTTTTAGAATGCCGTTAATCCTCTCTGCCAACGCATTCTGGTAACAATCGTAGCCTGTGGTCATTGAAGGCGTGATACCTTGTGACGCCAAGCGTGATTGATACAGCTCAGAACAGTATTGTAGTCCTCGGTCCGAATGATGAATGGCCCGTTCTCTGCTCTGTCGTTCGATAAGCATTTGGTCTAATGCCTTTACCACGGATTTCGCTGACAGATCATCACTGACGTGATGACCTACAATCTTTCGAGAATACGCATCGGTCACCAACGAGAGGTAATGCACCCCCTCTCGACTTTCCAAGTATGTGATATCGCTCACATAGGCCTGCTCTGGTCGGTCAATGGCCATTCCCTGGTACAGGTTTGGGTATTTTCGCATCCAATGCTTACTGTGCGTGGTTTTACGGTACTGACGTGCCGGCATGATTAAGAGACGATGCTGCCTTAATAGCGTAAACAAACCATCCCGCCCCAGTTTAATCTGTTGCCGTTGGAGCTCTGGCTGCAAAAGGTGGTAGAGCTTCCGGCCACCTAAGCGCGGCAAGTCACGACGTATCGTATATACCCAGTCCAGTACGGGTGATAGCGCCGTTGATTTTTGGCGTTTTCGAGCAAGCTCTTGATACATGGCTTGTCGAGAAATACCTATCAAACGACAGCTTCGAGCCAGTGTCATTCGTCCTCTTGCTTGAGCTTCTCGGGCAACAACTCTAAGAACTTTTTTCGGAAAGAGGTCCCCTTAATCTGGTCGACTCGCTTGATCGTTTCATCCATCAGGTAAATGTAATCTTCTTTGTCTTCGAGGGCTTTCTCGAGCCGTTTAATTTTTTGTTCTGGGGTTTCTTTATTCATGAGGGGTTTTACACGTTGAGAGGTCCAGTCCAAGGTACCATGCTTACGAAGCCACACCAAAACGGTTGATCGGCCTTGAATGCCGTAGCGCTTTTGAGCCTGTTTGTAGGTGAGTTCGCCTTTTTCAACTTGGTCGACCACTGACAATTTAAAGGCCAGGGTGTAATCACGCTGAGTGCGCTTTCGGCCTGTGTTAGAACAGGATTCCATAAATAAGTCTCCAAGGTGTCAACTTATTTCAGGACGGGTCAGCGCCAATAAAAAAAGCCCCTATATTCAGGGGCTAATTAAATTACTTCACGCAAATGCTCTTAGGTAACCCCTAAAACGGAATATCATCGTCAAAGTCATCAAAACCCGGCGCCGGTGGCGCTGGCTGACTCGGGGCTGGCGGTGGTGCTTGCCGAGATGATTGCGCTGGGGCCGGCGCCTGACCGCCCTGGGCCGGTTGGTTATAGCCACCCTGCTGCGATTGGTTATAGCCACCCTGCTGCGGCTGATTATAGTTACTGGCCGGTGCCGCCGGTTGCTGGGTAAAACCACCACCTTGTGGCGCCTGATTGTAATTGCCACCGGAACCCTGCTGCCCGCCGCCCTGACCGCCACCGCCGCCACCGATAAACTGCATATCGTTGGCGATGATGTCGGTTGAGTAACGGTCTTGGCCGCTCTGGTCCTGCCATTTACGCGTTTGCACACGGCCCTCGATGTAAACCTGAGAACCCTTCTTCAAATACTGCGCCGCATTTTCAGCCATCCGACCAAACAACACGATGCGGTGCCATTCGGTGAGATCTGGGCGATTGCCCTGCTCATCCGCACGGCCCAACTCATTGGTGGCAACGTTCAAATTCACCACTTGGGTGCCATTGGCCGTTGAACGGGCTTCTGGGTCCTGACCCAAACGACCGAGAATAATAACCCTGTTTACTGTACCTTTAGCCATAACAATTCCTATTTACCGTGGTTCTAATTCATAAACTATCTATTAGTTAAGCCGCAAATTCAAGCCCCTGGGCATTTCACTGCAGAGGGGCCTAGGCCGTCTTAGCGTCTGCTTTGATGACCGGCTTAACGACCGTTAAGAGTACAATCCAAATTAATTGTGCGCCGATGCCCAGCGCGACAATTAGGCCGATGTTTTGATCGACAAATAATAGCCCACCCGCGATACCACCCAGCGCCGCACCGAGAAACTGCGCGGTAGCAAACACGCCCATGGCGGTACCTCGCCGGCTCGGATCCACCTTACGACTCAAGAGCGACGGTAAGGTGGCCTCGATGAAATTGAAGCCAACAAAAAACAACAACAGCGACATTGCCGTCGCCGCGCCGCTGGGCACAAGGCCTATGGCCAACAGCGCGACAAATATAAAACTGGCGGCAAAGCGCAAGTAGCGGATATGGGCGCTGCGTTTTTCCGCGGCCATCATCATCGGCGCCATGCCGAGAAAGGCCAAAATCATCACCGGGGCATAGATGCTGCCCAGTTCTGCTGCGACAAAACCGCGCGCAACCAGTATCACGGGTAAGGCGACAAACAGGGCCGTCATGGTCATATGCAAGAAAAAGATCCCCAAACTGAGAATCAATACATTGCTATCGGCGAAGACCGTCTTAACCAGGTCGCCGCGCACCTGACGCTCCGGATGCTGTTGAAGCGGCGGCACCGGCGGCAGTAGGTAGACCACCAGCAGACCCAGCAGAGCCAAGCAGGCGGTAAACCAGAACAGGCCGTTAAGACCGGCCAACTTTGCAATCCAAGGCCCTAACATCACTGCCAAGACAAAAGAGCCACCGATCACTGCACCGATTACCGCCATCGCCTTGGACCGTTCGGTCTCCCGGGTATAGTCGGCTAGCAGGGCCAAAACCACACTGGAAATAGCGCCGGAGCCCTGCAGAGCTCGACCGACAACCAGGCCGATAACGTTATCAGACAAGGCTGCGATCACGCTGCCCAGGCAAAACACCAGCAAGCCAATAAGGATCATCGGCTTACGACCGACGCGGTCCGAAGCCGCGCCAAAGGGAATCTGCAACACCGCCTGAGTAATGCCATAGATGCCCAATGCCAGACCGAGGTTGGCGCTATTTGCACCCTCCAGATCCAAGCCATAAAGCGACAGCACCGGCAACACCATAAACAGGCCGAGCATTCGGGTCGCGTAAAGCATCGCCAGACCAATTAGGGCCCTGCGTTCCAGATTATTCAGTGACATAGACCGTTAAATCTTATGGCTGGAAAAACGCGAATTCTAACAGATGCGCGCCCCCTTGCCCTAGTAAAGAAAAAGACTAAAAAAAACGTTGCAAACTGTACATCCGAACAGCAGACTGGGATCGTTTTTTTGGTCCTGCTGAGATCCAGTGTCGGCCAGGACCCGATCACCTCGATAACCGTCCTGCGGCCTAGCCCCATTGCGGCCAGGCCAGAGTTAACGGGCAACACAACCCCACGCCGGGCTGGATTTTTTAACCAATTTATGCTTTCTTTGAGCTTTTGCTTTTGCCAACATTGAGGATTACATGGACATAATTTCCGTCCAAGGGGCTCGTACCCATAACCTAAAAAACATCTCTATCGATATCCCGCGTGACAAACTGGTGGTTATTACCGGTCTGTCGGGCTCTGGTAAATCCTCCTTGGCGTTCGATACTCTCTATGCGGAAGGCCAGCGACGCTATGTCGAGTCGTTGTCGACTTATGCGCGACAGTTTCTATCGATGATGGAAAAACCCGATGTCGATCACATCGAGGGCTTGTCACCGGCAATTTCCATTGAGCAAAAGACCACGAGCCACAATCCGCGCTCAACGGTCGGCACGACCACCGAAATCTACGACTATCTCAGACTCTTATTTGCCCGAGTCGGCGAACCGCGCTGCCCACAGCACGGCGAACCGCTGGAAGCCCAAACCGTCAGCCAAATGGTTGACCAGGTGTTGGCCTTGCCGGCCGGCAGCAAGCTGATGATGCTCGCCCCGCTGATCCGTGATCGTAAGGGCGAGCACCTGCATATTTTTAACGAATTGAAGGCCCAGGGCTTTGTGCGCGTGCGGGTTGACGGCACGATCATGGATCTGGATGAGGTGCCGGCGCTGGACAAGCGCAAGAAGCATTCAATCGAAACCGTGGTCGACCGCTTCAAGGTGCGAGATGACCTGCAGCTGCGTCTGGCGGAATCGTTTGAGACCTGCCTGACCCTATCCGGTGGCATCGCCCAAGTTGCCTGGATGGACGGTGATGGCGAGACGCTGTTATTTTCCAATAAATTTGCCTGTCCGGTCTGCGGTTATTCCATTACCGAACTGGAACCGCGCATGTTTTCTTTCAATAACCCGGCCGGGGCTTGTGAGGAATGCGACGGACTCGGGCTGAAACAATATTTTGATCGCGCGAAAGTGGTTCGGGACACCAGCCTGACCCTCGCTGAAGGCGCGGTATCCGGCTGGGACCGGCGCTCGGTGTACTACTATAGCCAGCTCACGTCCTTGGCGAGTCATTTTAAGGTCGATATCGAAAAGCCGTTCGACAGCTTACCGAAAAAATTCCAGAAGACGGTTTTGGAAGGCAGCGGCGATGTCGAAATTGACTTCAATTATGTCAACAGCCGGGGCGCCATCTACAACCGCAAGCACACCTTTGAAGGCATTATCCCCAATATGGATCGGCGCTACCGCGAGACCGACAGCGGTTCGGTGCGCGAGGAGCTGGGCAAGTTTTTGGCCGAGCAACATTGCCCAAGCTGCAACGGCAGTCGACTCAAAGAAAGCGCGCGCAACGTCTTTATTGACGGCGTAACGCTGCCGGAAATCACCCATATGTCGATCTCCGATGCGGTGCTCTACTATAAAAAGCTTCAGTTGACCGGCAATCGGGCGCAAATCTCCGAAAAAATCATGCGCGAAATCGTTCAACGGCTCACCTTTTTAGAGAACGTCGGACTCGACTACCTTACCCTCAACCGCAGCGCCGACACCCTGTCCGGTGGAGAAACCCAACGCATTCGCTTGGCCAGCCAAATTGGTGCTGGCCTGGTCGGGGTGATGTATATTCTTGACGAACCCTCGATCGGTCTGCATCAGCGCGATAACGATCGCTTACTAAAAACTCTGACCGATCTGCGCGATATGGGCAACTCGGTGATTGTCGTTGAACACGATGAAGACGCCATCAAGATGGCCGATTGGGTCCTCGATATCGGCCCGGGCGCGGGCGTACATGGGGGTGAAATCATCGCCTATGGCACGCCGGAACAGGTTATGAAGAATAAAAACTCACTCACCGGGCAATACTTGAGCGGCAAAAAACGTATCGAAATACCGACCGAGCGCGCGGTAAACGATCCCACCCGGCAGTTGACCGTGCGCGGCGCGACCGGCAACAATCTGCAAAACGTCGATTTGCATATCCCGGTTGGCCTCTTTACCTGCATTACCGGTGTATCCGGTTCGGGCAAGTCCACGCTGATCAACCAGACGCTCTATCCACTGGCTGCTACCGCGCTGAACAATGCCACCACCCTGACGGCCGCACCCTATAAAGCGATCGAAGGCTTGGATTACTATGACAAGGTGGTCGATATAGACCAGAGCCCGATCGGACGCACGCCGCGTTCCAATCCGGCGACCTATACCGGTATTTTCACCGCCATCCGAGATCTCTTCTCCGGCACCCAAGAGGCTCGATCGCGCGGCTATGCACCGGGCCGATTCAGCTTTAACGTTAAGGGAGGGCGCTGTGAGGCCTGCCAGGGCGACGGCCTGATCAAGGTCGAAATGCATTTCCTAGCGGACATCTATGTGCCTTGCGATATTTGCACCGGCAAGCGCTACAACCGTGAAACACTGGAGATTCGATATAAATCGAAAAATATCCACCAAGTCTTGGATATGACCATCGAGGATGCCTTGCTCTTTTTCGAGGCCATCCCAGCTCTTTACCGCAAATTGCAAACCCTGACCGATGTCGGTCTGTCTTACGTCAAGCTGGGCCAAAGCGCGACCACCCTCTCGGGCGGCGAGGCCCAACGCGTTAAGTTGGCGCGCGAACTGTCCAAGCGCGATACCGGCAGCACCCTCTATATTCTCGATGAGCCGACCACCGGTCTGCACTTTCAGGATATTAAGCAACTCTTAGAGGTGTTGCATCGGTTACGCGACAACGGCAATACGGTCGTGGTGATCGAGCATAATCTGGATGTGGTGAAAACCGCCGATTGGGTGATCGATTTGGGTCCTGAAGGCGGCGTGCGCGGCGGTAAGATTGTCGCCAGTGGCACGCCAGAGCAGCTGGCTGTCGATAAGGGCTCGGTCACCGGTAGCTATCTTAAGATTCAATTGGATCGACCTTAGCTAGGCTGGCTGGGCTGCCCCCAAGGGTGGCCTAACCGGTTCACTGCCTGTCCCCTTTATCCTGCTCAGTAGAGCAGGGTAAAGAGTTTGCGCTGGTATTGAGCCGCTAGAGGGTCGCCCTTGCCCAGGCTTTGCAGTAAATCCAACATGGTTTTACGAGCACCCCCGTCGTGAAACTGCTTATCCTTTTGCAACACCTCCAACACCGCCTGCAAGGCATCTTCGACCCGCTCATGCTGGCTATACTGCAGGGCCAAGCTGTATTTCAATTCAAGATTATCCGCATCGGCGGCTAAGGCCTGTTGTAACGCGACGATTTCCGGGCTGTCGGCGGCCTGCAACATCAGATCGAGGCGGGCCTCCAGCGCGACCCAGTATGGGCTTAGGCGTTGTTCCAAGGTCGCCTTAACCAAGACCGTCTGGGCCTCTTTGACGCGTTTTAACTGCAGATAACAATCCGCCATCAGCAAGCCAATATTAAAATCCTCATCACTCAAACTATAGGCGCTATAGGCCAGGGTCAGTGCCTCGTCGAACCGTCCTGCCTGCAACAAAGCTTGAGCTTGTTCGACATCAACCTGCCATGGCGCGGGCAAATGAGTAAGTAAGCGCTCACGAATGACGCGCTCCGATTCACCGCCCATAAAGCCATCGATCGGCTGTCCGTCTTTCACAAAGACCACCGCGGGCAAACTGCGCACACCAAACTGAGCCACCAGCGCCTGCTGTTCGTCGGTGTTGACCTTGCCGAGCAGAAATTGACCGGCGTATTCAAGCGCCAGTTTTTCCAGAATAGGGCTTAGAGCCTTAGAGGGCTCGCTCCATTGGGCCCAAAAATCGAGCACGACCAGCTGCTGTTGCGACTGCTCGACCATAATATGCTGAAAATTATCGGCGGTTACAGCGACAATAGTATTTGTTGTATTCATAGCGACCTCAGGTTTTCACACGCTTTTAATATTGGGGTGAATATAAGGGCCAAATAGACGAGGAACAAGACCTAGGAGCCTTAGAAATCGCCAAGACCGATAAAAAGCCTGATGTCACGGCTTGGCAATGACAAGACCGCGGAGCCTAAGTACCCTGCGCACCGTGGCGATTGAATTAAAACGGTTTTCGACAACCCCTAAGCTGGTGCATCGATTGGCTCACCGGTAAACTAGGTCGTTATTCACTTACACAACCGGAGTTAACCATGAAGCGCGGCGTCATCCTAGCCCTCGCCGTAACCGTGACAGTCGTACTGGCTGGTACCGGCATATTCTGGATCCAATCCCCGGGCTCGGTGGAGTCGAATCCCTCCAATATTGACGTCAGCGCCAGTGAAGCACGAATTTTTAAAACCCTGACTCTGAACAACGGTCTGTCTGTTGTCCTGGTGTCCGATCCCAGTAGCGACAAGGCCGCCGCGGCCCTAAATGTTTTCTCCGGCTCGTGGGCCAATCCTTCCGACATTCCCGGCCTGGCGCATTTTTTGGAACACATGCTGTTTCTCGGGACCGAGAAGTTTCCCGAAGTCGATGGCTATCAAACCTTTATTGAACAGAACGGCGGCAGCGATAACGCCTACACGAGCAACACCAATACCCTCTATCACTTCGACATCAATGGCTTGCAACTGGAGCCCGCGCTCGATCGTTTCGCGCAATTTTTTATTGCACCACTGTTCGATGCGGGCTTTACCGAGCGTGAGCGCAATGCCGTCAATTCCGAGTTCACCGCCTCGTTACAGAATGACGAACGTCGGATTGAAGATGTCATGCGCGAACTAACCGACGCCGGTCATCCGGCATCGCGCTTGGCTATTGGCAACCTGTCTACTCTGACATCGCCGGAGATGACCACTCGATTACGCACCTTCTATCGGCAGCATTATGTCGCGGCCAATATGGCCTTAGCCATATATGGCCCCCAAGATATCAACACCTTGGAGTCTTGGGCCATAGACTACTTTGCCGGTGTTCGGGCCCAGCAAGCGCCAAAGCTCAACTACGATGTGCCGCTGTTTGATCCAGTGCAACTGCCTCTATTGGTCACGATCGAGCCACGCCGCGAGATGCGACGTCTGGAACTGCGCTTTCCCATCCCCGGCACGGCTGGGCAGTTGGCGAGCAAACCCAACCAATACGTCGGCCACCTACTCGGCCATGAATCCACCGGTTCGCTCTTGTCGGTTCTGAAAGCTAAGGGCTGGGCGGAAAACCTGTCCGCCAGCAGCGGCGGTATAACTCATGCCAACACCACCTTTGATGTCCAGATCGACCTCACCCCGGACGGCCTAGCCAATTGGCAAGCGGTCACCGAGCTGCTATTCAGCCATATCGAATTGATTCGTCAGGCCGGGATTCAAGAGTGGATTTTTGACGAGCAGAAAAACATCAATGAGCTGGCCTTTCAATTCGCGGAAAAGGTTGGGCCCAGTTCGACTGCGGTGGCTCTGGCCGAGAATCAGCATTATTATCCGGCGGCCCAGGTGCTCTCGGGTCCCTACCGGTTGGCGGACTTTACGCCAGCGGCGATTGAACAGGTCTTATCGGCCCTAATACCCGACAATGCTCTGGTCATTCTAGTCCGGCCGGACGCCAAAACCCTGGTTAAGAGTCAATATTACCAGACGCCCTATCGCAGCGAACAATTGGCCGGTGCCACCGTTGCCCGATGGCGCACACCGAATCAAGCGCCTGGCTTGGCCTTACCGAATGCTAACCCTTTTGTACCGACCCAGTTCAATGTCCAACCGGCACAAAAGGTCGCCTCTGCACTGTACCGCAGTACACCCCAAATCCTGTTGCAGGACAGCGGTAAAACCCTGTGGTTTGAACAAGATGATGCCTTTTACACGCCCAAGGTCGACATTCACCTGTTGCTGGAAACCAACTACGCCAACGTATCGGCCAGCCAGGCGATGGCCACGGCGCTGTATCTCGATCTGGTCAACGACGCGCTCAATGAGGTTCGCTATGAGGCTGGCCTGGCTGGATCCGGTTATGGCATAGCCTTAGTGGATAATGGCATCCAAGTTCGGCTCTATGGCTATCAGGACAAGTTACACCTATTGCTCGACACCCTTATTCTGGAACTAACCGAGCACCGCATCAGTCCAGAGCGTTTTGCCATCAAAAAAGAGGAAACCCTGCGGGCGCTGCGCAATCGCTCGGAAGATCCGGTGATCAGTCAGATGATCCGCCAACTAAATGAATGGCTCACGGCTAACAGTTTCTCAGTCGCTGAGCAATCGGCAGCTGCGCAGACCTTGACCCCAGATAGTCTGCTGATTGCGCGCAATGAGTGGCTAGCGAGCAGTCGATTGGAACTGTTGGTGCACGGCAATATCCTCGCCGATCAGGCCAAGGTTCTGGCTCAGCGCATCGACAGAATCATCCCCCAGGGCGGCACTCAAGCGGCCGGACGGGCCATCGCCAAGCTGCCGGCGCGCGATTTTTTGGCCCGGGTCAATATTGATCACGCCGATTCAGCCATGCTGGAACTGTATCAGGGCGACAACAGCAGTCTGCGTGAGCGCGCACTCTATGCGCTGTTAGCGGAAACCATGAGCGCGCCCTACTTTGCCGATCTGCGTACCCGCGAACAGCTGGGTTATATAGTCTTAGCACGGGCCTATCCGATAGATGGCCTGCCGGCACTGCTACTTTATGTGCAGTCGCCAAGTACCGACGCGGCCATGGTGCAACTCTATTCGAACCGTTTCTTAAGCCGTTTTGCCCAGCAGTTAGCCAATATGAACGAACTGAGTTTCGAAGCCTACAAGCGGGGCCTGATGACCGGATTGACCGAACCAGACAAAAACCTCTTTGCCTTGAGCAGCCGCTATTGGCAAAACATTCAGGACGGCAACCATAACTTCAATACCCGGGCGCGCATTGCTGCTGAAGTTGAGAAGATCAGTCTGGAAGGTTTTCGACGCTTCTATGATATCCGCATTCTCGGCGACGCGACCCGCTCGCTGACCTTGCATCAGGTCGGCGTGAACATGGCCGACGACTATACCGACCATGCGCAAAACATCGTTGGCAAATATCCGCTGGAACAACCAAAGGCTTGGCCAGACGATATTGAGTGGATCACACCGACCTTCAATAACATTAGCGATTAGGCAGTAGAACCTAGAAGGTAGATGGTAGATGGCGGAAGTAGCAAGTAACAATAGAATTGGGGGCGGGGTTGAACCGCGCCAAAAAAAAGGGCGGCAGATGCGCCCTGGCTCCGACTAGACCGACCGGCTAGACAACTGGCGTTGCCCAACCTATTCGGATATTTAGCGGGCTTACCTGAAGTCTTCTTTCTCTTGCGGCTGAGGATTACGCGGCAATACCACTAGCACGTTCACACCGTTGCCAGTATTGGTCACCTCGACATAGCCGTTCAACATCTGCGCCAAGCGGCGCGTGACCACATAGGTTAGGCCCGGGCCGACTTCCTGACCGTGTTCGATAATAGAGATATACTCGGTCATAATATGCTTCAGTTGATCGGGCTTAAACTGCCGTCCGTCAATGGTGAAGTTAATTCGTAACGAGTCGCCCAAGGCCGCATCCAAATAACCGATTAGGCTGATGTTAAGCGTAGAATCTTCGTTCATGCGGATCAACGACTGCACAATACGTGAGAGCAGATTTTTTAACCAGTTCGGATCGGACATCACCGGCATCTGGTCTTCCGGATTATCCAACTTTAGCTTAACCCCGCGAATCTTACCCAATGAGATCCAGTCATCGACCAATAGATTCAACTCACCGAGGAAGTCGAGTTCCTGATAATTCGGTAACTCGGAGCGCAATTGTAACTGGGCCAAGGCTTGCAAATCCGCGGCGTAACGCTTCATCCCTTCGGCACGAGTGCGGATGACAGCCAAGGTGTCGGCACCCTGGTGGTCGGTCAGTTCTATAATTTCATCCATGGCGTGATCCAATGCGGCGGCCATATTGCGCAGCGAATGATCCTTTTCCTGGGTGGAATTGAGCACGATGCGGCGTAATTCGCTGGCTTTCTTACCGTCGTATTCCAAACGGTCCAATTTCAATTGCTGTTCCTGCACCTGACGCTTGGTGCGGCTGTGGCTTCGATTAGATTCGGCCACCTCCATCTGGCTCTGATTCAGGGCCAACATACTGGTCAGGCCGGCAATGAAAATACCGCCGATTAGGCCCGCCCAGATCAGCGGAATAAACTTATCAAAAGTTATGTAGCCAACTAAGGATCCGACGCCCAGCCAAATAACCAGGCTCGCCAACAATAACTGTTTTAAACGGGTTCGAGGATTCACCCACTGCTCTCCATGTAATAGGTCAACTGAATGACTTTAATCGATTCTTACTTTAACGCGACAGTTTGCCAGATTAGGACACACTTTAGCAGTCACTCTACCAAACGAATGCCTATATGGGCCATGAATATAGAAAAAAGTGATCATTTATACCATCGCGCCACGAAAATTCCGCTCAAACACCCTAAAATGAACCTATGGCCCCGCTTCACACAGCGCAAACGGCTTATTTTTCCCCGCAGCCGGCTAACACCATTGAGTTAAGGATGCGAAGCACCTAGAATAGTGCGAAATTGACCACTTGGACAAGTTAATGACATCTCAACTCCAGACTGCCCGTTTAGCCCTATCACTGATGGATCTTACCTCGCTGAATGATGATGACACGGCAGCGACCATCGGCCAACTTTGTCACCAGGCGCAAACGCCCGAGGGTTCTCCCGCCGCGGTTTGTGTCTATCCGGCCTTTATCAACCCAGCCCGCAAGACCTTGGCACAACTGAAGCTCACCCAGGTCAAGGTCGCCACCGTTACCAATTTCCCACACGGTAATGCCGACCTTGCCAGCGCGCTGGCCGAAACCCGTGCCGCCGTTGCCGCCGGAGCCGATGAGGTCGACCTGGTGTTTCCCTATAGGGCCCTTATGGCCGGCGATGCCGATGTCGGCCGGCAAATGGTCAGCCAATGCAAAGGGGTCTGCGGCCCAGCGGTATTGCTCAAGGTTATTCTCGAAAGCGGTGAGCTGGCCACACCCGAATGGATCCGCCGAGCCGCCGAGCTGGCAATTGAAGCCGGCGCCGACTTTATTAAAACCAGTACCGGCAAGGTCGCCATCAACGCCACGCCAGAAGCCGCTGAGATTATGCTTCAAGCGATCAAAGACAGCGGGCGAGCGGTTGGCTTCAAGGCCGCGGGCGGGGTCCGCAATGTCGCCGATGCCGAGCGCTACCTGAGCCTGGCAGCGCAAATATTGGGCGCCGACTGGGTGACCCCGAAAACCTTCCGCTTCGGCGCCAGCAGCTTGCTGGCCAGCCTGCTCCAGACCCTCGGTCATGCGCCAGCGGCTCAGAACAACGGCGAGGCCGTCAGCCAAGCTAAATCAGATCGCCCCTATTAATACGTTGCCCGGAGTACAGGCCATGTTTTTACCGCAAGAGATTATTCGTAAAAAACGCAATGGGGGCGAGCTGAGTGAGGCCGAGATCCAATGGTTTGTAAACGGTATTCGCGACGAGTACGTGACCGAAGGTCAGATTGGCGCCTTTGCCATGGCCGTCTATTTCAAACATATGACACTGGCCGAACGGGTTGCGCTAACGCTGGCGATGCGCGACTCCGGTAGCGTGATGAGCTGGCCGAACGCCAAAGGGCCAATCGTCGACAAACACAGCACCGGCGGGGTCGGCGATGTCGTTAGCCTGATGCTGGGTCCGATGGTCGCCGCCTGTGGCGGCTATGTGCCGATGATTTCCGGGCGCGGCCTGGGCCATACCGGCGGCACGCTCGATAAGTTTGAGAGCATTCCCGGTTACGACCCCTACCCCAGCCCGGAAAAGTTCAAGCAGATCGTCGATGATATTGGCGTCGCAATTATCGGCCAAACCGGCAATTTGGCCCCCGCGGATAAGCGCTTCTATGGCGTGCGAGATATTACCGCTACGGTTGAAAGCATCGATCTGATCACCGGTTCGATTCTGTCGAAGAAACTCGCCGCCGGCTTGGATGCCCTAGTGATGGACGTCAAGGTTGGTGATGGTGCCTTTATGCCCAGCTATGCCGACAGTAAGGCCCTGGCTGAAAGCATCGTCCAGGTCGCCAATGGCGCCGGCACGGCCACTACCGCTATCCTCACCGATATGAATCAGGTGCTGGCGCGATCCGCCGGCAATGCCCTGGAGGTCCGCGAGGCGGTCGATTATCTCAAGGGTGTGCGCCGCGATCCGGTGTTGCATGAGGTCACCCTGGCGCTCTGTGCAGAAATGCTCTGTGCCGCCAAACTGGCTGATTCTCAAGCGGCGGCGCTCACGATGCTGCAAGACGTCCTCGACAATGGCCAGGCCTTGGCGAAATTCGCGCAGATGGTACATGCCTTGGGCGGCCCGGCCGATTTTGTCGAGCGCATGGACCACTACCTGACCGCCGCGCCCCTGGTGCAGCCGATTTTAGCGACCCGCTCTGGCTTTGTGAGCCATATCAAGACCCGAGAATTGGGCCTGGCTGTGGTACAGTTAGGCGGCGGTCGGTCCCGCGCCGACCAAAAAATTGACCACGCCGTGGGCCTCGACCGGATTGTGAAATTGGGCGAATCGGTTCAAGCCGGCGAGCCATTGCTCTACGTTCATGTGCAGAACGCCGCGCAGTTTAACGCCGTTCAAGAACAGCTACTCAACGCCTTCACCCTAGCGGATCAGGCACCGGAATCGATACCGGCGGTCTATGAGATTATCCGCGCCTAACAGGAGCTTTAAACGCGATGAAACGAGTGCATATTATGGTGCTGGATTCTTTCGGCATCGGGGCGTCGCAAGATGCCGTAAAATTCGGCGATGTGGGCGCCAATACCTTGGGTCATATCGCCCAATATTGCGCACAGGGCAAGGCGGATATTAAACGCTCAGGCCCACTAACGTTGCCCAACCTGACCCGTCTGGGTCTGATCAATGCCGCCACCCAGAGTAGCCAAGGCGAAGTACCACAAGGCATGGCGCAGGCAAACCAGCCTATTGCCAGCTATGGCTATGCCGAAGAGTTATCAAGCGGTAAGGATACGCCCAGCGGCCATTGGGAGATTGCCGGCGTGCCGGTGTTATTCGAATGGGGTTACTTCCACGACAAAACCCAGTCTTTCCCGGACAGCTTGGTGCAAGACTTTATTGACCGCGCCCAAGTCCCCGGCATACTGGGTAACTGCCACGCCTCCGGCACCGAGATATTGAGCGAGCTGGGTGAAGAGCATATGCGCAGCGGCAAACCCATTATCTATACCTCTGGCGACAGCGTGTTCCAAATCGCCTGCCATGAGGACAGCTTCGGGCTCGAGCGGCTCTATGAGCTGTGTGCGATCGCGCGCGAACTGGTCAACGAATACAATATCGGTCGAGTGATTGCCCGACCCTTTATCGGCGCCGATGCGGCACACTTTGAGCGCACTGGTAATCGCAAGGATCTGGCCGTGGCGCCGCCTTCTAAGACCGTGCTGCAAAAGCTGAAAGAGGCGGATGGCGAGGTAATTTCCATCGGCAAGATCGCCGATATCTATGCCCATATCGGCATCACCGAAAAACACAAGGCCAATGGTTTGGCGGCCCTGTTCGACAAGACCTTGGCGGTAATAGACACGGCCGCGGACCGCAGCCTAGTCTTTACCAACTTTGTCGACTTCGATTCCAGTTACGGTCATCGGCGCGATGTCGCCGGCTATGCCGCAGCCCTGGAATACTTCGATACCCGCCTACCCGAACTGCTCAGCGCAGTCGGTCCGGACGACCTGCTGATCTTCACCGCCGATCACGGCTGTGATCCAAGCTGGCCGGGTTCAGACCATACCCGCGAACATATACCCGTGCTGGTGTACTGCAAGAACCGTGAGCCGGTCAACCTGGGCCTGCGCCATTCGTTTGCCGATATAGGCCAGACCGTCGCCGACTATCTGGATCTGGAGGCCATGGACTATGGCACCAGCTTTCTCGGCCAGATGACCCCGCTGTCGGCCTGAGCCCAGACCAGCGCGGTCTCGGATCGAGACGACTGAGCGCCTTGGGCGGCCGTCTTGATCAACCTGTCGCCAGCTGATTTAACCATCGATATTGACGCATTCGGCGCACAAAGAGCGCCGACTTAAACACCTCCTCCAGGGAGATACCGACAAACGCACCCACCAGCCCGAGCTGCCCATAGACCCCCAGCAACCAGGCCAGCGGCGCACCACAGAGGATAAAGCTGAGCAAGGTAATGTGCATCACCGCGGCGGCATCTCCCCCGGCCCGCAACAGACCGGGTATTACCGCGTTGATCGCGGTAAAAAACAGCGAGCCGGCCAAAACCCAGGTGCAGAGATAGGCCAAGCGTTCGGTCTCTGGGGTGATGGCGTACAGCGCCAAGAGCGGCTTGGCAAAGACAATCAAGAGACTCGCCGGCACGGTCATCAGCGCCAAGCCAACCCACAGGGCAATCCATGCCGTCGCCTTGGCGCGCTTGAATTGGCCTGCACCGAGCAACTGCCCGATGCGCACCGCCGTCGCCGTCTGCAAACCGCCGATGGGCAACATAAAGAGCGTCTTTAAGGTTCGCACGATGGCATAGGCGGCATAGGCGATGGCGCCCAGACTGTTAATAAGTACCGTGTAGAACACCCGGGCGCCCTGCCAATAGAAACCATCGATGGTATTGGGGTAGCCGAGCCGAAAAATCGTTTTCAGCGTCGCCCCATAGCCCCGGAACAGACGCTTCAATGACAGGTCGAGACCGTTGTCCTGGCGCCGAGCCAGGCAAAACAGCACCATCGCCTGGCCTGTGGCCGCAATCAGCGTGGCCAGCGCCGCGCCGACCAGACCCAGTGGGCTAAAGACTGGTGCCCACAGACCCGGAAAGCCCAGACCGAAGATCAGCACATAGTTGAGAATAAAGTTGACCAGGTTAAAACTGACCGCCACCTTGACCGGCGTGCGCGTATCACCGAGAGCATTGAGGGCGCCAGTGAGCAGTTGAGATAACAACATTGCCGGTAAGGCAAAGGCGATTAGGTGCAGATAGGTGGCCGCCACCTGCGGCACCGAGGAGCGTAATGCCGGCGCCCTAAACAGATCTGTAGTCAAGAGCCCGACCAGGCTCTCGGCGAAAAACCAGACCAGCGCCCCGAGCAGCAGACCGGCAAGCAGCCCAATTTGCACCATGGCCATCGTACTGTCATTAATAGCGCTGGGGTTCTTCGCGCCACGCTGTTGGGCAATCAACACGCTGCCACCGATCGACAGCGCGGCCATCAAGAGAAACAAAAAACTCACCAACTGCTGGGCATTGCCCAAGGCCGCGATGGCGGTTTCGCCCAACTGACCGATCATCAGAGCATCGACAAACCCCATCAGGTTCATCAACACCCCTTGAATCATAATGGGCACCGCCAGACTGATAATGGGAGCAGCGAGGGCTCTGGGACAGACGCGCCGCACCTCAGTCGCGGGCCAAAAACTGCTCGATCGCAACATCCAGATGACGCACCGTCTGCGCCATGTTATCGAGTTGATGGCGAAACCATCCGGCGTGATCGAGGCACTCTTCTTCACTATTAGTCAGCTTAAAGAAGCGCACCGTATAAAAAGGCAGGGCCTCGGCAAAAAGCGGCAGCAAACGGATTTCCGCGTCCGGCAGGTCATGGTAAGTACGATAGCTGTCGATCATAAAGGCCAGCGCCCGGCTGGTTGCCGCTTGCAACTGTTCATCGGTGATCCGGTGCTCATTTGCACGCGGCGAAAAGCCGTGCAGCACCTCAAACCAATACCCCCAAACCATCGACCGGGTGGCCCAGAAAAAATCCACCAGCCGATAGTCCTCGCGGATAAAATCGAAATCGAGGATCGCCCGATAATCTTGCTGGTCGGCACTGAAGATCAGATTAAAACAATGCAGATCGCCGTGAATAAACACCTTTTTCAACACCGACAAGTCTCGCGTTGCCAAGCGGGCCTGCAAACTGTCGGCAAGTTCTAACAGCTCATCAACGATGCTGAGCATCTGCGGCACCGATTGCCGAGGGCTTGAATCCTGCGCTAGGGTCGGCTGCAACGCTTGCAACCATAGGCGAGCGTCCGGGATGGCCAAGGCTGCCGTGCGATTCGGCTCGAACGGCGGCTTGAAGTGTTCGGTGGCGCGATGAAAATCGGCCATGGCGTGCATGGTTTCATGCATCAGCTGCTCGCTGAGCGTATCGTGCCATTTAGGCACCCAGCCCTCGACGAACTCATTCATAATATAAAATTGGCCGTCGTATTCTAAAAACAAGTCACCCTTGAGCGTCGGAATAAGCTTCGGGCAAGGCACCTGATGGTCGTTGAGAAACTGAATCAGCCCGGCCTCATTGGCGACCAGTTCCCGGCTGTTGTTTTTAAAACAGTTTTTCACCACGAACTGCCCCTCGCGCGTGGTGATGGTGTAGACCTCGTTGGCTAGGCTGAAATAGTTTAGTACGACATTCTCAATCGGCCGCTTGCCAAAATGCTCCAACACGAACTGCAATCGCCGTTGTACCGGTTCACCCGCCATCTGTAACTGCTCTTTTACTAGAAGGAAAGAAACCATTCTTAAAAATGGCGACTCAGAGTACAAGTGGAATTACCGGTAAACCGATAAATTCCAACATCCGGGTGAAGCCAAAATGGCCCGGCAGCTCACATCGCCAGGTAGCGCCAACCAACCGAAAGCTGTTGAGGGCTGAGGGCTGAGGGCTGAGGGCTGTATCGTTACAAATACACCTGAACCCGCAAACCAGATTGCCAAAATGGTAGTGATACTATAGTGTGATACTAATATTGGTCTGCTTCGAGCGGGCACCAGTGTTCCCGCTTATTTCAAGCGAGATGCTGTCTAACCTTACCCTAGGGTAAATTGGAGCAATGAATGCTAAAAATCCCCCTATTAACCGCGTTGGCGTGCACTTTTGTGCTTAGCGCCTGCGAAACTCCTACAGATGACACGGCGGCGGCGGCGACAACCGACACGACAAGCACCGACACGACAACGACCGACGACGCTGCGCGATCACTTATTTCTGGCAGTGTGGCCTTGCCGTCACAGATGGCTTTAGTCTCTACCAGTGACGTAACCCGCAGTGCCACACGTGCTGGCACCAGCACCCGCGCCCTAATCTCGGACGCTGCTTTGGCCGCATTTGCAGACGATAGTGATTACAACACCGAGCGGCAAAATATTTTTGTTTATCTCGATGCGTCCGAACCAATTGATTTTATTGACAGCCTGCTGTGCTTTACCGGCCAGACTGAACCGCTCGCTATGAACGGTAAAGGCAATTACGTTGCCTGGTCAGATGCTGGCTGTTTTGAAGAACGATCTGGCGGCGGCCAGGAACAGGGTGCGGCAGAACCAGCGCCGTCCTATATTCCGGTAATTGTCCATTCCTCACAAGCCACCGATGACAGCCCATTGATCATCAACGGTTGGGTACCAAAGTTCCCCGAACAAGGGGGCGATTTTGCCGTTAAGATGTTGGGAGAGGTCACAGAGACACCAACTGAAGAGACTCCCTTTGGCATATTTAAGCTGGCCTTTGGCCTTCTGCCGACCATGGCGTCCCCAGAATCTGACAAATTCGGCATGGGTGAGGTTATTTCATCGCGCACCGAGGACAACAGTTCAAGCTTTACTCTGTACCAAGAACAGAGCGACGAAACTCAGGACGGATCGGGTAACTCTATCGCCGTGTCTTGCATCACCCAAGCATCGGTTAATTACAACCAAGAAACCGAGATCGGCCGCGCTCGGACCTCAAAACTCTGTGTCAACACAGCAAGTGATGAAGTAATACCAAGCATGAGTCGCGCCTTTGCCCTGGCGGCGAATGCCGACTATATACATATGCGCACCACCGACACCCTTGACGAACTCACGAATCCGACTGCGCAAACCGTAACGGTCAACCAGTGCTTAGATCGCAATAGCGTCGAAGACACAGCGTTTACCTATGGCCTCTATGACCTTGCTGACGGCAGCGAGGTTGTGCTCAATTCAGGCGTGCAACTGCACGTCGATGCGGATGGCAATGGCAGCGGCGATGATGCCAATGGTTATGAATCCTGGGGTCAGATGGGCTATGGCGGCAGCTGGCGCGAAGACGACCAACCGTGGACAAATGGTGAGAAAGTCCAAGAAGCTACCCGTGATGACTCAACGGGCAAAACCTATACTGTTAAAGTGGCACCTGGAAAGCTAATTAAAAACACCGTCGAAGAGATACCCTTAGAGACACTTGTTGGCGTAGAATTCCAAGCCCATTTGAACGAGAACAGCGGCCGATTTACCGGAGATACCGACTTTAACCAAGATTCGGATGAGGTCGACCAATACGAGGCTATATTGAAGCTCAATGCAGCCGAAGATGGCTTTGAGGTAACCGGCATCATCACCGACTGGGATGACGATGGCCCGGTGATCACTGACGTAGAAGGTACGCCTGTTGCGGTTACCTTAGCGACTAATGAGGTTGTATCTATGTGGTCCCGGCAGGTGGGTGGCCGTGTTACGTTCGCCCAAGGCGCAGTCAGTCTCAGCTCATTTGTTAGAACCTATGTCAACGGCAGCGAAACCGCATCGGGTGGTTTGTTTGCTGGTGGCTCTGACGTCACGCTCCACTGTGTCGAACAATGCCTAAAGGCCGGTGTCGCCGTTGGCGATATCGATACTGGGTCGAATTGGGGAGATGTATTTGAAAACGATGAACAGACTGCGGCAATTTATAGCTTTGCTCAGGCGGACCTGACCTTAGTCGACGCTGCCGACGATGCGATCGGTTTTGCGAGTACGGTGACCACATCAGATACAAACTCCAGCGACTACTGGAGCTGGGGTTTACAGACTGGTCCAATGGTAACCGGCTCGGCCATAACCGCGGATAACTTCTATGCTGGGCTGAATAACGGCAACATTACCACCTTCTATGTCTGGGAAACTGGCCTAAACCCTTGGCAGCAACAGACGGTACTCGTTGACGACGCCACCAGTGCCATTGTCACCTTTGACCGACCGCTTGGTATTAAATATACCCACAGCACCGCAAACGATCGCAATGACTCTGCGGCTAAAGACGGCGCGGTGTTCGTGCTCGAATACGGTGGCAAGGGCAATCTGTATGGCTTGCCTTGGGAACCTATTGGTAACAACTGGGCCCCAGTGATCAGTCTGGCAGATGGTGTGGTCGTCGCCGATCGTACAGGTGCGCAATATGTTTTCAAAGCCCTTGAGGTTGAGCAGAACATGACCGTAACTGATTTTTCAGCTGGCTTTTGTTCTGACTTACCCTTTGATGCGCCAAGCGAGCCAATTCCGACCGGCGTCGTGCAAGACGTGTTTGGGCTAGGCACCATGCCCGCTATTACGGATGTGGCACCATCGGTTATCGGTGGTGAGGTTCAGGGCGAATAAGGTTCCATAAGACTTTTCGCTTCACCCAACGCCAGCTCTCTTGAGCTGGCGTTTTTCGTTTAAGGCCTCATTTTCTGCACGCCCCATCACCGGATCAATCCCCATAAAACCCGCATAGACACTCACTGCTTTAACCGATTAAATAGACAGACCCAAACCCTGCGTGGACACTCGCCAATGGCTAGCATTTTTCATCTCGCCCTAAACATCACCGACCTTGCGGCCGCACGGCGCTTTTATGGCACCCTACTGGGTTGTGAAGAGGGCCGCAGTACCGAGACCTGGGTCGACTTTGACTTCTTCGGTCATCAGCTGTCACTGCATCTGGGCCAGCCCTTTAGTACTGCCCAGACCGGTGTGGTCGACGGCGCGCAAGTTCCTATGCCGCACTTTGGCGTGGTCCTGCTTATGCCGCAGTGGTCCGAACTGGCCCAACGTTTGACGGATTCCGGTCTGGCCTTTGAATTCGGCCCGAGCGTGCGCTTTCCCGGCCAGGCCGGTGAACAGGCAACCATGTTTTTTCGCGACCCGAGCGGTAACCCGTTGGAAATTAAGGGTATCGCCAGTCACCACGGAGTATTCGCCCAATGAACTCAGTTATTGCCCTGCTCGGCGACTTTGCCGAGACCGAACGCAACGAGTGGCTGAACCACTTGCGGGCGGCCATGCCAAACGAGCAAATACAGCCATTTGTAGAGCTCAACCCAACCCAAAAAAAATCGGTCGAGTTTGCCATCGTCGCCAACCCAGACCCCGCTCAGATAGCACAGTTGCCCAACCTGGTTTGGGCGCACAGCCTCTGGGCCGGGGTCGAAAAAATAATCGCCAACTTCGGCCAAGGTCCATTGCAAATCGTTCGACTCACCGATCCCAACTTGGCCAACCTGATGGCCGAAGCCTGTTTGGCCTGGACCCTCTATCTGCACCGCGCCATGCCGACCTATCGCCAACAGCAACAGACACAAACTTGGCAACAGCTGCCCTATATCGCTGCGCAAGATCGCACCATCGGCTTGCTCGGTCTGGGCAAGCTGGGCACGGCCGTCGCCCAACGTTTGCTTGCCAATGGTTTTCAGGTCGCCGGCTGGAGCCGAACACCCAAGCTATTGGCAGGCTGCGACTGTTATAACGGCGCCGCAGGTCTGGACCAGCTATTGGCGCGCAGCGATATAGTCATCGGCCTGTTACCCGCCACGCCCGATACGGCCGGGCTGCTCAACCGAGCGCGATTGGCCCGACTAAAACCGGGCGCCAGCCTGATCAACTTTGGCCGCGGCAGCCTGATCGAGCAAGACGCCCTACTCGAGGCCCTCGACAGCGCAAAGATTGGGCATGCGGTACTCGATGTCTTTGACCGGGAACCCTTACCGAAAGATCATGCCTATTGGCATCATCCCCAGGTGACGGTGTTGCCGCATATCTCGGCTCCGACGCAACCGCATAGCGCCAGCGCTATTGTGGCGCGCCATCTGGCCGAGTTCCGACAGAGTGGGCAGATACCAGAAACGGTAGACTTGGTTCGGGGCTACTGATCAATCACTCTTCCCCCTAACCGGGCGACAAGCGGAAAAGCGATAAACCAAAAGAGAAATTCAGCGAATGATCATAATCGGGCCGAGTGGCCCGACTTAAGGGGGTGTTCGGTTAATCGATCGGTTAATCGTCTGCCATGTTGACGACTACGCGGCCATGGGATTTACCGGCCAGCATGGCCAACAGATATTCTTCGACCTGCGCTAAACCAATCTCAGTGGTTAAATCCGGCAAGCAAGCGGGTTTAAAATCACCGGCCAGCGCCTGCCAGGCGCGCGTGCGCACGGCCATCGTACACTGCACCGAATCAATACCGATCAGGCGGACACCGCGCAAGATAAAGGGGAAGATAGAGGTGGTCAGATCGACCGCGCCGACCAAACCGCTGCAGGTTACCACACCATTGTATTGGCTCGACTGAATGGCATTGGCCAGCGTTGGCCCGGCCACGACATCGATAACGCCGGCCCATTGCTCAGCTTGCAGCGGTCGGTTGTTGGTCAACAGGCTCGCTCGGTCGATCACCTCAGTAGCACCCAAGCTCATAAGAAAGGGCGTTTCTGTTAACTTGCCGGTCGAGGCGGTCACGCTGAAGCCTAGCTTGGCCAAGATCGCGACCGCCAGACTGCCCACACCACCGGTCGCACCGGTAACCAAAACCGGACCCTGGGCCGGTTGTACGCCGTTGTCGAGCAGGGCGTTAACCATCAGCGCGGCGGTTAAACCGGCGGTGCCGAAACTCATGGCTTCGAAGGCCGTCAGCGTCTTGGGCAGGGCCAATACCCAGGCGCTGGGTACGCGGATATATTGGCCCAGGCCGCCGGCGGTGCCCATACCGAGGTCATAGCTGGTCGCGATCACTGCATCGCCAACCTGAAATGAGTCGCTGCTGCTCTGTACTACGATGCCGGCCGCGTCAATGCCCGGGGTGTGGGGGAAATTACGGGTAACCCCTGGGTTACCAGTGGCCGAAAGCGCATCTTTAAAGTTTAATGACGAATAGTCGACCCGGATCAATACCTCACCCGCGGGTAAATCGGCCACGGTACGGCGCTGAATGGAGCGTTGGAATTGCTTTGGCTCAGTCTGTTCAACAACTAGGGCTTGAAATTCGGTGTTCGGCATCTGGTTACTCCGCTTAGAATACAATGGATGGTGACCCTCGATTCTGGCCTGTTACGATCGCATGGCACAGTACTTTTTCAAACAGGGTTGTCAATTTGATCAAAAAAAACGCTCCATCCGTGCTGATCGGCCCTGAATTGGGGGTATACTGAACCATTATGACCGGTACAAATATCCCGGTCGCCCCCAATTAATGAGCGTTTTACACCAAAAGGCCGCTACCGATGACCCTTGATGAGCTACTCGAACAAGAAAATACGCTGGTTTTCCCACACTTCAATAGCAACGATGCCTGGCAGCTCGGGGTATTGCTGCGTGAATTGGCCTTGGCCGCCGATATCAGTATCAGCATTGATATTAGCCTGTTCGACCAACTCTTGTTCGCCCATGCCATGACCGGAACCACGTTGGAAAATGCCCACTGGATTCGACGCAAGAAAACCGTCGTGAAACGCTTTGCGCACAGTTCTTATTACATGGGCGAACTCTATCGGGTACAGGGCTCCAGTTTCGAGGCCGCAACCTTGCTCGATCCAAATGAATACGCTGCCCATGGCGGTTGTTTCCCGATCTTGATCGCCGGGACCGGCATGGTCGGTTCGGTCACCGTGTCCGGTTTGGCCCAGCTAGACGATCATATTTTGGTCACTCAGGCACTGGCTCTGTATGTGACCCAGCAGGTAAACCACTGAACCTAAGCAGACTGTGCTAAAGAATGTGTTCTGGATTTTAATGACATAACAAGGCGGATGTAATTATGGGTGCAGTGCTTTCATTTGTGCGACCGCCTCTGATTGTTGCTCTGGGCTTGCTGGCAATAGCCTGCAGCCCGAAGGTTACCATAGTGGAGTCGGTTAGTTCGCCGACCCAGTTAGCGCCGACCATGGCCGACCAGACCCTGTCCGACCTGGCCTTTGCCGCGACGGTGCAAGACACCATTAGCTTTAGCGATACCGATTCCAGTTCCTTTACTCTCATTGTGACCGCTCAAGGGGCGCACGGCAGTGTGACCATCACCGATGCGGATACCGGGGCCTTCGATTACGCCCTAACATCGGCCGATGCGCTCAGCGGAGACAGCTTTACCGTACAACTGAGCGACAGTACCTCAACCGTAAGCGCTTTGATCAGTCTCGCCTTTGCCGATGGTACGCCCCCCGTGGTGAGCTTTACCCCGCTCGATGCCGCGGCCAATGTGGCCATAGCCAGCGACCTGGTGTTAAGCAGCGATGATCCGTTGGACAGCGAAACGATCACCGTGCAAAACAGCGCCGGGGTGTGCAGCGGTAGCATTCAATTATCGGCCGACAACTTCTCCACTTGCCTAGCGCTGACCGGCCCGACGATTAGCGATTTGGCACGAACCGTAACGGTTGCCCCGACTCTAACCCTAGCTGAAAAAACCACTTACAAGGTGCGGGCGACCGATGCCCTAACCAACACCTTTGGCACCGCCATCGCCACCGTTGAACAGGGCTTTGCCACGCTAAACGCTTACCTGATAATCAATGAGGTGGGCTCTAGCTATTACTCTAATACCCTACGCTGGTTCGAACTCTACAACGCAACCGGGACCGCTATCGATCTGGCTGAGTACAGTTTTCGCAGTATTTCATATCCGGCTTTACTGTCATCGGGGACCCACTTCGCGCTACCCAGTCAGAATCTATTACCAGGACATTATGTCGTTGTGCGCAGTCAACATGCCACTGGGACCTATGCGGACAACAACCAAGTGGTCTATATCAAGAATGGCTCCGAGTTCCCTTATTGGACGGCCGATGGTTATATCGAACTGATCCACGTTGGCAGCGGCGCCACCATTGACTACGTCGAGTTCGGGCAGAATTATGGCCCGACCGATGCCACCGCCTGGAGCGGAGACAAGGCGACGCTGATCTCAAGCACCAGCTCCTTCGGTCAATCGATCGGTCGTGATGCCAACCACAACGATAGCAATAGCGCGGCCGACTGGACGGCCTTCAATCCTGGCACATTCGGCTCAGTGAACGATGTTGAATGTGCCACCGATGCCGATTTCGATATGATCCCAGATTGCAATGAGGCGGCCGGCAAAACCTTCGCCGGCATGCCGCTGTATGACTGGGGTGCTCGGCCAGGGGTCACCGATATCTTTATTGAAATTGACTATATGAACTCCATCGATGAGGGCGTTACACCGCGCAAGGAGGCGCTCGACAGCGTTGTCGCGGCTTTTGCGCCCCATAATATCGCCATCCACTTCGATGTTGGCGATCTATACGATCAAGACAGTGGCAATTTGGACCCGCTCGATTTCGATCTGGGCGGCGGTCAACAGGTGCCCCTGGCCAATGGCATCTCTTTTTCACCCGTCGATGGCCGGGCCGATTTCTATGACTACAAGGCCGCCTACTTTAATAACGCTCGCCTGCAATTTTTTCACTATCTAATCTTTGCCAATTCGCAAAATTTTGACGGCTCATTGGGCTCCTCCGGCCTGGCCGAACTGGAGGGCAATGACATTATTGTCACCCTAGGGAACTGGGGACTGAGTGCGGCCGGTGATCTAAACAAACTGATCAACTACCAGGCCACCACGCTCATGCACGAGCTCGGCCATAATCTAGGCCTCGGTCACGGTGGCAACGAGTCGACTAACTTCAAGCCCAACTACCTCAGCGTGATGAACTACACCTACCAGTTGCGCGGTCTACCGACCATTGGCAGCAACGAAGGCGACCGCATGCATGCCGAGGTGGCCGATGCCTGTGCCACGACCCTCATCAATGGACCAACTGACAGCTATACCAGCTTTGTCTTGGATTTCTCCGACAACAGCTCCATCGCCCTCGATGAAACCAACCTGAATGAAACTCTAGGTTTTGGCCGCACCGGGTCCGGGGCCGTCGATTTCAATTGCGCCAATGGCGCCACAGAAACCGCCTTGAGTGCCGATATTAACAAGGACGCTAGTACCACCACTCTGACCGACCACGACGATTGGGCTAATTTGGTGACCGATTTTGGCGGTCTGAGCACCCTATCGAACCAGGGTGTACAACTAACAGCGCCGGTCGACACGCCCTTTATTGTTTGGCCGGTTCGGGTCCAATATGATCGGTCGCCCTATATAGTTGAAACCTTACAGAGGCCAGAATGATGCATAGAATACTGCTCCCAGCCGTGGCACTGGGCTGCGCGAGCCTGTTCACCGCTTGTCAGGCGTTGCCGCAGCTGACCGAACCGGTGGCAATCTTCTATACGCCCGAAATGACCCAAGGCGTGGTTGCCGACAGTGACGAACTGCGGCTGAAAAACATCCGTTTGTCGCCCTGGCTCTCGGCCATACCCGACTGCCTAGACTGCCGGGTGACCAGTCGGGTAGATGACCGGCCCAGTGGTCCGTCGCACCAGGTCAGCCTGTCCCAGGCTGAGAAAATCTACTGGGCCTTTGTCAATGGCAAGACCACGCCTTACCAGACCGACATTGGACGGTTCAGCTTTGTCGATCAACAACTCTATGTGCAAACCGATCCTGCCCAGGCCGCGGTCAAGCTAACCGATAGCCTCATAGTAGCGGACTGCCACTATCAACTGCTCTGGCAGGCGCAGCCCCGCGCCAGCGCCATGGCAGCGAACATCAGCGACGAGCGACCGTTCGTGCACTTCCAAGTGCTCTATCGCTGCAACTAGCCCGCCTCCGTTGGCTCGAGCTTAATCTGCCATGACATGGCCAGCCCTACCAAGGTGCTCGCCGTATAGGCTAAACTTCCTAACAGTCTCGATACCCTATTCGATATTCATATTCACCAGCTAGGAACCACCATGAGCGAACATCCCATTATAGCGGCCAATAAACCGATCAAACTGGCTCTGACTGAAGGTCAGACCTATCATCTGTGTGCCTGTGGTCGTTCCAAGAACCAACCCCATTGTGATGGCTCCCATGCCGGTACCGGCTTTAAGCCCAAGGCCTTAACCGCCGAACGCAGCGAAGATGCTTACTTGTGTGCCTGTAAGCACAGTCAAAACTTCCCCTTCTGCGACGGCACCCATAAGCAATTCAGCGCCGAACAGGTGGGCCAAGAAGGTCCCGGCATCGCGGTAAATGCCGCCAATGCCGCGCCGATCGCTATCCCGACCGTGGAAGAACCGACGGTCAGCTTTATTCACCAATTGGCGCGCGAAGGCTTATCGACGCTGGGTCATCACGGCCCAATGACCTCGATGGGCGTGCCCCGCCATACCCTGCCCCATTGGGATGATATCCAAATCATGGCGGCCCAGATGGCAACCAAACCCCTAATGGAGGCGGTGGCCGTCGGCACCGAATTGATTATTGGCCCGCAATGCCAGAAGCCCCTAGTGCTCAAGATGCCTCTGTTCGTCTCGGACATGAGTTTCGGTGCGCTATCGGAAGAAGCCAAGGTGGCCATGGCGACCGGCGCCGAACTGGCGGGCACGGGCATCTGTTCGGGTGAGGGTGGCATGCTGCCAGAGGAACAGGCCGCCAACAGCCGTTATTTTTATGAACTGGCGAGCGCCGGCTTTGGTTACCGGGAAGAATTGCTCAGCACGGTGCAGGCATTCCATTTCAAGGGCGGTCAGGGTGCTAAGACCGGCACAGGCGGGCATCTGCCGGGCAATAAAAATATCGGCAAGATATCCCAGGTACGCAATATACCTGAGGGTCAATCGGCTATCTCGCCACCGACCTTTAAAGACCTGGTCAGCGCCGACGACTTCAAGCGCTTTGCCGATCGCGTTCGAGAACTGACCGGCGGTATACCGATCGGCTTTAAACTCAGCGCAAACCATATCGAAGCCGATATCCAGTTTGCGCTCGATGCCAGTGCCGACTATATCATTCTCGACGGGCGCGGCGGCGGCACCGGTGCGGCACCAGAAATGTTCCGCGACCACATCAGTGTGCCGACCATTCCGGCCCTGGCTCGCGCCCGGCGGTATCTGGATGAGCAAGGCGCGAGCGGTCGAGTCACCCTGATCGCCACCGGAGGCTTACGCGTGCCGATCGACTTCGTCAAAGCCCTGGCCCTCGGTGCCGATGGCGTCGCTATTTCCAACAGCGCCATGCAGGCGATCGGCTGTGTCGCGGCGCGGATGTGTAACACCAACAACTGCCCAACCGGCATTGCCACACAACGCCCGGAGTTGCGCCAGCGCCTGAATATCGACAAGTCGGCGCGTCAGTTGCAGAACTTTTTCAACGCCTCGACCGAACTGATGTCGGTTATGGCGCGCGCCTGTGGCCATGACCATCTAAACCAATTCAACAAGCACGACCTAGCCACCTGGCACCGCGAGATGGCCCTGCTAACCGGAATTAAATATTCTGGCTTTAGCGATATAGGTTAGGCTGTCGAGATAAATCGGAGACCCCTATGAAGTGGAATGACCACCCGGCGCTTCGCGCCTTGCACCAAAACCTTACGCGCTATATGGCAGAGCATGCCGATGTCGCCGATTGGCAGATCAGAGCCCAATACAGTGAGGGTTGCCAGTCGCTGTTACTGGGTACAGCGGGCAATGCACTGAGCGTATATCAGGATCGTAACGTGGACGATTTGGCCCTGAGCTTGACGCTCTATTGCCCATCGCCCGATGGCACCCTGATGGGGTCGTCGTCCGGTTCGATCGACCCGCGCGCCAACCTAAACGAGCAACTGGCGTTGATTCACAGCAGTGCCCTGCTGGCCATGAATCCGTTCTACCCCCTAGCCGATAAACCAACGGGTGCCTACCCCAAGGTCGAATCGGCCGATGCCCGCTTGGTCAACCACCTGGGCCAGACCCATGCCGATCTGATCGCCCGTATTGCGGCGCATAGCTTGACGTTGCAGGCTGTACAGATCAATAGCGCCGAACTGTTCAGCAATGTCCACCACCAGCTCTTGCAGAGTTCGAACGGCATCGATGCGCGCAAGGTCAGCACCGATCTGTACTTCGAGGTGGCCATGGAACGGGCCCCAGGCCCCAACGATCAAGAGGTGCTGAAATACTGGCATTTTGTCGGCTTGGACGATGCCGATCTGGAAGCGAAACTCGATGCCGTAGCCATCGAGACGCTGATGACCGTAGCCGCTGAGTTACCGCCCAGTCGCGATCAGGCCACCATCTTGATCGACAGTTATGGCATCAGCAAGCTGGTCGCCGCCCTGGTCAATCAACTGGACGCCGCCAGCGAGTTCGCCAAGGGCCCGCATCTATTGCCGGGCGATTCGGTGCTCACCGGCACGCCCCAGGCGGGGACAGACCAACTGTCGGTGAGCGTCGACCCGAGCTTGGCGCAGATGGCCAAAAGCTCCCCCTTTACCGCCGAGGGTCTGATCGCCCAAAAGGCCGAGGTGATCGTCAACAATCAAGTGCTCACCCAGCTGATCGATGCCCGTATGGCCCATTACCTGGGTAAGGCCGTCAATGGCATTAGCGGCAATCTGGTGGTCAACAGCGGCAGTCTGAGCAAGGCCGAGCTACTCAGCAGCGCCAAGGAAGTGATTGAGATACTCGACTTTTCCTCACTCCTGGTCAACGCCGCCACTCTAACCTGGAGCAGCGAAATCAAGCTCGGTCGACTCTATCGCCAGGGCCAGTTTGTCGCCACACTCAAGGGCGGCATCGTGTCCGGTAATGTGCGCGCCAGCCTGGGCGGATTTAAGTTCAGTGCCCAACGGGTCAAACGTAATACGGTCGGTGGCTATTTTGAAGCGGCCAGCGGGTATGACGGCCCCGAACATATGTTGATTTGGACCGGCATTCAGATTGCCGGTCAGGCGGAGAATTCCTAATATGAGCCAGACCCCCTTAACTCGACCGCCATTGCCGGCCGCGCTGAGCGCGTTACAAAAAACCCTGCAACAGTGCGTGCAGGTACTGGAACAGGGTCGGGAAGCCGACTTCTATGCCTTTGCCTGGTATGAGGAGAAGTTCACCCAGGCCGTTGAGGCCAAACAAACCCTGACCACCAGCGTCACCCGTGACAGCGGTGTGGTACTCCGGCTGATGGCCAATGCGGTGCAGTATGAGGTGGCCACCAATGCCCTCGATGCCGACAACCTCCTCGCCAAGGCCACCGATCTGAGGCACAAGGTCGACGCATTGAACCCGTCCACTATCGCATCCGCCTATGCTCCCCTAACCTGGCAGCAAGAGCTGTTGACGCCCTTGCCCGATGACCTAATGGCCCAATTGCCGGCAGATCTCACGCCGACCACGGCGGTCCATTTTGCCCCGCTGTGCGGCCAGGATCCGGCCCAGGTTGAGCTAAAGCAGTTGATCGAGCGGGCCAAAGACTATCGCCAACAGGCGCTGACGTTGGCCGGCCAAGTCCAGGCCGAACAGAGTGACTACCAGCCCATCGCCGATGTCCGGCTGATGCTGCGGCTGCGCACCACCACCACCGTCTTTGTTGATCGCAGCAAAAGTCTGTCGCAAATATTGCCGGGTACCGTCTTGGCCGGGGCGGGCTTTACCGCCGCCGGTCAATCTGGCCGCATCG
The DNA here is from genome assembly GCF_002795845.1 of Reinekea forsetii. Classification (GTDB taxonomy): domain Bacteria; phylum Pseudomonadota; class Gammaproteobacteria; order Pseudomonadales; family Natronospirillaceae; genus Reinekea; species Reinekea forsetii. Next base: position 2,666,828 of record NZ_CP011797.1, read on the forward strand.
CGCTAGGCGGCTTGGGCACGCTGGAGCTGATCCAGTTCGGCGCGATCGAGCTCGATACCCTGGCGCGCACGCCCCAACAACTCTCGGTGGCCGAACGTCTGCGCCCCGGTCGCTACATGGTGATCACCGGCCCGGCGCTATCGGGCATTATTGCCCATGAAGCCTTTGGTCATACTCAGGAAGGTGATACCTGGATGAAGGGCCGCAGCATTGCACGCACCCTGCGCGCCAGCGGCACCCGCGTCGGCAACGATCAGGCCAGCATCGTCAACAACCCAGCCCTATTCAGCATGGAAGGCCAGGCGGCCGGCAGCAACGGCAGCTATTATTTTGATAACGAAGGTCAGCTGGCCCGCGCGCAGACCATTCTCGATCGGGGTCTGCTCTCGACCCCGATGACCGACCTGACCTCGGCGCTCAAGCTGGCGGTGCCGCGCACCGCCAATGGCAAACGGGAAAGCTGGCGTCGCCCCCTGATGACTCGACAGACCAACACCTACTTTACCCCGGGCGATAAGAGCCTGGACGAACTGATTGCCCTGGTGCCAGAGGGCTATTTGGCCGTTGCCCCCAACGGCGGCATGGAAGATCCAAAGGGTGGCAGCCTGACCGCCGGCACCGGTTATTTCGAAGAGATCCGCGCCGGAAAATTAACCGGCAAGTTGCTGATTGGCCCATCCGGTGGCCATATCGAACTGACCGATTCGGTGTTCGATATGCTCGACAACATTCAGGCCAAGACCGATGTTCAGCATCCGGGTCGCGTACCGCCGACCCAATTGGGCGGCTGCGGTAAATACCATAAGGAGTTGGTCGATGCCGGCGTCGGTGGGCCCTATATTCTGTGGCGCAGCGTCGCATGCGGCTAAGCGTGAACAACACGCAGTTCAACTTGGCGGCACTGGCCGACACGCTGCTCAACCCACAGCTGAGTTTTGACCAACGTTGTAGCGCACTCGATGACTTTGCCGCACATTGCGCCGCCGTTACCGGCATCACCCCGGACCGAACCTTCTCGGCCTGGGCTGAAGACAGTGTCTTGACCTCGGGGGTGGCCATTAATCCGGCCGCGGCCGCCTTTTGCATCAAGGACTACCAACGCACCTTACAATTTATCGCCGGCATCCAGGCCGCACTCTGCGCGCTGGACCAACGCTTGCCGGCGCGACCCATTCGAGTGCTCTATGCCGGCTGTGGACCCTTTGCTACTCTATTGCTGCCGCTCTTGAGCCAGTGGTCGGAAGGTCGACTGGACTGCCATCTGCTCGATATTCATGCCCAATCGTTGCACAGCGTGCAAGCGCTGGTGGCCGACTGCCAGCTCGAGGCGATTAACCTCAGCTATCACTGCGCCGATGCCTGCCATTGGTCAAGCGCAGAACGCTTCGATTTAGTTATTGCCGAAACGCTGCAAAAAGCGCTCGAACAGGAACCCCAATGGGCGGTGACCGCTAATTTGAGTCGCCTGCTTAAACCTCAGGGTATTTTTATTCCCGAACAAATTACGCTCAACCTATGGGCCGCACATTGGGACCAAGAACAACGCTATAGCCAACGGCAAGATCCCGCCGACTTACCGGCCTTGGTCGACGAATTTGAGCGACACTTTTTGCATTGTGCCGTGCAACTCAGGGCCGACACGGTGTCGTTGCAGCGGCCCATTGCCGATCCCCAAGCACTTGTCGCCCAGGTTGTAGATCTGGGCCAATTCAGCGTTGCCGATAGCATCCCCGCGCATCGATTCGACCTCATCGTGGCCACCACCCTACATATTTATGCGGATATTCATCTGCACGAGTATGATTGCGATCTAACGCGCAGCTATAAATTCTACGACTGGTCACCGCTCGCGCCGGGCCAAAGTTTTCGGGTCTACTACGAATTAGGGCCCTATCCGCGGGTGCGCATCGATCGGCTCGATCGAGGATAGGAATGCCCAGGATGGCGATAACCACCTCCAGCGGAGGGTCTTTTTGTGCGGGCCTATGCACCGATTGGGAAAGCGCACCCGGAGCTGTAAGTGACTATACGACTTAGCTGGAAAGACGAGCGGTGGTTAGATATTGGATCGCAACAGTATGTCGATGCGGATCTCTTCTTGTGACTCAACAGTCTGACGTCGGTCTACAATGCCTTTGAGGCGACGAATGGCGACCCGCACCAAATGGCCAGCGTCCTGGGCAATTACGCCGTCCAGTGACCTATCGCGAAGTGCCTGTTCAGTGAACGGCGTACGCTCATGTGCAATTTTAATGATTGCTGGGTCGATGCCCAATGCTGCGAGAATTGAAAGAGGCATACGGGCTTCAGAAGCCATCACATAAATGCCTATAATATCTGGATTGACCCTTAAATTGATTGCGATAATAGATCGTGCCCGTTCTTCATTGCCATAGGTCTCAAGCGAGGGAAGACCACGTAGGTTGGGGAAGTTTTCATTAATCTCTTTATCGAAACCCAAACGGCGTTCCATGCTATCGCGTGACTGCATACGCTCGGAAATCACCATAATGGAGCCTGTACGCCCACCAGAGCATTGACCAAGTAACAGCCCCGCTGTTGCCCCTGCAGCTTGGTTATCTATGCCAACCCAGTCGGCATCCATTTTGGTTTGGTTTGAGACAAACGGTAATACGGCCACGCCACGTTCTTGCAGGCGCATTATTGCATCGCGGACCTGTGGCGTTTCCGGTGACATAATTGCAACACCGGCGACATCTTTTTTCGCCAACGACGCAAGATAAGTCGCAATACTATGCGGATCATTTTCGTCGATGTATTGAACTTCGCACCACACATGATCGGCAGAATAAACAACCGCAGCCTCTTTTATTCGTTGAATAATTTGCTCGAGGAACTGGCCGCCCGATCGAGGCAAGGCAAAAATAAATCGATAGGTTTGTGACTTGGCTAAATTCGCAGCCTGGAGGTTGCGCACAAATCCCAAGGTCGCGATAGCATGATTGACCCGGTCGACCGTGTTTTGTTTTACCCCTTCGCGCCCATTCAAAACGCGGTCCACTGTGGCAAGGCTAACACCCGCGGCCTTTGCAAGATCTTTCGTGGTAGGTCTGGGCATGGCGTCAAGCAGCCTCATTGTGGCATTTCCTTAAAATTATCCCCTATCTAGCGACCCTCAACAAGAGGCACGCCTTCCTATATAGACCTTATATCACAAAAAATGAGGTACGTGACTAAAAAAGTCCTTGCCCTGACGTACGTACCTCATATAAAGTAAATTCGAGTCAAAGGCGCAGCAAAGGAGTTGAGCCTGACTTTAAACCTTGTGAGGAAACATCTAATGAAAACAAAAAAAATGATGACGACAGTTGCAGCGGGCGCAATCCTTGTTGGTGGCTTATCCACGGCAACCGCAGCAGAAGAGTTAACCCTATGTTGGGCTGCTTGGGACCCAGCGAATGCGCTGATCGAACTAAGCAAAGACTTCGAAGCACAGTCCGGCCACACGATGAATTTTGAATTTGTGCCTTGGACGAGCTTCGCTGACCGTATGCTGAATGAGCTGAACTCAGGTGGCCAACTGTGCGATCTGATGATTGGCGATAGCCAATGGATTGGTGGCGGCGCGGAAAATGGCCACTATGTAAAACTGAACGACTTCTTTGATGCCAAAGGCATCGACATGAATGATTTCATCCCTGCGACTGTCACGGGCTACGCGGAATGGCCAAAAAATACACCTAACTATTATGCCATGCCTGCGTTCGGTGACGTCGTTGGCTGGACCTATCGAAAAGACTGGTTCGAGCGCCCCGAGATTCAAGCAGAGTTCCAAGACAAATATGGTCGCGCGCTTGACGTTCCCGCAACGTTAGCGGAGCTAAAAGATATTGCCCAGTTCTTCCAAGGTCGAGACATAGATGGTACCACCGTTTACGGTGCTGCCATCTATACTGAGCGAGGATCCGAGGGAATCACTATGGGTGTGACCAATGCCCTGTATAACTATGGCTTCCTCTATGAAAACCCTGCAAAGCCTTACGATCTAGAGGGTTTTGTAAATTCCGATGGCGCCGTTGCGGGTCTGGAATATTACAAAGAACTATATGATACTGGCACCCCCCCAGGATCGTCCAACTGGTACATGGGTGAAAACATCGATGCCTTCCGCTCTGGCCAGGTCGCGATGCAGATGAACTTTGCTTTCGTCTGGCCAGGTGTTGAGGCCGACGCTAATGTAGGTGGTGGCAAATCCGGTTACTTCCCGAACCCAGCAGGTCCGGCAGGTCAGTTCGCACAACTGGGCGGTCAGGGAATATCTGTGGTAGCTTATTCAGAGAAACAAGACGCTGCATTGGAATACCTCCAGTGGTTTGCCAAGCCTGAGGTTCAGTCGAATTGGTGGGAGCTAGGTGGCTATTCTGCTCTGCGCTCAGTGGTCGAAGATCCGAATTTCGCAACCAGCCAGCCCTATGCGCAGACCTTCCTAGACAGCATGGCGATCGTCAAGGACTTCTGGGCGGAGCCTGCCTATGCCGATCTCTTGATCGCGATGCAACAACGTTTGCATAACTACGTTATTGCCGGTCAAGGTACAGCCGAAGAAGCGCTTGACGGATTGACTCGTGATTGGACCGAAGTCTTTGAGGATGAAGGTAAACTCTAATCCACTCGGTCTGCTATCAGACCATTTTAAATACTGCCCTCTGGTGGGTCATTGGATCCGCTAGAGGGGCTATAGCATCAAACTGACACCCGCTGCAGATATTCTTCTGCGCATGTAGGAGTACCTTATATGAGCGTTCCCATTTTCAACCGGGCTGCCGCTGCGACGCCCGAAGGGATATCTCGCCGTCTAAAAGGGCTTTCCGATCGGACGATTGCTTGGATATTCGTAGCACCGACCATCTTTCTGCTGCTAGCAGTCAATATCTTCCCGCTGATCTGGACTATCCGACTCAGCTTCACCAATTTTCGCGTCAATAGACCCAATAATGATGTCGACTGGGTCGGTTTACGAAACTATAAACGAATTCTATCTGATCCTGATGTTTGGAACACAATGCAGGCCACGGCACATTTCCTGATGTGGACGATCACTTTGCAGGTGCTAATCGGATTTACATTGGCCTATCTGATTAACAAAAAGTTCAAAGGCAACGACCTGTGGACGACTGTTATTGTCTTCCCCATGATGCTGTCCCCTGCGGTCGTGGGCAACTTTTGGACCTTTCTCTATCAGCCTCAGATTGGCTTATTCAATTATGTGGTGTCCTTCTTTACCGGAGCCGATCCGGCGAGCTTTTCGATGATTGGTGATGTGAATTTGGCACCGTGGGCGATCGTCATTGCCGATACTTGGATGTGGACCCCCTTTGTGATGTTGATTTGTTTGGCCGGCTTGAGGTCGATACCCGACAGCATTTATGAAGCTGCCGAATGTGATCGTGCATCTAAGTGGCGCCAGTTTTGGACAATAACTATTCCGATGGCGCTGCCGTTTTTGATGTTGGCCGTCCTGTTCCGAGGTATAGAAAACTTTAAAATGTTTGATCTAGTGGTTCAACTAACGGGCGGAGGTCCGGGCGATATAACCACTCTAACCTCTATCGACCTCAAACGTGAAGCCTTCGAAAAATGGCGTACAGGCTATTCCTCAGCCTATGCCGTGATCCTCTTTGTCACCGTGTTCGGCCTCGCGTCGATCTATGTCAAAGCCTTAAATAAGGCGAAAGAACGATGAGTTTTTCAGCTATAGAACCAACCAATCGGACCAAGTGGTTCGCAGGCATTTTGGTGGTGAGCTATGCCATCATAACCTTAGTCCCCCTGCTGTGGATCATCGCTACGGGTTTTAAATCCCCAGCCGATTCAATTGCCTATCCACCCGTTGTGATGTTTGAGCCAACGCTGGAAGGTTACGTGAATTTGTTTACCGATCGCACCCGGGCAACCGATGGGATGCTCGAGGACGCAGGGCCACCCCTCACCTGGTACGACCAAATAACCAGAGATCGTGGCACAGTGATATTAGGCCCATCACGCTATGGTGAGCGATTCTTAAATTCGGTTATTATTGGCTTTGGATCCACAGCACTGTGCATGATCCTCGGCACGATGGCGGCCTATGCGTTCAGTCGCTTCAAGGTGCCGATGAAGGACGACCTATTGTTCTTTATTCTGTCCACACGCATGATGCCACCGATTGCCGTGGCGATCCCAATCTACTTGATGTATCGCAATCTCGGATTAAACGACACGCATATCGGGATGATTTTGCTTTATACGGCAGTGAACCTGTCCTTGTCGGTCTGGTTACTAAAAGGCTTCATCGACGAAATACCAATTGAATACGAAGAAGCAGCCCTGATCGATGGCTACACCCGGTTTCAGGCATTCTACAAAGTTGTTTTGCCGCAAGCGGCTACGGGTATTGCTTCGACTGCTATCTTCTGTTTGATCTATGCATGGAATGAATATGCCTTTGCGGTACTGCTAACCTCAGGCACGGCGCAAACCGCACCACCCTTTATACCAACGATTATGGGTACGAGCGGCAAAGATTGGCCTGCTGTGGCAGCCGGTGCCACTATATTTTTGGTCCCAGTCATGGTGTTCACCATCCTATTGCGCAAGCATCTTCTGCGCGGGATCACCTTTGGAGCGGTTCGCAAATGATGAACATAATCAATGGCTTACTACAGCTCCGTCGAGGCCCGTGGGAAATGGTTGCGACCACCCTCATTGTCCTGGGTGTTTTTATGTTGATGCAGCCCTTTGCGATTTGGCTCTACAGTTACTCATTCATTGTTACCCTAACTGGCACGGTGATGTTCATCGTCGTTAGCCATTTCTCGGAGTAAACCATGGCGCAAATTATAATTGAAAACGTCCGCAAAGATTTCGGGTCGTTTAACGCCGTCAAGTCCTCCTCCTTCACCGTTGAGGATGGCGAATTTTTCATGCTGCTGGGACCTTCCGGCTGCGGAAAGACAACGACGCTACGGATGATGGCGGGACTGGAATTGCCGACATCGGGTGAGATCTATATAGACGGCGAAGAAGTGGGTCAAAAGCCTGCGAGTCAGCGAGATATAGCCTTCGTGTTCCAGATGTTCGCACTTTATCCTCATATGAATGTGGGCAAAAACATTAGTTATCCTTTGTTGTCACAGGGCATGCCCAAGGCGCAAGTCAAAAAGAAGGTCCATGAAATTGCCGAGATACTTGGTATCACTGAGATATTAAACAAACCTGTTGGCAGCTTGTCAGGCGGCGACCGCCAGCGTGTGGCACTTGGCCGCGCAATCGTGCGAGATCCTAAGGCATTTTTTATGGATGAGCCGTTGGGTGCTTTGGATGCGGAGTTTCGCGAGCATATGTCTGAGGAGCTCCGCGCGCTGCATGATCGAATAGGGGCCACGACCGTCTATGTAACCCACGACCAGCTCGAGGCCATGCAGATGGGCGACAAGATTGTGGTTATGAACCATGGCTCGATCGAGCAGTTTGGGGTGCCGCAAGATATTTATGACTGGCCCGCCAGCAAGTTTGTTGCACAGTTTCTTGGCTCGCCGCCGATGAACTTACTCGAGTTTAATGGCATGGTCGATATCGGCGCTAAACAAGTCCGCATGGGCGATATCACAATGGATATTCCGCCTAGTTTAGAGGGTGCTAACGGCGCCTTGTCGTTCGGTATTCGACCAGAGCATGTCAAGCTTGATGACAGCGCTCGTTATCGCGGCCGTGTGAAGGCTGTTGAATACCTCGGCACAACTCAAATCGTCTTGCTGGACACACCCAATGGCGTGCTCAAGGCCCGGTTGCCGAGCTCAGATCCGGTCACTATAGGGGCAACAACGGGGATGATCTTTGATCCACGAACCATCACCCTGTTTGATTCTCAGACGGGCAAAGCGCTCCGCTCGCAGGCAAATCAAGGAGTGTTGACTCATGGCTGAAGTTATATTAACCGACGTATCTAAATCATTTGCGGCAGATGTGGCACTGGAAAATGTCTCGATGACGGTTCCAAATGGGTCATTCGTGGTGCTGCTCGGGCCAACAGGCGCCGGCAAAACAACAATACTGCGCATGGTGTCTGGACTGGACCAGCCTGACCAGGGTGCTATCAGCATCGGTGGGCGGGATACCGCGGGACTGACGCCCGCGCAGCGTGATGTGGCGATGGTCTTTCAGCAGTATTCTCTGTACCCCCACCTGACTGTCCGCCAGAACCTTGAGTTTCCCCTTAAGTCCCCAATTCTGCGCACCCCACAGGCCGAGATTGATCGTAAAGTGGGTGAGGTGGCCGAAATATTACAAATCAGTCACAAACTCGGAAATAAGGCCACAGCCCTTTCCGGTGGTGAGATGCAGCGGGTGTCTATTGGTCGAGCGCTGGTGCGGAACCCAGCAGTTTATTTGATGGACGAACCGCTAAGTTCTCTGGATGCAAAACTGCGCTCAGACCTGCGAATTGAAATTAAAAGCATACAAGCAGATTCCGGGGCGACCCTCCTCTACGTGACCCATGATCAGATCGAAGCTATGACTATGGCGACCCATGTAGGGGTTTTAGACAACGGCAAGCTGGTGCAATTTGGCAGCCCGCGCGAAATCTATGAGAACCCGGTCAGCATGTATGCTGCCAGCCGACTGGGTCAGCCTCGCATCAATCTGCTGCCAGCAGATGTATTTGCCGGCGCGCCACATTCTGCCACCCATATCGGCCTGCGGCCTGAGCAGATAGTGCAAGGCGAGGGTGAGGAGAGCTTGGTCCAACGGGTCGAGCATCTGGGTGATCAAACACGCCTGCATCTAATGTTCAGATCTCATAATCTAATCACCGTGACGAACTCACACACCACATTAAAACGCGGCGATGTTGTAAAAATTCGCCCTGACAAACCATTTTACTTCGACGCTAATGGCGCTCGTTTGGCTTAAGGAACAAGGGCTATGAAACAGTTTATTAACGCAAAAGAAAATATGGTAACCGAGGCCATCGATGGCGCGATCGCCTCCTCTGGCGGCGCCCTGACTCGACTGGATGGCTACCCACACTTACGTGTCGTCGTACGCGCAGACTGGGACAAGACCAAGGTTGCCTTGGTCTCTGGCGGGGGCTCCGGTCACGAACCGGCCCATGCTGGTTTCGTGGGCGCCGGCATGCTAACGGCAGCCGTCTGTGGGGATGTGTTTGCATCGCCATCGGTCGCTGCGGTGCTCGCAGGCATTCTTGCAGTTACCGGCCCGGCTGGGTGCTTATTGATCGTCAAAAACTACACTGGTGACCGATTAAATTTTGGCCTGGCAGCTGAGCGGGCTCGGGCCTTTGGCTATAAGGTCAGTATGGTCATTGTCGATGATGACGTCGCCCTTCCGGATTTACCACAGGCCCGCGGATTGGCCGGGACCCTGTTTGTCCATAAGATCGTCGGCGCCATGGCTGAAAACGGTGCCACTCTGGCAGCTTGCACATCGGCAGCACAGCGGGTCGTTAATGGTTGTCGCAGCATCGGCATGTCGTTGGATACTTGCACAGTACCCGGGTCGGTAAAAGAAGACCGTATTCCCGAAGACATGGCTGAATTGGGCCTTGGCATCCACGGCGAAGCAGGCGTGCAACAGGTATCTTGCTTAGGCGCACAAGACGCGGTGGCAAAGGTCGTTGATAAGTTGTCCGTGACCCTGCCCAATACACCCCATGTCGTGCTGGTCAATAATTTTGGCGGCACGTCGGTACTCGAAATGTCAATTCTGACTCATGATTTATTGTCTTCGCCCATCGGTGAGCAGGTTCAGTTAATTGTCGGCCCCGCCTCGATGATGACGGCGTTGGACATGCACGGGTTTTCGATATCGATGATGGAGCTGGCGGAAGGCGATGCGGCCTTGCTTGCCCAGCCGGTCAGCTGTGCCGGTTGGCCGGGCTGCCATAGGGTGCAGGCGCCTGCTCTGCTGCCGCTGCCGGATGGCTTGTCACCCATCCGCTCGCCTGCCTCGGCACACCCCCCAACCAAGGCCTTTTTGACTGGCTGCTGTGAGATTTTAATAGCTTCTGAAAACGATCTTAATGCCTTGGATGCTAAGTCGGGTGATGGCGACACGGGCTCGACACTGGCAGGGGCCGCTCGCGCTTTAATCGAGGCAATGGATACTCTACCCTTGGCCGACCATACCCAGTTGTATCGAGCGATTGGGTTAGAGTTAAGCCAGACCATGGGTGGCTCATCAGGGGTATTGCTGGCGATATTCTTTGCCGCGGCCGGTGATGCGTCTTCGTCTGGTTTACCGATGCGCGAAGCGCTGCAAGCAGGCCTGGATCGGATGCGCCAAATTGGTGGTGCGAATCCCGGCGATCGCACCATGGTGGATGCCTTAGTGCCCGCATTGGATGCCCTGTCCGATGGCTTGCGTCATGCTGCCAGCGCAGCACGCGCGGGGGCCGACTATACCGCGACGCTGAGCACGGCCAAGGCGGGTCGTTCTGCCTATGTCAATGCAGAACAGTTGATCGGCCACGTGGATCCCGGTGCGGAAGCGGTTGCGCGCTTGTTTGAGCACTTGGCGTCATAATGCCATTAGGGTGATGAGGCTTTGTTATTGGGTGTCAAACCAGTGGGTCGGTTGGGACCCACTGGTTTGGCCGGCATCGATTAGCGCCGGCTTCGCTGGGGGATATGGACAGCATGAAATGCTAGGTATCAAAGCGGTGCCTTATTTACAGCGCGCAATAACAGGTTAAGATAGACAATCGCTTGTCGTCAGAGAGACCCCTCGCATGAAACTGCACCAACCTAAGCCGATCAATTTCTATCCCGTGGAATACATCCAAGGCTCCCTACCGATGGGCGGTTTTGTCGATAACACGCCGATCTATGCGGTCGTCCCAAGTCCAGAACTTATAGCGCCAGCGCAATGGCTCAACAACACCAGTCGCCATACCATCACCTTGGCCGATAAGCTTGCTTTCACGATCGAAAACGTCCTATCCGATGCCGAGGCTGACGCCATTATTGCCTTGACAGAACAGTTGGGTTATCGCGATGAGGCCCCTGGCATTCAAACCCCGCCAGGTATGCGCATGAACAAGTCCGTGCATTGGTTGGCCGATGAGACTTTTTTGGCCACCCTCTTTGAGCGCCTGCGACCCCATCTGCCGCCGGCCTTAGACGGCGACACCTTGGCAGACAGGCTCAGTCAACGGATCAACATGTACAAATACGACCAAAACGACGTCTTTAATCGCCATATAGACGGTGACTGGCCGGGCTATGGCTTAAGCGCCGACCAACAGTCCATGGTGCAGTGGACGGGTATGTGCTCCAAACTGACCATGTTGCTGTACCTCCACGGGCCAGAAGATGGCGTTCAGGGTGGCCAGACCCACCTCTACCAAAATGATGGCAAACGGTTGTCGATCACCCCTAAAAAAGGTCGCGCTTTATTTTTTCGACACGGGCATGGCTCTAATTCGGTTTTGCATGAGGGCGCCAAGGTCTTGGGTAGCACCAGCAAATATGTCGCCCGGGTTAACATCCTCTACAACAGTCGATATTAACTTGCACCCTAGTAGCCGACGGCGTCAGTCTTGCACGGTCTCAAGGGCATAAACTTCGTGGCCGTGATCTAAGCTCCACTGCTTTAAGCAGTGCATAACCGGCTTCAAGGTTCGGCCCAGATCGGTCAAGCTGTAGCACACGGCGAAGGGTTTCAGGCTGAGGACTTCACGAACTACCAGACCGGCCTGTTCCAGTTCACGCAGCTGCTTGGTTAGAATGCGTTGCGTGACGCCCGGCATTTGCCGCTGCAACTCATTGAAGCGATAACACTTATCGAACAATAGGGTCAGAACGATACCCTTCCATTTGCCACGTATAATTTCGAGCGTATTTTCCACCATACAACCGAGATTACAGTCATAATCCTTGTGTTTCTTCATCGGAAATCCCTACCCTTAGGTTGCTCAAAATTTTTTTGAATAGAATTATTCCTGTCTTCGCCAGCATCAATAAATCATTTTGAATTACTAAACCAGCCGAATACTAAACTATTTTACATCAACCTCCCTCGTCATCAACCGCCTCACCCATCAAAATATATATAAACCGATTTATTTTAAGTCTAAAAATTACCTATCAAAAAAAACCATAATAAACCAAGAACAAAAAATCTTCTAAAGGGCACCTAAATGTAACCTCATATCAATTTTGTGCCTAATTTACATCCACAGACGCCACCCTATAATTAAAAACAAGCAGGCAGTTAATTGCACAAGACTTATCAATCAAGAGGAACGCCCTATGACAATTATTAGCTTGTACTTGTATCGACCGGCTAATAGTCCACTTTATTTTGACAACCAAGAACCACCCCCTACCCCACCATGGCGAATAGGACGGCTAACAACCTTAGGCTCTACAACGAAAATCGCCAACACAGATCAAACTAAACTGGGTAACTAAATACCGCCACTAGCACCACCCATCAACCATTAAATTTTTGTGTCATTTGCGCCCCGTAAACGACACTAGGATAGGGAATTTAACATGACACTTTTGCATACTATGTTACGGGTTCGGGATTTAACGAAAACACTGACATTTTTTCAGGCGCTCGGTATCACGCAAGTGCGGCGAATCGACGAAGCCAATGGTCGATTTACGTTGGTCTATCTAACCGACAAGGCGGGCACCTTCGAGATCGAACTCACGCACAACTGGGATCAAGATAAGGACTATCTCAATGGTGACAATTTTGGCCATATCGCTGTCGGCGTCGACAACATCTATGAAAGCTGCGAAACATTAATGGCTCTGGGTGCCACCCTGGCGCGACCGCCACGAGATGGGCGCATGGCCTTTATTAAAAGCCCCGATAACATTTCGATTGAACTGTTACAACAAGGGCCTATAACCGCACCAGGCAAACCCTGGAACGAAATGCCAAACATCGGCACCTGGTGAGCTATCTTCTGGAGAGACAGTAATGAATAAGAATGTAAAGATGATCGTAATGGATCTCGACGACACCCTGCTAAACGACGACCTGGTGATCAGTGACTATACCAAACAAGTGATCAGTAATGCCCAGCGTTCCGGCATCAAAATAGTGATCGCATCGGGTCGGCCAACGCCGGCCATTTTACCCTATGCCCAGGAACTTAGGCTGGCGGACTACAACGGCTATGTTATTTCCTACAATGGCGCGATCGCCCATCGCTGCGATACCAATGAAGAAATATTTCGTTGCACCCTTACCTGGGACAATATTGATCTGCTCACGTCGGTCTATAAGGAAAAATCCGCCTTTATCCACACCTATATCGACGATCGAGTGGTTACCCCCGAACACAACCCCCACACTGATTTCGAGGGCCAATTAACGGGCATGCCGGTGGTCAAGGTGGACGATTTCCGCGCACAGATACAACAAGAAGTAGTCAAGATTCTGTTGTTAGAAGAACCAACACGGTTGAAGCAAATTGAGGTTGAGCTGCGGCCTTTAATCGGCGACACCATGAGCATGAATATCTCTAAGCCGTTCTTCCTTGAGTTCACCAACAAGCGGGTCGACAAGAGTAAGACAATCGATTTCCTTTGTGGGTTGGAGAACATTAATAAGCAGGATGTCATGGCGATAGGCGACAGCTACAACGACATCACCATGATTCGGGACTGCGGTTTGGGCGTGGCGATGCTCAATGGCCCGATGGATGTCAAAAAATATGCCGCACACATTACCCATTGCAACAACACAGACGGCGTAGCCACCGCCATCAATCGCTTTGCGCTAGCGGTCTAGTCGCTATTCCCAGGGAGCCACACAATGATTAAACGCACCAATGATTTTAACATCAATATCCGCACTAACCTGAAGGCCGGTGTCGGCGACATCCATATAACCGAATTTATTGATAGAGAAGAGATGATCAATTGTCGACTCCTGTGCGAACAGGTTGTGCCCGTTGGCGGTAGTATCGGTCAGCATATCCACAAGTACGAAACCGAATTCTATTTGATCCGCAAGGGCTTGGGCAAGGTTATCGAGCAGGACGGCAGCCATGAGGTGGGCCCGGGCGATGTGGTGATAACGGGCCACGGTGAAATGCACAGCATTGAAAATATTGGCGCGGAAGATTTAGTCATGACCGCCATTATCGTTACCCATTAGAGCGCAGCGGCGGGTCCCATCCTTAGGGGCCGTTTGGACTCGCCTTCGCCAGACCTTTTCGCTAGCAAGCAAAAAATAACCAGGACAAATCCCATGACGGCAAATCCCCTCACCTACGCAACCGAAAAACAAAAGATGCTCGCCAATCAGTTTTATAAACATCTCGATGCCGAACTCACTCAAGAACGCGATCGGGCCGCGGAACTAACCTATGATTTTAATCAGACTCGCGCTATTGAAAACGACCATCGTCGTGAAATACTCACACAATTGCTCGGCGCCCAGGGTGAGAACTGTGAAATAAAGCCGCCCTTCCGCTGCGATTACGGTTACAACATCGAACTGGGTCACAGGGTTTTTGTGAATTACGGCTGCATCATTTTAGACTGCAACCGAGTAGTTATTGGCGATGATACGCTGCTCGCGCCGGGTGTGCAGATCTCCGCCGCCTACCATCCCACCGACTATGAGCCTAGACGGGAAAAGCTGGAGTCGGCCGCGCCAGTCTTTATTGGTAAAAATGTCTGGATCGGGGCCGGTGCCATCATCTGCCCGGGGGTCAGCATTGGCGATAACACCACCATTGGTGCCGGCAGCGTGGTCACCAAAGATATTCCCGCTAAGGTCTTAGCGGTTGGCAACCCATGCCGGGTGATCCGCCAACTGGCATCCGAACCACCCCGGTAAATTCGTCAACAAACTAATAGGCCAAGCACCGTGACACATTTTAGCGAACTGAGCGAATATAAAGAAATCAAGCAAACCACCATCACCCGGAACGGGCCCAATAACAGCCAAACCGAAGTGACGCGAGAAGTCACCGAACGGCGGGTCGAACGCACCGACAGAACCGGCTCTGGCGCCAAGGCGCTGCTCCAAACAAATGAACAACCCGGCCATGCCTTTATTCGCGGCGTAAGCCATATCAATATAGGGGTCACCGATCTGCCCCTGGCGATTGATTATTACCAGCGGCTGTTCAATGTTACCCCGGTGCGAATATTTGAGCAGTTCCGTAACATCGGTTTTGCCCAAGCCGCGGGGTTTTTGGATCAGCCAGAACAGGTGTCGGTGAGCATCGCCTTTGTGGAGATTCCTGGTACCGGGCTAACCTTGGAGTTGATGCAATATCACAACCCGCCGGCGCAAAAAGTTGTCCGCGCCTATAAGGTCAATGCCGTTGGCGGTGTGCGCCATATAGCGCTCAAGGTGGTCGATATCGATCTGGCCTTCGCGCATGTAAAGAGCCTACCGGAAAACCAGCTAATTAATGCCTCACCGGAATACAAACCGTTCAAGATTGATCCGATTCAGGCCAGTGAATTCCGCCTATACGATCCAGATTTGGAGGCCGACAAGGCCGAGAAAGACCAGGTTTGCCGGATTGTCGGCAACATCCGTTACTTCTATTTTATCGACCCCCATGGCGTGCAATGGGAATTTGAACAGGGCCACGCCGGCATAGGAACAGACACAGGTCCAGAACCAGAACCAGAACCAGACATAGACGCACAGAACGGCGAATAGTGTCACCAGGGCTCAAACTGAACTCAGAGCATGACCGCAGGCGGTTTAAGGCGATTGAGTCAACCGCCATCAATGCGCTGTAGGGCTCGGGCCTAAAGCCGTGGTGCCGAAAACGCCCTAAAGTACGAATTTAGCTCCCACTGTGCGAAATTATTCGCCAGCTTTGGCGCCAAAGCAGCGTACACTTGCCGACCCCCTTATTCAGTGAGCTCGATTGTGTTGCGAAGTTACCTTAATCTCTCCAAACAATATTGGCCGATGCTCAGTTTCGGTCTTATCGCAGTCTTTTGGGGCAACTTTGGCCAGTCTTTTTTTCTGAGCTGGTATGGCGCATCGATTCAGCAGCAACTGGGACTGTCGGCCACCGCCTATGGTTCAGCCTATTCCAGTGCCACCCTGGTCAGCGGCCTATGCATCATGGCCATGGGTGGTCTGATCGACCGCATCCGCCTACAGACCTTTGTGCTCATAGTCGGGGCGGGCCTCTGTGCCGGGGCACTCTTGATGTGGCAGGTGTCCAGCCTACCGATGCTGATCGTGGCCTTCTTTATGTTGCGCTTTTTTGGTCAAGGCCTGTTGCCCCATACGTCAGCGACTACCATGGGGCGCTATTTCGGCCGCAATCGCGGCAAGGCGATGAGCATCGCCAACACCAGTGTCGCACTCGGTGAGATGACCCTACCGGCTCTTACGGTCTGGTTGATCGCTCTGCTCGGCTGGCAATCGATCTGGCTGCTGATCGCCGCTACCGTGCCGTTGGTATTCTTGCCACTAACATTCTGGTTGTTGCGCCGCGCGGGTCCGCCAGAAATTGCCGCGCCAACGGTCGATACCGGTGACACCCCAGCCCGAGTGGACGGGTCGCGCCGCACCCTATTGCGGGACGGTCGCTTTTGGCGCGTACTGCCACTGGTATTGGCGCCGCCCTTTATCGTTACCGGTGTCTTCATCCACCAGGGATCGATCTTGGCGCAAAAGCACTGGAGTCCAGCCCTGTTTGCGCTTGGTTTTGTCCTCTATGGCGCCGCTCACTGGGGCACATCGATCGTCACCGGCGCACTGGTCGATCGCTACAGCGCCACCCGAGTGGTGCGCTTTATGGGGGTACCCTATATCGTCGGCCTGATCGCCGCCGGCCTGTTTGAAGGCAACGGCCTGGCTTTTGTGCTCATGGCCTCGATGGGCATCGGTATGGGCATGATGGGCCCGATCGTCGGCTCTATTTGGCCGGAGATATACGGCACTCGTAATCTGGGCAGCATCCGTTCGCTGATCACCTCGGTCGGCGTTCTCAGCACCGCCGCATCACCGATCCTGTTGGGCTGGTTAATCGACAGCGGCTATTCAATCAATAATCTATTGTTGAGTCTGGGGGCCTATGCCCTGCTAGCAAGTGTGTTGAGTCTTTATGCTTATCGACCGGCGGCGGTGAGACCCAACTAATAGAATAGATCGCCAGATAAATCCATCACTGGCTATTTCAATGCCAGCTAGGTACTTTTTTGGGTCTGTCTTGGCTTTGGGTCTGTCTTGGCTTTGCATCAGCGCTGCTTGCAATGGCTTCTTATAAATCGTACTCTGTCGACAGTTGACAGAGATAACACTGGTTGAGTAAATGCCTCAGACCCTTTTTGATGAAAAAATCAATGACCTAAGAACCCAGTCGCTGGGTACCATCATTGAGCACAGATTAGAGCATATGATTCTCGACGGTGAAATTCAGCCGGGCGAGCGCATTAATGAGAGCAGCCTAGCGCAATCGTTCGGCGTGAGCCGAGCACCGATTAGAGAGGCTTGCCGCAAACTGGCGCAGTATGGTCTGGTCGAGAACCGGGTTGGCAAAGGATCCTTTGTTTGCCAGGTCGACCTCAGCGTGGTCATTGAATTGTATGAGATTCGCGGCATGTTAGATGCCTATGCGGTTGAACAGGTCTGTTTAAAAGCCGACCAGGCTATGATAGACACCCTGGCCGGTCGTATAGAGGATATGAGGATTCTGGCCAAGCGAGATACGGCAGCGGAATATCTGCTCGCCAACTTAGCGTTTCATATGCTCATCGTTGAATACGCCTGCAATAAGTCTTTGGTGGATATCTATCGAGGGGTTTTTAAGAAGCTCACCCTGTTTCGCAACGAGACCTTATCGGTAGCGGACAGGCGACAGATCTCCATGGGTCAGCACGAACAGATTTTTCAGGCCATTTCGGATCGTGACGCTCAAGAGGCTTCTCGATTGGCTAGAAATCACGTTGAAGAAGCAAAAAATGTATTATTGGAACGTCATAAGTAATTAACCCTATTCAAAAGCCGGCAGCATCGAGGTGCCGGTTTTTTTTCGATCCATTTAATCTGTCGACAGTGGACAGATGACAGAATTTACCTAAGAGCATTGCGATTATGGCTATACAACAAAACCCCTTTGCGGAAGTACCGGCGCACAGCACCATCACAGAAGCCGCTGCGGCCTTTATTGAGTCGGTCACCTTCGAGCAGATCCCGGACGACGCGCTCAACATTGGCACCCGCTGCCTAATGGATGGTTTAGGTCTATATGTCGCCGGGTCCAATCATGAAACGGCGACCATCCTCGCACAGATGGCTCTGGATCAAGGTGGCCGCGCAGACGCACTGCTGCTCGGCGCAGATGGCGTGAAGGTGCCATCGCCTATTGCGGCGAGAGTATTGGGTACCGCAGGGCACGCCCACGACTGGGATGACTCTCAGGTCAGCGTAGACCCAGACCATGTCTACGGCTTACTCACCCACCCAACCATTCCGCCGCTGACGGCCGCTCTGGTGATGGCACAGCAGCTCGGCCCGGTGACTGGCAAAGACTTTATGTTGGCCTTCCTGACCGGATTTGAAGTTGAAAGTAAAATATCGGAGTGGATGTATTCGCAACACTATAAGCGCGGCTTTCACTCCAGTGGCACGGTGGGCACCTTCGGCGCCTATGCTGCTGCGGCCAAGCTGCTGAAGTTAAACGGCGATCAGTTGCGCCATGGTTTTGGCTTGGCGGCGAGTTTTGCGGCCGGCATTCGCTGTAACTTCGGCACCATGACTAAGCCCCTACACGTTGGCCGTGCTTCCGAAAATGGCGTCACCGCCGCGTTGATGGCCGCAAAAGGCTTCACCGCCGATAAGCACGCCTTGGACGGTCCGTGGGGCTTCTTTGCGGTACACGGTGGCGGCCTAACCACCCACAAGACCACCGTCGAGAACTTCGGCCAACCTTGGACCATCGTCAGTCCTGGGGTCAGCATCAAGCCTTACCCCTGTGGTGTTTTAACCCACCCGACGATCGACCTGATGATTAAGCTGGTCGTCGAGCACGATATTCAACCGGACGACATTGAGTCGGTAATCATTCGCGCCGGTTCCAACATCTTGAATCCCATTCGATACCCCGTCGCCAGCAACCACCTTGAAGCCAAATTTTCATTACAGGCAGTGCTGTCGATGGTCGCCTTAACGAGGCAGGCCGGTAAATTGGAATTTGAAGACGATTTCGTACAAAGCGCTGCCATGCAAGCCATGCAACGTCGAATGAAAACCCAGTTCGATCCAGAAATTGAAGCGAAGGGCTTTGACAAGATGCGCTCCTCAATTGAGATCGTACTGAACAACGGGTCAACCTTTGGCGGTGACGCAGATGAACGCTACCGCGGCGGACCAGAGTTCCCACTCACAGACAATGAAGTAAAAGATAAGGTTAGGGCCTGCTCTAAAGGCACCCTGACGCCGAGCAACATTGAAGCGCTAATTGACAGCGCGGCAACTATCTTAGACCAAGACGATGTAAGTCTGCTCGCAAGGCTTATCCAGGCAGGTTAAACAGATAGAACATAGAAGTGTACAAATACAACTTCAATCTAGGCACAAAAACAACAAAAGAGAGAGGAAAAAGCATGAAATTGAAATCAATAATCACCGCAGGTTTTTTATCCGCAGGTATTTTGTTTGCCGCACCGGCATGGGCCGAATACCCTGAAAAGCCAATCACCTTGGTGTGCTGGTCCAGTGCTGGATCGGGTCACGACCTGATGGCACGAATGATTGCCAAAGTTGGTGAAAAATACATCGGTCAGCCAATGGTCGTGTTAAACAAATCCGGCGGTTCTGGTAAGGTCGCGATGTCTTATGTCCTGAATCAAAAGACTGACGGCTATGTTGTTATGACCAACACTCGCAGCATGACCACGTCATTACGCGGTGCTTCAGCAGGCCTCAGTGCAGACGATTTCAAATTCGTCAGCCGTGTGGTACGCGATCCGTTCCTGATCACCGTCGCCCAGGACAGCCCGTTTAATGATATAGGCGATCTAGTGGCCTATGCTAAGAAGAATCCTGGCGTCTTGACAGTGGGCGGTTATGAAACCAAGTCCGTTGACGAAAGCCTGATTCAAGATCTTGAAGCAGCAGCCGGCATCGATCTGAACTACATTCCTTATAAGGGTGGCAAAGAGCCAGTGGTAGCCGTCTTAGGTGGCCATATCGAGGTTGCGATCGCTAACCCAAGTGAAATGATGACCAACTTTAAAGCGGGTTCATTAAAAGTTCTTGCTTTGGCCAGTGACTCACGCTTTGCGCCGTTTGAATCGGTACAAACTTTGAGTGAGCAGGGTTATGAAGTTGTCACAGAACATTGGCGTGGCGTTATGGCGGCCGGAAACGTGCCTGATAATGTTGTCGCGACATTAAACGACATGTTAGCTAAGGTCGTTGTTGATCCAGAGTTTGTCACATTCATGGAAAATGCCAACATGTACAATGGTTACATGGAATCTGAGAAATTTACCGGATTGGTTAAGAAACAGTCTACGATGTAGTAGAAAAATTGGGGGCAAATATTTGCCCCCAATTATTAAGGAAACCGCAATGCCTAATTCAGTTATAAATTTGACTGCCGATCGTTACTTTTCGGCAATCCTCGCACTCTTAGCGGCCATTTTTTTTGTCGTGATTGGTGGCAAGGCGGATCCTGGGTCGGCGGGCAATCTATCGGCCTCAACCTATCCACGAATTATCCTGTCCGTTATTATCTTAATTTCAATTTACCTAGCCTTTAAACCGACTAATGCCCATGCCAGCAAGGCAAAATTATCGTTACCCGGAATTGTCAGCATTCTATTAATGGCCATTTATATTGCGTTATTAGAGCCTATTGGCTTCTTTATTCTGACGCCCATCTTACTTATTTTACTACCTCTTTTAGCAGGATTTAGATCCTACCGTTGGATACTGATCAGTGTGTTATGTGTAACCCTGACCATCTACGGCGTCTTTGTTCTGGTTTTAAACATACCGTTGCCACCGGGTCTCTTGGGAGATTAATGCATGATAGATAATATTTTACTCGGTTTTTCAGCTATCTGGTCCGTTCCGGCTATTTTTGCCATTATCATGGGCGTCCTAGTGGGCATTTTATGCGGTGTTCTGCCCGGTTTGAGCGCCTCCACGGCCGTTGCGCTGATGGTGCCCTTTACCTTTGGCATGGACCCCTTAGTGGCAATTCTATTACTGGTGTCGGTTTATTTAGCCGGCGAATACGGCGGTTCCATTACCGCTATTGCCATTGGTACGCCCGGCACGCCAGCCGCTGCCGCGACTATCTTAGACGGCTATGAACTGACCAAACAGGGTAAGCCGGGCTTGGCCCTAACCACCTCGGTGGTGGCCTCCAGCATCGGTGGCGTTATTGGCGCGTTGGTTCTGTTTGCTTTTTCCGAACCCTTGGCTAAAGTCGCGCTATCGTTTGGCGCTCCGGAATATTTTGGTTTGGCCGTCTTCGGTTTAGCCATTATTGCAAGCTTGGCCAGTGAAAATCTGATGAAGGGCTTCCTGGTATTGTTTATCGGCTTGGCCTTAAAAACCATTGGCCTGGACACCTACACCGGCGAAGAACGCTTTACCTTTGGCATAGCGAAACTGATGGATGGTCTGGGCTTTATCCCCGCGCTTATCGGTCTGTTTGCGATGGCCTCTGTTTTTACCGGGCTCGAGAAAGAGATGGGCAACGTGAAAAAAATCGTCCTATCTTATGCCATGCCGTCAGTTCGAAAACTGGCCAGCATGTGGAAAGTCTACCTGCACAGTTCGTTGCTTGGTGCGGTGATTGGTGTGTTACCCGGCGCCGGTGCCACCGTTGCCTCGTTTATTTGCTATAACGAGGTGAAACGCTTCGCTAAGAATAAAGACGAGTTCGGTAAAGGCGCGTTAGAAGGTGTAGCGGCACCAGAGGCCGGCAACAATGCGGTCGTGGGCGGCTCGTTGGTACCGCTTTTGACCCTCGGAATACCCGGATCGGCCACGGCTGCCGTCTTGGTGGGCGCATTGATGTTGCACAACATTCAACCCGGCCCGCTATTGTTTCAGACCAACGGCGACATAGTGTATGGCATATTTGCCGGCCTCATTGTGGCCTGTGTTGCGCAGCTGGTGTTTGGCCTAATCGGCGTACCGCTGTGGGTTAAGGTTATCTCTGCCCCCAAGCCACTGTTATTATCCGTGATCGCGACCATCTCGGTGATCGGTTCCTACGGGTACAATAATAATATTATCGATGTTTGGGTGATGTTCGGTTTCGGCATCTTTGCCTATATTCTGAAGAAGTTTGACTATCCCATTACCCCACTAG
This sequence comes from Reinekea forsetii, assembly GCF_002795845.1. Lineage (GTDB taxonomy): Bacteria > Pseudomonadota > Gammaproteobacteria > Pseudomonadales > Natronospirillaceae > Reinekea > Reinekea forsetii. Next base: position 2,689,134 of record NZ_CP011797.1, read on the forward strand.
TACTGGCGCTGGTGTTGGGCGGTTTGCTTGAAGAAAACTTTCGCAGAGCGTTGATTATCTCACGCGGTGATTATTGGATTTTTCTCAACCACCCAATAAGCTTAGGTTTACTGACGGCCGCTGTTTTATCTCTATTTAGCCCTCTGGTATTGAACCACTTTGCTCACCGGAAGGAAAAAAGTGCCAAGGATACGGTAACAGACTAAGGCATTGGCCTGAGTCTAAATAATGGAAATGTATTTATGATTCATTGTGTTATTCCAGATGACTACCAATACGCTACACGGGAATTCAATTTCCTCAACAGTAACGCACAGATACAGACCCAGAGTTTGGGTGACCTGACAACGGATCCTGAAACAGATGAGGCGTTGGCGAGCGCGGATGTGCTGTTGCTGATCAGGGAGCGCACCCTTATTGACGAGGCGTTCCTTGAGCGCACGCCCAAGCTAAGGCTGATCAGCCAAACGGGTAAGATTTCCAGAAATATCGACTTAGACGCCTGCGCAAAACGGGGCATCAGCGTTGTCGATGGCTTTGGCGATCCGATCGCCCCAGCTGAGTGGGCCTGGCTATTGATCATGGCGGCACGGCGCCAGTTTGTCGCTGCGGTAAACGGCATGGCTCAGGGTCAATGGCAAACCAATATTGGCCGTTCTATGGCCTCGCAAACCTTAGGCATTCTGGGCTTTGGTAAGACCGGCAAGCAAATGCTGCGCTATGCCACGGCCTTCGATATGAAGGTGCAAATTTGGGGCAGCGAGCGGGCGCAGGACGAAGCGAGATCCTTAGGTCTGTCAGTGCCTGACAGTCGCGAGCAGTTTTTTGCCAGCTCTGACATCGTCACCGTTCATCAGCGTTTGGTGCCCGAGACGGATCAGAACATTCGTTTCGAGGATCTATCGGCTATGCATGCAGACGCCGTTTTCTGCAACACCAGCAGGGCCGAACTGGTTGAGGAAGATGCTCTGGTGCGCGCGTTAAACCTGGGCAAGCCCGGCTGGGCGGCTATCGATGTCTACGAGCAAGAGCCCATTTATGATGTGCTGCACCCGTTACTGAAGTTGCCCAATGTCCTGTGTTCACCGCATATGGGCTATGTTGAAACGAACAGTTACAACCTGTATCTGCAAACCGCTTTTAACAATATAGTGACCTTTTTTGATCTGACGGCCAAGCCTGATAACTAAGCTTCTCGGGGGCCAAAAGCCCCATTGTGGCGCTAATAGAGCGCCTTCTTAGACAACCACCGCGGCTTTATCCTGCCTCTGGTGGTGAGTTCACTAATCTGCTTGATGAGAACACTTATGTCTCTGCCTCTTTTGGTTTGGGTCGACCAGGTGAGCCAACAGGATCTTATCCTATTGGTCTTTGCCAGCGCTATTACATCTTTAATTTCGGCCTTAGCAGGCTTTGGCGGCGGTGCGCTACTGCTTGGCGTTATGGCCAGCTTTATCAGCCCCGCCAGCTTGATTGCCGTGCACGGTTTGGTACAACTCGGATCCAATGCCAGCCGAGTGTATGTCTTCCGGCACATGATCAACTTTCGCTTTGTGAAACTGTTTATGGTCGGGGCCGTCGTTGGCGTGCTACTGGCGACTGTCGTGGTGAGTCAACTGCCCGAGAAGGTGCTGTTAACCTTTATTGCTCTATTTGTCTTGCTATCTGCCTGGCTTCCCGCTCGTATCCCCTTTAAAGAAACCAAACTTCAGATTGCCGGCTTAGGGGCACTGTTGACATTTTTGTCACTTTTTGTCGGTGCCACTGGGCCACTGCTTGCGGCTGTTTTACGCACCTTCGACTATGCCAAGGCGGCTTTTGTTGGCACTCTCGCGTTCTGTATTCTCGGCCAAAATATTCTCAAAGTAACTGCCTTTAGTCGCCTTGGCTTTAATATCACCGATTGGCTACCGCTCGTGGTGTTAATGATTGTGGCCGGCTTCTTTGGTACCTGGATGGGCGCACGTTTACTCGGAAAAATACACGAGCATCATTTCAAAAATTTATTGAAATGGGTTATGACCGCTATTGCAATAAACCTGCTGATCAGTGTTATTTTTCGCTAACTCACATCTGGCTAAAGGCCGATCAGGCCTTAAAGCTTCGCGTTCGTTTCCGCGCACTATAATGTACCTTGCTCTGCCTATTGGGTTACAACATCAGCGCTTTATTGACCAATGCCACCTTGGTGCCATAGCGGCTGACATCAACGCCTCGAGCCGTTAGGGCCTCGATCAGTTCGGCTTCGCTGAGCGCTTCGATGGCCTCCGAGGACATGGTCATGAAATTGATTTTTCGTTTCACCGATCCATTGCCAACCCCAAAAGCAGGCTTATCGTTGAACTTGAATTCCGCTGCATACTTGCTCATGAAATGACCTAAAAAGGTGTTGATGCTGGGTCGTACCCGGGCATCATCGGTCAGGTCTATGCTGGGATCATTCAGGGTTTCCAACATCAGCTTGACCCAGCGCTGAGCACCCCGGTCATTCATCAGCTGAATCGCATTGTGGGTGTGGTGAAAGCTCAGGCGGTATTCACCGCCATGATAGGCTTGGCCCCCGCCCATCACATCGATCCACATAGACGACTGCGTGCCGACATGTTGCTGAAGATCGCCCAGGCGCGAAAACACCGAACTGAACCAGGTTTCGTCACGATAGACTCGGGTATAGAAGTTTTCGATCAGTGCCACGATTCGCTCAGGCCCGAGCACCGAGTAGAGCTGCCAGAATTGAATCGGTTGGCTGGTATCGTTGGAGGCCGTCAAGGACACCAGAGCGGCGATTCGGTGCGCATTGGCGGGCACCCGTTTATCGGCTATGGCGTTGGTCAAATATTTCTGCCGGATAGTCTCGGTCAGGTAACCGTTTTCGGTGCGGAAATTGGGGTAGTTGTATGCACTCATGCTTGTGCTGCCGTCCAGTCTTCAGGCGCTCTTTGGCCCGATAGGCGATATGTCGAGGCAGCCCCCGCTCGCCAGTTGATAATGCCGGGCTCACGGGGGCTGATAGGTTACGAACGCGGCGCCGGTTAGGGCTTACGTTCGATACGACCATCGGCATGCTTGGCAAACCGACCCTTGGTGTCCTTATGGACCTGATCGCTGTCGGCCCAAGGCCAGCCACCGAATTGGGTGCGGCGATAGTCGGCAAATGCTTGATGGATCTCTTGGTCCGTGTTCATCACGAAGGGACCGTGTTGCACCACCGGCTCGCCAATCGGACGACCCTGCAAGACCAAAAATTCACAGGCCTCACTGCCCGCGGTCAAGGTCACCGCCACATCGGACTGCAACTGAGCACCCTGTTTGGGTGTTAAGATTTGGCCGTCGACACTGGCCTGATCGCCGCGATAAAAATACAGCACGCGATTTAAACCTGCCGCTGCGGCTGGCAACTCAAAGGTGCCTTGGGCGCTCATCTTGATATTCCAGACCGCAACGTCATTGCCGGCATCGGCCGCCCATGACTGCGGTGGCGGTGCCGGCGGTATATGACCCTGAAACACACCTGCCACGGCCTTGAGTGTCGTTAAGCGGCCTTGAGCGTCGTTCACCTCGACCATCGGAATGTCTTCAGACCACAACATGCCGAAGTGCGGCTCGACCATCTTGTTTTTGGCCGGCAGGTTTAGCCAAATCTGAAACATCACCATCGGGTTCGGTTCGTCGGTCTTGGTCAACGGAAACATTTCCGAGTGCTGAACGCCCTTGCCGGCGGTCATCCATTGGGTGTCACCACCGCCGTAACGGCCGGCTGCGCCGAGCGAATCGGCATGATCGACCAGGCCCTCATTGACCACGGTAATGGTTTCAAAGCCGCGGTGGGGATGGGCAGGAAAACCCGGAACGGTGTCACCATGGTACATGTTCCAGCCATCAATCATATTGAAGTCTTGGCCAATATTTCGCCCGGCTAGGGACACCGCGGGACCTGAATGTCCATTACCAGCGGGAAAGTCATCCTTGTGATACACACAAAAGAGGAACGGATCCAATGTTTGCCATGGAAAGCCTAGAGCGAATACCTGTTTAACAGCGGACATAATGACCTCGTTGCTGGGGATAAGTGCGCTCAGTATAGTGAAATTTGGCAGCGAATGAAGTTCAAAAGATTTCATCGACTCGGTCAGCGGGCTTGATGCCCGGCGAATTGGCATCAGAGTCGACAAGGGGTTCGGGGGGGGGGGGGAGAACGAAGAACGGATATCCAAAAGTGACATGCCATGAGGTAATGCTGTTACATTGTTCCGTGCTGTGGTGGTTCGAACCAATAACTGTTTTGGTTCTGTCATATTTTCAGTATCAAGCGCGATAGATTGCTCTGGCGACAAGCACCAATCATTACCTTTCAAATAATTAAGGTAGGCTGCACGAAACTGCCGAAAGGACGAATACCAAGCCGTGCTTTCTCCCACGCGTTTAGTCGAATCACGCTGGTACATTCCATCCCTTGATGATCTCCTCACAGAATACATCTTGAACGAGGCGTTCACGGTGAGCATGCGAGAGATCGGCAGCGTATAGCAACTGCGGAATTTACCTAGAACTCGTGAAGTGATTCTAATGCCTAAGCCAGTTTTTCGGAGGGGATTGCAATTGTGAATTTGCTCGCTTATCGTGCGTATCTATTGTTCGCTTATAATGTTGAATCGTTCGAGATCACAGAACATTAAGGGGTTCCCTGTGAGCAATCCGGCTGCTCTACTCATACGGCCCCCTTTGAAGTTGGTATTGGCTAAAATATTGCAAATTGTTGTGGGCACAAAAGGTGTCTGATAATGTAAACATTTACATGGCCGAATGTAAATTTCATCTATCACATCGATAAGAATTTTATCAATATTGCAGTCCAATAAATTCTTTTTTTAAATAGTGGACTATCAACCCGTTCGATTTTTTATTTGCACACCTTTGCCAAGGAGAGCGCGGTTCAAAAAAAGACCTCCATTCCGGCACCAGTGTTTTTTTAACTTATCGTTAACATAACTAACCAACGATTCGTTGGACTGCTTACGACAATGTCGCAGAGCCCTTCGACACTTAAGAGCAGTCTTTTTTGCGCAAATACATCGCAATAGCCAACGTACAGTCGTGTATTACACTTCACCTCGCGTAAATTAATGACTGATGCTTGACCAACCACTACCCAATGGATTTATCGCTTATGTCCATATGGAGAAGAAACATGAGCGTACAACAGTTTTTCGAAGTAAAACGGCTATAGGTCATGACTTGAGATAATGCCAATAGTTTGAGCCTTCAGGAACCCCTAACCTAAGAGGTTGATCGGATCGGCGTAACTTTGTGTTTACTTGCTAACTTCCGATTATCTTAACGAGATATAAAAATCTTAATACATACAGACGGAATTAAACTATTAATTCTGGTCAGATTCTCGAATCATAAACGCGTCGAAAAACGCCGCCAGTTCGGTATGTGCGGTCAAGGGGAGCACGTGCGCGATGTGCTGATCTGGGCGAACAACGACCAGACACCCTTGTTCACGGTCGATATTACGTAGGTCAAAAATATCTAATCCGGATTTTAAATCAGGACAAAAGACTTTCTCATAGTCAATCAGACCGAATTTTCCTTTGCGCGGTCGAAACAATAATGGCAAATCTTGCTCGGCCACGTCACAGTGGGATTGCTGGAATATTACGCGACAATCAAAAACTGCATCAATGTCTGCAAATTTTGAAGTGTATTGCTTTAGAGGTGACTCGGAGGCAGTGGTGAGAAAGTCACACAGGTTTTGAATGGCCGAAAAGGCACCCGACCCCAAGTCGTTGGCGCCGGCAAATGCATACAACCGCCAGCGTCCGTCGGCTCGGGCCACATGCCCCAGGTGCATCGGTTTGGCATCCGCTTGCCGGATCACTGGTGCCGAGTGCAAGCGCATACCGATCACGAACCCCTGGGCCAAATTCTGCCAGGTGTCTGCGCCTCGAATCATGGACGGTCTGTAATGTGTCTCCGTACCCGCGGTAAAACGGCCTTTTTTAACGAAATACTGTTGGAAAGCCTTGGGGTCCACGCCTTCGCCACTGGCACTATCTTTTGGCCGGTCGCTGAACATCTTCGCCCATTCCCGGTCGAAGTCGATCAAGTCTTGAGCGACCACTTGCCGTTCTTCCGAGTAGGTATGCAGCAACTCCGGTATAGCTTGACCACGCAGGACGGCTGCCAGCTTCCACCCCAGATTAAAGGTGTCTTGCATGGAAAAATTCATGCCTTGGCCCGCTTTCGGACTGTGGGTATGGCAGGCATCACCGGCAATGAATATAGAGGGCAATGGTCGCTCCGGACCGGATTCAAAGACATTGTCGTACTTGTCACAGATGCGCTGACCAATCTCATAAACAGACCACCAGACTACGTCTTTAACTTCCAGAGTGAAGGGCTTCATTATCCGTTGTGCGGCTGCGATCACATGCTCAACTGTAATTTGTTTACTGGCGACTCGTTCGTTTTCCGTTAACTTGTCCATTTCCACATAGAAGCGTACCAGATAGCCGCCTTCTCTCGGAATGATAAGTACATTACCTTCACTGGACGACTGAATAGCCGACTTCCTGCGAATGTCAGGAAAATCGCTGACCGCAAGGACGTCCATAACCCCCCATGCCTGGTTGGCCGAATCGCCATGCAGAACCCGGCCTATGGATTTACGTACTACACTGCGTGCGCCATCGCAGCCCACCACATAGCGGGCTGTGACCCGCTCGGTCTGGCCAGAGTGGTCCGGGTCTGTGCGTTCAATCTCCACAACGGCCGAACCGTCATTTTTGCTCGGAGTGACCGAGACCACACTTCGAGAATAATCCACTTCCATTCGGCTGGGAGAATTGCGCATGTGCTCTAGGTAACGGTCATGTACTCGGGCCTGGTTGAGGATGACATGCGGAAATTCAGACAGTCCGTCTTCAGTGTCCTGCACAATACCGTTACGTTCTATATGTTCCGGCCGTTGGGCGTCCGGTTTCCAGAAGGCCACTTCGTTGACCCAATACGCCTCTTGCTCGATCTGTTCAGCAAAACCGAAGGCTGCAAACATTTCCATGGTACGACACGCCATCGGCTTGGCCCAGCGCCAAAGGGCCTGCTTTTGCTTCAATCAATCGCGTCGAAATGTCTGGAAACGCAGCCAGCTGAGCTGCTAGTGTCAGCCCGGCCGGGCCACTCCCGACTATTAAGACATCAACCGATTCGGGGAGGCCGTCATTATCTATCGCGCCTTCAACATCCGTTGCAGCTTCTTTTACAAGCGGATCGCCGGCACGGAACCCATTGAGATGGAATTGCATAAAACTGACTCCTATAGCCAGTCGACCAAAGCGACTAGGATTTATTTTGCTATTGTGTAATTAATCAGTATGCTGACTATATTTAGTGTCGTCAATTATATTAACGAAAGAGAAGCACATTTATGTTCGACCTCGGCAACATGCCTGGACACCTAATTCGGCGATATCACCAAGCCGCTGTCGCTATCTTCCATCGTGAAGTGGCTCAATTCGGATATGATTTAACGCCGGTTCAATTTGCCGCTCTAGACAGAGTGCAAGAGTCGCCAGGTATAGACCAGATCACCCTGGCAGGTTTGATTGCCTATGACCGCACAACCATTACCGGGGTTGTTGATCGCCTGGTTCAGAAAGGATGGCTAGAGCGGAGCATCAGCGTCCGAGACCGGCGGGCGCGAGTGCTGCATCTGACGGACGAAGGTAAGCAGGTACTAACTGTAATTCGCCCAGCAGTAAAAAAAGCGCAACGGGTTATGCTACATGGACTTAGTGAAGTGGAAGCAGATCAGTTCGTACGATTATTAAAAAAAGCTACAGAGCGCGTCAACGAACTGAGCCGAGCACCACTGAAACCCGAAACCTAGCGCGCTGTTCGGTTAATACTGATAATGAGCCCAGAGATAATAGAGGAATATGTCCCGCGAATTGGGAGCGTTCCTTATGATGAAATCTGTTATCAAACAATAAAAGACGGGGCTAACTGCTGCTGTGTGGTGGTCAAGTAAATCGGTACACCACAATAGAAGCTTACTCGACCTCTGCCGCAATCAGCGGCAGATAATTGTTAAAGCTGTGGTCTGTTTCTAAATTATAGTGCCGATGAATATATTTCAATGTGTCCATGGCTGCCTCAGCAGGGCAGCGGTAATCGTATTCCTGCTTCTATTTCGCTCTGAAGCTTCAAAAAAATAATTCAATCACGGGGTTGTAGGGACGTATCCGCCAGCAATGCCATGAAGTCCTAGGCCCAGTTATCGACTCACACAGCATCTCGTTAAGCTTTACTCAAGCCAATGGGATCCGCACCGTAACCACCAGTCCACGTTCTTCGTGGTTGGCCAATGCCAGGCTACCGCCGTGGCCGTTGATCAGGTGCTGCGCAATGTTCAAGCCCAGTCCAAAGCCGTCCTCTCGTTGCTCACGGCCGTGATTGAGACGGGAAAATGGCTTGAACAGCCGTTCTGCGTCACCGTCAATCCCCGGACCGTAGTCACGAATGACCACCTGCAGTTCGGCCTCATTGTGGGTCACACTGATATCGGCACGTTTGCCATAAAAGATGGCGTTGTCAATCAGGTTGGTCAGGGCGCGCTTTAGAGCAAGTGGCTTGGCGCTGAGGGTGGCCAACTGACCAGGCTCAAAGCGGATCGGATGACCGGCGCGTAACATCGGTTCGATCAGGCGCAGAATCAGGCGATTGATATCCACATCGGCATTGTTTTCGTGTATATCGCTATCGCGCACCAGCTGTAACGCCCCGATGACCATCAGTTCCAGTTCATCCAGGTCCTCGGTAAAATCAGCCCCAGTCTGATCATTGTCGAGCAATTCGGCGCGCAACTTTAAACGGGTAATGGGCGTGCGCAAATCGTGCGAGATCGAACTAAACAGCCGTTCACGATCCTGCATATAGCGCATTAGGCGCTCTTCCATTTCGTTGAAGGCCGTGGCCAATTTAGTGTATTCGCGCGTGCCGCGCGTCGGCAGTGGCTCATGCCGATCGCCACGACCAAACTTACCCGCCGCATTGGCCAATAGCGCCATCGGTTTGGTAATCCATCGAACAATCACCATCAACATGAGCAAGACCGTGAGCACGGTCAGGGTTTGAAAGAACAGGCGATCGATCGTCAATGGATTATGGCTATCGAGGAAAAACGGATCGGGCATCAATGCCGCAACATAGGCCCACACGTCCGGCTCAATCTCCAACTGCACAACCAGCAAAGGGGCCGGCTTGGGCGATAGGATCAGATGTTGATTGTTAACATAGCGGGGCATCTCGGTTAAAAGGGTGCCGTTGTCGCGCACGACCAAGTCGATCGGCGAAGCCAAAACGACCTCGATGGCCTTGGGTGCCCACTCGACATTGAGCCGGTCCGTCATACGTTGTATCACCAAGGAGGCCAATACCGAATCGGGCAGCGGTTGTACCTGCAGTTTTCGTTCGTGCAGGGAAATATAGAAGCGGGTACCACCAGCTTCGCGCAGCTGTTCTAGCGCGATCAATCGATAGTTGGACGGCAGCTTGCTCAGATATCGCAGGGTATTGTTCAGCGTATCGGCGAGGTTATCGGTATTTTCAGCGGTGGCGGCCTGGACCTCCTTACGAATTTGATAGACCCATATACTGTTACCGACCCACTGCACCAATAACACGCCGACAATCACCGCCAACGCCAGACGCGATAGCACCGACTGAGGCAACCATTGCCGAACTGCCTGAGGTGCCGGCTGGGCTTGAGTGTTATAGGCGCGTTTGCGCGCGGTGGGCTGGGCTGCCGGCGTGAGCTTGGTGCTGGATGGCACAGTCATCGGCTGTCATCGCTAGTGGTCACTTCGGTGGCAAACACATAGCCACTGCCGCGCATCGTTTTAATCAACAGGGGGGTCTTGCCATCGTCGCCGAGCCGTTGCCGCAAACGACTGATTTGCACATCCAGATAGCGTTCGGTCGGGCCACTTTCGCGCCCACGAATCTGTTCAGAGATCCGGTCGCGCGACAGTACTTCGCCCGGATTTTCCAGAAATAATTGCAGCAGTTGAAAGTCTCCGCCGCTCAACTTCACCATATCGCCACGTTCATCAATCAGTAAGCGTTCGACCCGATCAACAATAAAGTCTTTAAAATAGAAGTAGCGTAGTCGATTGAGCGGCTTACGATCGTCCACCAAGCGGCGGTGAATAGCCTTGATACGCGCCAAGAGTTCACGCGGCGAGAAGGGTTTGGCAATGTAATCATCGGCACCCAATTCCAAGCCGACCACCAAATCGGTTTCTTCGGCATTGGCGGTCAACATGATAATCGGCACTTCTGAAATTTTCCGCAAGCTCTGGCACACTGCGAAACCGTCCATGCCGGGCAGCATAATATCCAGTATGACCAGACTGATGTCCTTGCCGATCTTATTAAATTGGGCCAGGAACGATTCACCATCGGCGGCACTAACCACCTGGTAGTTGTTTTTTTCCAGATAGATTTGCAACAGTTGGCGTATTTTGTCGTCATCATCGACGACAAAGATTTTCTTTTGCATGACAACTCCCGTTACTTTCGAATGGACTTTAGATTGCGCACCAACTCTTGTTGTACCTGCAGGACCGGGCGGTTTGGGGTCTGAAAAAACTCGTGTATCACCTTAACAAAGACATCCTCCACTTCGGCCGTGGCCACCATACTGTGCGCCAGACTGGGCGCCAGGGTACCTTGGGCTTGGTTGGCTTTAAACAGCCGATAAGAAATCTGCGCGCAGTCCGACAAGGCCTCAGGCTCAATATCCAGGCGCACCGGGACCGAGCCCTTGAGTCGATTGTAATTCAATTGCACATCGGTACGAGTCATGGTCTCGGCAAAATTTAATTGCCCTTGATAACTGCTCACGGCCAGATTCTTGAACATCACCATGGTATCGATGCTGTACAGGTGCTCCTCGGCCGTCTCGGGCACCGAGGCACACAGAACGCGATCGCTGGCCTGCCAGGCGGTTAATTCGCCACCTACCCAATCGCCCATAATCTGCATGCCGGCCTGTCCATCGGCCAATAAACGGGTGGCTTGGGGCCAGGTACGACCATTAATTTCCGGATCCATTAGGCCTTTCAATTGACTCAATAGGCCCAGCGCTTGGGCGAATGAATCGGATAGGATCGCCGTTTCATCGAGCTGTTCAAATACCGCGCGGTACAGTGACGGGCCGCCCACGCTCAACACCAGGGTTTCAAACAAGGTCGCGTTTTGCCAAGGCTCATTGCCATGCACCAGCGCGATAACGCCCATGGCTTGGAATTTTTCGGCCAGGGTAAAAAACTCATCCCAATGCTGCGGCACCGCCAAACCGGTCTCGGCCAAGAGCGCGCGGTTAACCCAGAGGCCATTGATCCGATGGATACCAAAGGGTACCGCCACGTATTGGCCCTGATACTGCAGCAACTGATTGACCGTAGGGTGCAGTATGTTCGGCCAGTCGTGCGCCAGGGCTACTATATTAAAGTGACCGAGAAAACCCAGCGCGGCCCAGTTCTGGATGTCTGGGCCGATAATCTGCGCAGCGGCGGGCGCTGCGCCCTGCAGCACCCGACTCTTCAAGACCGCCATGGCGCCCTCACCGCCGCCGCCGGGGATCGCAGCATCGACCCAGGTAATGCCCTGTTCGGCCAGGGTATCTTGTAAATAGAGGGCCGCAGCGCGTTCGCCGTCGGACGTCCACCAGTGCAAGACTTCTAGATCCTCGCCATAACTGGCCAGGCTGCTGAACCCTTGCAGCAAACACAGCAGGGTCACTAGTGATAATCGTTTTATAGTAGTCACTCGATCTTTTTTATTATTAGCATTGACCGAGCCTAGGCGTCCCTCCGTACCTTGCCAAGTGTTATTTCCGCCATAGAGCCCGACAAAGGGTAATTTTTTCTATCGCATTGTAACAAAACCTTGCAAAGCACCCCACTGACTAAGGTTGCAACACCTAAAATATGTGCCTTGCAGCGCCACAAGCCAGTTGGTGTCGGCGTGCAAACAACCCGCAAAGCGCCGCCCTTGGGTCCCTTGCAGCTTTGTAACGCCCAGGCCGGAGCCGCGTTATGGGGTTCCGGGTTTTGGCGTTAGGGTGATCTAGATGGTCGTTGTCCAGTCGCTCGTTTGGCGACCGGTTATCGGCGGGTCGCAACAAAAATCGGCCCACTTAGCAGACAACCGTTACCTAAGCAGTACTTCTTTTTTAGTACGAACACCAGCATGAACAGTTCTTATACCAACAGCAATACTAACAATAATAAGGAATACCTCATGACAAAATTATCAGCCATCAGTGCCGCGGTCTTGTTTTCGATGACCGGCGGTTATGCCATGCACGCCCTCGCCGGCGATGTCGTTATCGAAAGTTGGCGCACCGACGATAAGGATCTTTGGGAAGACGTACTGATCCCGACCTTTAACAGTCAATACCCAGATATCAATGTCAGCTTCGCACCGACCAATCCACCCGACTATAACGCCACGATGGACTCGCGCTTTAAAGGCGGCACCGCCGGTGACCTAGTCACCTGTCGGCCGTTTGAAGTCTCCCTCAGCTGGTTCAATCGGGGCTTCCTCGCCCCGCTCAACGGTCAAGCCGGTTTGGAAAACTTCCCGGCGTTCGCAAAAAATGCCTGGACTAAGGGCTCCACGCCCTACTGCATGCCTATCGCCTCAGTAATGCATGGCTTTTTCTACAACAAGGACGCTTTTAAGTCATTAAACCTCAGTGTACCGAAAACCGAAGCGGAATTTATTAAGGTCTTGGCGGCACTGGCAGCAGACGGCGAATATACGCCACTGGCCTTGGGTACCAACGATCAGTGGGAATCCTATGAGGTGGTCTATGCCGGCATGGGACCTAACTATTGGCAGGGTGAAGCTGGACGTAAAGGTCTAATCGACGGTAGCAAGAAGTTTACCGACGCCGAATTTGTCGATGCATGGTCGTATTTGGCCAAATGGAAGCCATATATGGGCAAGGGCTATCAAGCACAGACCTACTCTGATTCACAGACCCTGTTCAGCCTCGGTCGCTCTGCGATCTATCCAGGTGGTTCATGGGAAATTGCCGGCTTCAACAAGGCTATTGAAGGCGAATTTGAATACGGTGCCTTCTATCCACCGGTTAAAAAATCCGGTGATACCTGCTATATCTCCGATCACGTCGATATCGGCATGGGCATCAACAAAAACGCCAAGAATCCTAAAGACGCTGCGATATTTTTGGAGTGGATCGGTTCGGCCGAATTTGCCGATCTGTATACCAACAAGGTTACCGGTTTCTTTTCACTGTCTAACCACTCGGTCAACATCAATGATCCAGTGGCCGCCGAAGTTATGGCATGGCGCAGTGACTGCGAATCAACCGTTCGTGTCCATTCTGAAATCAAGGCTGATGGTATCTTAAGTGCACTTTACAGTGCCTCTGCTGAAGTCCTAAACGGCACGACTACGCCAAAAGAGGCCGGCGCGGAAGTCCAAGCGGTAATGGGCGCCAACTAAATAAAGCCCCGAATGAAGGACCCTCTGGGTCCTTCTTATTAGGATTCCTATGAATAAATTCCCCTGGCATTTGGTCGTTTTTTTAGCCCCGGCCTTTATTATTTACGGTGTTTTCAGTGCCCTGCCACTGGCCGACACACTCCGTTTAAGCATCTTTACCGAGGATAGTTTCGGAGTCCGCAGCTTTCTCGGCTGGGGCAACTATGAATTTGTGTTTCAGGATGCGCTGATGAGTCAGGCCTTTTGGAATGCCCTCTGGGTAAACTGCAAGTTTTTCTTTATCAATATGATCATTCAAAATCCTATTGCCTTACTGCTGGCGGCCCTATTGGCCACCGGACGAATTCGCGGCGTGGCCTTTTATCGCACCGCTATCTTTCTACCGACCCTGTTGTCGGTGGTCATTGTCGGTTTTGTCTGGAAACTGATGTTAAGCCCAGTGTGGGGTGTAGGCGAAACCCTGATGGCGATGGTCGGCTTGGAAGACTACTTTGGCCCCTGGTTGGGTATGCCGGAAAGCTCGCTCATTACCGTCTCATTAATCTCTGTGTGGCAATATATTGGCCTGCCGATGATCCTGATTTACGCGGCCCTGATCGGTATTCCCGACGAGTTACTCGACGCCGCCTATGTCGACGGCTCTAAACCATTGCGGACCTTCTTCGCGATTCAGTTGCCGCTGATCTATCCCACGCTCGGCCTAGTTACCATCCTCACCTTTGTCGGCAACTTCAATGCCTTCGATCTGATGTACAGCGTCTATAGCGGGGCCGGCGGTGGACCGGAACAGTCGGTCGATGTCTTAGGTACCTTTTTTTACCGGACCTTTTTCGGTTTCGCCAGCCAGATTGGCAGCACGACCATGGGGGCCACAGTTGCCTCACTCATGTTCCTGGTGATTTGTGTCGGGGTCGGACTGTATTTTTACTTTGTCCAACGCAGATTGCTGCGTCACCAATTCTAAGGATACCCTATGATACGTCTGCGTAATCTGGCTCGACCGGCCTTAGTCCATGCGGTATTGCTGTCTTATACGGTACTCGCATTGTTCCCGATATTTTTGGTGATCATCAACTCCTTTAAGAGTAAACGGGCCATCTTTAACGACCCGCTCGCTCTGCCGACGCCGGCGACCTTTTCCCTAGTGGGCTATGAAAAGGTGCTCCAGGAATCGGAGGTATTGACTTTTTTCGCCAATAGTTTGATCGTCACCCTGGTGTCCCTCTTGCTAATTCTTACCTTCGGCGCGATGGCGGCCTGGGGCCTGTCGGAGTATAAGTTTCGCGGCAACCGCTGGCTTTACTTTATAATGGGCTTTGGCATTATGGTGCCGATCCGCTTGGGCACGGTCAGCATCCTCAGCACCATGGTATCGCTCAATTTAACCAACACATTGACTGCTTTAATTCTGGTCTATACGGCCCAAGGTTTGCCCTTGGCGGTGTTTATTTTGGCGGAATTTATGAACCAAATTCCCAAGGATTTAAAAGAGGCTGCGCGCTGTGATTCGGTCAGCGAATATAAGATATTTGCGCAAATCATTGTGCCACTGATTCGTCCGGCTATAGCGACAGTTGCGGTGTTTTCGATGATCCCGATCTGGAACGATCTGTGGTTTCCCTTGATCCTGGCACCGGGCAGTTCGACCCAGACCATTACCCTAGGCGTACAACAGTTTATCGGTCAATACACCACCAATTGGAACGCTGTCTTGGCTTCGTTAAGCCTTGCGGTGCTGCCGGTGGTCGGTTTGTATTTCGTTTTTTCTCGTCAACTCATTCGCGGCATTACCTCCGGTGCGGTCAAATAACAAGGGTTTCCCATGGCAAATGTATCTCTTCACAAGATTGGCAAGCTCTACGGTAAAACTCGGGTGTTGTCGGATATCAATCTGACTATCGACGAAGGCGACTTCGTGGTCTTGGTCGGGCCCTCTGGTTGCGGTAAATCCACGCTGCTGCGCATGATGGCGGGTTTGGAACCCATTACCGAAGGCGAACTGCAAATGGAAGGTGAGCGAGTCAATCACTGGACACCGTCGGAACGCAAGATTGCGATGGTCTTTCAGTCTTATGCACTCTACCCCCACATGAGCGTCTATAAAAACATGGCCTTTGGCCTAAAGGCGAACAAGCTCGGTAAAGATGCAATAGCGACACGCATCCAGCATGCCGCACGCATTCTCAAAATCGATGCTCTGTTAGAGCGCCTACCGAAAGAATTATCCGGTGGCCAGCGTCAACGGGTGGCCATCGGCAGGGCGATTGTGCGCGAACCGCGCCTGTTTTTATTCGACGAGCCGCTGTCCAATTTGGATGCAGCGTTGCGCGTGCAAACTCGTTTGGAGATCTCCAAACTGCACCAGCAATTGCGCGCCACCATCGTTTATGTGACCCATGATCAGGTTGAAGCCATGACCCTGGGCAACAAGATCGTCGTGCTCAATGACGGCGCCATTGCCCAAACCGGCTCGCCCTTGGAGCTTTACCAACAGCCGGCCACTGAATTTGTCGCCACCTTTATTGGCTCGCCGACCATGAACCTTTTACCCGGTCAGATTAAGGCCATCGATGCCGATGGTTGTACCATCGTGCTGTCCTGTGGCGGTGAGGTGACGGTTAATGTGCTAACCGAGCAGGCCGCGGTGGGCGATCGCGTTAAGGTCGGGATTCGCTCCGAACATCTGGCCGAAGACGACAGCCACGATCAGCGGCTCTATGGCAAGGTGAGTCTGGTTGAACATTTGGGTGAGGTGAACTTTATCTACCTGACTTTGGCCGATGGTCAGGAACTGGTCTTGCGCGGCGACGGCAACCGGGCCGTGGCCATTGGCGAGGAATTGGTGGTCTCGGCGCGCGCTGCGGACTGTTATCTGTTCGACCAGCACGGCCAGGCCTTTCTGCGCCGTTACCCTGGTAATATGCTGATCGAACCGAAGTTGGCCGCCTTGTCCGCGAGTCAGGCCTAGGCCACTGAACGCCTGGCGAGGGCTAGGTTAGCAATGGCCAACGTGGCCCTATGGTGAGGCCTTAGCCAGTTTTACCACGCCAGCCGTTCACCATCATAATTCCAAAATTGGCCGGAGTCGGCCATATCAAAGTTGATCAGAGTTGCGGCCAAGCCGCTCGCGCTCTGTTCGACACTGATGTCACCATTCGGGCCGCCCATATCCGTTCGAACCCAACCCGGATGCATCAAGTAGACGCCGATTTTTTGCGGTTTGAGCTCGACCGCCAGACATTGCATGGCCTTGTTGAGGGCCGCTTTGGAGCTGCGGTAGGCGATAGAATCACTGCGCTCGCGGGCAAGGGATCCCATGGCACTTGAAATGGTGACAATTTTGGGTTGATTGGACTTGGACAGGTTGGCCATTAAAGCCTGAGTGACGCGCATCGGCGACAGGGTATTGATCTGCAGAACGGTGAGCCAATCGTCCAAATCCAATTCGCTATACGTGTCCTCGCTGCCACCGCGAACACCGGCATTGTTGATCAGAATATCGACGGTACAATCATCCAGTGCGTCCTTCAGGCGATCTACCGACGCTTGCTCGCTCAACTCCACTATATGGGTCTCGATGGTTTTGCCCAGCTCCGCCGCCAATTGCGTCACGCGCGCCTGGGCCGCTTCATCGCGCACGGTACCGATAACCCGATAGTCGCGCTCCAAAAATTCTCTAACCAGCTGAAAACCTATACCGCGGCCAACGCCGGTGATTAATATCGTATTCATAGTCTGCCCCACTTTCACCCACACAATTGCCCTAGCATGAACCTATCTAGGGTATTAACACAAACTTACCAACATGCTTTTTCTCAAGAAATTCTTGTTGCGCTTGGGCGATGGCCGTTAAGGCAAAGCTCTTCGCAAGCAGGGGCTGAATTTCACCCTGTTCGATATACCGCACTATAGCCGGAAAGACCGGTTCATCCCAGGCCGTTGTACCGATCAGGGTGAGGTCCTTAAGGTACATGTCGCGCATATCCAAGGCCACGATCGGACCGGATATAGCGCCCGAGGAGACCAGACGTCCGCCGCGCTTCAACAGTTTGAGCAGGGTCGGGAAGCCGGCGCCGCCGACATTATCCACCACCACATCGACAGTCTGTTCACCCAGTGCCGCGATGAGATCGGCAGAGCGGCCGAACAGCAGGTCCGCGCCAATCTCTGCGACGCGCGCGTGCTTAGCCTCACCGGCAATGGCGATCACCCGTGCGCCCCGACGCTTGGCCAACTGCACCGCGGCTGAGCCAACACCACCGGAGGCACCCGCGATTAACACGGTTTCACCGGCCTGAACATTGGCCCGATGCAACATATTCTCGGCCGTGCCGTAGGCACAGGGGATGGTGCCCAGTTCGGCGTCGGTCCAAGCGCATCGGATCGGGAACACCTCACTGGCTTTGACTTTGACATATTGCGCAAAGGCGCCATTAAAATCCGACCCCATCCAGCTGTTGGCCAAGGATTCAAAGCCGCCATCGCGACTGCAGGGCCGGATCAGCACCCGGTTGTCGAGCAAACGGGTGTCGACATCGCTGGCAACCTGCACCACTCGACCACAGCAATCGGTACCCTGAATCAACGGAAAGGCGGTTTGTGCATTCCAACCTCCATCTGCCTGCCCCCCTGCCGAGGGGTCTGCAGCGATGTCGTTGGTCGCGCCCTGCACCGCGGCAGAATACCAGCCCAAGCGCGTGTTGATCTCGGTGTTGTTTACCCCCGCGGCCAACACCTTGACCAATACCTCTCCTGGGCCGATCTCAGGCATGGGCACCTCGCTAGCGACCAGCTGATCGTAACCCCCATGGCCGAGGGTTAGGATGGCGGTCATTGAACTCTTAGGCACGTTGGGGTTCCTTCAATTGATACATGAGGTGAGCAGTTACTCTACAGCAAAAACACGCGGAATTTGCATTAACTGGCCCCCAACATTCTCTACCAGTGTTGCCACTAGAGAGCTGGCCGGGGCTTGGGCTGATCACCTCGGGCATCCAATGTCGCCCAACTGGCGGCACCAAGAATAATGATGCCACCGGTAATTTCTAACAGGGTCGGAAATTCATCGAGGATCAAAAAGGCCAGACCAATGGCATAGACCGGCTGAATCATGCCCATCAGTGATGCACGTGTTGGACCGAGATGTTTTAACGCATAGAGGTAGCCCGTATGCGGCAGCGCGACAAAGACCACGCCGAGTAAGGCGAGCAGCAACCAGTCCTGTTGGTTGGCGGACTGAACCGGTTCAAGACCAAAAAACAGACCCAGAGCCACGACCGCCGTGAGCAACTGCAACCACATTTGCATCAATGATGGGATATGGCTGGCCAAGTATTTGCTGAAGAGGTTCCGACTGGCAAACAGGATGGCTGAGATCAAACCCAGCCCGATGGCTGGCAAGTTAAAGCCGGAGCTCAAGGACTGCAGTGAGACCAGAGCGATACCGACCAGGCCGGATAGGGCGAGCAAAAGCTGCTGCCGGTTGGGTCGTTGGCGATGAATCAAGGCCTCGCCCAGGGTGGTAAAGACCGGATGGGTGTAGAGCATAATCAGGCCCAGAGCAACGGTTGATGCCTGGACTGACTGATAGAACGTGACCCAATGCGTTACCGTTAGCAGGCCGATCAGGATGCCAAAAAACAAATCCATAGGTCGAAAATAAAATGATTTTTTAAGTGCCAACGCGAGTAAGGTCAACACCAAAAAACCAGGCACAGAGCGCAAATAAATAATTTCCGCAGCAGGAAGGTCGATGATTTTGGCAAAGAGTGCGCCACAGGCCCAGAAAAAAATTGTTAAATGCAGTGTAATTGTTGGTGCGGATGAATTGTTCGGCACACATACCTCGGTGTTGGTAGTTACGACGCGCCGGACTGAACGGCCATCGGGAAGGAGACCGGCTTAGCTGCTTTCGCGCGGCACAATCTTAAAACCCACATCGATGTGGGTCGGACAGGGTTTATCTTGCAGCCGGTCGAGTAAACATTGGGCGGCCTTCTGGCCCATCTCAAACCGCGGTATCGCCACACTGGTTAAGCGAGGCGATATCGCACTGGCGATTTCCAGATCGTTAAAGCCGGCTATCGCCAATTGCTGCGGGACCTTGATACCTCGGCGTTGACATTCGAAGATGGCCCCCGCCGCGAGATCGTCATTACTGCAAAACAGAGCGTCGATCTGGTTGTGCTCGGAAACCAGTTTAACCATTAATTCGGCACCGGCCTGAAAGGAGGTGTGGGCAAAGCTGGTCGAGATATAGTCTTCCGATGGCAAGCTGTGGTCGATCAGCGCTTGGCGATAGCCCTGAAGCCTTCGTTGGGTCCGATTGTCCATGCGCGCGCCGATAAAGCCGATATGCCGGTGACCTTTTTGGATCAAATGTTCGGTCATCGCATAACCGGCGTCAAACTGGGAGATACCAACATTGATATCGATCGGGTTGTCGCCTAACTCCATGACCTGAACGACCGGTATACCGATATTCATCAAGCGTTGCCGGGCGCTATCGGATTGATCGATACCGGTTAGGATCATACCGTCCGGATTTTGCTCGAGCATGGTTTCAATAAGCTCTTCTTCCTGGACCGAGGAATAGTGCGTATTGGTCAATAACATCTTATAACCGGCAGGGGTCAGGGTGTTGTAGATGCCATCTAAGAGGCTTGAAAACACCGAATTGGACAAGGACGGAAACAGTACACTAATAATCTTTGTTTCCGACGACACCAGCGAGCGTGCCGCCTGGTTAGGTATATACCCTAGCGTCTTAACAGCCTTATCAATTTTTTGGCGTAACTTATCGGTGACCATGTCGGGTCTTTTCAGTGCTCTAGACACCGTTATCGGGCTGACACCCGCAAGCGTTGCGACATCGGCTAGCGTGACGCGCCCTGAACTCCGTCGAGGATTTTTTGGGTATTCGGTGTCCATGCTTATTAGTCAGTGCGCCTGTTGTGTAGCGCTTTACTATAGGTCGGTTAATGGCGAATGTCATCAAGCCTGACAGCGTTATCAGCATAATTTAAAAAAAACTAAGTAAATCAGCCTTTTTGATCATTGACAGCGCTATCATTTACCCATAATCTCACTCCCCTGTCGCCGAATGACCTCAACTGAGTTGATGCTTCTCGTAGACATACCGAGTTTAAGTACCCTGCCAGTCGGCCGGGTAGCTAGTTTCCCAAGACAAATATAAAAAACAAGGAACAACCGTATGACTTTCAAGATTGACCGTAAATTCAACGCCTTGGCTGCTGCAGTAATCATGACTGCCGGTATGGCAACAGTTGCCGAAGCAGCAAAGTATGAGTGGACTATTCAGACCTCCGCTCAGGCGGGTGACAACTTCTTTCCCATTGAACAGGCATGGGCAGATCGAGTCGGCGTAATGTCCAATGGCGAGATCAGCATCAACTTAGTACCGGTGAACTCCGTTGTGCAGTATAACGAAACGCTTGAGGCTGTCGGTGCCGGCATCCTGCAAGGCCACCTAACGGATCCTTCATACTTCAGCGGTAAAGATCCAGCGTTCGCGATGTTGGGCAACCTAGTTGGTGCCTGGAGCCATCCGTCCCAGATGATTAAATTCATGGAATACGGTGGCGGCAACGAAGTTTATAACAAGCTGGTAAACCCGTACGGCCTACAATTTATTGGTGCAGCCTCTACAGGTGTGGAAGCATTTGTTTCCAGCAAGCCAATCCGCTCAGTTGCCGACTTTAAAGGCATCAAGATGCGCGCGCCAGAAGGCATGGTACAAGAAGTATTTGCCGCAGTAGGTGCCTCACCGGTAAACCTGCCAGGTTCAGAGGTCTATACGTCTCTGGATAAGGGCGTTATTGATGCAGCAGACTATACCGTGTTCTCAACCAACCATGCTCAGGGCCTGCACAAGTTTGCCAAGTACCCGCTCTACCCTGGCTTCCACTCCATGCCAACACTGGCTATATCTCTGAATAAGACTATTTGGGATTCACTGCCTGCTAACTTGCAAGAAGTTATGACTGTTTCTGTGCGCGACTTTAGCCGCGACATCGTTCAGCAGTTGGAAATGATGGATAACATCGTGGTTGTTGAAGCTCGTGCCGATAAGAGCATTGAAATCATCAACTGGTCTGATGAAGAACGTAACAAGTTCCGCGCTATAGCACAGGGCCAATGGTCTAAATGGGCTGAGCGTTCTGACATGGCCGGCGAAGTATATGCTGCTGTATCGGTTTACTTGGAAAGCCAAGGTCTTCTTGATTAAATAGTCGCCATTAATCAACTGAAGCGGCCTCTTCGTTTTTAATGAAGGGGCCTTTATCTATAACAAAAGGTATTTGTTATGAGTTCAAGTCCTGTCACCGGCGACAACAATTCCAGTAATCTGAGCACAACCATCCCTAAAATTGAAGACATTCAAACTGAGGTTGCATACGACCACATGGCCGATGTTGTCTTTAAAAATAGGTTGGATGTTTGGATCGACAAGCTCGGTAACTTTGTCTCCTATGCTTTTATGGTTAGCGTGGCGATCAGTTTTTATGAAATCATCAGTCGATATTTTTTCGACGCGCCAACGATATGGGTGCATGAAACCACCATTATGATCTGCGCGTTGTGCATGGCCTATGGCGGCGCTTACTGCCTAGCCCGAGACAGCCATATCCGCATCCGAGTGATCTACGATGTTGTTGGCCCCAAGGGCAAACGTATTTTAGACATTATCAACGGTGTCTTATCGGTATTTTATTGTTTATTAATTGCCTACGCGGCCTTTATTTTGGCCGAGAAAGCACTCTTCAATCCGCTTGGCGAATTCCGTTTGGAAACGACAGGTTCCGCCTGGGATCCAATATATCCCGCGTTGGTCAAAACGGGTCTGTTCTTGGTGTTGATCACCATGACCTTACAGAGCCTGCTACATCTCGTTCAAGCCATTTTTCGCAAACAACCGGAGGCCTAAGGTATGTTTGAATTTGCCTCAATGGGTATCGAAGCTGCATCCTATTTAATTGTCGGAAGTATTCTTCTATTGTTATTAACTGGCCTACCCCTGGCCTTTATTACCGGCTTGGTTGCCCTGATTTTCACCCTCGGTTGGTTCGGGCC
Organism: Reinekea forsetii; assembly: GCF_002795845.1. Lineage (GTDB taxonomy): Bacteria > Pseudomonadota > Gammaproteobacteria > Pseudomonadales > Natronospirillaceae > Reinekea > Reinekea forsetii. Next base: position 2,711,772 of record NZ_CP011797.1, read on the forward strand.
GATGGCGATCCCACTGGTCACCAGTCGTATCTACAGTTTTATTAACGAGTATGTGCTCATTGCCATTCCAATGTTTGTGCTGATGGCATCGATATTGGACCGCTCCGGTATCGCTCGAGACCTCTACAATACCATGCGCGTTTTTGCCGGCCAGTTACGCGGTGGCGTGGCGGTACAGACCTTGGTAGTGGCCATCTTTCTGGCGGCCATGTCGGGCATTATCGGCGGTGAAATCGTGCTTCTCGGTTTGCTTGCCTTACCGCAGATGCTGCGCCTGGGCTATGACCAACGTTTGTCGATCGGCACGGTAGTCGCTGGCGGATCATTGGGCACCATGGTCCCGCCAAGTATTGTGTTAATTATCTATGGCTTAACCGCCAACGTCTCGATTAGCGACCTGTTTTTGGCGACGGTCTTGCCGGCGATGTTGCTCGGTGGATTCTATGTCTCATATATCCTGATCCGCTGCTACATCAACCCAGCCATGGGGCCGATAGCACCGAAAGAAGAATCTCAAATGGGTTGGCCTCAGAAACTCAAGATGCTCAAAGGTATTGCCTTGCCGATTGCCGTAGCGGTCTGGGTTTTGGGCTCTATCTATGGCGGTATCGCGTCGATTACCGAAGCGGCCTGTATGGGCGTGGTAGGTGTGGTTATTTCGACCTGGGTCCGTAAAGAATTGACCTGGCCGATGATTCGAGACAGCTTGCGCCAAACCCTGAACACGTGCGGCATGATTATCTGGATCGGTATCGGTGCCAGTGCACTAGTGGGTGTATACAACCTGATGGGCGGCAACCGCTTTGTTGAGTCGGTTATCCTCGGGCTCGATGTCGCACCGATCGTGGTGATCATGATTATGATGGGCATCTTGCTGGTATTGGGTCTGTTCATGGACTGGATTGGTATTGCCTTGCTGACTATGCCGATCTTTGTTCCGATCGTTATCTCATTGGGCTTCAATCCCGTTTGGTTTGGCATCCTGTTTTCCATGAACATGCAGGTGTCCTATATCAGTCCACCCTTCGGTCCGGCAGCCTTTTACCTTAAAAGTGTCGCGCCGCCGAATATTACCCTGCGCGAAATCTTTCTCTCAATGTGGCCCTTTATTCTTCTGCAATTATGCGCTTTGGGTTTGGTTCTCACCTTCCCACAGATCGCCTTGTGGTTGCCCGGCTTGTAACAGAAAAAAAATTAAGGCGGATATCTGGCTATAACCGCCCAATAGCTAAGAGGCTGCGAACTATTTATAACGAACGCTGACCAGCCTTTGCATGCTTAGCACTTTATAGGAAATTAGAACATGACACAGACAACAACTACACCCCAGGTCGCCGTGATTGGTTTGGGTTCCATGGGTATGGGTGTCGCGCAATCGTTGGTTCGCGCCGGCATTACCACTCGCGGTCTGGACATCAATCCGGCAACCAAGCAGGCCTTTGTCGATGCCGGCGGCTACGCCGCGAAAGACCTGAGCGATGCGGTAGCGGGTTGCAACATCATCATCCTGATGCTGGTTAATTCTCAACAATGCGATGCCGTGCTCTTTGGTGAGCAGGGAATGGCTAATCAATTGCCTGCTGGCACGATTGTGGTGTTATGCAGTACTACCTCGGCCAGCTATGCCCGAGATCTCAACGTGCGCTTGTCGGCCCTAGATCTGACCATGATTGATGCCCCCGTCAGCGGTGGTGCCGCCAAGGCCATGACCGGCGATATGTCAATTATGGCCTCGGGTGCGCCCGAGGCATTTGCTCAATGCCAGACCGTCTTCGATGCCATATCGGCCAAACTTTATGTGGTTGGGGACGACGTCGGCGCCGGCGAATCGGTGAAGATGGTCAACCAACTGCTGGCCGGAGTTCATATAGCCGCCGCCGCGGAGGCCATGGCATTAGGCATTAAGTCAGGTCTTGACCCAGAGATGGTCTATGAAATTATCTGCAACAGTGCCGGTTGCTCGTGGATGTTTGAAAATCGCGTCCCGCACATCCTGAAGGGCGACTACAGCCCCAATAGTATGGTGGATATCTTCGTCAAGGACCTGGGGATCGTATTAGACGCCGGTCATGAGATGAAGTTCCCCTTGCCGATAGCCGCCAGTGCCCTGCAGCAGTTTCTAACCGCCAGTGCCGCCGGTTTCGGCCAGGAAGATGATTCCGCCGTTATCAAGGCGTACCCCGGTGTTAATTTGCCCCAAAGCAAATCATAAGGAGTGTCGACATGCCCATCCTTCTCGGCTGTATAGCCGACGATTTTACCGGCGCAACGGACCTGGCCAGCTTCTTGGTCGCCTCCGGCATGCGCACCGTGCAGCTCATTGGTGTGCCGACCGGACCGGTTGATCTCGACGGCGCCGATGCGGTGGTCATCGCGCTGAAAACGCGCACACAGAAAACTGACCAAGCGGTGGCAGAATCCTTATTAGCACTGCAGTGGCTGCAGCAATACCAATGCGAGCAATATTATTTTAAATACTGCTCCACCTTCGACTCCACAGCGGACGGCAACATCGGCCCGATTAGCGATGCCTTGCTGGATGCACTGGGTGAGAAATTCACTATTGCTTGCCCGTCTTTACCGATCAATGGCCGTGCCGTTTATAACGGCTATTTGTTCGTCAATGGCGTCCTATTGAACGAGAGTGGCATGCAGCACCATCCACTCACCCCGATGACCGATGCTAACTTGGTGCGCGTATTAGATGCTCAGACGCGTCATAGTGTCGGCCTGGTCAATCACCAAGTGCTAGATCAGGGCGTCGAAGCAACTGGCAAGGCCTTCGGAGAACTGGCAAAGCAAGGGCACCACTATGCGATCGTTGACACACTCAACTACGATCACCTAGTTACAATCGGCCATGCCGCTCGTGACCTTAAATTATTGACCGGCGGTTCCGGTTTGGCTGTTGGTCTGGCCGATAACTTTGCGGCTAAAGGGCTGCTAACCAAAAAAGCCGACTCTGGCGCCTTAAGTAAGGTCGCAGGCGGAATTGTGCTCTTGTCCGGCAGTTGTTCAATAGCAACCCAAGAACAGGTTGCGCAGTACCGTCAAGATCACCCGTCGCTTAAGGTTGAACCGCTTAAAATTAACGATGGCTCGCAAACGGCGGATGACATAGTGGCCTGGTATAAAGAACAGTCGGTGAGCCGTCCGGCACTGATTTACGCAACTGACACACCGGAAGCTATTAAGGCGGTACAGCAACAACTTGGCGTCGACGCCGCCGGCACCTTGGTTGAAGGTGTTATGGCCGAGGTAGTGCGCCAACTGGCCCAGGCAGGTATCCGAAAATTCATCGTCGCCGGCGGGGAGACGTCGGGTTCCGTGGTGCAAGCGTTAAACATTAGCGCGATTAAGATCGGTCAAAGCATTGCGCCCGGCGTTCCGCTGACCGAATCCATCAGTGCACAGCCTCAGTTGTTGGCGCTTAAATCGGGTAACTTTGGCGATCGAGATTTCTTTGCCAAAGCGGTTGAGGCCATGTTATGAGCCTAACCGAACAGGATCTACGCCAGCAAATCAGTGACTTTGGTCGCTCCCTTTTTAATCGGGGGTTGAGCGCGGGTAGCTCGGGCAATATCAGTGTCCGGCTCGACGATGGTTGGTTAATGACCCCGACAAACTGCTGCTTAGGAAATTTGGATCCAGCGGATATCTCCCGCCTCGATGCCCAGGGCAACTTGCTCAGTGGCAAGAAGCCATCGAAGGAATTTTTTCTGCATGCGGCCTTTTTAGCCCAGCGACCGCAAGATAAAGCCGTGGTCCACCTTCATTCGACTTATGCAACCGCAGTCGCCTGCTTGGCCGGGCACGATGCCCATAATATGTTGCCAGCCCTGACCCCTTATTCGATTATGCGTCTTGGGCCAGTGGCCTTAACGCCCTATCACCCACCGGGCGACCCGCGTTTGGGCGAGGAAATCGCGCTGGTTGCCGCCAAGCATCACTGTGTGCTGTTGGCCAATCACGGGCCCATCGTTGCCGCGCCAACCTTGACAGCGGCGGTCTATGCCGCCGAAGAGTTGGAAGAGACCGCCAAACTGTACATCACCCTGATGAATCATCAACCGCGCCTGCTCACCCCGGCACAGATTGATGAACTGAAGCAAAAATTCTCAACGGCAGGAGACCCCGATGCCAAAACTTGCTGCTAATCTTTCGATGCTGTTCACCGAAGTCGACTTTATGGATCGTTTTCAAGCCGCTTCCGCGGCGGGATTTGATGCCGTTGAATATCTGTTCCCCTATGCTTTTAGCGCCCAAGACATACGTGCCCAGCTGCAAAAACATTGCTTAGTACAGGCCTTATTTAACGCCCCGCCGGGCGACTGGGCAGCCGGTGAACGGGGCATTGCTTGTATCCCGGGCCGAGAAGAGGAGTTCCGCGCGGGTATTGCGACGGCCTTGGAATATGCCAAAATATTGGGCAATACACGTTTGCATGTGATGGCCGGTCTAATGCCCGATAATATCGACCAAGCCTTGGCGACTGAAACCTATGTCTCGAACCTGCGCTATGCGGCACAGCAGGTTAAGGAGGCGGGCCTTACGATCTTGGTTGAGCCGATCAATGATATCGATATGCCAGGCTATTTTGTAAATTACCAAGAAGATGGTGCGGCCTTAATCGACGAAATCGACGAACCCAATGTGCGACTCCAGTTTGATTTTTACCATTGCCAAATGATGCAAGGCAATGTTCTCAGCACGTTTCGAAAATTACGTGCCTATGTCGATCATGTTCAGATTGCCGGTGTGCCAAACCGTCATGAACCGGATGTGGGGGAACTGAACTATCGTTACCTGCTGGCTGAGTTGGACAAGGATGGTTACGCTGGCTTTGTCGGGTGCGAATACAAGCCACTGGCGGGAACCGTCGATGGTTTACACTGGATTAACAAATTGACCTAATTAACATTTTCATCAGGTTTTATCTTTACTCTTAGCTCTAAGCTGTTTTTGGCGGATCTCCCGGATCCGCTTTTTTTGTCTCTACTGACTCGCTCTGAAAAAATATCAGCCCAATTTTGTTTCTGTCCGCTGCGCATCCGACCAATTAAAATGATAGGACTTTTCCTCAGCCTGATCGATGCGTTGATAACTGTGCGCACCAAAATAATCGCGCTGGGCTTGCAAGAGATTGGCGCTGCTGACGGCCTCGGTCATGGCGTCGAAGTAGCTTAGCGCCGAGAGCGTCGCCGGCGCTGATACCGCCTGCTGACAAATCTGGCTGGCGACAAAACGCCATTGCGTCTGCCGTTGATTGATTTCGGTTCGAAAGAAATCATCGCTGAGCAGGTTATCCAAGCTCGGTTGGCGATCGAATGCCACGGCAATGGACTGCAAGAAGGCGGCGCGAACAATGCATCCACCGCGCCAGATGCGCGCAATTTCGGCAAAGTTCAGTGACCAATTTTGCGCTCGGGCGGTCAGCGCCATTAACGAGAAGCCCTGCGCATAGGCACAGATTTTGGCGCAGTACAGCGCATCGTGTACGGCGTTAACAAAGGCTTCTGAGCTGTCTTGTGATCGACTGGCAGCAGGATATAGGCTGGCTAAACTCTGGCGCAGCGTAGCCTGGGCCGAACTGGCTCGGCTAATAACCGCCTGCACAATGGTCGGTGCCGGACAACCCGATTCCATCGCGTGGGTTGCCGTCCACAGGCCGGTGCCTTTCTGCCCGGCCTTATCGCGAATCATCTCCACCAGTGGTTTACCACTCGCAGGGTCGGTCTGTTGCAGAATATCGGCACTGATTTCAATCAGGTAACTGTTGAGCACGCCGTCGTTCCATCGGGCAAAGACTCGACCGATCTCAGCACTGGTTAAACCACCAATGTCCTTGAGCAGTTGGTAAGCCTCACAGATCAATTGCATATCCGCGTATTCGATGCCGTTGTGCACCATCTTGACAAAATGACCGGAACCGGCCGGTCCGATGTAGGCGGCGCATGGCTCCCCCTGCGCTAGGGCAGGCAGAGCCTGGCCTTGCGGATCAATCTTGGCGGCAATCGCATGCCACATGGGCATAACCCGTTGCCAAACATCGGCATCACCACTGGCCATTAGCGACGGTCCAAAGCGAGCACCCTGTTCACCACCGGAAACCGCGGTGGTGAAGAATTTGCACCGACCGCGATACAGCTCTGTGCGTTCGATGCTGTCCGTCCACAGGCTGTTGCCGGTATCGATAACGATATCATCTGCTTGCAGCCCATGGGCCAGCAATTGGTCAATAACCTGATCGACTATTTTGCCGGCGGGTACCGACAGGGCCAGGATGCGGGGCGTGTTGAGGGAGTCCATCAGGGCCTTCAGGTCACTGCAGTCCTGATAACGTTGGGCAAAATAACCCTCCCCGGCAATCGCCTGTGCGGCTCGATTTTTTGTCGCCTCGTTGGCGTCATAGCCGCTGACCCGAAAGCTATTCTCAAGCAGGTTGAGTGTCAGGCTCTTGCCCATTACTCCTAGGCCAATAATGGCGATGTCGGAGGCGCTGGAATTTTTCATCTTAGGGTTCCTTGCTGATCGGCAGTTGCGCTAAACACTGGCGCACAACCTCATCTAATGTTGTGTCGATATTAACGCGAATGGCTTCGTCAGGACCAGGCTCTTCAAGCGTATCGAATTGGTTTTGCAGTAGCCCCTGATCATTAAAGTAATGCTCAGACCGGCTTTGCATTCGCTGCCAGATTAACGCCATGCTGCCTTGTAAGTACAAAAAAATAACCCCGGGATTGTTGGCACGCAATCGATCTCGATGGTCGCGCTTTAATGCCGAACAAGCCAACGCTACCGCACTATGTTGGCGTAGTTGATGATTTAAGATGTTCAACCAATCGGCGCGATCCGCATCCGTCAAGGCGATACCGGCGCGCATCTTAGCCACATTGGCTGTATTGTGGAAATCATCGGCGTCCAGAAAGTTCAGCGCAAGATGTGCGGCAAGCTGCTCCGCTGCGGACGTTTTGCCGCATCCAGAAACGCCCATAACGACGATTTTCATAATGTTCTTTTTGAAGGGAATATTAACACTTAGTTTACGTTATTTTTGCCTGCCTCACCATAGAATGCAGGCCCCCTTTTACTCTATCTCGATGCCTATAATAAGCACAGGGCTCCATATCTGGCAGGCACCTAGAAGATGGCATCTTCTGGTTACACCAGCAACCCTAATTGACACCCTAAAAAATATAAGTAATGAGCAGTTAGTCTTACAGAAACAAAGAATCTAACAGTCATTTAGCGTTCGGCTACGCTGTTTTTATTCGTGCAAGGCAAAGGTAAAACGTACGTTAATGGTCAGGTCTACCCTTTAATTCCTGCTGACCTCTGTATACCTTTGCAACACTAACGCTGCGCTTTCCTGCGGTACCGAAAAGCCAACAATAACTCTAATTAGGTTGCTTCTAGCGGTACAACCCCGGTGATTACCTCGTGTAATTAAGGATGCTACATCATGGATAAGCCCATTAGCAGTGAACAGATATTGCCTAAAGAATATAACAACCTCGCCGCCTGCCAACATACTATTGAACAGGATATGCTCGAAAAAGATAATGTTGTCGGCATTGCCATCGGCAACAAGGTGGTCGGCGACCAAACCACCAACGAAAAATGCCTATCGATCCTGGTGTCCCATAAGATGGACCGGGATATGCTCGACTCGCGCAGCCTGATTGATACCAGTAAAAAGCTGGACGGCCTGACCCTCGATGTGGTCGAGGTGGGCGATCTGTTCGCCGGCGAAGGCGCCTTTGCGCCTCCGGCCCAGACCTATACTACCGAAGAAGCCACCTTTGATGCGCCTATTCACCAAGAGGTGGGCTATGAGGTATCCACCCAGGCCTTCAGCCCGAGTCTGAACGTTCGACTGCGACCGGCCTTGGGCGGCTATAGCGTCGGGCACTATAAGATAACCGCCGGCACCATCGCCACGGCCTGTTACGAGCGCAGTGATTATCTCAGTTCGCGCCCGGGCAGCTTCTATCTACTGAGCAACAACCATGTGTTAGCCAATAGCAATGCGGCCAGCATTGGCGATCCGATCTTGCAACCCGGCCCTTACGACGGTGGCATCTACCCACGCGACGTAATTGCTCGGCTGAAGCGCTATATACCGATTAAGTTCCACAGTGGCGCGAAGCGACCCCTGAACTATGTCGACGCCGCCATCGCCGAGGGTAACTTGCGCGACCTGAGCCGGGAAATCTATTGGATAGGCTATGTCGATCGAACCTATTCCGCCCCCAGCGTCGGCTTGGCGGTGGAAAAAACCGGGCGCACAACCGGCTTTCGCACCGGGCGCATTACCAACATCAATGCCACGGTCGATGTAAACTATGGCGGCGGCCGTATCGCGCGCTTTGCCCGGCAGATTGTCACGACGAATATCAGCGCCGGCGGCGACTCCGGCAGCCTGGTCTTGAATCGCCAGGAGGGAGCCTTGGGCTTGCTGTTTGCCGGCTCGTCCACGCGCACCATCGTCAACAATATCGCGCTGGTGCAAAATCTACTGAAAATACGTTTAACGGAAATCTAAGCAAAGGCATGGCGCGAAGGCCAACCGGCTTTCGCGCTAATTTGTATCGAGGTGCGCTATGGATATCAGTAACGCGGTCACCCACGCCCTGGTGTGGCTCGATCAGTATCCGGCCGTTCAAGGCGTCGCAGAAGGTCGTTATCACGCCAAACCCTGCATCACGGTGTTCAGCACCGATAAGGCCACCGCCACCCTATTACCCAAGACCTTCAAGGGCTTCCGGGTCGTGGTCGACAGCGGCGGCGAATTTCTCCCCGCCAGCGGGCCCTAGTCGACCGAGCCCGAGCCTGAGGCGAAAGCCGCAGCCCAATCTGCTTATACCAGCGTTGCGCCGATGCGCAGTACCGCGGCCATTAAGCCCTCGACTTGGTCTTGTTCATGGCGTGCGCCAACAAAGCAGGGCCGCAAGGCGAGCTGACCCTTCACCCGAGTGGTGCTGGGCATATATTGATTTTCGCGCACCAGCTGGCGGTGCAGCCGTTGATTCAGTCGATCCAAATCTGCAACGCCTTCGGACACATAGCGAAAGCAACAGATCGATAGGGTCGGTGCCAAGAGGATTTCCAGCTGTGGATAATCCTCGGCAAAGGTAACGATAAAGGCGGCCATATCGTTGTGCCGTCTCATGCGTTGACGCAGGCCGGTGACGCCGATTTCACGAATCATCGCCCAGACTACAACACCCCGGCACGGTGCACTCAGTTCCACACCATAGTCAAAATAAGGAATACCAAAGTCATCGAGCGAGTGTTCGACCCGTGCGCTGGGCTCGCCTTCTTGCAGTGCCGTGCCCTCCAGATAGTCGGCCGGTTCTTGGGTGAAAGCCCGCCGCAGCAGTTCGCGATCGTGCACATAGGTTGCCGCCACACCAACCGAGGCGCCGAGCCACTTATGCGGATCGACAATTACCGAGTCGGCCAATTCCAATCCGGCAAACAGGTGGCTAATGCGTTCATCCAAAATGCCCGGCAAGCCATAGGCGCCATCGACATGGAACCAGATACCGTATTGCTTGGCGATGGCGCCAATTTTGGCCAATGGGTCGATCGCGCCGGTATTGGTGGTGCCGGCATTGGCGACGATGGCCATGGGCAGAATATCGTTGGCTAGGTCAGCTTCTATCGCCCTAACCAGTTCGCTAACCAGCATGCGCCCTTGGTCATCACAGGCAATGGCTTTAACCGCACGGCGGCCCAAGCCTAGGACCCCGGCCGCGCGTTGAATAGTGTGGTGGCACTCGGTACTGGCATAGATGCTGACTGGCCGCGTCACGCCATTGGCCGCAGGGTCAATGCCGATGCGCTCAAAGGCTGATTGGCGAGCGGCACCCATGGCGACCAGATTGGCAACCGAACCACCACTGCTGTAAACCCCTTGCATGGCACCCAGACTGAACATCTCGGCCATCCACTGCAGTGATAATTCCTCGAGCAGATTAAAGGCGGTGAGCATATAGCGTTGCGGTGACGCCACGCTGGCGGCGGTGGTAGCCAAGGTTGCAATCGTCGTGGCGCCGGTGGTGATGTAGGAAGTAAAGCCGGGTTTAGGGACCGGCGAGCCATTGGCCACCACCTGCTGGATAAGCGTATCGAGTACGCTATCGATGCCCTCACCCTGTTGCGGTAAGGCGGTGGTTAACTGGCTCTGCCAATCCTTGCTCGGATGCTGGGCATCGAGATGGGTGAATTCTTGAAAGGTGTCCAGCCCGGCTCCGAGTCGGCCGAGCAATTCCTGTAACTTACCGGTTTCAGCCAGTTCTGTGTGCATGATGGATTCGCTTGAATGCAAAAATTCACCATAACGCGAGCGGCGTTTTTTAACAAGAAACCCAGAATCAGGTACATATGTCGGACTTTCAAGCCTTCTCTGCTTTGACTCGATCGGCCCGCCAGCGCGCCCGATAAGTCAGAAGTTTGTTACAGGTTCAAAGCTGATCCACCTTCATCTGATAAGTCAGCCAAGCCGTTTTCTCCGCGATCCGATCATACACCGCTCGGCCTCTATAGTTAGTTTCAGCTGTCATCCAGCGCATAAAGGGCCAGCCCTGTTGTTTAGCCTGTGCCCTTAAGCCTTCATAGAGCTGTTCCACTACACCACTGCCACGTAGCGCCGGCAAGACAAAGAGATCATCGAGAAAGCCAACCTTGGCGCCGCGCAAGGGCGATACCATTTCCCGGAAGTGCATCAGGCCGATGCCTTGGCCCGACTCATCCGTGGCGATGAGTGCGAAAAATGGCTGGGCCGGATCGAAAATCCATTGCCAGACGGTCTCCAGAATGTCGTCCGTCATCGGCATCTGATAATACTCGGCGTAACCATGATAGAGCCTTTGCCATTCGTCGCGGTCGGCACTGTTGAGCGGGGTCACTGTTATTGTCATGCGCGCTTCCTATTTCCGGTAAGACTCTAGGGTTTGTTTTTGACGCCCATCGGCGTCGAAATTAGTGGCATGCAACCAGCGTTGGAAGGCGCCTTGCAACGCCGGCCAGTCGCTATCGATCACGCTAAACCAGGCGGTATCACGGGTGCGGCCTTTATATACTATCGCCTGGCGAAATATGCCTTCAAACTGGAATCCGAGCCGCTGGGCGGCACGTTTGGAGGGTGCATTGAAGTTATCACATTTCCATTCGTAACGTCGGTAGCCCAGTTCATCGAAAACCCGTTGCATCAGCAAGAACATCGCCTCGGTGGCCAGCGGTGTGCGCTGCAGCAACGGCGAGAAATGAATGTGGCCCACTTCGACGACCCCCACAGTCGGGTCGATACGCATCAAGGCTGCCATACCCACGGCACGGCCGGTGCGCTGGTCAATAATGGCGTAAAAGAGCGGATCGGGTGTGCCGCAGGCGCTCATCAACCAGTGGTTGAAATCCGCAAAGTCGGCAAAGGGCCCGACCGGCAAATAGGTCCAGTTTTTGCCATCGGGGTCCGTCGCAAAGGCCGCATAAAGCGCCTCGGCATGCCGTTCCGGCTCCAATGGCACAAGTGTGCAATACTGGCCCGTCAACGAGGTACGAACCGGCCGTGCGCGGGTCTGCCAATCGGTTATTGGCGCACCAATGGCTTGGCCAAGATCATTAAGATATTCGCTAATCGGTTCGGGATCGTAAGCCATTGGCATTCCTTCTGAGGGTGACGTGCTGATGAGTATAACGGGGGCCCCGGCCAAGCCGGGAGCGTATAGCCGAGCATGCCACAATATCTAGGATGGAGAGAATAGCGCAGGCCGTTTTGAAATACTGCACAGTGCTGCTGAAGATGAGTATCGGAGATTAAATCATTATCGGTCGGTCGATGAAAACAAAGAAAGAAAGATGCTACCCCAAACCGGAGTTACTCTGCGCATCGGGTTCGGAGACCACAATGCGGTTGCGGCCCAGCGCCTTGGCTTGATACATGGCCGCATCGGCCCGCTCTATAACCTTTTGCACGTTCTTATCTTGGCTTTCCCGTGCCGAGATGCCGGCGCTAATGGTCACCCCCAAGAGCGGCCGATCGGCAACGGCCACCCTAAGGTCGCTGATATCTTGCCGGATACGCTCGGCCAAGGCTTGGGCGGCGTGCAGCCCGGTCATGGGCAGGAGCACCACGAATTCCTCACCCCCGAACCGTGCTAGGGTGTCGCCGTTGCGAATAATGTCGGTCGCACTGTGACCAATCTGTTGCAACACTTGGTCGCCCACTACATGACCGTAGAGATCATTGAATTGTTTGAAGTTGTCGATATCGAACAGGATCAAAGACAGTTCATTATTGTAGCGCCAGCTATTGGCAAACTCTTTGTTAGCCTGTTTTTTAAAATATCGCCTATTGTACAACCCGGTCAACGGGTCGGTTGTCGCATCGATAGTAAGGCATTTATTTTCGGCACGGGTTTGTTGTAAGGATGTCACCATTAGATTGTATTCGGTTACGTCCCGAATGGTGGCCACCACATGGCTTCCATAGCGCGTCTGCAGGGAGTTAAGGCGGATCTCGATCTGTATCGTTTGCCGGCTTTTGGTACAGGCTTGAATCACCCGACTGGCGCCGGTCATCGCTCGGGCCCTGGGGTCCAATTGAATCGAACTACGCCCCTTGGCATGGGCCTCGCGATAGGCTTCAGGCACCAATAGATCGATGTTCATATCAAGCAACTCCGCCTCGCTATAGCCAAACAGATGCACCGCTTCGGGATTGCCGCGCACGATAAAGCCATCTTGGTCGACCTGCAATTTGGCATCCGGTGAGCTGGTAAAAAGTGCTTCGGCTTCTTCCAGCGCAACCTTGGTGGAGGCGTAAAGCTCATCGATGATGTGCAGGTTCTTTTTATGCCGCTGCTCGAGTTGTTTGATATGGGTAATATTATGATGCAGGCCAAGCATGCGAGTGGCATGGCCCTGTTCATCACGGATCGCCACGCCGTGCGAATGGATCCACACCGTGGAACCGTTGCGGTGTTTGCAACGGAGCACCTGATCGTAGGGGCACAGAGGGTCGGCGCGATGCTGTTCCAAGTTGGCCGCCGACAGTTCAAGATCTTCTGGGAAGACGTGGGCTTGCCATTCCTCGCTAAGATGATCGGCTTCATCCAAACCGTAGCCCAAAGCCGCCCAGCATTTCGGGCTCATCCAGCGGTTATCGGGCTGGTCTAAATCCCAATACCAGAGTCCATCGAGTGTGACCTGCTGCAGAAAAGCAAGCCCCTCGCCATTTTCAGCGAATAGCTTGGTTAGCTCAAGTTTTAGGTAGTCACTGTCTCGGACAATCATGAATAACCTCAGCGCGGATGCCGTTATAGGTCACGATGTCAATCGCCCAGTCTATCAATGGCTAAGCTCAGCAATTAATAGGCTATTATCAATAAATATTTCGGCTGACCAATATGCAGATTCCTTAACAGCCGATTACGGTTAAACGGTTAAACGGTTAAACAACGAGCCGTAATCAACAAGCCAACCATACGCTGGCAAGGTTGAAAAACAACAGCGTTGAACAGCCGATACAGGGGTACCATAGTTATTAGTGATTCAGATCACAAAACTCATCGAGAGCCATCCGACTGGAATACGCCAACTGGGCATGGGCAAGAAAATCGGACCATCGTGCGCCAAAGCACTGGGGTTTTCGCAAAGCAAGATTGTCTACAGATCGCCTCAATTTGCTCAGCAAGGAATATCAATTCAGACATTATTTTATAACTAGGAGTCTATTTATGACATACGATGATGTGCTATTTTTTTGGTTTAACGACATAAAACCCGCTCAATGGTGGGTTAAAGATCTCGACTTTGACCGCCTGATCGAGCGCAGGTTCTCGGCTTTACATGAACAGGCGATCCGGTGTGAGTTATTCGCATGGCGCGCCTCGGCAAAAGGCCGCTTGGCTGAAATCATCGTCCTCGATCAGTTTTCCAGAAATATGTTCCGCGATACCCCTAAGGCGTTTGGGTCCGATCCGTTGGCCTTGGCCCTTGCGCAAGAGGCGGTCGCGCTGGGCGTGCACAATGATCTGACGGAGATGGAGCGCAGCTTTATGATCATGCCCTTTATGCACAGCGAATCCTTGATCGTTCATGATGCTGCTTTAACGCTCTTTATTGCAAACGGCATTCCAGAGAGCCTGAACTCTGCACGCAGACACCGAGCCATAATAGAACAGTTTGGGAGGTATCCGCATCGGAACCTCATTTTAGGTCGGGCCTCCACGCCCGAGGAACTGGAATTCCTGACCCAGCCGGGTTCGTCTTTTTAGCATGTAAAGACGCACGCCCGTCATTCCATCGGCGAGCGCTAGGGCCTCAGCAGCGGTCGTGCTTGCGCTAAGCGATGCCAGAATCTCAGCCCGCACTGGCGAGCCGTTCGTGCCAACCGTGCCGATAAGGGGATACCAGTGGGACCGGCGTTACGCATAATAACTGCCCCAAGACCCCGATTAGGGTTATCCTGCCAGCCATTACCGCCCCCTAGAGTCCAAGCTATGCTGTTTAACCCTATAACCCTGCCCAACGGCGCCGTTCTAAAGAACCGACTCGTTAAAGCCGCAATGGAAGAAAGCTTGGCCCGACCCGACCGGACCCCCTCTGATGAACTGATTCAGCTCTATCGACGCTGGAGCGAGGGCGGCTGCGCGCTGCTGTTAACCGGTAACGTCATGGTGGATGGCAACCATATGACCGGCGCCGGCAACTTGGTCTTGGATAAGGGTCAACAGCTGGCGCGCTTTACGGCATGGTCGGCGGCCGCCCAAAGCGGGGGCGCGAGTGTTTGGCTGCAAATCAATCATCCCGGTCGCCAAGCGCCGTCCAAGCTCAACGACCACAGCCTAGCGCCATCAGCGATCAATCTCGATATGGGCAATTTCTCCAAGCTGTTTGCACCGGCACGTGCGATGAACGAAGCCGAGATAAACCGGGTGATTGAGCAGTTTGCCGACACCGCGCTTCAAGCGGAACGGGCCGGTTTCGACGGGGTTCAAATTCACGCCGCACACGGCTATTTGATCAGCCAATTCTTATCGCCCCTGGTCAATCAACGCACCGATAAGTGGGGCGGTAGCGTTGAGAAACGCGCCCAACTCCTGATCAGCGTGGTGGATGCGGTGCGCCAACGCGTTCAGCCGGGGTTTGCGGTCGCGGTTAAACTGAATTCGGCCGACTTTCAACGCGGCGGCTTCGGGCCGGATGACGCACAAGTCGTTTTGCAACTGTTGGCCGATAAGCAGATTACGCTCATCGAGTTGTCGGGCGGCAGCTACGAAGCCCCGGCCATGCAGGGGCAGTCACGCGATGAACGCACCTTGGCTCGCGAGGCCTACTTTTTGGACTTCGCCGAACAACTAGCACACCACACCCAAATACCGCTGATGACCACCGGTGGAATTCATCGTCGAGAAATTGCCGAGCAAGTCTTGGCAAAGGGCGTCGACCTGGTAGGCATGGCCACCGCCTTGGCCTTGCAACCGGATCTGCCGAACCTCTGGCAGCAAGGTATTGGCGTGCAGGTCAGCCTGAAACCGGTCACCTGGAAGAACAAAACGCTGGCCTCGCTGGCCGTGATGGCGCAAGTTCGCCGGTTAATGAGAGATCTGGGCCAGGCAAATGTAAACATGGCCAAACCACGGCCCTATTGGTGGGTCTTGATCACCGATCAAATCGCCGATGCGCGCCATGTCCGGCGACTCAAAAAATGGCGCCGATCCTTATAGCAATTCGCGTCGGCGCCATTGTGACCGATAGGTTTTAAGCGACCTCGGTCACACCCGCCGCGCCACTTTATTTCGCTCTGGCGTTATCTTTAGACCGCCTGAGACTCACTCGCTTTATTTCGGATTACCCACTGGATGTATATAAGCTTAAAAAATGCACTGCCACTTAGTGCTTGGTATATGGTGGCTTCAGCGCTTGGCTTCGCCCTAATGGTGGCCTGCGTGAAGATTGCCAACACGACCTATCAGATCCCCGTACTGGAAATCGTCGCGGCCAGAGCAATTGTTTCCGCGCTGATCAGCTATGCCGATATTCGGCGTAAAAAAATATCGCCTTGGGGCAATAATAAGCCCTTGTTAATAGCACGCGGTACGGTCGGGGCCCTGGCCTTAATTTTTGTTTATTACGCCGTGACCACCCTGCCCCTGGCCGAAGCCACCATCTTGCAGTATTTACACCCAGTCTTTACCGCCCTGATGGCGCTGTTTTTTTTAAAGGAAGTTATCCAACGCTCCACCCTTGCCTGCATTGCTCTGAGCTTGATGGGTTTGGTTATTATGATACAGCCCAATTTTTCGCCAGATAGCGCGATCAGCTATTCTTGGGTCAGTATTGGCGCGGGCCTGCTAGGCGCCTTTGGCAGCGCGGTGGCCTATATTATCGTGAAAAAACTGACCCAAACGGAAGACAGTTCGGTTATCGTTTTCTACTTTCCTATTATTGCGATCCCGATCTCTGTGGCCTTGTTAGGCGATGATTTTGTGGTTCCCAGCCTGGCAGCAACAGGCGTATTGGTTTTGGTCGGGATCTTTACCCAAGTAGGCCAAATAGGCTTAACAAAGGCGCTGCACAGCGCAGATGCCAATAAGGCAACGGCCTATGCCTATGTCCAGGTGCTATTTTCCGTTTTTATTGGTTGGGTCTACTTTAGTGAAGTACCGGTTTTCACCACATTAGTGGGTGGGGCATTCATAATGGCGGGGGCGTTAATTAACGTCCTATGGAAACGCTGAGTGAAGATGTTAACGCGATCTTAGTTTTGAACATGATTCTCATAAAAAGTTAGAAAAGCCTGCGCCGCTTTTGAAAGATAGTGATTCTTCTTCCAGCCCCAGGCCAATTCCAAGCGAATCGCCGGCTCAAAGGGCCGAACACACAGATCCGATTCGTTTTCAACGATCATGGCGAGACAGGTTGCGATGCCAACGTCACTGCGGACCAACTGCTTCAGCAGGTCGATCAGATTGGTTTCGAACTGAATATTTAGGCTAACCTTTGCCTGGTGCGCCCGCTGTTCAACCGCGTCGCGCAGATAGTAACCTTGACGAAACATCACCGAGGGTTGCTGACTGTATTGCTCGATACTGATTGATGACTGCTGAGCAAGTTCATGATCTATCGGCAGGCACGCGACCACCTGTTCGCTCAACTTGGCCGCATAACGAATATCATCATTGGGGGGGACCGACTGCAGCAGGGCGATATCCAGCTCACCGTCAACAATCATTTGTTCCAGAGTGTGGGTGCCGGCTTCGACGAGCCGAATACGGACGCCCGGATAAGCCTGTTTGAAGCCGATTAGGACAGAGGGCAGGAAATAAGTCGATAACATGGCCGACGCACCGATGTTTATTTCTCCCCTGGCCAAACCCCGTAACTCGGTCAACTCACGGCCAGCATCGGCCAAATCCGCCAGGATTTGATGGGCATGCTTGAGCATGACCTTGCCATCTGAGGTCAAGGTCAAGGTCATGGTGCGGTTGCCGCGGTTAATCAACTTTAAGCCGGTTTCTTCTTCCAACTTCTTTATCGCGATGCTCAGGGCCGGTTGCGCGATGCCCAAGCGCTGCGCAGATTTGGAAAAGCTGCCGCTGATGGCAATGTCGCTAAAATATTCCAGTCGTTTGATGCTATTTAGGTGCATAGGAAAGGTCCAAGAGCGCGCGGTAGGATATTGATATAATATATAGAAGGTATATTTTTAATATAATTATAATATCTTAACAACAGGGGTATAATTAGACAACTAACCACCCTAATTAAGGAACACCCCTATGGCGCTTACCCCATTCGAATGGCAAGACCCCTTCTCCCTAACTGCACAATTGTCCGACGATGAGCGCATGATTATGGACGCGGCGAAGGACTACTGCCAGGGTGAATTAGCACCCCGGGTTCAGATGGCCAATCGCAACGAGCAGTTCGATCCGGCGATCATGTTAGAACTGGGTCGACTCGGCATGCTCGGTGTTACCCTGCCGGAAAAATACGGCGGTTCTAATGCGAGCAACGTTGCCTATGGTCTGATCGCCCGCGAAGTAGAGCGCATAGACAGTGGTTATCGCTCGGCGATGAGCGTGCAATCCTCATTGGTCATGCATCCTATCTATGCGTACGGTAGCGAAGAGCAACGCACCAAATACTTGCCTAAGTTAGCCAGTGGCGAGTTTATTGGCTGCTTTGGTTTAACCGAACCCGGTGCCGGATCGGATCCAGGCAGCCTGAGCGCGAAGGCCATTAAAACCGAAAAAGGCTATATCCTCAACGGCGCTAAAATGTGGATCACCAACTCGCCCATCGCCGATATTATGGTGGTCTGGGCCAAGCTCGACGGTGTGATTCGCGGCTTTATTCTTGAGCGCGACATGGAAGGTTTACGCACACCCAAGATCGAAGGCAAGTTCAGTTTGCGAGCCTCGGTCACGGGCGAAATTGTGATGGAAGATGTCTACGTGCCCGAGGCTAACCTGTTGCCGAATGCGTCTGGTTTGGCAGGCCCCTTTGGCTGTTTGAATAAGGCGCGCTATGGCATTGCCTGGGGTGCTATGGGAGCGGCCGAGGCGTGCTGGTTTGCGGCGCAAAACTATGTCATGGATCGGGAGCAATTTGGCCGGCCCTTAGCCGCGACTCAGTTAGTACAGAAAAAACTGGCCGACATGCAGACCGAGATCAGCCTGGGCTTACAAGGCGCCATGCGCATGGGTCAGTTGATGGACAATGATGCCTGTCCGGTTGAGCTGATCTCGCTGATGAAACGCAACAATGCCGGCAAGGCCTTGGAAATAGCCCGTGTTGCCCGCGATATGCATGGCGGCAACGGGATTAGTGATGAATACTGCGTTATTCGACACGTGATGAACCTGGAAGCGGTCAATACCTATGAGGGCACCCACGATGTGCACGCACTCATTCTGGGTCGCGCGCAAACTGGCATTCAGGCGTTCTATTAATGGCTACGCCAGCCGATGAGGGGGCACTGTCCGGTATAAAAGTACTGGACCTCAGCCGCATTCTGGCGGGCCCTTGGGCCGGCCAAATGCTGGCGGACCTGGGCGCCGACGTTATTAAGGTTGAGCGGCCCAAGGTCGGCGACGATACCCGGCTATGGGGCCCACCCTTTTTTGACACTGATGATAAGGCCGAGCGCGTAGCGGCCTATTTCCACAGCGCGAATCGCGGCAAACAATCCATTGCGATCGATTTCACCCAGCCCGAAGGCCAGGCACTGGTATTAGAGTTGGTGCGCAAGGCTGATGTGGTGATTGAAAACTATAAATTCGATGGCTTAAAAAAATACGGCCTGAATTACCCAAGCTTGGCTGCGCTCAACCCAAAACTGATCTATTGTTCGATCACCGGTTTTGGCCAAACGGGTCCCTATAAAGAGCGCGCCGGCTATGACTTTATGATTCAAGCCATGGGTGGCCTGATGAGCGTAACCGGCGAACCGGACGGTGCACCGATGAAGGTTGGCGTGGCCTTGACCGATATATTGACCGGTCTTTATGCCTCAAATGCCATTCAGGCGGCGCTGCTGTACCGTCACCGCACTGGCCTGGGCCAACATATCGATATGGCCTTACTGGACGTCCAGGTTGCGACCATGGCAAACCAAGCGATGAACTATCTGGCGACCGGCACTGCGCCTGGGCGATTGGGCAATTCTCATCCGAACATCGTGCCCTATCAGGCCTTTGCGACCAGTGATGATTATCTCATTCTGGCCATCGGTAACGATGGTCAGTTTCAGCGCTTTTGTGCCGTGGGGCAGTGCCAATTCCTCAGTGCCGATGCGCGCTTCGCCACCAACCAGGCGCGAGTCGAGCATCGAGTTGAATTGATTCCGCTGATTGAATCCGTGCTCAGGGCTCAGAGTCGGCAATGGTGGTTGGTTGAGCTTGAAAAGGTGTCCGTGCCGTGTGGGCCGATCAACAGCCTGGAGCAAGTGTTTGAGGACCCGCAAGTTATAGCGCGCGGCTTGCAGATGTCGCTTGAGCACCCAACCCTAGGCCAAGTGCCATCGGTCGCCAATCCCATTCGATTGAGTAAATCGCCCATACGATATCGCGCTGCCAGCCCCTCTTTAGGCGCAGATACCGAGGTCATTCTTAAAGCGCAACTTGATGTGAGCCCGGAGCACTTTGAGGAATTAAAGGCGAAGGGTGTGATCGGCTAATGGCTTCGCTCGAGCAAAAAAAACGGCTAAGTGATTCGCCGTTTTTTTGTGTGCCCAAGAAGAGTTCAGCTGAGTACTTTTTTGGCGGCACACTCGCCCGCAATAGCACCCAGTACCACCGCGTGCAACAAGCCATTTCCCGACAGATAACCGGTGTCGTTCGAACCGGACACACCGCGTGCGGCGCCGCCTGCAGCAAACAGATTGGGCATTACATCACCCGTCGCGGAGAGCACTCGACCGGCAGTATCTATTTCCAAACCCCCCTGGGTATGAAACAACGCGCCGGTCACCTTAATGGCGTAAAAAGGTGCCACCAACTGCTGTTCCGGTACGAAGGTACGCCCCAAGGCATCGGGCTCGGCTGCCTCGCTCGATTGCGTCATAAGCGCAAACATCTGCTCGAGCTTGGTATCGTCCAAACCCAGTCCGGTAGCAAGTTCCGCCCGTGAGGCAAAGCTCTTCACCGATTTGGTGGTCAAGGCATTCTGATAGTCCTCAAACGCCAATAGGGTTTGATGAATACGCTCGTCATAGATATTAAAGACGTAGCCGGTCGGTTGCGCTAACACCTTGGCCGCGGCTTCAGAGTAACCCTGGTTTTCATCGGCGAAACGCTCGGTGTCGGTATTCACCTGCACCCCCCCCTGCATCATCACGGCCCACGAGATCAATGTCTGCGGTGGATCGGCTAAGGAGCCGTGTCCTTGGAAGGCCGTTAAATCCATTAGGCTGGCGCCGAGTTGTTCGCCCCAAATGACCGCGTCACCCTGATTGCCCTCATGGCCATAATAGAGCGCCTTATTCATCTGCGGCAGATATTTATCAACCAGGGCTTTGTTGCCGCCATAGCCATTGCAGGCCAGCAACAGGGCATCACAACCGATGGTCTCAACCTGACCATCGGGTTGTTGATAGGAAACGCCCTGAATGCAGCTTTGCGCATCAACATATAGGGCCGTAACATGAGCATTGGTGAGAATATCAACGCCCGCTTCGGCCGCCGCATTGAGCAAGGTGCTCATTAATTCCTGACCCGTGCGGCGCGGCGTACTGTGCATGCGCATTTGACTGTGACCTGGATACAAGAACCCTTGGACCAGCTCGAATGGGATCTTGTGCTGGTCGGCCAGCCACTCGATGACCCGAGCGGATTGATCTGCTAACACCTGAACGATACTGGGGTCGGCTTCGTTGTGATTCTTATGCTGGATGTCGTCAACCATTAAGCCGGGGCTATCGACAACACCTGCCGCGGTTTGAAAGCGAGTGTTCGCAGCGGGGATAAACCCACTGGACATAAAGGTGCTGCCGCGCGGCGTATTGTCCCGCTCCAGCACGACCAGCTCGATGCCCAATTCCTTAGCGGCCAAGGCCGCCACCAATCCGCAGGCACCCGCGCCGATAATCACCAACGGTATCCTGACTTCAAACGGATGCTGTACTTCATCAAAGGCAATTACGGTCATTTCTGTACACCACTGTGTTGAATAATCTCTGCCGCCGAGGCTTGCCAAATATCATCGTGTTGATTGATATAGTCCAGTATCTGCTCCAAACAGCCTATACGATGGGGTTGCCCGGTCAGCCACGGGTGCAGGCTCAGACCGAGCATCCGACCACTCTTTTGTTGTTTCGCTTCGGCCACCAGGTAATCAATCGCATCGATCACTTGGACCACCCAGGCATCTTCAGAATGCAGGTTGCCGCAAATAACATGCGCGTCCTCTATCTCGGTTTGCAGCGGCAGCATGGTCAGTGGGCCATTAGGCGTGTTAAAGGCATAAGGCAGGTCGTCATTCACCCAATCGCAACAGTATTCAATGCCTGCTTTGCGCAGCAATTCAGGCGTATGGGCACTTTGGTTGCGCGCCGGGCTTAACCAGCCGCGAATATCTCGCTTGCTGTTGTCCCGCAGGCTATTGACAGCACGGGTGACAATCTCGGCTTCCTCGTTGATGTCCTGGCCACCATAGTGCAGATGGTCCATGTTCCAACCGTGGCAGATCAGCTCGGCATTCTGGTCGAGTAACTGCGCCAAGAGATAGGGGTTATCATTGGCCAGCTGTGCGCTAACCGCATAGGTCGGTTTAATATTGTAACGTTCAAACGTCTTGAAAAAGCGATACAGACCCACCCTATTGCCATAGTCCCTGAGCGAATAGTGCCGCAGGTCCGGATACGGCATGGCCATACCGTAGGGTACCTTGAAGGGTACGCCGCGCTGATTCAAGGGGAAAAACTGCACCGACGTATTCACCCATACGGCCAGCGACTTGCCATTAGGCCACTGTATCGGGGCGCGATCGTGGAGCATCGACCAGTCGTAATGATCGTGGTCGTTACCATAGCGGCGCATGGGGTATTTTAGATACTCATCTGGTAATGCCACCTTATCGCCCTCCCAATTTGGCCGCGATATCACTACTCGCGTCGTCGTAACAGTTTGCTAAATAGTAATCGGCTATCTCTTTGCCTGTCGCCACCCAAACATCGGGGTGGCCGGTAATGTACTCAAGCGCTTCTTCAAACGCCTTAATGCGATGCGCGTTACTGACTTGGTAGCTATGGGTCGGAATACACATCACCGTGCCCGATTCGGCACCTTCCTGATACAGTCGATCAAAATGGCGTTTCAACATCTTAAGATATTGGCGCGGCTCAACCTTGTTCACCGCATAGACAATGGTATCGTTCATTTCCAGAGAATAGGGCATGGAAATAAAGCGCTTACCGGAGCGAGTATTCACCGGTGTGGGTTGATCATCGTGAAACAGATCGCAGGTATAGTAGCCGGCTTCGTCGCCAAACAACTCGGTACCAACTTCGGCAAATATATCGAGGGTGTGTTCCGAATGCGATAAGGCAGGTGCCAAATAGCCGGCACATTTTTGGCCGGTGTGCTTATAGATGGTTTCGATACTGTCGCGGATCATCTCGCGCTCTTGCGCTTCGCTCATATTGTAGGTGTAACGAGTGTTGTAGACGCCGTGACTGAAGAATTCCCAGTCGCGTTCTTTGCACATTTGAATAATTTCCGGATGATGCTCGCACAGTGCGACCGACAGAGAAACAGAACCGCGAATATTATACTTATCGAGCAAGGCCATTTGACGTTGATGACCCACCCTATTACCCCAGTCGCGAATCGAAAAACCCGGTACAGCGGGATTGGGCTGTGGCCAAGGACTGCGCGATGGGTTGGGCGGTGGATTCAGTTCGTAATACTCAATGTTCGGGGCAACCCAAAACGCTACCTTGGCTCCGTTGGGCCACTTTATTTTCGGTCGATTGTTGTAGGCCCAATAGTCGTAAGCAGCGAGCTTTTCCATTTCTATATCCTCTAGCCAATATTTACGAACGCGCGCCCAATTCAGCAATTACATCGGCTACCGTCATGACATCGGCATACTTAAGATGTAAGTCAGTCAGATTCGCGAAGTGGTAACTTTCATGCTTATCCGATACACATTCTTGCGGAACAATGGTTCGGTAGCCGCGGGATAGGCTATCGACCGCTGTAGCGCGAATGCAACCCGATGTCGAGCCTCCGGTTAAAATAAGGGTGTCAACCTGGTGCCAAACCAATAATGACTGCAAGGGTGTTTCGAAAAAAGCCGATGGCATACGTTTGGTATAGACCGCTTCGTTTTTGTAATCGATGTCTAACCGATCATCAAATTCGCTTCGGGCCGAGTCGAATTTTATGTTCTGCAATGAGTCCGGCGTATCCGTGCGCGTGCCCCAGATCCCGGCGTCTGCGGCAGAGTCCATATAAGCAACATGGGTCCATACAACCGGCCAGTTGAGCGAGCGGAATAATTTCACCAGATCCATGGTATAACCAAGTTGATTGGGATCTGTTTCATAGGCGGTCTTATAAAGATCAGTTCGGGTATAGGCTTTTTGAGGATCTATATTGATCAGCGCCGCTTTTTTACCAAACCCAAACGGGACTCGTTGCGGATTATTAATGACTTCGTTAAATATCTCTCTAGCTGTTTGGTCTGAAGTTATCATTGATCGCTCCGTCTAGTGCATTGAATTATGTTGGTTATAAGCGCATCAGCGCTCATATTTCTGACCCAGTTCGAGAATCGCATCAGTCTCTAAATATTCATTTAGTTGCCTAAAATCCAGCATCTGATCGCGAAACGGCGCCGTTGAGCCGTTGGCATGCAAGCTGGTGAAAAACTGTTTAGCCATATAGGTAAAGGCTCGCACCAGGGCGCCGGGGAAAATCACCAAAGAAAAACCAAGCTCTTCTAAACGCTTGGCGTCTTGCAACGGAGTATCACCCCCTTCGACCATATTTGCCATAATCGGCACTTTTTTGCCGAAGGCCGACATCACCCGATCGATATCGGTGCTGTTACGAATACCCTCAACAAAGACCATATCGGCACCGGCTTCGTAATAGGCGTTAGCCCGTTCGAGCGCTATATCAATGCCATCCACCGCTATGGCGTCGGTGCGCCCAATGATCAGGGTGTTTTCTGAGCACCGAGCGTCAACGGCTGCCTTAATTTTGCCGGCCATCTCGCCTTGGCTGATGAGCGACTTGCCCTGCAAGTGACCACAGCGCTTGGGATAGGTTTGGTCTTCCAGCTGAATGGCGTTGGCACCGGAACGCTCGAGCATTTTAACGCTGCGGATCACGTTTAAGGCATTGCCAAAACCGGTATCGCAGTCGACTATGATGTCCAATTCACACCGCTCCTGAATCAATGCCAGGGTGTCGTTTATCTCCGTCACACTCATCAGGCCGATGTCCGGTCGCCCCAACTTGGTATAGGCCAAGCTGGCGCCGGACAGGTACACGGTGTCAAAACCGGCCTGGGCCGCCAGTGACGCGCTCAGTGCATCGTAAACGCCCGGGGCGACAACAATGGGCTCCTGCGCCAGACGTTGTTTTAAATTGAGGTTGTTGGATTTTTTTTCAACTGTGACCATTGTTGAGCACCTTGATAACAAATAAGGGTGTTTGTGGCGTCCAGAATATCGACTACTTTTACCCAGCAACTTCCACCTAGCCAATGGCAACTTACCTGGACGCCTAGTCCTCGTCACCCTAAACGGCATGGTGAAACGCCTATCGGGCTTGCTGTCAAATGCTTGTGCGCAACATCTGATTAACCTTTGAGGATGGTAACCTCTCAGGTAGGATTAGTTTGCCTGTAGCCAGTAGCTTGCATTTGAGCCGACGGAATCGATACATTTAAATGTATTATTATTAATACATTTATAGTCTATAATAAATGCAGCTGTCAAGACTTAGTTATGTACAAAAAGGAGAACGAATGGACACTAAAGCGTCAAAGCGCGGCCTAGGTGCCACTAAATCACATCAGCTGTTTTTGCTACTCAAGGAAACCATCGTCAGCGGTCGCATTGCGCCAGGCAACAAGCTGCCCGGCGAAATCGCCCTAGCCAAAGAGCATGGCTTATCCAGAGTCACGGTCCGGCGAGCAATGGAGGCGTTGGCCAACGAGAATTTAGTCGTGCGCTTGGCTGGCAAGGGCACCCTGGTCAAGGAACAACCCGTCGGCGCAACCATCATGACGGCGAGCGTGGCCAACCTGTTACCGAACATGGTCACGATGAGCAAGAATTCAAATGTGAAATTGCTGGAATTCGCCTATGTCCAACCATCCGAACATATCCGAAGCCGGCTTGGCCTGGGCCCATCAGAGCGAACTCAACGCTCAGTTCGGGTTCGCTCAGCCGACGACAAACCCTTTTCGTATCTGGTCACCCATGTACCAGAGCCCATCGCATTGCATTACAACGAGAGCGATTTGGCGACGACGCCGTTGTTTGTTTTGCTGGAGCGCAGTGGCGTGTTGGTCGATCAGGCCAAGCAGGTCATTTCTGCCACTTTGGCGACCAGTGATGTGGCCAGTGCACTGCAGGTACCCGTGGGTTCGCCCCTTATTTCGCTCAACAGGGTGGTCATCGATCGCAATCAGCAAGGCGTGGAATACCTCACTGCACTGTACCGCCCAGACCGTTACCGTATTGAAATTGATCTCAGTCGAGCGGGCGATGAAGACTCACGCTATTGGCAAACAGTCGATGGCGAGAGCGATTAAACTGAGTTCATCGCTTGACATGCCTTGAACGGCTGGTATACCTTTGATTGTGTTATTTGTAATACATTTAAAGACCGAGCAAAAAACCGGCTAGCCGTCAGCGTTGGGTAAATTGTAGTATGTCGCAACAAACATTTTTCGACAAAATATGGCAGGCTCATGAAATTGAGGTCGCTGATGATGGCCAAAGCCTTATGTGGGTCGATCGGCATTTCGTCCATGAAGGTTCTTTCCACGCGTTTAACAAATTAACGGCGAGAAGCCTGCCGGTTAGCCACCCTGAGCTAACCTTTGGCGTCGCCGATCATTATGTACCGACTCGGTCTCGTTCATTAGGCGACCTGCCGCTAAAGTCGCAGAATATGATTCAAATGCTCAGCACCAATGCGCACGAGCACGGCATTAGGCTGTTCGATTTACACGATTCACGGCAAGGCATTGTCCATGTGGTGGGTCCGGAACTCGGCCTGACCTTGCCAGGCACCTTTATTGTCTGCGGTGACAGTCACACCTCTACTCATGGCGGGCTCGGCGCACTGGCTTTTGGTATCGGCGCATCCGAAGTCGCACACGTTCTGGCAACTCAAACCCTTTGGCAAACCAAACCCAAGCAGATGCGCATTACCATTGATGGTGAGCTCGCTGAGGGCGTTACCGCTAAGGACATTGCCCTGCATTGGATCGGGCTATTGGGTGCGGACAGTGCCCGCGGACACGCGATTGAGTATGCAGGCAGCACCGTTAGCGCGTTGACGATTGAAGGCCGACTAACCCTTTGTAACCTGTCCATCGAAGCCGGCGGTCGCTGTGGCATGGTCGCACCAGATGAAAAAACTCTGAATTATCTAACGGGTAAAGCGTTCGCTCCGCGCGAAGACGATTTTATCCAGGCCGGACAGCATTGGCTCGGGCTGGTCACGGATGCACAGGCAACCTTTGATCGTGAAGTGCATATCAACGCTGCGGACATAGGCCCAACCGTCACCTGGGGCGTGTCACCGGAAGAGGCCATTTCAGTAAACAGTCCAATTCCCGACCCCAGCCATGCGGCGCACTCGGCCAAGGCCAAACAATGGGCCAGCAGCTTGGATTATATGGGCTTAACGGCGGGTCAGTCATTGCAGGATGTGCTGATTGACCGGGTATTTATCGGGTCTTGCACCAATGCTCGCTTAGAAGACTTACGCAGTGCGGCCCAGGTGCTACAGGGTCGTAAATGTGTCATACCCGGTATCGTGTCGCCTGGCTCTAGCTCGGTAAAGGCTCTGGCCGAGGCAGAAGGATTGGATTCAATCTTTATCAATGCTGGGCTTGAGTGGCATGAAGCAGGTTGTTCAATGTGTGTCGGCATGAACGGCGACTTGATTGGGCCCGGCGAACGCTGCGCCTCATCAACCAACCGAAATTTCAAAGGCCGACAAGGCCCTGGTGCGCGCACCCATCTCATGTCACCTGCCATGGTTGCGGCGGCCGCAGTAACGGGTCGCATTACCGACTTCCGCCAGCTGCCCCAAGTAGATGCCATTCAGGAGGCCGCGCTATGACACCGTTCAAGCAACTGGACGCAAAATGCTTTCCGCTCGATGCCGCCAATGTCGACACGGACCAGCTGATCCCGGCCAGGTTCATGCAAGAGCCGCGCAGCGTCGGCTATGGCCAGTTCCTGCTGTACGACCAACGCTTTGACAGCAACAACAGCGCAATAGAAGCATTTAGGTTAAATCAAACTCGCTTGGCGGACGCCGGTATTATAGTGGCTAAACGCAATTTTGGCGCCGGCTCATCGCGAGAGGCCGCAGTCTATGCCTTAGTTGACTATGGCTTTCGCTGTGTCATCGCACCCAGTTTTGGTGACATTTTTTCCAGCAACGCGGTTAACAATGGTTTGTTACCCGCCCTAGTCACCGAGGCTGATGCGCAGAAATTGATCGACTATTGTCAAAATCAGTTGGCAAGCTCGCTAACTACCGCCCCGATCATTTCTGTTGACTTGGAAAATAAACAGATTCGTTGCGCTGACAGGTCCATAGCGTTTGAGATTAAATCCGCTTGGCGCTCTAAACTGCTCAACGGGTGGGATGACATAGAGTTAACGCAGGCTTACAGCGAAAACATTGCTCAGTTTTACACCGACTATCAATTGCGTTCTCCATGGGCGGTAACGCCTCAGGATAATACTATATTGGCAGTTAATAATTAAAACGCACCAGTGAAAAGACCATCAAAACTCTAATGCAGTCAGCTTCGACCGAGCCTTGGTTTAACTTGATTCAACTGAGAATAATAATAACTAGAGGACAACAGAATGAGACATTCAATCTTTAATAAAACGGCAATTGCTATTGGCTTGGTATCGGCGATGTCTTTTTCGGCAAAGACCTTTGCTGAAGATACCATTACCGCAGTGCATGCATTCAACACCTCGTTAATCTATACCAAAAGCTTCTTGAGTTTTGTCGACAAGCTCAATGAACGCGGCAAGGGCGTCATCCAGATTGACGTCAAGGGTGGTCCAGAGGTTATAGGCTTGGGTGAACAGCCAGACGCAGTGCGTAACGGCGTGGTCGATATGGCCTACACCGCTGCAAGCTTTTATGGTGGCACCATCCCTGAGCGTGACATCATGGTCGCCTCAAACACCAACGGCATCTATGCTCGAGAAAGCGGTGGCATCGACTTGTTAAATGAAATACACCAAGAGAAGATGGGCGTTTACTACCTTGGCTGGTTCGACAGCGGAGTGAGTTATAACCTTTACACCGTAAATGAGCCAAAGATCGGAGCGGATGGGAAACTTGACCTGGAAGGCCTAAAACTAAGAAGCAACGCCGTTTATGATGCGTTTTTCCGTAGTTACCTAGGTGCAGAGCCAATCAGCATGCCAACAACGGATGTCTATGCCGGTTTGGAACGAAATGTCGTGAACGCCACCGGTTGGACTCAGATTGGCCTAAAAGACCTGAACTGGGACCGCTTCTTGAACTATCGGATTGAACCGTCTTTCTTTTCAACCGATATGGGCGTAATTATTAATATAGACGCTTGGAATGAATTGAGTGCTGAATCGAAAAAAATCCTCCAAGCAGTAGCCATTGAGCATGAGCGCGACAGCGCCCTATCGTTGGCGAGCCTAGGCGACACACAAAAAGCCGAAATGGTCGCAGACGGCATGAAGATTGTTGACTTGACTGGTGATGTTCGTGATCAGTTTTCCCAAGCAGCTCGTGAAGCAACCTGGGAGCGCATGGTTAGCCAGATGTCCCGCCATCCAATGGGTCTCAAGCATTACGATACCTTGGTCGAGAAATTCAACAAACTCGATTAATACTGTCTAAGGCTTCTACTAAAAGTTCAACCGGCTACGGTTGAACTTTTTTGGTTTTTTAAAAAAAGATGGGTTTCTTATGAGAATCGCCTTAAAAATATATAAAGGTTTTATTGACCTAATGGCCATAACCTCTGGCCTAATGCTGGTTTGGCTTATGGTCGGTATTGTACTGTCGGTACTCATAAGAAACCTGGGAGGCCAACCATCTGCCTGGTTTTTTGTCTCTACAGAGTATTCCCTCTTTTATCTAACCCTATTGGGTGCGCCTTGGTTAGTCCGAGAACAGGGCCATGTTCACATTGAATTATTGACGGCCATGATGCCGCCGAAAATATTGTCGATCCACAGTCGCTTAGTCGCTCTAGGCTGCGTAATTATATGCCTGGTGTTGGCTTGGAAAGGTTTTGACCTGGTGCAAACCAATATTTCACGCAGCGATTATGATGTCCGAGCTTTTTTTGTACCGAAATGGATTTTGACCATTGTCTTTCCCATTACCTTCTTGGCAATGGCGACTGAGTTCTCCAAATTTGTTTTTGGCGAAAATATCATGCATGTTGGTGAAGCGGGAGTGCATGAATAATGGAATGGTATCTTGCACTGACATTCTTACTGTCGATGATAATTTTCTTTATGGGCGCAGGCATGCCCATTGCGTTTGCATTTTTAGGGGCCAACGTTATTGGCTCCTGGTATTTCATGGGCGGCGAAAACGGTGTCACACAGCTGCTTAATAATGGCTTTGGTGGTCTGTCTAAGTTCAGCCTAGTCCCTATTCCGCTCTTTCTGTTAATGGGCGAATTATTTTTCCAAACGGGTCTGGGCATGAAGATGTTCAATGCCATTGACCGCCTAATGGGCAAGGTACCGGGGCGCCTGTCCTATGTGACCGTTGTTGGCGGCACCGCATTTTCGACACTGAGCGGTTCGTCCATGGGCTCTACGGCCTTAATGGGGTCATTGTTAGTGCCGGAGATGGAGCGGCGCGGCTATAAGAAACACATGTCGATTGGCCCAATATTGGGCACCGGAGGGCTCGCAATCATCATTCCGCCGTCGGCCTTGGCGGTACTGCTGGGGACCTTGGCACAGGTCGATATTGCTAAACTGTTGATTGCCGGCATAATCCCTGGCCTCATATTGGCCAGCTTTTACGTACTAACCATTTTCATTCACACCAAACTGGATCCCGATGCCGCCCCCGCCTATGAGGTTGCGGCCATCTCTTTGTTAGGCAAACTAAAACTGATTACTACGGATGTCATTCCGATGATTAGCGTGATGGTTATAATTGTAATCATGATGCTAACCGGTTTCGCAACGCCATCGGAGTCTGCAGCCTTTGGCGCCCTGGGTGTGGTCATACTGGGTTTCATCTACCGCTGCATGACTTGGCAGGCCTTCAAACAATCTATAATTGGTGCCCTGAAGGTTACCCTTATGGCTTATTTGATCGTCTTTGGTTCGGCAACCTTTAGTCAGTTACTGGCCTTCTCCGGCGCGTCAAGCGGACTGATTTATTGGGCGACCAGTTTCGATCTAACCCCCATTTTCATGCTCTTGGCCATGTTCGGCGTGCTGTTGTTGTTAGGCACCTTTATGGAGCAAATTTCCATAATGATGTTAACCGTACCGTTCTTCTTTCCATTAGCGGAGACGCTCGGTTTCGACCTGGTTTGGTTTGGCATCATAATGCTATTAGCGTTGGAGATTGGTTTTACCACACCGCCCTTCGGCCTATTGTTGTTTGTTATGAAAGGTGTCGCACCACCGGGTACCACGATGGGCGAAATTTACTCAGCAGCCATGCCATTCATTTTCTGCTCGCTATTCTTGGTATTGCTGATGATCATCTTCCCCAGTATCGCACTTTGGCTACCCAGCTTTATGAACTAACGCATTGTTTGCTGTGCTAGCGCGCCGCCCGGCTGTCTGCGGGGTGCGATTTAAAATACCGTATCCTTGATATTCACCCTTGCGTGGCTACTCTACCGGCAAAACAGCCGTTTATGCTGCGGTTTCATATTATCGTATTCGTTGCAATCGGTGTTATTGAGTTAGGCATAGACTGGCTGGCCACGATACAGGCTTTTAAACTCCCTGTTGCCTTTGAAGCGCGGGTAAGACCTGCCAAGATATTCAACCAGCTCGATTGGGTCCTCTGCTTGCCTGGGCTCGACATTAAAAGTCGGATCCAAGCCGGCAAAGGCATAAAGCTTCGTCACGTTATGCTTGAAGGTTTGATCCTCGAGTAAATCGACATAATCTCCCAACAGGCCCAAAAATTCTGGATGTGCCAACTTCAGGCGCACCCCGAGCTGTTGCTGCACTGTTGCGATGCATTCCTTGGCCAGTTGCACCGCCTCTCTTTTCAGTACCCAGGAGCTCTCCATGCTTAAATCCTCCATGTTTGCACTTACTTAATCAGCAAAGAGCCTGCCAAGATAAAGAACGGATTAAGACGCCAAGCGGATTAAAATATATTGATTACCTGTATACGCTAAGGCAACCAAAATAATATACTTTTAGGATGATTTTCATCTTGTCTTTAGGGATGGATTTCAAAATGGATTGCATAGATAGGGTGCATCTGGCGTGCTGAAGGCTGTATATTGGCACACCATCGAAGGTAGTTTGGATAAAGGCAGGCCAATTGGATCCGATTCAAGACGCCCCCTTGCTGAAAAAACTTCGGATCGATAAGCCTATTATACCTAGCATTATAGGGCCCTATTTATGACTACAACTCTTAGCCTCGCGTTACTGGCCCTTGCCATCGGACTGTCACATGCTGACGATAATCCGGCCGTCGCGGCAATGCAGGATTATTTGGATTTCGCCGACTACGGTGAGGGTTCTATATCAACGGAGCAGCTTGCGTCGATCGAATCGACCAATATTCTCTATATCGATACCAGAAACCCAGCACAATACGATTCCGGTCATATTCCAGGCGCACTCAATATTGAATGGCGTCTAATACTCGCTCGCCGTGCTGAAATACCAACTGATCGGCCTGTGGTGCTCTATTGCGACACCGGCCTGCTGTCTTCTAAAGCCCAGTTCTCATTAAAAATTGCCGGGCGTGACAATATCAAGGTGTTGTGGGGCGGCTATCTGATGTGGCTTGCAGGGCAGGATAGTGGCGATTAAATATGCAGAGCACACCCGTTTCCCGGCCTTAAGGATCGTTTATCCTCTGACCGGAGGCGATGGCAGACTTTAGCGGGCCGCCGATCCAGGATGATAAAATGGCCCCTATAGGTTTTAGCACCAGGCTCTCTTTTTAGTAATATAATATTTGTAGTCGGCCTTCAAACCCTATCGGCTTGGCTAGGACCTCAACAAATACAGCAGTGGAGTATCGATTGTGCGCAAGATGGCAGATCTTATTCAAATATTAGGCCTCATCGTGCTTACCGGCTGCAACGTTGCCGGCGAAGATGCCTCTGATGGTGTTCTCCTTAGCGAATCGGATACGACATCTGAGGTCAGCGTCGACAAGGTCAGCATAGACAACGTCAGCTCCTATCAACTGCAGAAAACAACCTTGCATGTCGACCGGCGCGGTGGCATTAATGGTTCGCCCTGCAGTTGTTTTTATCATGCGATGGCCTATGCCGATTTCGATGGCGATGGTGATGTGGATATCTTTCTATCCGGTGGCAATGGCACCGATCTGCCCAGCGCAGTGGAAATTCATCTCAACGATGGCGCCGGAAATTTCACCTTGGATAAAAGTTTAATTCACGGATCTGAGCCGGGTGTCATTCATCCACGCAAAGCTATTTTGGGCGACTATAACGGCGATGACCAACTCGACATTCTAGTCGTTGGCCATGGCTATGACCAACCGCCCTTCCCTGGCGAGCGCCCACTGCTCTTTCTCACAACGGCCAATGGGCTTGAGTACAGCACAAGTCTTGAAGCTTATAGCGGATTCTTTCATTCTGCCGCCTCAGCCGACATCGACAATGACGGCGACCTTGATATCCTCATCGGCGACACAAAAGTGCCGTTTATGTTGATCAATGACGGGCTTGGCGGCTTTACTCAGGACTTGGCCAGGTTGACTTCGGAACTCAACAACCAACAATTCTATACCTCTGAGCTGATCGACATCGATCAGGATGGCTATATCGATCTCATAGCGGCCGGCCATGAGTTTGAAACTATGGCGACTGTTATCTATTGGGGCAGCGCTAGCGGTACCTACCTGGCCACCAACAAAACGTTGTTACCTGAGGTGGTAGGACAAGGTGTCATTCTCGATATCGATGCAGAGGATTTAGATGGCGATGGTCGGAGCGATATTGTCTTGACGCGCACAGGCGGCGGAAATGACAATTTCTATGTCGGATATTATCTCCAGCTCATTGAGAACAATGGTGACCGGCAGTTCAGCGATAGCACGAGCAATATAGCTGAAAATAGTTCTACCGAGAATGGATGGATCGATTGGATTCGTATTCAAGACTATAACAATGACGGCTATTTAGACATTATTGAAGACAACAACTCCCCTGCCTTGGTTTGGCTTAATAATGGCAATGGCGAATTTACGCGCTAAAAAAGCGCGTAGCAGACCAATCTAACCAGACTCATCTAACAGAGCCAAACTAGCGCGTGGGCACCGGGCCGCCTTAGCAGTCCTGCCCAGCGGCCCAGGCACTCGACCAGGCCCATTGAAAGTTATAGCCCCCCAACCAGCCGGTCACGTCCAATACCTCGCCAATAAAATAAAGCCCCGGTACCAGTTTACTGACCATGGTCTTGGATGAGATGTCGTGGGTATCAACGCCGCCGAGGGTGACCTCTGCGGTGCGGTAGCCTTCGGTTCCGCCCGGTACAAATTGCCAATGATTGAGCTGCTCAGACCAATAGAGCACATCGGCCTTGGACAACTCCGCCAGGGTCTTCTGGTGCGGCCACTGTTGGCAGAACAGCTCGGCCAGTCGTGCTGGCAGCAGCGCCGACAACCAGCTTTTAAACTGCTTCTTACCCTGTTCGTGCCGATCAGCGGCGAGCTGCTGGGCGACATCCATGCTCGGCAACCAGTCGATAGTCAACGCTTCACCTTCTTGCCAATAGTTGCTGATCTGCAACATGGCCGGGCCACTCAAACCCCTGTGGGTGATCAGTAAGTCGAGTTCGAATTGGGTTCCCTCTAGCGCGCGCACGCGGGCACGGGTCGCCAGGCCGGACAAGGCCGACCAGAGAGGTTTATCTTTGGTGTTCCAGGTAAAGGGCACCAGCGAGGCCCGATGGCTCAAGAGCGTGTGACCAAACTGCTGTGCCAGCTTAAAACCGAAGTCAGAGGCACCCAAGGTGGGTATCGACAAGCCACCGCAGGCCACCACACAGGAGACCGCTGAAAATACCCCGGCCGTGGTGCTGATGGCAAAATGATCGTCAAGCTTGGCGACCGATAGGACACTGGTT
Organism: Reinekea forsetii; assembly: GCF_002795845.1. Classification (GTDB taxonomy): domain Bacteria; phylum Pseudomonadota; class Gammaproteobacteria; order Pseudomonadales; family Natronospirillaceae; genus Reinekea; species Reinekea forsetii. Next base: position 2,746,825 of record NZ_CP011797.1, read on the forward strand.
TCCAAAAGCAGGTCGACGCCTTCTTGCGCCAGCTCGCTTAACAACATCTGTTGGATGTCTTTGGCACTGTGGTCGCAAAACAACTGACCGAGATCCTTCTCGTGGTATTCGATGCCGTGCAGATTAACCTTGGCAATAAAATCCCATTGGCTATATCGACTCAGCGCGCTGCGCGCAAAGTGCGGATTGTGCGATAAAAAATGCGCCGGTTGCACGTCCAGATTGGTGAAGTTACAGCGCCCGCCACCAGACATCAGGATTTTTTTACCGGCCTTATTGGCATGATCGATCAATACCACTGAGCGGCCGCGCTTGGCCGCTTCGATAGCGCACATCATGCCGGCGGCACCAGCCCCTATTATCAGTACATCAACCCCGGTTGTCATACAGGCCCTCAGTTGTCATATAGGCGATCCCTATTTGCGCTCATTGCCAACAGAGCGGCGGGTGCGTTGATTTTCCAGCTTACGGCGGTTTGGATCGGTCTTATCCCGCACCACCGACTTCCACGGCATGGAGGGTAACTCGACAATAGCGGCCAGTTGATCGATATCCTTTTTCGCCAATTCATTCCAAGTGCCGGCGCGCATGGACGAATCCATAAAGACTGAGCCATAGCGCACACGCTTCAGGCGAGACACCTGAAAACCTTGGCTTTCCCAGAGGCGGCGCACTTCACGGTTGCGGCCTTCGACTATCACCACGTGATACCACTGGTTCGAGCCTTTGCCATCGAAGTACTGCACGTCACTGAACTTGGCCATGCCGTCGTCCAGTTGGACACCGGCACACATGGCGTCGATATTTTCCTGCTTGACCTCACCGAGAATCCGCACCGCGTATTCGCGTTCGATCTGGCGCGATGGATGCATCAGCCGGTTGGCCAATTCGCCATCGTTGGTAAACAGCAATAGACCGGAAGTGTTGATGTCGAGCCGGCCCACAGCCACCCAACGTTCACCGGTCAGCTTGGGCAGTCGATCAAACACTGTTTGCCGCCCTTCTGGATCTTTCCGGGTACAGATTTCACCCTCGGGCTTGTTATAGATCAGCACGCGACGGACGGCCTTGGTATCAATTTTAACGGTTTTGCCGTCGACCTTTAATTCATCCGTGCGCTGGACCTTGTCGCCCAGCTTGGCGACTTCACCATTCACACTGACGCGCTTGTCTTCGATAACTTTTTCCATCTCGCGGCGCGAACCGAGACCGGCTTTGGCCAATACTTTTTGAATTCGTTCTTCACTCATTGTCATTTTCCTCACGTTGCGAGTCGTTCTCACGAGCGTCCAGCAGCGCCTGTTGTTGGGCTAGCTTTTGTTGGATTGATTTCCACTGTTCTTCTTCAGACAGCGGCGGTTCGAGCTCCGCTACAAGCTCGTCTGCTGGAGCCGGCATGTCCACTGAATCCTGCGCTATTAGCGGGTCAGTGTCGGCCGGCTCTGGCGTGGTCGAGTCTGTATCGTCATAATCTAGCTGCAGATCAGGGTGTTCATGTTCTGCCTTTTGCTGCGCTAACGCCTGTTCGAAGTTGGCGTTAACCTTGTCCATCGCCTGCAACTCTTGGTCGAGCTGTTCGTCGATAAATTCATTGCCGGTTTTTCCACTGACGGCGCTGTCGCGTATCTTTTCGATCAGGCCGCTGAAGGATATTTCCGCTTGTTGCTTATCTTCGGATGCGTTTTCGTCGTTATCGGCGGTCAGATGCAATTGCGGATTGAGTTCTTCCATATCGCGAATTTCACCCAGGCTCGGCATCTGGTCGAGCGTCATCAGGCTAAAGTAGTCGAGAAATTGCCGGGTGGTGGCGTACATGGCTGGGCGGCCGGGTACGTCTCGATGACCAACCACTCGCACCCATTCGCGCTCCAATAAGGTGCGAATAATATTCGAACTGACCGCCACGCCGCGCACATCTTCAATTTCACCGCGGGTAATGGGCTGCCGATAGGCAATCAGGGCGATGGTTTCCATTAGGGCGCGCGAATAGCGCTGCGGTTTTTCTTCCCACAAACGTGCCACCCAGGAAGCCGTATCGGTGGCGGTTTGGAATCGATAGCCACTGGCGACTTCCACCAACAACAGGCCGCGGCCGCTATAGTGGGCAATCAACTCAGCCATCAATTGGCGCACGATACGGCCATGGGGGCGTTCGTGAGCTTCAAATAAGGCGCGCAAATGACTGGCCGACAGCGTGATACCGGAGGCAAACAACGCCGCCTCGAGAATGTTTTTGAGCCGCTCTGGTGAATGACCGCCATAGGGGTCGCCCTGGTCGCTATCGGCTATGTCCAGTTCCTCATCGATTGCGCCTGGGGCGTTATCACCCTGGCTGCTGGTCGGCTCTATGTCATCGTAAACCGCGGGGTCGGTATCCGTCTCAACATCGCCCTCGTTCGGCTCGGCATACTTGTCAACCAAGGCATCCAATGCCGTTTGGTTCTTACCTTGATGCTTTGCTTTGGGCTTGCGCGCGCTAACCTCCTGCTGACTACTGTCAATCTCGCTGCCATTTTCCGGTTCCGGTGTTAATGGATCGATGGGTTCGTCGGTTGGGTTCATTCGCCTTTGGCCTTTACGTGAATAGGTGCGAACAATTCCGTCTGCACCAGGTCAATTAAGGATTCTTTGGCCAATTCCATAATGGCCAAAAACGTAACGATCACCCCCAAACGCCCTTCTTGGGCATTGAACAGGGTGATAAAGGGTACAAATGCCTTGCCTTGCAAGGTGGACAGAATATCGGCCATGCGCTGTCGGGTCGACAGCGTTTCGCGCTGCACCTCGTGCTCGCCAAACATCTCGGCACGGCTCATCACATCTTGAAAGGCGAGCAGGATTTCCCGTAGATCCACATCGGGGTGTAACTTAGGACGCTCGTAGTCGGGTCGCATTTCATCGGCGAGAAAAACATCCCGACCAACGCGCGGCAGTTCCGCAATATTTTCGGCGGCGCCTTTAAATTGTTCGTATTCTTGCAGTCGACGAATCAACTCCGCACGTGGGTCGCCCTCATCATCCAACTCTTCTTCTTTACTGCGTGGCAAGAGCATGCGGCTCTTTATTTCGGCCAGCATTGCGGCCATAACCAAATACTCAGCGGCCAACTCCAGATGCATACCGTGCATCAGGTCAATATATTCCATGTATTGAGAGGTTATTTCGAACACATTGACGTTGAGAATATCAAGGTTCTGTTTACGGATCAGATAGAGCAATAGATCGAGTGGCCCTTCAAAGGCATCGAGGAAAACTTCTAGAGCATCGGGTGGAATGTAGAGATCGATGGGGATCTGCATCATCGCCTGGCCATCGATTACGGCAAAGGGGATTTCCGTTTGTTCGGCCATGGCGCGCTGCCGCAGTTGGTTCAGTGCCTGCTCTTTGGCCGATAAACGCTTTGCCGGAATCGGGGCGTCGTCTTCCGTGAATAGGGCAATCGGTACCACCGCCTTATCGATGATGGGCTCGTCGGCACTGGGTTGCGTCGGGCCTTTGGCCTCGGGCAGATGCTTCTGGTTGTGGTTAGGCTCGGTCATCTCGTCACCAACACGCTATTGGAAGGGACTGGGATCGCCCATCCCGACCCGCACCACTTCTGGCGCACCATCTAACAGGTTGATGATGGTCGACTCTTCGACGCCACAAAAACCGCCATCGATCACCAGGTCCAACTCGTGCTCGAGCCGATCACGGATGTCATCCGGATCACTCAACGGCTGCTCGTCATTGGGCATAATCAAGCTGGTGCTGAGCATCGGCTCGCCCAAGGCGGCCAAAATGGCCGAGGCGATGGGATTACCAAGCACGCGCAAGCCGATGGTGCGCCGCTTCGGGTGCAGCAACCGGCGCGGCACTTCACGCGTGGCCTGAAGAATAAAGGTGTAGGGCCCCGGCGTGTTATTTTTAATCAATCGGTAGGCGACATTGTCTACATTGGCATAGCTTGAGAGATCGGACAGATCACGACAAACCAGAGTAAGGTTATGTTTTTCATCGATTTGGCGGATACGCCGGATCGTGTCAATGCCCCGTTTATCACCCATTATGCAGCCTAAGGCGTAGGCCGAATCGGTGGGGTAGGCAATAACGCCACCCTTGCGCAGTATCTCTACCGTATGGGCAATCAACCGGGCTTGGGGGTTTTCAGGATGAATCACAAAAAACTGGCTCATATTGGCTCCCGCCAAGAATCGAGGTTTGCTACTTTACCGTGATGTGGCATTGCTTTCCAGCGCTTTCAGCGTTGCCATGCGGGTGCGCAACCAATCGCTCGCGGTCGGCAAATCCTTGGGCCATTCTGGATAGGTGCCGAGTTTCAACCAGGGTGTGTTGGGGCTGTGAAAGTCGCTCCCGCCACTGGCATAGAGATTCCGCTCTTGAGCCTGATTACTGAGGAACTTGCGCTTTTCTGGGTTCAGACCAACGCAGGCAATCTCAATCGCTTGACCACCGGCGGCACAAAAATCATCAAGCATTTCGCGTGTCTTAGTCCAAGTGAGATCATAGCGATGGGGATGGGCGACCACCGGCAAGCCACCGCATTCCAGAATCCACTGGGCTGCCTCCGCCATCTCCGGCCATTGGCTTTTGACATCGCCTATCTTGCCCTGGCCTAACCAGCGTTTATAGAGTTGCGCGGTATTCTTGGCCTGTTCGGTTTCCACTAAATAGGCCGCAACATGCGGCCGCGCCGGCGGGCCCGGGTGAGCGATGGCGCGAATCCGCTCCTCGTTCAGTTCAAATCCCGCCTTACGCATGACATGCAAGATGCGTAAAAAGCGGTTTTCGCGCCGCTCGACATAGTCATTTTCAATGCTTAACCAACGCTCGCTGTAGGCATCGATGCCCAGGCCGACCATATGAATAGTGCGGCCCTTCCAAACGCACGATAGCTCGGCCGCCGGATAGAGCTCCAATTCCGCTGGTACCCATGCATTGGCTAGGGCCGCTCGATAGCCTGCGGCGGTATCGTGGTCGGTTAGAGCCATATGACGGACACCGTTGGTAACCGCCAGCGCAAAGAGATCGGGGCAAGTGAGTTGTCCATCGGAAAAGCGACTATGGCAGTGCAGTTCCCATTCGTGCTTTCGATTTACTATCATAGGGCGTATCAGCGGTCCATTGGCCGGGGCGATCTAGTTGGTTATTTAACAGGCAAAGCGCTTCAGAAGAGCGTTTCAGTTAAAAATTTCGTCACAATTGGTTGCATTTGCTGGGCTACACCCTGAGACTTAGCCCCCAATATTTTGAGCTAAATAAGGCGCAACCGACCCATGTGGTATGCCATTCTGTCAGAAGATCATCCGAATAGCCTTGAAAATCGACTTGCAGCGCGTCCAGCCCATGCTCAACGCTTGCAGGATTTACAGTCGCAAGGCCGATTGTTGCTCGCCGGTCCACATCCCATGATCGAGTCTGAAGACCCCGGTGCCGCGGGTTTTTCTGGCTCCTTGGTAGTTGCAGAGTTTGATAGCCTCGCCAGTGCACAAAGCTGGGCCAATGACGACCCCTATGTAACAGAGGGTATTTATGCAAAAGTTGTGATAAAACCCTTTAAACAAACCTTTCCAAATTAGTACAATCATCACTTACATCTGACATTACTAGCCATTAATAGGAAATTGATCATGCTTGTTCGCCTTGTGTCGAAACTGCTTCTAGCCTTCGCCATTTTAATCGCAGCGCCGACCCAGGCCTTTGCTGAAACAGTGTGGCTCAGCGATATGCTGTGGGTCAACGTCCGTACTGGTCCAACCGATAACAACCGTGTTCTCAAAACCATTAAATCCGGCACTCGGATGGAAGTGTTGGAGAAAGCAGAAGACGGTGACTACTACCATGTGCGAACCGAAAATGGTTTGGACGGTTGGGTGCCCAGTCGTTATCTGACAACCGAACCGACAGGTTTTATTAAGGCCGCTCTGGTGCAAACTGAAAAAGATCAACTCCAGCAGCTCTATGACGCCCTAGATAGGAAATACAGCGCCCTACTCGCCACCAAAGGCGATGTAACTGGCGAACTGGAAAACTTACGCAGCGAGAATACCCAGCTGACCTTGGAACTCAATCGAATCACCTCAATCAGTGGCGACGCCATCGACCTAGACGGCGAGTATCAACAGTTGGCAGAGGAAAATGCCCGACTCAAAAACGGACTCGATGTCGCCCAAGCCGAAAATCTAGCCTTGTCCGAATATAACGACAATAAGATGCTCTATGCCGGCGGTATCCTTATTGCCTTGGGGATTTTCTTAGGCTTTCTGTTACCGCGTTTGAATGGCAAGCGACGGAAAGATGGCTGGTCATAATACCAGCCATCTATGATACACTCAGGTTATTGATTTAATTGGAACTTTCTCGATGGCCTGGTCTGACACACCGATTCAAAAACCCTATAGCCTAGTCAATTTGGCCGACCTGCTCAGTCAGGGTCTATTAGGGTCCATGTCCCGTTTCAGTCATTTTCAAATTGTTGAATGGTGCAGCCATTTCGTTGAAAACTATGATCTGACGCCAAACAACGATATCCCGATCCCAGCCGCCAGCGCTATAGCACTGGCAGATGACGTGGTCGTGCAGTGGGAGCTTTTCTTAGCCACCCAATACACCCTTGATGATCTGAGCAAATTCACCCTGTCCGACGTGGTCATGCCCAAAGCCTATTTTGAGCAATGGTTGAATCGGGTCCTGGCGTTGCCGACCCAACACTGAGATGGATTACGCCGACCTCTATTTTGACCAAGATGGCACCCCTAAGTCGGCCACCTACGACGACATCTACTATTCCCAAGGCCTGGGCCATGCCGAGTGCCACCATGCTTTTATTGCACCCAATCGCCTGCCCGAACGGTTTCGAGCGCTGCGTGCGCAGCAACACTTCACCATTGGCGAAACCGGCTTCGGCACCGGCCTGAACTTTATGGTTGCCTGGCAAACCTTTCTCGAGCATGCCCCGGCCGATGCTCGGCTGACCTTCGTCAGCTGTGAAAAGTACCCTATCGCGCCCGCCGAACTGGCCCGCAGCCATCAACACTGGCCCGAATTACGGTCCCTGGCATTAGCGTTACAGGCCCAATATCCGCCCCCCTTAGCGGGCTTTCATCTGCTGGAGTTCGGTCGGGTTAATCTGCTACTGCTGTTGGATGATGCCGCGTCGGCGTTGGCTGAGCTTACCGCACAGGTAGACGCCTGGTTTCTCGATGGCTTTTCACCGGTAAAAAATCCGGCCATGTGGTCTCCGGAACTCTTTGATCAACTGCATCGGCTAAGCCGAGTCGACACCACCTTGGCAACCTTTAGCTCGGCGCGGGTTGTCCGCGACGGATTGCTGGGCGCCGGCTTTGCGCTGGAGAAGTTGTCCGGCTTCGGCAAGAAACGCAATTCCTTTCGCGCCGACTTTATCGGTCGCTGCGAACCACCGCGCATTACCGGCTGGCCGAGCTCGGAACTGCCCGCGCCCAAGGCCAATGCCGGTCGCCATATTGCTATTATTGGCGCGGGCTTGGCCGGGGCCAGTACAGCCGCCGAACTGAGCAAACGCGGCTATCGAGTGAGCGTATTTGAACAGCAAACGGGCTCGGCTCAAGGTGGCTCGGGCAACAGCCAGGGCGCGGTCTACGCCAAACTGTCGGCACAGCCGGAAGGCACCACTCGATTCTATGCGCAAGCGTTAATTCGGGCGCACAGCCTGCTGGCCGAACTGCCCGACACGGTCCCACACGGCACCAGTGGTCTGGTCCAGCTGGTGCATAACCCACGCGAATTGACCCGTTTACAGCAGCTCAGTGCTGCGGCCTATATTCCATCGGAACTGGCCGTGGCCAAGACCGCTGAAGAATTGACTGCGCTCACCGGCTTGCCGCTGACCGATCCCGGACTCTGGTTTGCCCAGGGCGGCTGGGTCAGCCCAGCGCTGTGGGTGCGCCACCTGCTGCAATCACTCGCCGAACCGGTTCATTTACAGTGCCGTATAGTCGAATTAACGGCCCAGGCCGACGGCCACGGCTGGTGCTTGACCGACGCCCAGGGCCAGACCTATGAGGCCGATCAGGTGGTCATCGCCAGCGCCTTCGAGGCCAACCAATTTGTCCAGACGGCGCATTTGCGTTTGAATACCATCGCCGGCCAAGTAACCCGACTGGCGGTGCCCGAGACGGGGCCAACATTGAAGGCGGTGATCTGTACCGATCGCTATGTCATGCCGGCGCTGAATGGCCAGCTGACCATCGGCAGTACCTTTCGCCTGAAGTCTACGCAGACCGATGTGCGCGCGACGGAGCACAGTGAAAATATCGCCAGTTTACGGCTACGTGTGCCCAGTTTGTTGCCAGATGATGTCACGATAGTCGGTGGCCGGGCGGGCGTGCGCTGCACCTCGCCAGACTACTTGCCGTTGGTTGGGCCGCTCTCGAACCCCGATGCCTTGTGGCACCAGTTTCGCATCAGTTTGCAGCGTAAACGCACCGAGCACGAAGCCCCAGCCGAGCATTTGCCCGGACTGTGGCTCAATGTTGCGCATGGCTCCAAAGGCCTCTGTTCCAGCCCTCTGAGCGCCCGTCTATTGGCCGCCATGATCGCCGGGGAACCCTATCCGGTGCAGCAGAGCGTTGCCGACCAGCTCAACCCGAATCGTTTTGTGGTGCGCGAGATAGTGCGCGGTAAGCGCGAGAAGGGCTAGGCGGGGTGTGCTCAGAGCTAATACCCAAGATGGCGCAGACTTTGGACTGCCGAGCGCCACTTTTCAGGCCCCTCGCTCACCAGGCTCATAAGCGTTGCTCGGTGTCCGATCACCCTGAATCGTCTTCACCGTTGCCTTGACTAGCCTAGGCTTTTTTGGGGCACCAGGATGGCCGCGGTTTGCGCCAATGCGCGATCTTTCGGCTTAATTCTCGCTTCAACGCTTTAATATAATAGTATTCGCGCCAACGTAATAATGATGTTCACGCTTAATGACACTGAGAGATCACGATCGATATGGATATCCACATGTCAGTTCCTTTTAGAACAATAAGCCTGAATCATAGAGCTAAGATCACACAAATCGGCGCGTTCCTTTGCTTCGGCATAAACGGAGAGATAGAAAGGTGCAATAAATATATGTCCAACGTCCTTCCATGCAGACTGAAATTCAGTTTCGAAATGAATATTAGGCCCATAAAATCGATGGTTAACTTGCAGCCATAATTCATCAATGTCGGCTTCATTTTGGATTTGTTTTGCATGCAAAGAGTGTTCGAACCGTGTGAGCATTCGGTGTCTATTACTCATCTCAATCCGTTGAAACCCTCGAAAGGCATCAACCTGAGCCACCCACTCGGGGCAACAGGTACGCAGATGCTCCAGAAATCTGTTTTCAAACGCCATGGCCCAGGTCTCACTGACAACCTCGGTTAGCGGAATAACACCCATAGTTGACTCCCGATGCAGCCTTTGGTGTATAGCGTGTCCTAATTCATGGACCAATCTGACCAAGCCGTTGAGGCTTCCATCAAAGTACAGTTGAACAAAGCTTCCAAAAGGAGTGTCAACGCACATGTCTGGCTGGTTTTGTTCTTTCAGGAATCTAATGTGTTGGTTTTTGATGATATCGTTCAGATATGTCTCGCACAGTAGGTGAATGAACTTAAAAGATGAGCAAACCAATTCCAATGCATCTCGCCAATCCAGTTCACAAATACGGAACTGATCCATTTCAAACTGACGGATATCTGAAAGCCAAGCTGATCTCGCACCCAGTTCTAATAAAAGTGAGTCAAAGTAAGCGCGACTTTCATTTGCGTGCTCTTCTGTAAATTCGGCACTACTCTGGTTTAGGCCGTTTTGCTTCAAGCGAATATGAAAAGCATTGGCTTCAGGGTCTATTTGACGCCGTTCTAATAGTCCACTTGATGAAGATGCCGAGCCTTTGCCAATATCTCTGTATGAATTTTTAAGGTTAGTGAATTGCCTTTCCACTTGTAGCAACTCAGCCCAAAGCCTAATTATATCCGGTACAAAGGCATTATGACCTGAAATGGAATGACAAAACTCTTCCATTTGATCGACTAATTTTCGACTGACTTTAATGAGCCAGAACTCCATATCTGAATCAACGGAATGTTCTGATAGCTGTAAGCTGAAAAGATTTATCGCACTCCACACGCTGCCAATTTTATGGTCCAGACGCATCAACAATTGAAACCTTTCCTCACTGGATTGACTAGGCAGTCCCAACTCCAACGCAGTTATCTCAACGCTTACACTATCTTGCCAATTTTTTTGTGAAGAGGATTTTAAAAATAACTCAATCAGATTCAAGCTCCATTGGTCGCCATCTACTGTCGTTAAACCCATTTTTTTCACTCTTGTCTTATTTACCGGGGTACTGAATACGCCTAGTGTCTTAAAAAATAGCTCACTGAAAAGGTGGGTGAATCAAGGCAGTACACAGCATGAAACCACCCAGCAGGTTGAACCAGTAATTCACCCGGCTTTAGAACGACTTCTATTCCACGAGCTTGTGCGAAATCAGGAAAACGCTCCAAATCGGGAGCTTCGGGTTTAACCCAACAGGCTTGGTAGTGATTGTACGCTTTCATCGGATAAAGATTAGATGCTTGGCTCGGCGGGTAGAGCACAAACTTCTTGCGCCCCATAATCTGGTACAGAAAACCATCGAGGGGATCATGATGGAGGCTACTAGCAGGCACATTCACAGGCACGGCGCCTAACCAGATCTGGGGCTCAATATAGTCATCCCTACTGAAGTAATTAGGCAGAAAGTCTTTGTGCATCGGCTCTGGTAAGGAACAGCCTTCTGTGTAGGCCTTGGTATGCCCCTCGATGATTGGCTGGCTTTTGGTATCTACAGAAGTCAGTCGTTCTATGAATTCGGCAACGGTCTCTTTGTGAGTCGCCGACCGAACACGTAATGGGACATCACCATATTCAGCGACTAGCCGTTGCAGCGACCAACGATGATGGGATTCAGGCATTTCTAAGTGGGTAATGATCATCGGCTGCCCCAAGGCGAGGGATTCAAGTATTTCCAACTCGGAAGGATTTGTAAATCGCGGCACCTCAACTAGGTTGTAGGCATCCGATACCAAATGTTCAGCCAGATCAAAGCGTTCAAGTGTGTCTTGTGAGGGGCGCAACAGAGACTTTACAATATGATTGATTAGGCCCACATCACCATCCAAATGGATCTTGCCAACGATTTCCGGGTCGCGAAAGTCTACCTCGGTGATGTTACTGGCGATGTGTTCGGCCGTGGCTAGGGGAAGTGTCAAGGTAGCATCGGGTTGCTCAAGCCATTCGTATCGGATGTCGAGTTCGGAATCCGTGAACACTATGGCCAATGGATGAGCTAGCTCTTCTGCGCAAATATGGAACAACACCCGGCCTGAGATACCTTCCGGATTTTCGAAGCCATGGCGGATAAGTTCAGCAAGTTCTTCGGCGGCTGAGCAATATATAATGGTTGGTTGTGTCATGGTGTATGTCCTGTTCTTGTCGGGTTCGCAGTGGCTTTCTTCGTTCAAGGCAGGCGGTTCAGCCAATCCCATTGATGGTTGTAGGCCAGCTCAATCAACTCCCGAGCCAGTTTTGCGCTGGTATCCTGTGCACTCAATTGTCGATCGAGAAGGTCCAGCTGGCGATTTCGAACATCGTCATAGCTGGCCAAGCCTTCTGAGTATCTAGCTAATTCATACGCTACGGCGCGCTGACTTAACTCTACAACCTGATTGTCCAGTTCGAGTTCAGCGAGGCTGGCTTCCGAAGATTGACGGAGCCGATTGGCTTCCCAATTCAGGCGTTTCAATTGATCTTCAGCATTCCTGCGTGCTATAGAGGCCTCAGCGCCCAGGCGCGCTTGATCTTCGCGAGTCTTAAGGTCAAAAAAATCGTAGCTGAAGCGAAGCCCCCAGGATTGGTTTTCTTCATCTGGTAATCTCTCTCGGAAGTCTTTTTCAAAGCGGTAGTAAGCGCTCAACTCAGGCCAATGGTCGCGCTGACGGGCCCTCTCCTCCAGTTGCGCGCCTTCCAGGTTCAGTTGCTGCTTGCGGTACTCTGGATGATGGTTAGCAAGCGGCAACTCATCTAAAACCGGCAGCAACCAGTCGATAAGAACAGTCAAAGAGGTCAGCGGCACGACCTGAATGTTGTCACTACTTACCCAGGGGAGTGTCAAGGCGTATTGGTTTTGATGAACGACTTGACGAGCGCTGGCTATGGATTGCTCTTGGCGACGTACATCCAGTTGTGCCAGGTCTCGGTCGATGGGGAGGCTACGACCCTCTTCAACCAGAACACTGACCGAATCGCCAACGGATTGAATGTGTTTCAATCTGTTTTTCTGAATCTGGAGTCGATCATAGGACTCCTGAACTTTCAGGTAATCGAGCATGGCGCTTCTTAGCAAGGCCAGCCGACCCAGTTCACCATTGATATGGTATAGCTGCCACTGTTTTTGAGCCCGAAGCAAGGGTAAACGGTTGTAAAATGGGCTATTGTGTTTCAGCAATGGCTGAGAGATTTCAATGCTGAAATTATCTACCTGCAATTTGTCTTCAGGGATCCCCTGACTCACCTTGCCAAGTTGACGGCCATACTTATGCTCCAGCCCCAAAGTTATGTCAGTGCCCAACCAAGAGGTCCAGCTAGTGTCCAGGCCTGTGGTAATTCCACTGAGGACGTTACGGCTGGTTGGCACAGTAAAGGTTTCAGATGTGACTTCGTCGTAACTCGAACGCGCTGTTATCTTGGGCCAGAAGTAGCGCTGGCCATCCTCAAGACTGAGTCGTTCCGCCTGGTCCAGCACATGATACTCATGCTGCTCTAAATGATACTGCAACGTTGCTTCCAGGTAAGCTCTCAAGTCCAGTGTCTCGGGGGTTTCAGCCTTAACGTTAGCCAGCGGCATTAAACCAGAAATCATAACCAACTGAATCCATGCTGCTTGCTTTATCCATTTCTCGTTCGCCATTAGGAGGGTTCACTCAAAGCTGTTCGGAAATATTTGGTGAACGGATCGAATAAATAGTTGATCAAGCGTCGTTCACCGGCTTTTATTTCCACCCTTAACTGCAAGCCTGGCCGCAGAAAGGTCTCGGGGTTATTGACTTCTAACAGGGTTATCGTGCCGGTCATACGGTATATCCGATTACCCTCTACGACTTCCGACGATTCTGAAACAAACCCTATAGTTCCGTGCAGGCGCCCATGGTCGTCCGGGTTACTTCCGAGTGAGCTGGCACGGAACTCCATACCCGGTTCTACCCAGATGGCATAGTTGGAAGGAATCTGGATCTCGATTTGTAAGTCTTCTTGGTCAAAACGAGGGCGGAGTTTTAGAAGTGCCATGCCGCCGTCCATGACTTCGTGCTCGCCCCGAGCCAATACTTCATCGACTATGGCTGCGAATGGCGCACGCACATTCATATCGTTTCGTTCTCGCTGCTTACTAGCCAAACGACTTTGAGCCTGGCTAAACTGATCCAGTTGGTCCTGAAGCCTCACCAAGCGCTCAAGAATAAAGTCATCCTTCAGTTTATTCCGCTCGACCACGAGTTTGTCCTGCTCAGTACTCGTATTGGCCAGATCGGAGTCCAGACTTGCCCGGTTTGACTGCAATTCCAGTAACCGAAGTTCCTGCTGGTCAACCTTACTGCTACTTTCTATGCCCTGGTCCCTCAACCTCTTGAAACGTGCTAAGTCGCGATGCTCCATTGCAATAGTCTCATCAAGCAAACGGATCTGACGTTCCAGATTGGTATAACGGGTTTCAATGCCACGGAAGGATTGATCTAAGGACGCAAGGGAGTCACCTAGAGCCCGTTCGAGGTAACTGCGAAAGCCCATCGGGTCGACCGGGTTAGGGATTGAGGCTAGTTTGCTCCTCAGTGCAGTCTGAGTAGCTTCTTCCAGCCAATCATCAATCTGGTAAAAGTCCGTCCAGACGGAACGGCTCAGGGTCATCAATTCCTGTTCAAAGCGCTCCAGTTCTCGATCCATCTGTTCCGTGTCGAAGGTAACCAGAGTATCCCCAGGCTCGACATACATGCCCTCTTTTACGTGGATAGATTTCACAAAACCCTGCAGAGGTGCGCGCACTTCAAAAAGTTTGGCCCGGGTTTCCAGAACGCCCTGAGCGGGTACAATTTTATCTACTTTAAAAAATGAGGCGCAGATTACCGCAGTCACAATGACCAACAGTATAATAAGTATCATGATCTTGAGGTCGCCCGGCGTTTTGAAGCGCTTACTGAACTCCGAGTTATCGTTGAGCAAGTTCAGGGTGTGTATTTCGCTAAAGCTATAACGCATCGCCGAGCTCCCGGTCCGAGCCAGGCGTTAAGGCATTGGTTATGGGCTGACCGGCTTGTAATGCTAGACGGTCTAGCGCTGAATCCCGTTTGAGCATGGCATCCCACATCGCCTGGTAACTGTTCTCGCCCTTGAGTAACTCCTGGTGTGTTCCGACCACTTCAATTTCGCCAGCTTGCATTACCACTATGCGATTACAATAAGAAAGTGTATTTAATCGGTGAGCAATGATAATGCCGGTTTTGTCTTGGCAGGCTTGGTAGATGGTTTCCTTAATAGTTTCCTCTGTTCGGTTGTCCAGGGCACTAGTGGCCTCGTCGAACAATAGAATATCGCTTTTACGAACCAAAGCACGTGCGATCGCTAGGCGTTGGCGCTGACCACCGGAAAGGTTGCCGCCATCTTCGCTCAACTGGGTCAGAAACTTTTGTGACATGTCATCAACGAAGCTTGAGCTGCCGGATGCCTCAAGGGCCTGATGTATATCGGCCACGGTAGAGTTCAGTCGACCTAAATGAACGTTTTCAAGTACCGACGTATTGAACAGGAAGCTTGTTTGCTGAACGGAGGAGATACGTGCCCTGAGCACCTCGGGCGGAATTTGGTCGATATTGTAGCCATTGATCTTGATTTTTCCGCTCGTGGGCTTATAAAAACCAAGCAGCAAATTGACTAGGGTCGATTTACCGGAGCCACTGCCTCCCACGATTCCTATGATCTCGTTCGACTGGATAGTCAGGTTAATGCCCTTCAGAACATATTGATTGGGTTGTTGAAATTCTTCGGAAGTGATGACTGGGTATTGAAACCAGACATCTTCGAATTCGATGGGGCCATTCAAGTCGAGATCATCGCCCGAAACCGACAAAGCGATCGGCTCTGGCGGCTGGAGTTCCTCCAAGCGCTTTTTAGCGAGTTTAAAGGTTTCCCAGCCACTAGCCGTCATAACCAGCGAGATCAGCGGGGAAACAACATTGCCAGCCATCATGTTAAAGGCGATCAACTGCCCGATGGTCATCTCGCTTGCAAATACCGCTTGGGCACCAAAGAAGATAACCGCGATGGTTATTAATTGACTTTGAAAGTTTACAATGGCTCGAACTATATGACCAAGCCGTGCGATATGGAAGCCACCATAGAGGTTTGTTTCTAGGCAAATATTTATTTTGTGCCTGAAGTGTGACTCGTTTGCTAAGGATTTGATAGTGCGCATGCCCTTAACCATTTCGATTAGAGTGGATTGATATGAAGCGTCGTAGGTGTAGGCTTTTTGAACTCGATCACGTAACGGTTTAAGCGAAACACCAACTGTCAAAGCCATTAATAGACCGATGCCAATTACGATGAAAGAGAGCATTGGACTATAAAAGAACAGAAAAGGCAAAACGACTAACAGAGACAAAATGGATATAACAGACGAGAGTAATTGTCGAACCAGGAAGTTTGAAGCCTCTTCGATTTGATCGACCAGCTTGGTCAAGTCGCCGACTTTCTGGCTATCGAAGTAAGGGACATTCATCGACAATAGTCGACTGAATACCTCCTTGCCAAGACCGTTCTGATACTTTGCAAATAGAATGCTTTCCTGGTAATCACGGAAACACTGAAATACGCTAGTAGCGATTGCGGCCAGAAGCAATAGAGCGACAACCACAAGCAAGGATCCTTGAGCGGAATATGGAAGAATTTTATCGGTGAACGTCTGAAACCCGAGAGGGGTTGCCAAGCCCAACAGCGCAATGACCAGCGATATGCTAATAATAACCTTGGCTGTGGATTTTTGAATCAAAAAGTGCCGTAGCACATAGCTGGTTGAGGTTTCAGATTTTGATGTTTTCTGGACTGGCTCGATAACAAGGCCTGACGATGTAAGGCCTAGGTCTTTAGTAAGGTTACCCAACGCGTCTTCATAGGTTTCTACCTCCACACCGCTGTGATCATAGGTAGACAATCGAAACCTATTTCCACCCAGTTTCTTTACGAGATACGTATCACCTTCATCTGAAAAGACTACCCAAACCGTTTGGGCTTTAAGGGACTTGGGAATGGAATCGATTTTTTTCCACGAACATCGCAAATCTTTAAGCGTGTTGATTTTTTTTAGAACCAAGCTAGAAGCTATATATCCCTCTATGATAGACTGAGAAAGCACAAGGATAATACTGTCCGATTGGTTCAACAGTCGAAATGCCTCTTCAAACTGAAAGAGTGAGCCTTCCTTGATTTTTACCGGTGCTTTCGATGCTAACATTCTGCTTCCTTTTTTGAGCCCACAACTAAATTCTTGCAATTCTACCAGTGGCAACTAAAAATATAGATTTTCTTAATTGCCTGCATTCAAAAAAGTCTGTTATAAAATAAAATATCCTCTAAGCGATGCATTTAAAACAATCGACCACCAAGAAAAACTCATCGAAAATTTCATTATTCGCCTAAAGGCTATTTTGTATAATCCAAAAATACCTTACTCTGACTTATCTATTTTTTCATTTTTTCTAAATTTACTTCCTCTCCCCTCTAACTCCTTGAAGTCCTTATCGACCTTATATCCTAAAACGAATCCACTAAGAAGCAAGCAAAACAAGAAAATCACATCCCAAAATTGGGATAGTTCGGAACGATCAAAACGATATATCGGCAAAAAAGCTAATGGTAAAGTATATTTTAAGTACCTGTATTTCATAATAACCCTATACACATAGAAAGCGACCCTCTGACAGGGCCGCTAAAGTTTCTAGAAACCACCACATTCATGAAAAGATTTGGAAGCGGCCAAAGTGCCCACAACAGCTGCCGGGACGGTAACATACGGATTAACAGCAAATACCCCAACTACGCCGGCGGAAAAGGCCACTTCGTTTTCTGTTGTACAGCCCCCCCCTTCCGCTTTGAATTTACTTTTATTTAAAATAGCCCCTTGATCATTCCGATCTTGAGAGGTCGGCGTTTTGCTCACATACCCAACATGGCCACCGATATAGACTTGCTCGTTATTTTTCTTCTTTTTCTTTTTTGAGGAACCACTGCCGCTACCGCCACCAAAGGCCGCACCAGCGATTCCATCGAAACAGTTGAGTTGCTTATAAACGTTTGACATACTCTTATTTCCTTATAGACTAATGTTTTTTGGGTTTATAAAACCCCTAAGGGGGCATTCGGCGAGCACGGTTTTTGGTAGAGCGTGCTCGCTGAATTCTTTTTCTGTCAGCCTGTTTGGGCCCACAGTTTTTTGTTGATACTCCTTTGTTCACTTGTGACGCCATCTGTAAAGAGAGAGCCCTTCCAGTGATAGACCTTCCGGATGCTACCATCCTGATG
Source organism: Reinekea forsetii (assembly GCF_002795845.1). Taxonomy (GTDB): domain Bacteria; phylum Pseudomonadota; class Gammaproteobacteria; order Pseudomonadales; family Natronospirillaceae; genus Reinekea; species Reinekea forsetii. Next base: position 2,764,453 of record NZ_CP011797.1, read on the forward strand.
TCGGCCAAGACTGAACGCTTTGTACTCGGGAAACACTTGGGTTCGCAAGTCTCTCAGAATAAATTTGGCATGTCCCCATGGGGCTATAAAATCGCCAAACATCAAATGCCTACCACCGTTCCACTGTTCCACTTGCAAAGGTATTTTATTGGCAAGTACCTGTTGTTTGGAGTCTTTGTCCAGCCATGCCCAGGATGCGAATCCGACTGGATTATAATGCTCGTCAAAGTATAGCTTATATTGCCCATACACTAGGGCCGGCACGACGTCCTGATCTACACTCCATAGAGGCCATTGACTGTGGTAGTCCGCATGCTTCATTAGCCACATCATTGTACCCAGCGCTTCATGGAATCCGATGGCAAACGGGGTTGATTCTTGCCTGTTTAGTGAACTCATTACCATAACCTCCTTACCGCATTACCGCTTCCTGATGCATACCGCCCTAAGTAGGCGTTGGTATGGCAAGCTAATTCCTGCTTAAGCCATTGGAACATCATTAATGGAGTGCAAAACGGGCACAGAAAATCGAAGAACCACAATCGATCTCCGGTAGTTTCGGAGAAATATGCCGCTAATTCAGCTTCACTTCCTTCACCGGCCAACATGGATTGGTGTATGTTTTCAGGTATCAAGACCCAGCTTGCATAACCATAAGGGCGATGCTCATCATCGAAGAATATTTTTGCTTGCCCTGTTTCCAGCATTGGTGTCAACCGAGAGATAAAATCGAAAACAGACTGTTCGCCGTATTGGCTGTGATAATTGGCAAGATCGGTCACGATGCCGATGACTTGGAAAGCTGAAAGCTGGTTAGAATATTTTAGCTCGCAGATTGGCAGCTGACTTTGGATGGTTTGTCTCATATAAAGCTATCCCTCGCTGTAAAAAAGTCCCGCGCTACCAATCCTTGATAACACTCTGCCGACTGAAAAAACAATAACAAATTTTATTCTAAGCTGTAAACAAAATAATTACGATTAAAGCGTTTATTATTATAAAAATAATTTAAGTATCAATCTAAAATAAAATACCCCGCAACGCCTAACGGCGTTATTTACCTATTATTTCTATACTTTTGGGTCGTTTACGGCTCCATCAAATAGTGTTAAAAAACGCAGTCACAGAACCAAAGTGAACCGTAACAGCACCTCAAATCACCTACCAGCAGAGCGTGGCCGACCAGCTCAATCCGAATGGTTTTGTGGTGCGCGAGATAGTGCGCGGTAAGCGTGAGAAGGGCTAGGCGGGATTCGACAACTTGTCGTACTCGATGGCGTTGATCAACCAGGTTACGGTACCCGCGCCGGTAACCACAGGTACCTCATCATCGACCTGTTTTTTCAGCAACGCCCGGGCCATTGGGCTGTCGATCGAGATATAGTCTTTACGGCCAAGAATCTCATCGTACCCGACCACGCGAAAACGTAGCTGCTCGCCGGCCTCATTCTCAACCTGCACCCAAGCACCGAAAAAAACCCGACCCTCCTGTTCCGGAACGTAGTCGACAATACGCAACAGCTCCAAGCTCTTGGTTAGGTAGCGCACCCGTCGATCGATCTCGCGCAGGCGTTTCTTGTTGTATTGGTAGTCGGCGTTTTCGCTGCGGTCGCCCAGACTGGCAGCCCAGGTCACTTTAAGAGTGACATCGGGTCGTTCGACTTTCCACAGCTGATGCAATTCCGCCTGCAATTGCACATGGCCGGCTCGGGTAATCAGTTTGGTACTCATGCTGGGACCTTCATTAATGCTTAGCTTTCGGAGCCATGGTACGGAACAATGACAGATGATGACGATTGATTCTGCCATTCCAGAGGGTGAGCGCAAGCTAAAACTGAATTTGACCAAGGCTGCAACGCGTGAGGGGGTCTAACTAGGAAGGGGCATAGCGACCAATGTCGTCTTATTGTGTTAATGAGTAGGGGCTGCACCATCAATGAGTCGACCTATGCGAACTGCAATTGATGGAGTTTTCGCCCTGTTAATGGCCGCCTGGACTAACGACGGCCATATAGGGTCAACCTAGTCGCTTGGTTCGTTGACGAGTGCTGGTGTCGCCAATGCATCTTCCGTTACAGGCGAATCGTCTTGGCCATCCCCAAGCCCCAAGAGCTCGGCCTGGGCCAAGGTATCAGCCTGCGTTAAAATCTTTGCCTCGGCCTGCGTCAGAATCTGGGCTTGTGCGAGCAGTTCCGCCTGGAACAGCGCTAGCGTCTCCGCTTGCGCCAGAATCTGTGCCTCGGCTTCGGCCAACGATTTTTCTGCCTGGGCTAGCATATCCGCCTCCGCTAACGCGATCTCCGCTTGCGCCAGAGCTTCCTCTTCGGCCTGCGCCAGGGTCTCCGCCTGCGCTAACAGCTCCGCCTGATCTTGGGCCTGCGTTTCAGCAGCTACCAATGCGTTTTCCGTCTGCGCCAACGTCTCAGCTTGTGATTCTGCCTGTGTCGCTGCCGCCTCGTTCTGCGCCTGCGCCTGCGCCAACGCTTGCTCGGTCTGCGCCAATTTTTCAGCCTCAGCCAGTGCTAATGTCTTCGCGTCCGCCAGCGTCTCCGCATGCGTCAAGGCTTGAGCCTCGGCCTCGGCCTGCTCAGTCTTAGCCCGTGCCAGTGCCTGTTCTGCTTGGCCCTTATCCGCTTGGGCCAATGCCAAGGCCTGCTCCGCCTGCGTTAAAAGTTCAGCCTGCGCCAGCTTCTCTGGCTCAGTCTGCGCTTGGGACAGTGCCTGTTGCAATTGTGCCATCTCCGCCAGCGCCTGGGCCAGAGCCTGCTCCGCCTGGGCCAGTTTCTCTGTTTGAGCCTCGGCCAGGGCCTCGCTCTGGGCCAGAGCTTGCTCTGCTTGGGCTAAAATATCTGCCTGGGCCAGTGCCAATTCCTCAGACTGCGCGAGCATTTCCGCTTGGGCCCTGGTCTCCGACTCGGCCAACGCCTTCTCCGACTCAGAAGCTGCTAGCACTTGTTCGGCCTCGGCTAAGGCTAGGGCCTCGGCCAAAGCTTGGGCTTCTGCGTCCGCCAATGCTTGCTCGGCCTGCGCCAAATTCTCCGCCTCGGCCCTGGCAAGCAGCTCCGCCTGGGCGAGAATTTCGGCCTGCGCCTGCGCCTGCGTTTCGGCTTCTGCTTGCGCTTCCACTAATGCATTTGCCTCCGCGAGTTCGCTCTCGACTTGGAGCAGCGTCTCCGCCTGTGTATAAGCCAGCGTCTCCGCCGCAATCAACGCCTGCTCGGCCTCTGCCAGGATCTCAGCTTGGGTTACGGCTTGCGTCTCAGCCTCGGCCAGAATATCCGCCTGGGTTAAAGCCTGCGCCTGCGCCTGCGCCAAACTATTCTCGGCCAGCGCCAGCGTAAGGGCCTCAGTCTCCGACTGTGCCTGCGCCTGCGCCAATGCCTGCGTCTGCGTTTCCGCCAGCGACTTGGCCTCAACTAAGGCCTGCACCGTCTGGGCCAGTGTCTGCGCCTCGGCTAGGGCCAGCTTCTCAGCCTGGGCCTCCGACTGTAACTTGTCTGACTTCGCCAGAGACAGTGATCTCTCAACCTGCGCCAACGTTTCCGCTTCGGCCAGCACCTGTTCCGCCAGCGCGAGGATCTCTGCCTGCGCCTGCGCCAAGGTCTCCGCCTCGGCCAGGGCGAGCTTCTTCGCGTTAACCAACGCTAATGTTTTCTCATCATTTAGCGTCTGCGCTTCGGCTAGTGTTGCGGTCCACTCTAACGACTGCGTATCAGCCAGCGCCTTCTCAGTCTGAGCCAGTGCCAGCGCCTCTTGAGCTATTACCAAAGCCTCCTCCGCCTGCGTCAAAACTTCTGCCTGCGCTATAATCTCCGCCTCAGCGTCAGCCAGTGCGCGTGCTTCTATCACCGCCAGCGCCCGAGAATCTTCCTCTAGCGCTCGCGTCTTTGCATGGGCCTGAATCTTCGTTTCGGCTAACACCAACATTTCCGCCTGCGCTAAAATCTCACTCTGGGCCTGCGCAAGAATTGCCGCCTGGCTGAGGGCAATTTCAGACTGCGTTACAATTTCCGCTTCTGCCAGAGTTAGCGTCTCGGCCTGGGTCAGCGCTCGCGCTTCCGACTGCGCCTGCGCAGCTTGGGCCCGCGTTAAAGCCTGTTCGGCTTGCGCCAATATCTCGGCCTGGACTTGAGTCTCCGTTTCGGCCTGCGCGAGAATATCGGCCTGCGCTAAAATCTCACTCTGGGCCAGCGCTAAAACGTCCGCCTGGGTCACAGCGTTCTGTGCCTGCGTTACAATCTCAGATTCTGCCCGAGATAGCGTCTCGGCCTGGGTCAGCGCTCGCGCTTCCGACTGCGACTGCGCAGCTTGGGCCCGCGTTAAAGCCTGTTCGGCTTGCGCCAATATCTCGGCCTGGACTTGAGTCTCCGTTTCGGCCTGCGCGAGAATATCGGCCTGCGCTAAAATCTCACTCTGGGCCAGCGCTAAAACGTCCGCCTGGGTCACAGCGTTCTGTGCCTGCGTTACAATCTCAGATTCTGCCCGAGATAGCGTCTCGGCCTGGGTCAGCGCTCGCGCTTCCGACTGCGCCTGCGCAGCTTGGGCCCGCGTTAAAGCCTGTTCGGCTTGCGCCAATATCTCGGCCTGGACTTGAGTCTCCGTTTCGGCCTGCGCGAGAATATCGGCCTGCGCTAAAATCTCACTCTGGGCCAGTGCTAAAACGTCCGCCTGGGTCACAGCGTTCTGTGCCTGCGTTACAATCTCAGATTCTGCCCGAGATAGCGTCTCGGCCTGGGTCAGCGCTCGCGCTTCCGACTGCGACTGCGCAGCTTGGGCCCGCGTTAAAGCCTGTTCGGCTTGCGCCAATATCTCGGCCTGGACTTGAGTCTCCGTTTCGGCCTGCGCGAGAATCTCGGCCTGCGCTGAAATCTCACTCTGGGCCAGCGCTAAAACGTCCGCCTGGGTCACAGCGTTCTGTGCCTGCGTTACAATCTCAGATTCTGCCCGAGATAGCGTCTCGGCCTGGGTCAGCGCTCGCGCTTCCGACTGCGACTGCGCAGCTTGGGCCCGCGTTAAAGCCTGTTCGGCTTGCGCCAATATCTCGGCCTGGACTTGAGTCTCCGTTTCGGCCTGCGCGAGAATCTCGGCCTGCGCTGAAATTTCGGCCTGAGCCAGCGTTAAAATTTCAGCTTGGGTGAGTGCGTTTTGTGCCTGCGTTACGATCTCAGCTTCTGCCAGCGTTAGCGTCTCGGCTTGAGCCACCACTCGGGCTTCCGCATTCGCCTGAGCAGTTTGGGCTAGCGTTAGGGCTTGCTCTGCTTGCGCGAATATCCTTGCCTGGGCTTGAATCTCGGCTTCGGCCAGAGCTAGAATTTCAGCCTGCGCGATGATCTCATCTTCGGCCAGTGTTAATATTTCAGCCTGTGCCAGTGCATCCTGAGCTTGAGTTACAATTTCCGCTTCTGCCAAGGTTAGCGTTGCTGCTTGAGTCAACACTCGGGCTTCCGCATTCGCCTGCGCAGCTTGAGCAAGCGTTAGAGCTTGCTCGGCTTCGCTCAATAGCGCCGTTTCAGCCTGTTCAAGGGCCTCGGCTCGGACTTGCGCGACTTGGGCCCGCGTTACGGCTTGTTCTGCTTGCGCCAATCTCTCAGCCTGGGTCAGGGCATTCTGAGCCTGCGTTGCAATCTCTGCCTCAGCCAAGATTAGTGTCTCAGCCTGAGTCTGCGCGCGCGCCTCAGTCTGCGCTTGAGCTGCTTGGGCCAGGGTTAAGGCTTGTTCAGCCAGCGCCAATATGCCTGCCTGGGCTTGAGTCTCGATTTCGGCTAGCGCTAGAATTTCCGCCTGGGCTATAATTTCAGCTTCTGCCCGCCCTATAAATTCCGCCAGCACCAGAATCTCAGTTTCCGCTTGCTCGAGAGTTTCCGCCTGTGTCGCTGCTAACCTTTCAGCCTGAATTACGGCTAATGCCTGAGCCTGCGCCTGAGCCGTTTGCGCTTGCGTCAAGGCCTGTTGAGCCTGCGCCAAAATTTGCGCCTCGGTCAGCGCCTCGGTCTGAGCGTCGGCAAGGGCTTGCTGCGCCTGCGCTAGAATCTCCGCCTGCGCTAGAGTCTCCGCTTCGGCCAGGTTTAGAATTTCGGCCTGGGCCAGCTCTCTGTTCACCTGCGCCAGGATTTCAGTCTCGGCTTGTGCTAGAGATTCCGACTGCGCCAGAATTTGCGCCTCGGCGAGCGCAAGAATATCTGCTTGCGTTAGCGCCTGTTCCGCCTGTGCCAAAATTTTAGCTTGGGCCAGCGCCAGCGTCTCCGCTTCCACCAACGCCTGCTCTACCTGCGCCAGTATCTCAGCTTCAGCCTGAGCCAGGGACTCCGCTTGGGCTAATGCCCTCTCCGCCTGTGCGAGGATTTCCGCCTCCGCTAGGGCTAGATTTTCTACCTGCGCTGTTATAGCCGCTTGTGCCAAAATTTCAGCTTGAGCCGCGGTCTCGGCCTGTTCCAGCGCCAATGCTCTGGCCGCGCTCAACGCCTCTTCAGCCTGCGCTACTGTCTCCGCTTGCGTCTGCGCGAGCGCCTGCGCCTGCGCCATATTTGCCTGGGCTTGGGCCAAAATATCGGCCTGTGCCAGGATCTCAGACTCGACTTGCGCCAGAGTCTCGGCCTGCGCTTGCATATCAGCCTGCGCCAATGCCAAAGTCTGTGCGTGCACCAATGCAGTTGCCTCAGCTCCAGCCAAGGCGTTCGCCTCGACTAACGCCAAACTATCCGTTTGGGCCAGAATCTCCGCCTGGGCCACCGCCAATAGCGCCAACTGGGACTCGGCCTCAGCCTCGGCTGACGTTAATGTCTCTGCTTGGGCCAAAATCTCCGCCAGCGCCGCTTCTAGTGCATCCGCCTGCGCCAAGGTTTCCGTTTGGTGCTCCTTTAAAGCTTGGGCATGCACTAGGGCCAGAGTTCGAGCTTGGCTTTGCGCAGCTGCCAGCGCCTGGTTTGCCAAGGCTAGCGTCACCCATTGCGATTGCGTCAGCGTATCCGCCTCTGCCTTCTCTGCTTGAGCCTGCGCCAGCGCTTGATCGGCTATGGCCAGAATCTCGGCCCCTGACTGTGCCAGCAGCTCTGCCTCTAACAGGGCCTGTGCGGCCTGCACGAGAAGTTCAGACTCTGCATCTGCCAAGCCCTGCTGTGCCAAAACGGTTGTCGCCAAGGCTTGCGCCAAAGCTTGCTCCGCTACCGCTTTTTCAGACTGCGCCTGAACCAACGCTTGCTCCGCAGAGGCTTTTTCGGACTGCGCCAAGGCTAGGGCTTGCTGCGCGATAATCTTCTCCGATTGCGCCAGAGCCAATGCTTCATCAGCCAAGGCCTGAGCCAGCGCTTCGGCTGCCAAACGTGCTTGATCGGCCTGAACCTGAGCGAGCGCTTCCGCCTGAGCCTGGGCCAACGTTACCGCTAGACTCTCCGCCAGTGCTTGCTCCGCCAAGGCCTGCGCTTCTGCTAAAGCTTCTGCTTCAGCCAGCGCCAAGGCCTCAGCTTCTGCGAGGGCTTCCGTGCTCGCTTGGCCCATATAGCCGCTATAGGTGGCAATGCCGTTGTAGATGCCAATCTCGTTCACATCGACGGCGCAATTCAGTCCGCCCGACTCAGATGTCACGGAGCCAATAGCAATGGCCGCAGTGGCCCATAAGTTCCCGCAAACGGCGGCTCCCGCTCCGGTGACCGCGCCATTAATAAAAGCAGTACCAATGAAGGATGACCCCGCACCCAGAGTCAGCGCACCACCTATATTCCAAATGACCACAGCACCACCGCTGCCAACGTTGATTATTTTAAATTCACTGCCTGCGGCCACGGTCAATGCGGAGCTAAGGTTAATAATCCAAAATTGAACCTGAGTTGAATTTTCAGCATCGAAGGTCACAACCGAATCCGCAGCAACGGTAGCAGCAGTGCCCTGATAGACACCGGGCCGATAAACTGCTCCGCCCATAGCCACGGCGCCTAGTATTTCATTGGGGGTAAGCTGAAATAATACGGCTTGAGCATCGATTATATTCGCTATACCGTCTTGCCCATCGGTAAAGACAATCGCCGGCCGAGCGCTGATAGTATCGGTATAGGCAAAAGAAGCCTCCGATCCGCTTCCCGTTATCGCAGCACCGGCATAGACCTGCGCTGTTTGAGAACCCGCGCCTAGGGTGACCGCTGCTCCGGCATAGATATTCCCCACAAACGCACCCGCACCCACTACCGTGGCGGCCTCGGAAAATACCGGTCCATAGGGGCCACCGAACGCCCCAACCGAAGATGCTGCGCCGATGGATACAGCGCTGCCAGACGAAATACTGCTCACCACAGACCCTTGACCTGTAGCAGCGGCGGCACCTGCTACCAGATCGCCGGTATTAGCGTAAGCGGCAACGTCAACCGCGGCGGACGAGGTTATCCTGGCAGTCTCTGCCCATGCGCCCACCGAAACTGCGCCGGCGGCACCGATTGCATTTGAAATTGTTGCGCCCGCTGATATGGCCACTGCACCGCCGGACCAGACAGAATGATCTTTAAAAAGAAACTGTTCGAATGAATATTCGTCTGCTGCCGCCCATGTTGCGGTGATTAATAGGCTGCATAAGATAACAGTTGTCAATTTAGTGTTCATGTTGGCGCCTTATTTGGAACGAGAACGTGTTTGGTCGGAATCCCTTCATTATTTCTGCACATTACAATCCTAGCTGGGGATTTGTCGTAAATAGCACGCAGGCAAACAATCAAAAGCCCAGTTAGCAGCTTTTACCTGGTCACAAAATTGGGCTACTCGCAAGATGTGGCGCATCTGTCGACTACTTTCACTTTACAAGTGCATGCCGACCTATTGCCTAAATTCGTCGATCCTAAGCCTACTTCAAGAGCTGGACGCCTTTCCTTAAATCCTGTCCGTTTTTGAAGGCTTTTGGGATGAGTATGGTCAGAGAGCCTTTGCCAGACTCTCCTCTGAGGTAACATTGACGTAAGGGCCGATGTTCGGGCCTTATTAACTTCAAAGTATGAACAAGATAACGCTCTTGCTCTATTTACATATTCTGGTCAGCTGTTGTGCACAATATACCTCCTTAACTTAAAATTCTATCAGTAATACTTTTATTTATATTAATATCGAATAAATACTTTTATCATCATATTGACCATGACCATTGGAGTCTATTTTATGATTAGGATTGAAAAAATTTCTGCGCTTCATTAATTTAATTACATGCGCTAAAAGACAGCATCCTGGGCCATTAACGGTTATACCCATATTGGCCAGGTAAAATATACTGCCACCCTGAAATCCCTAAACGCCCGGCGTGCCGGCCTTCTCATATAGAATTAATTTTTAAACGTAAAAAAGATAAACGATGCGGTTATATTTTTAAGTAACCCTTTTGACTATAGGCACAGAGTCACTGCAAAAGTTTGTAACTTTTTAAATCGGAAAAGTTTTAAAATAATTCATTTATTATAAAAAAAAAGGCCGTTTTTTACTATAGTCATTTAGACAATAATGCTTATTGATGAGTGTGTCGGGCTACCTCTTTGGTGGGTGCATACTAATTCACCCTCAATTATCATCCGCCAAAGGGGACGTCGAGCAGTCACTGGCCTAACATCCCGTCTTCAATTGCTGCTGGCTTGGGACACGTCTGTGCATGATTGCTATGGTCTTTATGGGTACTGGTCAATATACTCGTCTTGTATATCAGCATCCGAACAACGCCGACTTAGGCTTCATTCGCGCACCCCAAGATAGCGAGAACGCTACATGACTACCCTTGCCACCCTACCAATACACGGTTCTGCTCGGGCAGCTCAGTGATGAGCTTTAGCATCGCCTTATTGCTGTTTGCCGTGGCGTCCACCGGCACACCCGGACCCAACAACCTGATGATCCTGTCTTCCGGCTTAAACTTTGGCGTGCAACGCTCTATACCCCATTGGTTGGGCATTATTTCCGGGGTGCCGGTGATGATGCTGGTCCTCGGTCTCGGTTTGGACCGCATTTTTGCGCAATGGCCGATGTCTTACACCCTGATCAAAATTATTGGCGCGACCTATCTGCTCTATCTGGCGGCCAAAATTGCCCTAACCCGAGTCTCCGGAGATACTCGCACAACGGCCAAACCCCTGACCTATATCCAGGGTGTCCTCTTCCAGTGGGTCAATCCCAAGGCCTGGGTTATGAGCATTGGTGCCATCGCCGCCTTCACTGTGGACGATGTGGCGCTGTTGCCGCAGGTCTTGACCATCGCCATCACCTTTATGCTGGCCGGCCTGGTCTGCGTCGGCAGTTGGTTATTCGCCGGCAGTGCGCTCCAACGGCTGCTCAAAAACGACCGTCAACAGCGCATTTTCAATGTCACCATGGGCTTGATTCTGGCCGTCTCGATTATTCCGATGATGGCGGTGTCGTTCATCTGATGTCGACCCAGTGGCCAATGCTCGGTTCAGGGCGGCAATCAGGTCACATTGTTAATACGAACAATGGCATCAGTAGTCAATTCCCCCTGCGCGGGCTTAGTGCAAAAGCTATTTTCTGTTAGACTCCTCCGCCGTCTATACTAGGCCCGCCTAGTTTGCTATCGAACCCCTTACCGCCGGAGTGAGCCTTCACCATGAATCGCCTGTTTGTTAACAATCTCACCGTCATCGATTTCAGTTACTTTCACCCGCAACGCGGCGTGGTCGGCGAAAGCTGGATCGTCGATGTCGAGCTGGTCGGTGAACTCAACGACGAAGGTATGGTGTTCGACTTTGGCCATGTGAAAAAAATGCTCAAGGCGGCGCTCGATAGTGGCATGGACCATACGCTAGTAGTGCCGGAGCACCTGCCTGGCCTGACTATTGAGACGCTCGCGGACGGCAATCAGATACACATTGAGTATCGTCGACCCGACGGCGAGCTCGCCTTTGTTTACCAGAGCCCTCGTGAGGCGGTATTTATTGTCGACAGCGATAAGGTGACCATCGACTCGGCCCGACCGTTGCTGGAATCCCATCTCAATACCCTAGTCCCCGCCAATGTGCGTCAGGTATCGCTGCAATTGCGCACTGAGGAGATTGCGGGTGATTTTTATCACTACTCGCATGGCCTTAAGAAGCATCAGGGCGATTGCCAACGCATTTGCCACGGTCATCGCTCGCGGATCGAGATCTATCGCAACCATAAGCGTGATATAGAGAGTGAACAGGAATGGGCCAAACGCTTTGCCGATATCTACTTGGTAACGGCCGAAGACCAGATGCCATCTAGCCATAGGCATCTGCAACACATCGGCTATGACGCCGAGCAGGGCCGCTTTGATGTCTGGTTGAATCCCGACCAGTGTTACCTGATGGCCACGGACAGTACCGTTGAGCTGATCGCCAGCCATATTGCCAATGCCCTGCAGCAGGAAGCGCCAGAGGATCACTGGCGCGTTAAGGCATTCGAGGGTGTGCAGAAGGGTGCCATCGCGTCGAACCACTAAGATGCCGTTAGCCTGACCCGTTCGCCCGAGGTATACTGCGCGCTGATTACCTCCATCGATGGAAAGCACATGTCCCTGGTATTACAGAACAGTATGACCGGCAAAAAGGAAGCCTTTTCACCCCTCGACGCCGAGCAGGTCACCATGTATGTCTGTGGCCCCACCGTTTACAACTATATCCATATCGGCAACGGCCGCTCGGCCGTGGTCTACGATCTATTGTTTCGCACCCTACAGCAGCTCTACCCCAAGGTGGTGTATGCGCGCAACTTTACCGATGTCGATGACAAGATCAATGCCGCGGCTGCGGCCCAGGGCGTTGATATCTCCGTGATCACCGAGCGCTTTATTAGCGCCTATGATGAAGACATGGTGGCCCTGGGCAACCTGGTGCCGACCATCGTGCCCAAGGCAACCGAACACATCAGTGAAATCATCACCACGATCAACACCTTGATCGAGCGCGGACATGCCTATGCGGCAGAGGGCCACGCCCTGTTTGCGGTCGATTCATTGGCCGACTATGGCAAGTTGTCGAAGCGCAACACCGACGATATGATTGCCGGTGCACGCGTCGACATCGCCAATTACAAACGCAATCCGATGGATTTTGTGCTCTGGAAGCCGTCAATCGATGACCAACCCGGTTGGCCCAGCCCCTGGGGCCGCGGACGACCAGGCTGGCACATCGAATGCACCGCGATGATCCACAAGCATCTGGGTGAGACCATCGATATCCACGGCGGCGGCACCGACCTGCTCTTTCCGCATCATGAAAACGAACTCGCCCAGGGGGTCTGCTGCACCGATCAACCCGGTGCCTATGCCCGCTACTGGGTGCACAATGCGATGCTCGATATCGAAGGCGAGAAGATGTCCAAATCCTTGGGCAACTTTATTGTGTTGCGCGATCTATTGGCCCAGCAGCCGCATGAACTGGTGCGGGTGGCGCTCTTATCGGCCCATTATCGATCCAATATGAACTGGTCTGAACAACTGCTGCATCAAAGCCGTTCCTTGCTCGATCGGCTATACACCATCAAGCGCGACAGTGCCGAGCTTGGTTCAGCACCCATCGCCGATCTGATGGCCCTGCCGTTTATGCAGATGTTGCTCGATGACCTCAATACGCCGAAGGCCTTTGCCGTCTTACACGAGCTGACCAATCGATTTTTCAAAACCGATGACCTCGGCGAGCGCGCCCAACTGAAGGCGGAGATCTTTGCCATTACCGACTTCCTCAATATAGCGCAGCTGGACGCAGACACCTGGTTCCAGGGTCAGACGGCAGAGGGCGATATCAGTGCCGAGCAAGTTGAAGCGCTGATTGCGGCCCGCCAGACCGCCAAAAAACAACGTGATTTTGCCGGTGCCGACGCCATTCGCGCGCAACTGGCCGACCGCGGCGTGCTGATTAACGATACCCGCGAAGGCACACTTTGGTCGCGCGAGTCTTAACGGTGAAATGGCTGCTGATCGGCGTGGTGCAGTTTTATCGATGGGTGATCAGCCCATTGCTTGGACCACGCTGTCGTTATTACCCGAGTTGTTCAGAGTACGCATTGATTGCCCTCCACCATCACGGCGCTTGGCGTGGTGCTTGGTTGAGTGCCAAACGAATAGCCCGCTGCCATCCCGGCAGCGCAGGCGGTCTAGACCCGGTTCCCGGGGTACCGCTTAAAACCTATGATGAACCGAAGGATCGCCCTGATGTTGATTGATAAACAGTTATTAAACCTTTTAGTCTGCCCGGTGACCAAAACCCCCTTACAGCTCGACCGGGACAAGCAAGAACTGGTGTCTACGGCGGCAAAGCTGGCCTACCCAGTACGCGAAGGCATACCGGTCATGCTTGAAGATGAGGCGCGGGCGATCAGTCAAGATGAGTTTGAATATTGGCATGCGAAAAAGTAAGCGACCCGACGGGCCCGGATCGGGCCCTCGGTAGAGCGTTACCAGGCTAAGTTTAGCCCGCTCGGTCTGGCGCCTGAACTTCCGGTTCGTGCTTAATATGCAGAGTCTGGGTGGGAAAGGCGAATTCGGCCTGGTTGCGTGCGACGATCTCGATCACCTTAAACATCACGTCCTGCTTAATGGCGTGAAACTCGATCCAGTCGGTGGTCTTGGTAAAGGTATAGATAAAGAAGTTAATCGATGAGGCCGCAAAGGCGTCGACGTTCACGATCATAGTCTGGTCGTTATCGATATCCTTATGTTCGATCAGCATCTGCTTCACATCACTCACCACTTGCGCCACTTTCGAGGCATCGTCATAGCGCAGGCCAACGGTTTCCTTAATGCGCCGACACAGCATGCGGGAGGGGTTTTCTACAGAAATATTGGCAAAGGTGGCATTGGGTACATAGAGCGGGCGCTTGTCGAAGGTGCGGATGCGCGTCAGGCGCCAGCCAATATTCTCCACCGTACCCTCTATTTCTTTGTCGGGAGAGCGCACCCAATCGCCGACTTTAAAGGGTTGATCCAGATATATCATCAGACCGCCAAAAAAATTCGCCAGCAGATCTTTGGCCGCGAAGCCGACGGCGATACCGCCGATGCCGCCAAACGCCAATACCCCCGAGACACTGAAGCCGAGGGTCTGCAAGACAACCAACGAGGTAGTGATGATGATCGACAACCGCATCAGCTTGCCCAGCGCCGAAGCGGTAGTGGCATCCATGGGATTCACCAGTACGCCGGGCATCTGCACCGTTAGCTCACCCTGGTGGATAAAGCGCACGGCAAACCAGGCCAACAAGACAATAAAAGACACTTCTCGGATCGGTTCGATAATGTCAAAAATGGCCTCGTTGGAGACGTCTTTGACAACATCGGCGGCCAGCAACATGCCGAATATCCAGATAAAGAAGCGTACCGGCTTGCGCGCCGTCTCAACAACCATATCGTCGAAATGGACTGACGTCTGCACGCTTGCCGATGACAACCGGTCAAATAACTTTCGCACAAAATAATTTGCAAACAGCGTTAACAACACGATCACAAAAACCTGTACTATCCAGCTAAATTCAGCGCTTACGGCGAGCCAACGTTCCAGTTCGGCCATAGCACTGGTAAAAAAATCCATTATTCCCACTCCCAACTAGGTGATTTTATGTATCTAATGATCAAAAACCTGCATATGACATTGGCGATGTTATCCATTCTGGGCTTTATCATCCGGGGCCCGCTGGCCATTCGACAACATGCCATTATGCAACAGAAATTGCTGCGCATCTTACCACATATAGTCGACACTTTTTTACTGCTAGCAGCCATCTACCTGGCGTGGACATTGAGCCTGCATCCGTTCAATAGCGGCTGGATATTGGCCAAGGTCATCGGCTTGGTGGTTTATATTGGTCTATGCACCCTGGTGATCAAGCGTCGGGGCTCCATCATGCAGCAATGGCTTACCTATGGCGCGGCAATCGCAGTGTTTGGCTATATTATTGCCGTTGCCATCAGCAAAAACCCATGGTTAGTCGGCTAGGGTTCGAGTTAGGGCTCTGCGGGTTTGACTGGGCTGGGCGTTTTGCGCGCCATGCCCGGAATGTGCAGCAGGGCTGTGGCGATCCAAAAATAGGCGGCGGCGGAGGCGATCAGTATCAATAGGTTGGTCGGTAGACCGACATCGTCGAGCAGAAAAAACAATCCAATTTGCACCGCATAGCCGCTGCATAATGCACACCAACGGCCCAATAGCGAAAGCCCATAGGCAAAATACCAACAGACCAGTGGAATGAAAACAGCCGCTACATAGATCTGCAACGGTTCTAGAATGGCAATGACGACAGCAGGTTCAATCATAGGGCGATATTAACTGCGCCGACACGCCCATCACAAGCAATACTCTTGTCAATTATGTGACCTTATTCCCAAAACACGCAGAACCTGTCCAGCGGGGTGCCTCTATGGCTTGATCTAAGCCACATGCTATTGACTGGTCACTCGACTGTGCCCGCAGCGTTGACAGACAGATCGGGTGACCAGTTTGCCCTGTTGGCTATCAAAGCGGGTGCTGGTATCGGTGGCCCAACGATGGTGGCCATTGAGGCACAGGCTCTTACCGGCCGCGGCCTTTTTCTTGCTGGCTTTGCGAAACGCATCCAGTGAACGTATATCGGCCATCGGTCTGTTCCCTGCTCGGGTTAGGTGATCTACTGCGATTGGCTTATCAGCTTCGCTTAGGTCATCTAGTTTACAAAAAAAAGCGCTCTTGGGTTGGTGGAATTTTTCAGGTGGGTATAATGAGCCGCTTTACGATAATCATTGGTCGTCCCCTATGTTAGATGCAAAATCCCTTGAACTGCTCCAGTCCCTGAAAACCGACATAACAGCCAGTAAGCCGGTCTTGCAAGGCTTGATCAAGGGCACCGGTAAATCCTTTGGCTTTGTAACCTGCCCCAATGGTGACGAATACTTTGTGCCGCCCGATGATATGGCCAAGGTCTTACCCGGGGATGAGGTGACCTTTACCGTGACTGAGCTGGCCGACGGTAAGACCCGCGCGGAGCTGGAAAGCCTGGTGGCCTCATCGATCGACGAATTCTGTGGCATCTATCATGTGCGCGGCAAGGCGCAGGGCGTGGAACCCTTTAATTCAGCCTTCTCCGGTTGGTTATTTGTACCCCCTAAGCAAACCTTAGAAGCCGGTAACAATGAAATGGTCGTTGCCAAACTGCGCCGCCACCCGTGGGAGACCGGTAAGGCGCAAGCCGAGATTATCCGCCTGTTGGGCAGTGCCGATAACAATCGCTCCTGGTACAGCTTGGCGATCCAGGAACATCGTTTAGAAGAGACCTTCTCTGCCCCTGAATTGGCCGAAGCCGAGGCTCTATGTCAGGGCCAGCTAGCGCCGCAGAGCGACTATGTCGATCTCACCGATCGGCCCTTCGTCACCATCGATTCAGCCTCGACCCAAGATATGGACGATGCGCTGCATGCTCAGAGCACTGGTGACGGTTGGCTCTTATCGGTGGCTATCGCCGATGCCTCGCTCTTTGTCACGCCCGGCTCGCTGCTCGATCTGGCCGCCCGGCGGCGTTTGAGCACCACCTATTTGCCCGGCCTGACCCTGCCCATGGTGCCCGAGGTGCTGGCCAACGGTGCCATGTCGTTGCAGCCGGATTGCCAACGTCCGGCCTTGGTGTTTGAACTGAGTATCGCGGCCGATGGTGCCGTTACCGACCTGCGAGTTCAGACGGCGCATGTGCGCAGTCGTGGCAAGCTCAGCTATGCCGATGTCGCGCTCTGGTTGACCGACACTAACCTGTTACCGGCAGACTACCAGCAATTGCTGCCCTTGCAACAGGCTACCTCGGCGATGGCCGGTTGGCGTCGACAGCATGGTAACCCGATGCAAGATCGCCCGGATTACCGTGTGCGGGTCGATAATGACTTCAGAGTAACCGCTGTTGATAAGGAAACACGTGATGTGGCGCGCGAGATTGTGGAAGAGTCCATGATTGCCACCAATGCGTCGGTCGCCAACTGGCTTAAGGCCGACTCGGCGCTGTTTATGACGCACCGCGGCTTCAAACCCGATCGTGAAACCGAGTTGAAGGGCCTATTGCGCGATACCGTCGCGGAAGTGGCCAACCTCAACGGCCACGACCTGACGGACTTCCGCACCATAATGGCGGCGGCGGCTGGCTTGGCCGACTTCCCCCTCTTAACCGTGCTGCAGAAACGCTTCGACCGGGGCGCCTGGTCGAACAGTGCTGCGGCCCACTTTGGCCTGGGATTGGAGCAATACACCACCGTCACCTCGCCGATTCGTAAATACAGCGACCTGACCACCCATCGACTGATTAAAGCCAAGCTGTTAAACCAGCCGCTGCAGATTGCAGAGGATCTGGTCAGCGACCTCAATGAGCGCGGCAATATACCGCGTCAAGTGGGCAATCTGATCGAAAATAAACTGCGTTTGCAGTGGTTAGCGCAACAGCCCGACCAGGTCTGGCATGCCACCGTCGTGCATGTCACCGCCATCGGCCTTATTGCCCAGCTCGATGACAATGGCGCCTCCGGCCTAATCGATATGCGCCGCAAAAAGGATGACTATAGCCATGATGCCTTGCGCATGGTGCTCAAGTTTGCCGATCATACCTATCAGTTAGGCGAGGCGTTGCAGGTTAGGGTCGCCCGGATCGAAGACGATAAGATGATGCTCGCGTTGGTCTAATGCCTGCAAGGCAAGGCCGTCTATCCAAATCCCGAACCCCGTTGGGTAAGGGATTAAATTTAACCAACTGGATCAAACTCCGGGCAGGTCTTCAAAACCCGAACTCGTTAATACGCTTCCCTTTGTTCGATTCATATGGCTCATCCGGTAATCCTTTACGGACCTGTTACGGGCATATACCTAGTCCTACTGCATTACTAGATAGGCGAAATCTCGCTCACTGCCTGAACATAATAAGCATTAATACGCCTATTAGGCTCGGCCCTCAAACCAACATGCGCTAACAGCCCGTTATGGCGGTGCCAAATAAATAAACCGGTTAGGCACGGTATTTGCGTTCCTAGATTGATCCTTTGGTTGGCTGCTTGACAATAAGTTTCCAATTCCAAAACGCTCACCAGATCAAAATAATAAAAAATTTGGAGAAACAACAATGAAATTCAATGCAAAAATCGCCGTTGCAGGCGTGGTGTTAGCTTCTTTTACCGCTGTGAACGTTGCAGCGACAGAATGGAATGTGTCAGTTTGGGGCAAAAGAAGAGCCTTTACCGAGCATGTTGAAAAGCTAGCGGAGCTGGTTTCTGCTAAGACCAACGGTGAGTTCACCCTGAACGTCTCTTACGGCACTTTATCCAAAAACACTGAAAACCTCGATGGCATTTCATTTGGTGCGTTTGAAATGGCGCAATTCTGCGCGGGGTACCACCCTGATAAAAACCCAAGCATTACAGTGCTCGAGTTGCCGTTTATGGGTGTTGGTTCTCTTGAAGAAGAAATTGCCGTTTCTCAAGCCATATACAACCATCCTGCCGTTGTGAAGGACTTAGCTCGCTGGAACGCGAAATTGCTGATGCCGTCACCATTACCACAGTACAACATTGTCGGTGTCGGTGAAGCCCCCTCTAAAGTCGCCGACTTCGCAGGTATGCGTGTTCGCGCTACCGGTGGTATTGGTGAAGCTTTGAAAACGGTTGGTGCCGTACCAACGTCGATGTCGGCTACCGAAGTTCGTCAAGCACTTGATTCTGGTGTGATCAATGCAGTGTCCTTTGCTCCCCATGCTCACATGTCTTTCGGTACGGTTGAAGCAGCCAAATGGTGGACCACCAACCTGAACCCCGGCACCGTTAACTGCCCGGTTGTGGTCAATACCGATGCCTTCGCCAACCTAAGTGCTGAGCACAAAGAAGCCTTGTCAAGTTCGGTCGATGAGGCATTGGCCTACTATGTGGACTACTACAACAACCAGACCATGGCAGCATGGGGACCAAAACTTACAGAGCGCGGCATTGAGTCTGTAACCTTTTCAGCTGCTGAACTTGCGTCGTTTAAAGAGCAAGCAGCGGGCCCAGTCCATTCTGCTTGGATCACTAAAATGAATGACCGTGGTCTTCCTGCACAGGAACTCTATGACCTAGTGCTTTCCACTCTCGCAAAGTAATATTCGCTAAGAACTTGGCGAAAAGAACTTGGCGAAAAGAACTTTTCTAACCAGCTACTGCCCTGCAGTAGTTGTTTAGAACTTCAGCTAAACATCAAAATATATTACCCATAAAACGACAGCACTCTGGCAAAATTTTTGTGAGCGCTGCGGTTTTATAGGTTTTTTTGGGAGTTACTATGTCGTCTTCGATCATTCGTGAAGATTCCACTCGTCTGAGTAAATTTGACCAACAGCTTTTTAAACTGGAAAGTTGGTTTTCACTTATTGGTGGGATCACAATTTCAATGTTAGTCGCGTTGGCAATTGCTAATTCGCTCGGTCGATGGTTGTTTAATTTACCGGTAACAGGATACATCGATTGGGTTGAGCAATTCATGGCCGTCTTTGCATTTATCGGCATTGCCTATTGCCAACGCTTAGGTGGCCACATACGCATGGATATTCTATTGAGTTTAATGAAAGGGCGCGCCCTGTGGGTGGCTGAGTGGGCCTCAACCTTGTTTATGTTACTCATTACCGCAGTTCTGGTGTATGGCAGTTACTTCCATTTCTACCGGGCATTTACCAATGGCGACAGCTCTATGGATATTGGCATACCGATATGGCCGGCAAAATTATTGGTGCCAGTCGCCTTGTCCTTTTTGATGCTGCGCCTTTTGCTTCAGTTGTGGGCCTACTCGCGGGCTATCCTGTTAGGGTCGGAACAACCAGTGGGCGTGCCCTTTATTGAAGATGCTGCGACGCAAGCAAATAGAGAGGCAGAAAGTTTAGGCGCTGCTTCGGAATACGACAAAGAATCGCAGGAGCAATCATGATTGAATTTATGAGTACGGCGGAGCCGCTCCAAATTGGTGTAATTGTATCGTTTGTAATGTTGATTTTTGTTTTAATTGGTGTGCGTGTAGCCTTTGCAACCGCCGGTGCCGGATTTTTAGGCTTGGTGTGGATTTTTTCGGCTAAGATGGGTTTTGAGAAAGGCTTTATTGTTGCTGTAAAGATGGCCGGTACCATACCCCATTCAAAGGCCACCACCTTGTCCCTTTCGCTTATCCCGACCTTTATCCTCATTGGCTATCTGGCCTATCATGCGGGCTTAACCAAAGCCTTATTCGAAGCGGCGAAACGTTGGGTTGGCTGGCTGCCGGGTGGCCTCGGCGTGGCGACGGTGTTTTCTACTGCCGGTTTCGCCGCTGTATCCGGGGCCTCGGTCGCGACCTCCGCCGTGTTTGCCCGCGTCGCCATTCCTGAAATGCTCAAGATGGGCTATGACAAGCGCTTTGCGGCTGGCGTTGTTGCCGCCGGCGGTACATTAGCCTCCTTGATTCCACCGTCAGCCATTTTAGTGATATATGCAATTATCGTTGAGCAGGATGTCGGCACCTTGCTAATGGCGGGTTTCATTCCCGGAATCGTTTCGGCATTTATTTACGGTGGCCTGGTGGTTTTCCTCGCACTGATGAACAAGGATTTGGGACCACCGGTGCGCGGCTTCACTTGGAAGCAACGCTTTGAGTCGATACCCGGAACTCTACCCATTTTCTTTGTGATTTTTATCATCATGGTTTGTATTTACGGGGGTGTTGGCACGCCTACCGAGGCGGGTGCCTTGGGTGCCGGCGTGATTATGGCCATGGCATTTTATAAGGGTATGCGTTGGAGCACCTTAAAAGACGCGCTTATGGAATCGTCTAAGTTAACGGTGATGATCTTCACCATGATTTGGGGCGTTCTACTTTATGTACGGTTTTTAGGCTTTGCTGACTTACCCAATGCCTTCTCGGCCTGGATTGCGGGTATCGACCAAAGCCCCTACATAACATTACTGTTTATTCTATTGGCCTATGCCGTACTCGGCATGTTTATGGATGCCATCGGTATGCTACTGCTCACGTTGCCAGTCGTGTACCCAGCTATCATCGCCTTAAATGGTGGACCGCTAGTGACCGCAGCGGATTCAGCCTTTGGCGTCTCCTCTACCGGCTGCGCTATATGGTTCGGGATTATTGTCGTAAAGATGGCCGAGTTGTGTTTGATAACACCGCCCATTGGTTTGAACTGCTTTGTCGTGGCTGGGGTCCGAAAAGACATTTCGGTTCAGGATGTATTTCGCGGTGTCACCCCCTTTTTCGCCGCAGACGTGCTCACCATTGCAGTTTTAATAGCCGTGCCGAGCATTGTGCTTTGGTTGCCGTCGATGATGTAGTCGCAAACTAAGCGCCTCGGGATGGGGCGTTTAGGTGGTTCCCACGGCTGCGTAGTGACCATTCGATAAGCTTAAAGTCGTCTTTTAATCGCACTAATTTGGCAAATATTCTTCACGCCTGAGCCCATACTTTTGCATCTTTTGGTTCAACGTCCTTCTCGGCAAATCGAGGACATCCATTACCGTCTTTATATTACCCTCATGAAGCTTGAGCTCAGCGTCGATAAGCATCTTTTCGACATGCTCTAATCGGGCACTCAGCGAAGCCTCAGACATTAACGTATTCGACCCCGACAGCTCGGGTTGGCTAACCTGCAACAGTTCTTGCACCGATACGTCATCAATGTGGTGAATTAGCATATAGCGCTCGGCCGTGTTTTTGAGTTCTCTAATATTACCCGGCCAGCTATAGGTTTCCAAAACCAGTCCCTCTTCAACAGATATTTCCGGGCATACCAAACCATTGAAATTGGCCGCCTTGGTTAGGAAGTGTTTAAACAACATTACAATATCTTCCTTACGGTCGCGCAGCGGCGGGATCTTAATTTCGGACACCAACAGACGATAATAGAGGTCTTCCCTAAAGTCGCCTTCTTGCACGGCCAGCTTCAAGTCTTTTTTGGTGGCTGCCACGATGCGCACATCGATCCTTTTCGGAGTATGTGACCCTATGCGCACAACCTCTCGCTCTTGCAACACCCGCAATATCTTTACTTGGAAGTACATAGGCATGCTTTCAATCTCATCGAGCAACAGGGTGCCGCCATGAGCGTATTCAAACTTGCCCGAGTGGCTCTTAGTGGCCCCCGTAAAGGCACCCACCTCGTAACCAAACAACTCGGATTCAATTAGGTTTTCAGGGATCGCCGACACATTGATGGGCACGAAAGCATGTTCGCGTCGAACGCTGTATTCATGCAAGCACTGCGCGACTAACTCTTTACCGGAGCCGGTCTCGCCGCTAATAACGACATCTGAATTTACCTTTGCGAGCGCTAGTATGCGTTTTCGTAATCTTATCACCGCGGCAGACTGACCAATTATTTTTGATTCAATGCCATTCAAATCATAAGCACTAACTTCGGTTTTCTTGTTCGCCAAATAGTGCTGCCGCTGCTTGCAAGCCGTTTTTATCATATCGACCAGACGCTCGGGATTATAAGGTTTTTCGACGAAATCGTAGGCGCCCGCCTTCATGGCTTCTACGGCGAGGGTAATACCGCCATGGCCCGTTATTAGGATAAACGGTATGTTCTTAGATGCCCGTTTCAAAAACTCCATGCCATCCATAGCCGGCATACGCACATCGCTAACAATAACACCCGGATAATCCTTTGGAATATCTATCAACGCAGCGTGTGCGCTGGCATAGGTTTTAACCTCTATATCGGCCAGACTTAGCCACTGCTCCAATGATTCACGAATGGCTGGATCGTCATCGACAACCATTACATGGTACATGTTTGGATTATTTTTCAACTCTATTCCCCAGCAATTTACTTGCGACTTCGGTGGTATCGGTGGTATCGGTGGTATCGAATACGAAACTTTCAGTCGTGTTATTTTTCACGTTTATAGATGAAGATAAGAGGTCAATATTAAATAATGAGCCATTTCCAACCTGGCTTGATACGGTAAGCTTGCCACCCATATCGGTCACAAGACTGTAGCTAATAGCAAGACCCAGGCCCAGCCCTTCACCCATGTCCTTCGTTGAATAAAAGGGCTCAAATATGTGCGGCAGGTCGTCTGGATTCAATCCTTGACCGGTATCTTCGATACTTAAGCGAAGACCAGATCCATGCCTAGAACGTATATATATTTCTCGAACCGTCTTACTTATCACCGCGTCGAGAGCATTGCTAACCAGGTTGACAACTACCTGTTCGAGCATCATCGAATTACCTTGAGCCTCGTCAAACTCACCGATGTCTATTTCGACCTTTACCTTCAGTTGCTCCGTTTTTGTTTTCAAAACGTCTAGTGCGTATTGAACAACCGGTAGTATCCGTATTGTCGATAGGCCGGTATTACGTTTACCAGAGACCATTCGCAGCTGTCGACTGATATAGGAGAGGCGCTCGATCAGACCCTTTATTTTGGTCAAATTTATCGCTACTTTCTCATGATCGTTACGATGCAACAACAATTCACTACTTGCGGCATAACTGGATAAGGCGGTAATGGGTTGGTTTATTTCGTGCGCAATGGCAGAAGACATACGGCCCAGAGACGCCAGCCTCTGTGACTGGTTGAGTTCATTTTCCGCTTGGCGAAGCTCTTCAGTTCGAGAAATAACCCGCTGTTCCAGTGCATCATTACTCTTTAATAAATTTAACTGTGCAGATTTCAGCTCGCTCACGTCGTGAATAGTGACGAGGTATTCGTGCTCACCGGTGGTTCCGATTGCGCTGGTTGAGACGAGAATGGGTACCTTGGTGCCGTCTGTACGCAAACCAGTGGCATCGGTTGGCCTGACTGTGGCGTGTATCCCACGCCAGGGCGAAATCAACAATTGAATATCGGGCAATGAATCATCTTCTAGTCGAAAAAGCAACTTCGCCTGAGGATTGATGAAGGTTGTAATGCCGTCGTTGCGCAATACAATAAGGCCCGCATCGGTATTTTCGATGATCGCGCGCTGATGTTCCTCGCTTTGCTGAATCAGCTGGCTAATGTGTTTCTGGGTTTGAGCGCTTTTAATACGTTCACGAACCCAAAGTCCCGAAATTATCATGAACACATAAAGCGAAAATAGGTATATTTTTTTCAAGTTTATGGCTTTTGTGAACTCTGCCTTTGAATAGAGCCAGCTAATCTTCCAACCCAAACCCTGAATATCCTGTTGAAACAAAATGTGCTCGGACTCACCTTTCAATTCAACCGAGGAATATTTGGAATTATCGTCTTTTATTGCAAACAGCTCGATTTCCTCGGTACCGTATTGTTTGGTTTCCGCTACCAATTTTTGGTCTTTCAGGCTTAACGGCCGCAGACCCAGGTATTGCCATCGAGCATCATAGGATAAAAATACAATGCCAAGTTCGTCGGAAAGCCAAACCTTTTCTCCCGACTGCACCCAACTATTTTCCAGCGCTGCCAAGGATATTTTCACAACAATAACACCGGTAACGACGCCATCAACATACACGGCTTCAGCAAGAAAAAGCCCCGCTTTCCCGCTCGTCGCCCCTACTGCAAAATAGACCCCAAGGCCGCCTTCGATTGCAATTTTAAAGTAGGGTCTGAAGGCGTAGTTTTGATTAACAAAGCTGGTATTCGAAAGATAATTAGACGACCCAATGGTCAGGCCATCCTTATTCATCAAGAATATCTCGTCAGATCCTGCTCTATCATTTGTTTGGCTTAACAGTGGAGAGCTTTCACTTACAGCGGACCCCTCTGTTAATGCATGCAAAATTCTTGGATCCGTTGACAGCACTGCGGGTAAAAATTCGTATTGTTCAATACTGGTTAACAACGAGTTTTGATAAACAGATAATCGTTGACTTGCTTGTTCTTGCAGCTTGTCGGTTTCACTTGCGCGGAATTTTTTATCGAACATTGCCAATAGAAATAGAAAAACGGCTAAACTTAACAGCAAAGTGACCAGTAGTCTTGAGTTGTAGCCACCATTCAGATTTCGATTCGCCACGGTACCCTCGATTTGCGGTGGGTGATTCATTCGTTTTGAATGCTTTAAAACAGACATTTTTGTTATTATTTCGGCCTTTCCCTGACTATAACAAACCCTCTTAAGACCTGGCAGTCCTCTTTTAGTTTTATCCCCTCATATTAGGTACTATCTGATCAACGGGTGTGCTGAAACCTGGATAAGAAAGCTTTTTGTACACCCATTGACGAACATAAATGCGACTGCACTGCTATTCGCAGTGCGGATAGTGCCGCATGGAGGGCCTAACGCAAATCACCAACCATATGATAAACACCGGTCAAAAAGTCGCGTCCCAGCAGGCTGCTGCGTCCATCGGACCACCCAACGCTGTCATCAGGGAGCAAGTCATTGTCCTTAAATGGCATTTCAATGGTATAGGCTAAACATCTAAAGTGGTTGCCAACCCAATGGGTTGCGACGGTTGGGTTCGCCTTACCCGGCGCGCCTCTGCCGTATCCGCGTTCATCTTGGAACTCAGGGGTAATGGCGATCATGATGGCTTTGAATTTGTCCTCTAGTGCTTTATGGCGGGCGTCGTAAGCCACGACACCTTCACAACCGGCGACAAAGTTAACCGGTAATGCCTCATCTCCATGCACGTCCAGGAACATGTCGACCCCGGTCTGGAGCATTTTCTCACGCACCAAGAAGACTTCCGGGCTCCGCTCCATGCTCGGCTCTAACCATTCTCGGTTCAAGTTCGCGCCAACGGCATTGGTCCGCAGATGACCCCGGACGCTGCCGTCTGGATTCATATTGGGCACAATATAGAACACCGCCTGGTCTATTAGAGCCCGGGCGACTCCATCATTCTCATTTAACAAGCGGTCTACCAAACCTTCCACAAACCATTCGGCCATGGTTTCGCCCGGGTGTTGCCGTGCCGTAATCCAAACGACGCGTTTACCTTCACCGTCTGTGCCTACTTTTAATAGGCTCATGTCACGGCCATCGAGCGTTTGGCCGAGTACATGCAATTGGCAATCGGGGTGCATTTGGGCGCTGTGAATCAGATCTTGATGGCGCTCATAGCTGTAGGGTGCAAAGTAGGCAAAATAGACCGAGTCGTATTCTGGTGTTAAACGCATGGTGAGTTTTTCACCATCAAACTGGGTCGGCACCCGAAACCAATGTTCACGGTCGTAAGAGGCGACGGCTTGATAATCGACCCAACCCTGAACATAGGCCGATTTACCGGCATTTATTAAATGAATAACATGCTCTTGCGCGTCATCCGGCCGGACCGGATCGGTTTGTAATTTAAAATGAAACCATTGGAAAAATTCTGATTGATGATCGTGCTTTATTTCCAGCTGGATATTGCCGGCATCGGATGCATCAATAACACGGATGTTGCCGCTGTCGAAGTTATCAGTAATATGCATAATTAAGTGTCTTCGCTTGATTGGCAATAGGCCAATGGAGAATGTATAGGGTGGTTAGGCCACTCGGACATCGGAGTACTTCGCGGACGGAAATAGTGCTGTACGACGATCGTCAGTGGGCCCCTTGCTGAACAAGATTGCATAGATTAACCCCTCGTGGCAAGCACAGCGATCGCCGAACCTCTTAACGCTGCCCGCCGAGCTCCCCGTGGGCCTCTAAGCAACCCAAAGAGGCTTTCACCACCCCTTGCCTTGCCTGCCTTGACAGACGCAGCTTGCTGCCTAGGGTGGTTAGAACGCCGCCAACAACAGCGTGACATTGTGGCGCATCATGGCCAAGTAGGTTGAGGCCGGCTCATTGGCTGCGGACAGGGCACCAGAGTAGAGCTTGCCGCCCAGCCTAACGTCGGTTTCACTGGCGATCTGTTGCATTAAGCGATCGTCACTGATGTTTTCGATAAAGAGTGCACCAATGCCCTGCTCGCGAATCTGGCGAATTAATTGGGCAATATCTCGCGCAGAGGGCTGGGCTTCGGTACTAATGCGTTGCGGCGAGAAAAATTCAAAGCCATAGGCCTGGGCCAGATAGGCGAAGGCATCGTGAGAGGTAATGACCCGCCTTTGACCCTCGGGAATGGCTGCGACCCGGCCCGACAGTTCAAGGTCTAGAGCATCGATCTCTGCCAGGTAGCGCACCAGATTACGCTGATAGTGGTCTGCATGCGCTGGATCGACGTCGATCAAGGCTTGGGCTATGTTGCTGACGTATTGGCGACCATTGCTCAGACTGTGCCAGGCATGGGGATCGAGATCGCCGTCGCCATGATCGGCGTGATCGGCGTGCCCTTCATGGTGAATGGCCTCGATCCCGTCCGATGCCACCAACTTGCGCCCCTTGAAGCCGGAAGACTGTTCCAGCCGACCGAGCCAACCCTCAAAACCCAGGCCATTGGTGACCAGTAGATCCGCTTCGCTGACGTGCTTAGCGTCTATCGGTCGAATCTGGTATACGTGGGCATCGCTGTTCAACCCGACCAACGTGGTCAGCTCAATGGCGTCGCCGGCAATCTGTTCGACCATATCGGCCAGCACACTAAAGGTGGCAACGACCTTGATTTTATCGGCTGCGACGGAGAAGAGCGGTAATGTCAGGCCCATTAGCAGTAAGATAAACGACTTTCGGCGAGATGATGCGGAAATAGAAGAATGCATGGGCTAAGATAGGCCTTCTAAGTAGTATGGTTAGTGTGCAATGATATATCATATCATTTAATTAACCAACTCTTCTGCCATGAACCATCCGCCCTAACGCGACTGAAGTGAGAGCTATCATGACCACCCTAAAAGCCGCGACGATACGAGCCGACGATGCGTCCGACAAGGCCGGTGTTAAGCTGACCCCCAAGCGCCGTAACGTCTTCACCCTGTTGCTGGCCTCCGATACCCCGCTCTCAGCCTATGAGCTGGCCGAGCAGTGCAAGGAACAGTTTGGTCAGTCGATACCGCCTATGTCGATCTATCGGATGCTCGATTTCTTGACCGAAAATAATCTGGCTCACAAGCTGGCCTCGGCCAATAAGTTTGTCTCCTGCGCGCACAGCACCTGCAATCATACACACCAGGTGCCACAGTTTTTGCTTTGTGAGCAGTGTCATCAGGTCAAGGAGATTGGCATACAGAAGGAAATCTTTGCCGCGCTAAAGATCAGTGTTGAGCAGGCCGGCTTTGTTTTGACGCAATCGCAGTTGGAATTGAAATGCCTGTGCACCGACTGTGCCCAGGCCATTGCCCAATAGCGCCTACTAGAACGCTACTTGCCGTATCCGTTCGGGTTTTGACTCTGCCAACGCCAGGAGTCGGCCATCATCTCATCGAGTCCCTTGGTCGTGCGCCAGCCCAATTCCTGTGCCGCGAAGGATGGATCGGCATAACAGCAGGCAATATCCCCCGGACGCCGCGGCGCCACCTGATAGGGAATTTTTTGCCCGGACGCCTTTTCAAAGGCGGTGATCATATCCAGCACTGAATAACCCTGACCGGTGCCTAGGCTATAGGCCACACAACCCGGTTGAGTTTGGATTTTCGATAAGGCTTTGAGGTGGCCTTGGGCCAGGTCGACGACATGCAGGTAGTCGCGCACGCCGGTGCCATCGGCCGTATCGTAGTCGTCGCCAAAGACCGACAGGAAGGCGCGTTGACCGATCGCCACCTGGGTAATGTAGGGCACTAGGTTGTTGGGAATACCATTGGGCTGTTCGCCGATGGTACCGCTGGGATGGGCGCCGACCGGATTAAAGTAGCGCAACAGCGCAATTTGCCAGCGCGCATCGGATGCTGCCAAATCGCGGCACATATCTTCCACCATCAGTTTGGTGCGACCATAGGGATTGGTGACGCTTAACGGGAAGGATTCTAAAATGGGTACGGTTGCCGGGTCGCCGTAAACGGTGGCCGAGGAGCTAAACACAAAGCGAAACACCTTAGCCTCTTGCATGGCCTGCAACAGCGTCAGGCTGCCAGCAACATTGTTGTCAAAATACGCCAGTGGTTGCTCGGTACTTTCACCGACAGCCTTTAGACCGGCAAAGTGCACCACCGAGTCAATGCGGTACTGTTGAAATAGGGTATCGAGTAAGGCGCGATCGCGGATATCACCGCGCACAAAGGTGAGCGATTTACCGCTTAGGGCTTTCACTCGTGTCAGCGACTCGGCCGAGCTGTTCGAGTAGTTGTCCAAGACCAAGACATCCTGTCCGTCATTGAGCAATTCCAGGCAAGTATGGCTGCCGATATAACCGGCACCACCGGTGACTAAAACCGTCATATGCATCTCCTTTAATAAAAGTAGCGACCATAATACCCACTCTGGCGCTGCGCGACCAAGGCTATTTTCACTCGCCCGGCCGCTGGCGGACTCCAGTCACTGCAGCGCAGCCTGTCTTTCCAGCTCAATTGTTCAGCACCCTTGGGGCACAAACGCAGGCCAAAAAAAACCCGCCGAAGCGGGTTTCTCAATCAATTCTAATCAGCCTTTAAGCAATGCAGCTTTGGCCTGTTCTGCGATGGCTGCAAAAACAACCTTGTCGTAAACAGCCAGATCGGCAAGTACTTTACGGTCAATTTCAATCATGGCTGTTTTCAAGCCGTTGATGAATTTGCTATAAGACAGACCATTGACGCGTGATTCAGCATTGATACGGGCAATCCACAGAGCGCGGAATTGGCGTTTACGCTGACGACGGTCACGATATGCATACTGACCTGCTTTGATAACCGCTTGCTTGGCAACACGGAAGACTCGTGAACGAGCTCCATAATAACCTTTGGCTAGCTTTAGAATTTTCTTGTGGCGCTTACGAGCGACAACACCGCGTTTTACACGTGCCATATTAAATCTCCTGTATTAGATGTAAGGCAGCATGCGCTTAACAAGCGCCTTGTCTGCGGCAGAAACTTGCAACATACCGCGTAACTGACGGATCCGTTTGCTGCTTTTCTTAGTCAGGATATGGCTACGGAAAGACTGTCTGTGTTTAAAGCCGTTCGCCGTGCGCTTAAAGCGTTTTTTAGCGCCAGAATTGCTTTTCATCTTTGGCATTTTCAATCTCCTGATTTACTTCAATTACCGTTTCACATACGTAGTGCAGGGTCAGTCGTTTAGGACCTTGGAACCCCTCGAAGCTAGCGGTTGCCTTTTAATAAAAAACGACCTCAAAAGCGGGTCGTCTTCGTTAACCGGAGACTAACGAGCTGCCTCCGGGTTCGCTCGGGAAATGAATTTCCCGGGCAAATTACCTTTTCTTGGCCGGTGATATCACCATGGTCAGTTGACGACCTTCCATCTTCGGATGCTGCTCAACGGCACCATACTCAGACAAATCGCCTTCAACCCGCTTCAACAGCTCCATGCCGAGCTCTTGATGGGCCATTTCGCGACCACGGTAGCGCAAGGTGATTTTGGCCTTGTTACCTTCTTCCAGAAAACGAATAAGGTTACGCAACTTAACGTTATAGTCACCAATATCAGTATTAGGTCGGAATTTGATTTCCTTAACCTGCACCTGAGATTGCTTTTTCTTGGCAACGGCTTTCGCCTTCTTCTCTTCGTAGAGTTTCTTGCCAAGATCCATGATTTTTGCAACGACAGGGTCCGAATTGGAGATCTGAACCAATTCATGGCCAGCCTCACGCGCTTTTTTAATCGCTTCTTCTAACGATACTACGCCCAATTGTTCGCCATCTTCCGCAATTAAGCGTACTTCGACTGCGTCTATCTGCTCATTAATGACATGTCGGCTATCATTTTTAGCCGCTCTCGCGTTACGTTTTATAACTTATTCCTCATCTTTGCTGATTCGGCTCTTGCGCGCTATCGCGCCGCGCAACAGTTGACTAAATTCGGCTAATGGCATTACGCCTAAATCCTCACCTTCACGAGTTCGAACCGCAACGGTGCCGTTTTCTACTTCTTTGTCGCCCACAACCAGCAAATAGGGAACGCGCTGAATTGTGTGCTCGCGGATTTTAAAGCCGATCTTCTCATTTCTCAAGTCAGATCGTACTCTAAATCCTTCATTTTCAAGGTTTTTGGCAATTAATTGCACAGTTTCGGCCTGAGCGTCGGTAATATTACAAATCATTACCTGAGTTGGGGCCAACCAAGCTGGCATCGCGCCCGCATGCTGTTCGATTAAAATACCAATAAAGCGTTCAAAACTGCCGACAATGGCCCGGTGTAACATCACCGGCGTCTGGCGTTCGCCATGCTCATCGACATATTGGGCGTCGAGACGACCCGGCATTGAAAAATCGACCTGGATGGTACCACATTGCCAGAGCCGACCCAGACTGTCTTTCAGGGTAAATTCAATCTTTGGACCATAAAAGGCCCCTTCGCCGGGTAAATAGGCCCATTCTTTGCCCGTTGCGTTCAATGCTTCGGCGAGTGCGGCTTCAGATTTATCCCAAACCTCGTCGGAACCGACCCGTTGTTCCGGGCGAGTCGACAGTTTGAGGATAAACTCATCATAGCCAAAGTCGTGATAAACCTCTTCCAGCATGTCGATGAACTTGGCCACCTCCGCCTGCACCTGATTTTCGGCGCAGAAGATGTGGGCATCGTCCTGCACAAAGCCCTTCACGCGCATAATGCCGTGCAGTGAGCCAGAAGACTCATCGCGGTGACAAGAACCAAATTCAGCCAAGCGCAACGGCAGATCGCGATAACTCTTCAGACCCTGATTAAAGACCTGGATATGGCAGGGGCAGTTCATCGGCTTCACCGCGTTGTCACGCGATTCGCTGTGAGTGGTAAACATACTGTCTTTAAACTTATCCCAATGGCCGGAGCGTTCCCATAGGGAGCGATCGACGATCATCGGTGTCTTGATCTCTTGGTAACCATAGGCGTGCTGCTTCTGGCGCATATACTGCTCGATCACCTGATAGATGGTCCAACCATTGGCATGCCAAAACACCATACCCGGGGCATCTTCCTGGAGATGGAACAGGTCAAGTTTTTTACCAATTTTACGATGATCGCGCTTCTCGGCTTCTTCGAGAAAGAACATATATTCTTTGAGCTGCTTTTTATCCGCCCAGGCGGTGCCATAAATACGCTGGAGCTGCTGATTTTTGCTGTCGCCACGCCAGTAAGCACCAGAGATGCGCATCAGCTTAAGGTGTTGACAGAATTTCATGTTCGGCACGTGCGGGCCGCGACACATATCCACATATTCTTCGTGATGGTAGAGACCCGGACGATCATCGCGCGCGATGTTCTGTTCCAGTATCTCTTTCTTATAGGGTTCGTTGCGCGCATCGAAGGCGTCGAAGGCTTGCTGCCAACTGACGGTCTCTTTAACCACGGCATAATCGGTTTTAGCCAACTGCAGCATGCGCTTCTGGATGCTGTCCAGGTCGTCTTCGGTTAGGCGCTGTGCCATATCGATATCGTAATAAAAGCCGTTCTCGATCGTCGGCCCAATGGCCATCTTAACGTCGGGGTAAAGCTGCTTCAGGGCATGGCCCAACAGATGTGCACAGGAATGACGAATGATCTCCAGACCGTCGTCATCCTTGGGGGTGATAATTTCTATCTTGGCATCCTGAGTCACCAGGTCACAGGCGTCGACACGGACACCGTCAATGCGGCCAGCTAGGGTGTTGCGGGCTAGACCGGGGCCAATCGCCTCGGCGATTTGCATAATGGAGACGGGTTGATCGAATTCGCGGGTGGAACCATCGGGCAAGGTAATAATAGGCATGCTGTTCTCCTTCAGTGGTGACCTCTACCAAAGGCCACGTGTTGGACTGTAACTAGTCAGGTGTTAATTGCGTTGGATGCCTACCCTTACCAAAGGACCGTACACCCGACACAATGCATCATGGGATGCGTCGAGCGGCGGATAATAGCACAGCAGGCGAGTAGAACAATGGCCGTCGGCCGTTTAGCAGGGCGATTCGGCGAGGCAGAGCGCCCCGCTGATGGGCTTAGAGCTTGGGTTGCTTGTTGTGCTCCACCGGCACATCTTCCCAGCCGGTGATCATGGCCTTGGTAAACTGCAAGACGGTTGCGCCGGTGGTAATCAGATACAGGTGGGCGATTAAAAATAGCAGCAGCAAAAAGGCCGCTAGGACATGAACCACAGCAACTTGCTCCAAGGTTAAGCCCAGCTCGACTAGACCCCAGGCAGCCCAGTCATTGTAAAACAGATAGAGCAGGCCACTGGCCCAGATCAGCGGGATCATCATCACCTTGAGCAGCAGATAGGCAATGCGTTGCAGCGGATTGTGCTTGGCCTTGGCACTGGCATGGAACGGATGCGGCGCACCGGTAAAGATACCCTGCATATAATAAAGAATTTGCTGGGTGAGTCCCTTCCAGGTGGGAATATAGTGTTTGTATTCACCGGTGGTTAGATGCCAAAAGATGGTAAAGACCCAAAGCACAATCAGGATCCAGGCGGAATATACATGGATGTCGATCGCGGTGTGGAAACCAAACAGGTTGTAACTGCCATGGATTTCAAAACCGGTAATGGCCATGAGGATAATTAACACCGCCTGCGACCAATGCCAAAAGCGTTCAAACCATTTAAACAGATAGATGCGTTCGGTTATCTCAGTCATAGCTGTTTCCTCCGCCAGCCGAAATAGGCTCTCAGGGTGCCGTGACCGGCCACACCCAGAAAGGTCACGAGCAGCGCCAACACGCCGTAACGATCGAGCCAAGCATGTTGCCGCCGACCCGGAATGTAGAGCCCCTCGACCTCATCCAATAGACCGTCAGATGTTGCGCCATGGCAGGCGTTACAGCTTAAGGCCTGTTCTTTGGGTGCCACCGTGTGATTGAGCGGCCAGGACATTTGGCTTTCGGTGAAATCGAAATTGCCAGAGAATTCAATACCCGCCGCCTTGGCACCGGCCTTGAGCGACTTTGGCCAGTTGTAGCCATTCCAGTAGGCATCTCTACTGCGGCCCGCCAAGTTCATCGGCATCAGCTGCTGGCTCTGGGTATCGTAGGGCAGGATTGAGGTGATTTGATGGAATGGAAAGATCTTCGAGATGCCATCCTGCGACGACCCCTGGATCTCATTAATCAGCGTCACCCCGTCGCTATTCACCTCGGCGCCGGGCGCTTTAAAGACCATCGCTCCATTAAACCAGCGATAGACCGGCTTTAGGTTTTCACCGTACTCCATATGCCCCTTTTGGCTGGCATAGCTCACCCGACCGGCGCTATTGACCTCAACCTTGGGCCGCTTACTGCGGTTCAGGTCGCCGGCCGTGGACCAATCCCATTTGGTTTTGGTGGCAATGCCACCGCGGGCATAGGTGGGAATATGGCAGGTCTGACAGGCGATAACATCGGTGTGATCGTTGAGCTTATCGTCCTGCATCGGCCGGTCGCCATGGCACGACACGCAGGTAGCACGTGCACCGGTGAGCGCACTGACGCCCTGGTCATCGCCGACACTGTGCGCCTGATAACGACTGCCAAACAACTGATGATCAATGCTCTGATGACAGGAACTGCAGGTGAAGTCTGCGCCGTCGGCACTCATATGGACATCAACGGCAAAATCCGCGTCGAACAACGAGCTATCCAGATCGCCATGTTTGGCACCATCGGCGCCGCCATCGTAGAAGTGACAACTGCCGCAGGTGGCCGTCGAGGTGGCGCCAGTCGACTGAGCCATGGCCCTAAGCGACAGGGTGTATTTTTCGCCCTGCGTCTTGACCCGTTGCTTCATCGCATCGGCCCCGTCGTCATGGCACATGGCACATTCGGCCCCGTCTTGATGAAAGCGGAAATAGAAGTATTCGCCGCTGGTGTCGTGGCAGGCCAAACAATCGACCGCCGCCGGCGCAATGCCATCGGTGATTTTTTTGGCCAAGCCAAAGCCAATATGGCAACTGCCACAGGCCTGGCTATTGGACGCGATATTGGGGTGGTAGGCGTTAATGACATTCAGCTTGCCATATTGTTCACCATTTTCCAGAGCGATGTCCCACTGCCAATGAAGAGTCTTATGCAGCTGATCTTCGGCCACATTATGACAGCCAACACAGGCGGCATTGATCTGTTCGATGTCGCTAAAGGGGACTTGAAGGGCGTCGAATTGGCTGTGATCTGCCGTTGGTGCTGCCACAACAGGGACAGCCGAAAACAAGCCAATAAACAACAGACCGACAAAACAGAACCGCCGGCCCTTTCGCGCCGGCAGTTCAGAATAGTGTAACGTCATACAGACCTATGCCTTTTAGTCGAGGCGCGCGGTTTAATCGGGGCGCACAGTAGCCGGGACCGGCACCTTTTCACCCAGGTTCTGCACGCTGTCATTCAATAGCTGCAGCATATACTGGGGATTGTGGGTATAGCCGCCCGGATCCTTAGCAGCAAACTGATAGTTATAGGCCGCTCGCGCTAAACGCGGTGTCCATTGTTGGTAGCCATTGGCTCGGACCGCCTCATCTTCATCGACCTGGCCATTGCCGTTGGTATCAGCAAAAAAGTATGGGTAGGCATGGCCATCGTATGCCAGCGGGGCGTTCACTATTTTCTCACTGTAGGTTTGCATGGCCGCATAGAGAATGGCATGCAGTCCTTCGATTTCCTGCTTGATGCCCTCGTTGCTATCGCCGTCGGCATCGAAGTCGCCTGTGCTGCTGCGGATAAAGGCAAAATCATCTATCGACGTTACCTCTTCATGACATTCGGCACAGAACAGCGGCTCAACCTTGGTCGTGTGCGGATTGTGGCAATCATTGCATTGGGTCGCGTAGTCATCGTGAAAATAAAACCCGAGATAATCCTCACCGGCGTATTCGTAACCGCCCCCGGCCTCAGATCCAAAGCGGCTTGCCGCCGCGGCGGCATAATGCACATTCAGGAACTTCAAAGCCGCATCGACCGTATCATCGCCGACACCGGCCTTAGCGATCATGGCATTAATGGATGCACCCGACTCTCTACCCTGATGACAATCCATACAGCGGGCATCGGCCTCCTCACGCGCAACGACCATACCGGACGGAAAGGTCACCGCGGTCATCTGGCCGGTGACCTTATTGTGGCAAGCAACGCAGGCAACGCCCTCTTCAATGGGTGCCGTCTTTTCGACCGAGCCCACAGCTGAGCCGTCGGCACCGATAAAGTCTAGGTGACCTGTGGTGGAGTGGCATGCCGCACAGCGTTGATCAACTGCCCCGTCGTCGTTCCAATGGGCAAAGGGCTCTGAAGTAAAATCGGCATGGGGAGAACTTAACCAGGCGTCGTAGAAGGGAATTTCAATCTTACGCTCTTCGGCGGTGGCTAAATCACTGGCGAGTAATGCAGCGAAACTAAGGGCTAGTAAAGCAACGAGATAGGTCGATCGACAAGGCGTCATAAGACTGGCTCCAGTATTTTCATTATTTGCAAAGTCTCGGTAAATTCACTACCTAATTATTTTAGTGCATTACGAGATAAGGCCTAATTAAATACCTGATTGAGATCAATACTTCTTACGATTAAGGTCCTTGTGTGTTGGCTTGATGTAAATTCACTTTAACCCGGACTGAATATCTATCAAGACGATGGAGCGCCAGCCTAAAAGCTGCCATTTATACCTGCTAACAACTTTCCATCTTGACCGGATAAATAGACCGCCCTAGTCTTATTCTTCATATTTTGAACCGCTACAACTTGATTAGGTAGCGGGTTAAAGCAGCAACGGTGCTAGGAAGCACTCAGAGTTAATAGAAGGAAAGCCAATGCATTATTCAATCAAAATTAGGCGCTTATTAGCAGGCCTTGTTGTCCTGCTAACGCTTGCTTTCTCCTCCTGTTCTTTTTTACCTACCCAGGGCGATTACTCAGCAGAAAGCACTTCCGGCGTGCCGAAGCTATACCTCTGGCAAAACAAAAATTCTGATTCTAATAATGAAGTCACCCTAAAACTGGTGGTCAGGATTGGTAGCCTGCAAGAAACCGATAGCCAATTGGGCTATGCACACTTTGTCGAGCACATGGCCTTCAATGGCAGTGCCAAGTTTCCAGACGGAGCCCTCCAGACACGACTCAAAGAGCTCGGTCTGAGCATTGGTGCCCATTCGAATGCCGTCACCACATTTGACCGAACGGTCTATACGCTAGATCTGAAATCCGCCAATACAGACAAGCTTGCCGGTGCCGTCGAGATTTTAAGCGAGTGGGTCAGTGCGATCGAATTCAGCGAGATCGGGGTTAAGCAGGAAAAGGACGTTTTGCTTCAAGAGTTGGGTCGCGCAGCCGACGCGGAAACTGTCACGGCGCAGGCATTTCAAGGTCGTTACGCCGGCACGCAGCAGCTTAATCGGAAACCTATAGGGACAGCAGAGAGCATACAGAGCGCGACGCCTGCCTTGCTGACAGCGTTCTACAAAAAATGGTACGTCGCCGAAAATATGGCCATTATTATCGCAGGCGATATCAACACTGACTTTACGCAAGGGATTTTTGATCAATACTTTCAGCCTAACAGCACCAGCACCTATATTGAGCCAACAGCCTACCCTATCAACTTCAGTAACTCTGCCAATTATTTGCTATTTTCAGACCAGTTCACCCAGACCAATAGTGTCGGGCTAAACTTTATCACCGCAATCGAACCCATTAGCCAAACAGACGACTACCTTCCGATGCTGGCATGGCAAGCAGGCTTGGATATCTGGTTAGATAGAGTCGATGAATCGGCCCATAGACAAAATTTGGAATTGTCCGCCGGCTATGATTGGGAACACCCCGATACCACACAACGCATTGTCACGTTAAGGGCCGACGTACCAGACGGTAAATTCCAACAGGTTATTAGCCTACTTGAGACTGAACGACTCTCACTGATCCGCAACGGCATCAGCCAATTCGAATTAGATCAGTTGCGCACTGCCTGGCTGGAACATGAGCAGGCTCAACAGGATTCTGCCGACCACCTTGCCAATCAACTGGAGCTGTTGTTTCTCGATGGTTGGCCAGTCAGAGGTCAGAAAAAATGGCTCAAGGCACTCAAAAGAGAGTTGCCAAACTTGACCACCGATGATGTGCAAAACGCCTTCAAGCAGGTGACCGATACACAGCACCGTATTCGCATACTAACTA
Source organism: Reinekea forsetii (assembly GCF_002795845.1). Taxonomy (GTDB): domain Bacteria; phylum Pseudomonadota; class Gammaproteobacteria; order Pseudomonadales; family Natronospirillaceae; genus Reinekea; species Reinekea forsetii. The sequence goes on from NZ_CP011797.1 coordinate 2,802,396, forward strand.
AACCCGCAGCGGCGGCGCCGAGCGAAGAGCAGGTGAGAGAATGGCTCACGAGCGTGAGTTTAGCGACGGCTGTAGTACCAAACCAAGGCGATGAATTACCCCAGTTGGACTTAGAGATCGCACCCAAACCATCTTATGGCGTGAGCTCCAAAAAAGAATATGATAATGAGGTTACCGAATGGTCACTCGGCAACGGCATGACGATCCGGCATCGGTACGATAATAATTATGAGGGCGTTGAATTTAATTTGGCCGGCCTGGGTGGACTCGCGGCCGTCAGCCCGGCTGAAACTCCCAGTGCTCGCCATGCCACGACCGTCCTGAACCGGGCGGGCTTACGCAACCTAGACGCATTCGAGCTTGAGCAATGGCTTAACGAAAACGATATGTCGATATTTCCAAGCTACACCTTGTCCAGCCGAGGCTTGTACGGTTACTCGCCCTCGGAGCGTGCCATGGATTGGTTGAGGTTATTGCATATCGCTTTAACAGAGGGGAGATTCCCGGCGGCGACCGTTCAAGCGGTGCAGCAGGCACAGGTTACGCTTCGTTTTCAACTGCCCAGAGGCGCCATCCAAGTTGCTCAGAATGAATGGCATCCGCTGTTAAATAACTGGCTCAGCGAGGCCCTATTTCAAAATCTGCGCGAGGAACTGGGCTTAGTCTACGCCATCAATAACTGGTTAAAGGCTGACTCTCTGGATTGGCCAGTTTACAGCTTGGTTATCGCCTCCGATGTCGCACCGGAACAGGTTGAAGACTATGTTGCTGCAGTGCAGTCGCTACTCGACGCTCTGATCCAACAGCCCCCAGACAGCGCAACGATCCAAGGTTGGATGCAAACAATCCATGCCGACTCAGCCACCTTTATAGAGTCCACTGAGAATCAAGCACTGCTACTGGCACGCGCCGAGGAGTTTGAACGGTCAGTCAGCGATGTGATCAAGCCTTTTGATCCAGATACAACGCTAACCGGCCAGGATTTAGCAGACCTATTAGCCCAGTTTAGAAACGACCCGGCTATTCTGGTGCAGTATATATGGTTGCCTTGAGTCGGGGAGACTCAAGTGCGATCCAAATAGCCTGGCAAGACCTTACTGAGCGATTGAATAAGTAAAGGCGATACTAGGTTGTGCATTAATAAGCAGTATCGATCTACTGAGCGTTGTTTTCAGAACCAATCGATCGGCCGCTGGCAATGGTTTTAAATCTGGTTTTTTCTGATAAATAAGAAACAGGGCGCACATTTTATTTCTTAAATTTGAGCGCCCTGACTTGCTCGCCTTAGGCGCCTTTTGAAAAAAGGCGTCGATATTGATTAAGAATTAAAATGACCGATAGAGGAACTTATGACCGCCTTAAGCGATTTAATATTTCTGCCATTTTCGCCGACTCCAGTTGTTAAAATAAATAACTATTGCCGTTAAAAATTATTTTTATTTTTAACAATAAAGATTAGCAAAATACTCGAAAAACCCTAACTGCAAACGCGCACATACTTGCCCACACCCCCCCCTATACCAATAATCAGCAATACACCCAATGAATACCGAACACTTAGTTCAAATATCTACAGGTTAGGGTTATTTTCATTAATAACGACTGAATGTGTTAATTTTCGTCGACTATCTAAAATATTCCGTTATAATCCCGCGCTTAAATTACGCACTTAATTAGCGGAGCAACACCATGCACGATCTTTATTATAAAGGGCGCATCCATACCAGAGAAAATTATGTAAAATCGGGTGATAATTTTGAGCGCACCGCTAAGCTTGGCACAGCGAAAAATCCACTAACACTTGTGGTGAATAGCGATGAGAGAAAAAGTGAACTAGAAAAGCTAGTTGCTGACAATGAAGCATTTGCTAATATTTCGGTAGATAACGCAGTAGACGAAAACATCAGTGAGCTTGACGCTATAGTAAATAAATTGATCACCAGCAAGGCCGCCAAAACTCCTAACCGCAATGATCCTTGTTCATGCGATAGCGGCAAGAAATATAAAAAATGCTGTGGTTGATATTTTACTTAGGTTGCAGTAAATAATCACAGCACCCAACCTTCAATAGTCACTGCATCGGCAACAACGTTAATGTTTATTTTTATGGCAAACCAGAGGAGGATTGATGCACCTCTTTTGATTATTATTTCGATAAGAACCCTTCCGTCGACTCGACTCTCCAATATTCAAAGCGCCTCCACTTTAAGCCTATCATTAACAATCTACACAATGGTAAGTAGCACCTACCACTACAATACTAAAACAACTATGGCGAATAGTAAGCATGGGTTATGCGTGATGAGCCGGTTAATTTACCTGTATTTATGCTCCCTTCCCCAAAAACGAAAAAAATGTTGTGATCACAACACAAAAGGTCGCGATAAATAGCGCGAGTAACGTCGGGTCTTAATTGGTAGCGGCGGTGCGACGATTCGCGGCCGGAAGGTGCCGATGAGTCGCGGTAGCTTTTCTCGACCCATAAGAAAAAAACCGCTAACCTTTCGGCTAGCGGTTTTTTAAATTGGTAGCGGCGGTGCGACGATTCGCGGCCGGAAGGTACCAATGAGTCGCAGTAACTTTTCTCAACCCATAAGAAAAAACCCGACGTTAGTTACCTAACGTCGGGTTTTAATTGGTAGCGGCGGTGCGACGATTCGCGGCCGGAAGGTGCCGATGAGTCGCGGTAGCTTTTCTCGACCCATAAGAAAAAAACCGCTAACCTTTCGGCTAGCGGTTTTTTAAATTGGTAGCGGCGGTGCGACGATTCGCGGCCGGAAGGTGCCGATGAGTCGCGGTAGCTTTTCTCGACCCATAAGAAAAAAACCGCTAACCTTTCGGCTAGCGGTTTTTTAAATTGGTAGCGGCGGTGCGACGATTCGCGGCCGGAAGGTACCAATGAGTCGCAGTAACTTTTCTCGACCCATAAGAAAAAACCCGACGTTAGTTACCTAACGTCGGGTCTTAATTGGTAGCGGCGGTGCGACGATTCGCGGCCGGAAGGTGCCGATGAGTCGCGGTAGCTTTTCTCGACCCATAAGAAAAAACCCGACGTTAGTTACCTAACGTCGGGTCTTAATTGGTAGCGGGGGCCGGATTTGAACCGACGACCTTCGGGTTATGAGCCCGACGAGCTACCAGACTGCTCCACCCCGCATCAAACTGTTCTGAGAGGCTAGTAGCTCAATGCCCCTCAACTGATGCGTATACTACGGGGTTCTCATTTTAAGTCAACTAACTTTTTGATTTATTTAGGTTTTTTATTTTAACCAGCGTTTTCGGGCAGCGAGCATTCGAGCCTCCAAGGCATTATAAGCGTCTTGTTTCACGGCACCCTGGGCCAGCCATTCGACCACCAATTGGTTGATATCGGCATCGGTGGTGACGGCGCCCATGCTGGTCGCCAGACGGTGCACCTTGAGCTGCATCCGGATGGTTGCGTCCTCGGCCGGGCTCTCACTCTGGGTCATAATTTCCAGGTCAATGGTCTTCTCATGCAGGGTCTGTTGATTCAGATCCTCCACCGGCTGGTGCCAGCCGGTTAGTGCCTGTATGAGTGGCTTGGCTGGATCGGGTATGGTCAGGCTCTGCCAAGCGGCTCGAGACTCGGCGTCGCTCTGGCCACTAAACCGGGCTGACCGGACCCAGGCAAACAGGGCCTGCCAATCCTGGTCGGTCAGTTCGACCCGCTTTTGGGTCCGGGCGGCATCAAAGGCATTGCACAAATCCTGATACTGGGTCGACATTCGCTGGTAGTGCGCCTTGGGCAATGTGCCCAGGGCGAGGAACTGTTGTTTGAACTGGGCAAAGTCATCGGCATGGGCTAACAATTCCGCCGAGTCAACAATCGAGGCCATCTTGCCGAGCAACAAATCAGCCTGTTCCTTGTTCACTTCCAGGTCGGCCTTGAAGGCAATAACCTGCTCGTCTTTACGCGCAAAAATCTGGTCGCACACTTTACGGAAGTCTAACCATAGAGTCTGCTCGTCTCTGCGGCCGACCATGCCTATGGCCTTCCACTGTTGCTGTAATTTTTTAACCTGGTCGGTGGCCGAGCGAATATCCTCTTGCGTCAATAAGACCTTGGCCTGTTCGATAATGGCTACCTTACTGGCTTTATAGACGGCTTGCTCCTGACGCAGTCGATCAAACAGGGTGCGATGGGATTTATCGAATGCCTGTTGCAGCGCCCTATTGGCAATCCGATCCACAGGGGTGTACTTAGTCCAGTCGTTACGAGCGATCTGCAAGACTCGGTCTATCTCTTTAATATCCGGGTTTTGCCAATCGACTAGCTGACAATAGACTTCAAGCTGTTCCACCACCTCTTTGCGCTTGCTTAGGTTCACTTCGCGCAGATGACGCTGCTCGGTAAAAAACTCGCGGCACGGCTCATAGGCCAGTTGGGCTAGGCGATGAAACTCCTCCCATAGATCTTGCTGCTGATCCTGCAGACCTCGACTCAGGGTTTTCCACTCGTCCTGCATATCCCGAATCGATTGGGCACGGAATTCTGGATCGAGCGATTGCTCCGTCAGGGCCGTCATGCGTCGAATCAAGGCTTCCTTTTTTGGCAACACGGCAAAGGCTTGCCAATCGCGCAGCTTGGCCAAGGCTGCGGTGGTTTCGTCAAGTTGTTTGTGCACACCGGCGTGATGACTTAGATCAAAGTCCTTGAGCAGGTCTTCGACGCCGTGATACAGACCCGAGGCGCGCCGAATTTGGCCCTCCTGGACAGCCGATAGACAACTGCGCAGCTGGCCACGAATGGCACGCACCTGACTCATTTCCTGCTGCCGGTGCGCGGTCAGGTTTTCTTGATAGCGCTGCAGCCCCTGACGCAGCGCGATGACAACCTCAGGTGACTCGGTGCTGATGACAGGCGCCATCTCGTGCAGCCAATCCTCCAACTCATGCACCAACTTGTCTGCCGATTTGCCGTCGACCAGGAGTTGGTCGGGTATGGTCGCCAGTTCACCGTGCTGTGCGATCAATTTGCTTAGTTTGGGCAGGCCCAAGCTATAGCTCCGGCAGGCCTGTCGAAAAGCCTCGGCGTCGGCCTTGATCACCGCGCCCAGGGGCTCGGACTGTTGCCATTGAGCTTGCATCTCATCGAGAAAATGCTCGGCTGCGGCGATTTTTTCAGCACTGAAATCGCCAACCTCAATAAACTGACACATCCATTTAACCAATGCCTCGACCATCGGCTGTCGATCGATTGCCGGCAACTCGGCCGCAATGGGTTCCGCTTCCGGCTCTAGAGCAAGGTCAGTACTCAGTATGGCCTCAATTGGGGCCGCGTTATCGTCTAGCGCGGACGCTTCAGGGTCGGTAGGGACCGATGCCGATTTGGGCTTGACCGGGGTGAATACCGCCTGAGCCACTGCGCGGTTAACTTCAAACTCGGCCTGGAGCACGTCCGAAATATTCTTGAGCTCGCCCCACTGTTCCAATAAGCCCTTGTATTTGGCGATATACATCGGCTCGAGGGACCCATGCGCCAGTCGCCTCATGGCGTCCAACACCGCCTCTTGCTTATCCAGTAAGGCTTGGGCGGCCTTCTTATCCGTCGCTAGGCGATCGAGCTTATCGGTCGCAATACGATGGACAGATTTATCCTTACCCTTGGTTTCTTTTGCCAGGGCGGCCAGTAAGTCGGCATCGGTCAGTTCCGTGGCGGCCACTTTGCGCACCGAGGCCATATGGCCAGTCAGCGCTATATCGTGCCATTGCACTTGGCTGACAGCCTCGGTCGGCTGCCCGTGCTGGACTAAAAACATTATGCCCGGCAAGCCGGTCAGGTGAGCACTTACTTCCGCCAAGCTATAGGTGCCCTGTTTAATCGCTTCGGTTAGTTGGGTCCATAAGGGCGCCTGGGCCTTGCCCGGCGCGCTGACAATTTTGGCTGCCAGCTCAGGCAGTGAATCGGCTTGCACAACGGCCGGTGCCGGAGTCGCTTTGGCCTTGGCTGGCGTGCCAGTGATGGGCGGTGATTTACGCGAAAAGAGCTTCTTAAACATGATCAATACTCCACAAAAAAAGGCCAGATAAACCGATCGGGGGGCGATCTCTCACCGGAAACTGTAAATTGGTAGAACTACGCGTTAGCATACCCTGAACGGAGATGGCGCGGAACAGGGTAACTCGACGATGCAAACACCCCAATCAGGTGACATGACCCTACTATGGTATGACTACGAAACCTGGGGTGCCAACCCCCAGCGCGACCGCCTGGCGCAATTTGCCGCGGTGCGCACCGATCTGGAGCTGAATCCGATTGGCTCGCCCATCGATCTGCTCTGCCAACCAGCACTCGACACCCTGGTGGATGCCGATGCGGTCGCCATTACCGGTTTATCGCCACTCGACTTGGCCGCGCGTGGCCTGTCAGAATGGGACTTTGCCCAACAGATTCATCAGCATTTGTCGCTCTCGGGCACCTGTTCGGTGGGCTATAACAGTATTCGCTTTGATGATGAATGTACCCGCTATTTACTCTATCGCAATATGCTCGACCCCTATGCACGTGAATGGAAGAACGGTAATGCCCGCTGGGATCTGCTCGATGTAGTGCGCATGACCCATGCGTTGCGGCCCGATGGCATCAATTGGCCGACGCGGGACGACGGCACACCCTCCTTCAAGCTCGAGCACCTGAGCGCGGCCAACGGCTTGGCGCATGCCAAAGCACACGATGCCGTCAGCGATGTCTTGGCGACCATCGCGCTGGCCAAGTTGATCAAGCAACGCCAACCCAAGCTATATGACTATGCTTTTAGCCTGCGTTCCAAACATCGGGTTCGTCAGCATATCGATATAGAGGGCCGGCAACCGCATCTGCATTTTTCCGGCAAGATCCCGGCGTTGGAACATTGCATGGGCATTGAAATCCCCCTAATGATGCACCCGGAACGCAATAACGAGGTGATCGTTATCGATATCCGTAACGATCCCAGCTGGCTACTGGCCCACGACGCCCAAACGCTCAAGACCTGGCTGTACAGTAAGGCTGCTGATCTGCCCGAGGGTGCGACCCGACCGCCGTTCAAAACCGTGCACTTGAACCGCAGCCCGATGATCGCATCGATGACCCTGTTAGATGCCGTCACAGCAGAGCGGCTCGATGTCGACCTGGTCCGCATTCAGGTACATCAGGCCATAGTAGAGGCTCATCCGGAATTGCGTGCGCTGGCGCTGGCCGTCTTTACCGAACAAGACCGACGTGAGCCCCCTGCTGACCCTGAACATGCGCTCTATTCCGGCTTTATCGACGATCACGATCGCAACCTATTGAACCGAATGGCCAGTGACCGCATCCACAAAGAACGCTGGCTCGATGAAACCCATCTGCTGCACGATGATCGCTTACCACCTTTGGTCGAAAGCGCACTGGCGCGGAACTTCCCATCGGCGTTGAGCGATGCGCAGTTTGCCGGGTGGAAAAACAGCCGCCTCGGCGTGCTTGAGGATCCGGACCGAGGCCAAGCCTTAAGCATCTCGAGCGCGCTCGAGCGCGTCGCGGCAAAGCTGCTAGACTCACCGGAGCACGCCGCCTTACTCGACACCCAAGCGTATTTGCTGCAGCGCCAGAGCTATTGGTTCGGGGCCGCTCCTCTGGCGACTCATAAAGCGTCCGTTGAGGACTCGGCACCACCGGCCGAATCAGAAACGGACGCACCGGACAGCAACCTTAATGATCAAATGGACTTATTTTAGTGTTAGGAAAAAAACCGTTCGCGCTTGCCCTATTTTGTTATTCACTGCTGTTTGGCCTTGAGGCCCTGGCCGAATCGACCGATGTTCAGGCGATTCGAATTCAACGTCAGGGGCTGCTGAATCTGATCAGCTATATCGATCAAAAGCCTGACATATTTAATCGATCGAAACTTCTCCCGGTGCTGCTAAATCGGGCTGAGAAGCAGACCGTGCTCGATGTCTGGGGGGTTTATCTGGACTATATGGCCACCCTGGGTGTACTGGCCGACAAGAATGAGCTCTATCAGCGGCAATCTTCGGCCGAGCATGATCGGCGCATGCAAATACACGCCTTCGCCATGACGGCTTATTACCGCTTCGGCTTGGCATTTATCAGTCGCATCGGTCGGGATCCGGAACTGGTGAAATGGCTCAACCTTGCTCATCCGGATCTGGAGCTGCCCGCCAAGATGTATCAAAAATTCAGCAATCAGGTTTTGAGTGACTGGAACACTGTTCGCTTCGATGATCTCACCAGCAGTTTATCGGTCGATGCGCAGTCGTCTTTTGCCGCACAATTTTCCGCCGATCGACTGGCCGTTCGGCAGCAGAGTCGCACCGGTTTGTTGGTCGCCAACAGCGCCGGCACGGTAAGCCGTTCGCTATTTAGAACCTGGTTCCCAATCCAGCGAGGGGTCGCCAAGGGCATGGGCAAGGTCAAGGTTTGGCGTATTGGCGAGACACTGATCACGCCCGAGCAAGCCTTAAGCTTCAGCCGAGATTTAGAGCCAGGCGACTTTTATCTGACCCGCAAGGAATGGCGCCTGACCAATGTCGGCATTCCCGGCTTTTGGACCCACTCGGCAATCTATATCGGCTCGCACGCCGAACGCGAGCAATACTTTGATACGCCAGAGGTTAAGCAATGGCTCGCCGAGCAAGGTTTTAACAGTTTCGATGCGCTCTTGCGTGCGACCAGCGAGATCTATGCCCGACATCCAGGGTATGACGCCATGGGCGAGGTTCGGGCCATCGAGGCACTGAACGCGGGGGTTATCTTTAATTCCATTGAAACATCGCTGGCAGCCGACGGCGCCGCCATATTCCGCCCGTTGCTGGGCAAGCTTGAAAAAGCCAAGGCCATCCACAACGCCTTCTATTACACCGGTCAACCCTACGATTTTGATTTCGATTTCGACAGTGACAATGCCATGGTGTGCAGTGAGCTAATCTTTAAAGCCTATCAGGCGGGCACGACACAAACAGGTGTCGACTTCCCGCTTTACACCGTCGCCGGACGCAAAATGTTGACACCTAATGAAATTGCCCAATGGTATGACGCAACGGTAGACACCGCTGAACAGGAGATTGAACTGGTGATGTTTATCGACGGTAATGAAAAGGACCGCGTCGCCTTTCGGTCCAACTCGGCCGCCTTCAAGGGCTCGTGGCAGCGACCCGACTGGTATCTGTTTAAGCAATCCCCGTCCGCCCTGATCGATGCATTTACGACTGAGTCAAACTGAGTCGATACTCAGCTTCGGCTTAAAAACCGGGTCACCGCCTGTTTGAAATCGTCACTGGCCAACCGCTTGCGGAACAGTTCGCCTTCTTCTTCCATGGTTTGCAGGGTTTTCGCCATATAGGTCTGCTTCATTAGGCGCTTGGTGATAATCAAGGATTCCAGCGGCAATTGCGCCAAGGCCTGTGCCTGATGAACGGCGGCACTGAAAAACTGCTCATCATTATAAACCCCGTTGATTAGACCGGCGGCCTTGGCTTCCTGACCATCGAAGGTCTTGCCGGTTAACAGCCACTCCGCGGCCTTGGCATGACCGACGCGCAGCGGCAACAGGTAAGACGAGGCAAATTCTGGCACCAAACCCAGCTTCACGAAGGGTAATTGAAACAGCGCGCTCTCGCCGGAAAAAACCAGGTCGCAGTGCAGCAACAGGGTGGTGCCAATGCCAATGGCCGGGCCATTGACCGCGGCGACCAGCGGCTTGGGAAAGTCAGCCACGGTCTGCAGAAACCGAAACACCGCCGACTCATCATCCACCGGCGGATTATCGAGGAAGTCTTGTAAGTCGTTGCCGGCGGTAAAACAGGACTTCTGACCGGTAATCAGAATCACGGCGACCTCCGAGTTACTGCGCGCACCGATAAAGATATCGCCCAAGCGACGGTACATCTGCTCGGTAATGGCATTCTTTTTTTCAGGCCGATTAAATTGGACTTCCAGTACACCGTTGTTGAGACGCGTTTCTATTTCAGACATGTGGCCCACCTTTGATGATAAATGGTTTTGAGGACAAACGGTTTAATGATATAGAGTTTTAATGGCTAACAATCATGACTCGCAGCAGTAGGACGTTATCTCTAATTTAAACGAGCGTTTGAATTTTGCAAGCTTATCTCGATGCTGGGCGGCAAACCTGTGCAACTTTAGTCTGGGAACAGCCTCCACCCTGATATTTGTTGTACACTTCCAGCCAATAATAATACCGAGGCGCCACCTCGATCCTGATGGAGAGCAGTATGACTCTGATAAAACAAGCCGATATAATCCAAAGTGTTGCCGATGCCTTACAGTATATATCCTATTATCATCCCAAGGATTTTATTCAGGCCATGCACCAGGCCTACGAACGTGAAGAATCCCCTGCCGCACGGGATGCCATTGCCCAAATACTAATCAACAGTCGAATGTGTGCCGAAGGCCACCGGCCAATTTGCCAAGATACTGGCATTGTGACAGTCTTTGTTGAGGTCGGCATGAGTGTGGTCTTTGGCGATGCGACCATGAGCCTCGAAGACATGATCAATCAAGGCGTGCGCGAGGCCTATGCCCTGCCCGACAATGTCCTGCGTGCCTCGATCTTGGCCGACCCGGACGGTGCTCGAACCAACACCAAAGACAATACCCCCGCGGTCATCCATACCCGCTTAGTGCCCGGCACTACCATCGATATTCAGGTCGCGGCCAAGGGCGGCGGCAGTGAGGCCAAGGCTAAATTTGCCATGCTGAATCCATCCGACTCGGTGGTCGACTGGGTCCTGAAGATGATCCCAGAAATGGGGGCCGGCTGGTGCCCGCCGGGCATGATCGGTATCGGCATTGGCGGTACCGCTGAAAAGGCCATGATACTGGCCAAAGAAAGTCTGATGGCGCCAATCGATATTCAAGATTTACAGGCCAAGGGGGCGAGTAATAGGGCCGAGGAACTGCGCCTGGAGTTGTTTGATAAGATTAACAAGTTGGGCATCGGTGCCCAGGGTTTAGGCGGCCTGACTACAGTATTGGATGTTAAGGTACTGGATGCGCCCACCCACGCGGCCAATAAGCCGGTTGCGATCATCCCCAACTGTGCCGCCACGCGCCACGCTCATTTCACGCTCGACGGCAGCGGCATCGCCGATTTGCCCGTGCCAACACTCGCCGACTGGCCGGCCATCGTTTGGGAAGCCGGTCCATCGGCACGCCGAGTCAACCTCGACACCCTGACCAAGGCCGAGACGCAAACCTGGCAGCCTGGTGAAACCCTGCTCTTATCGGGCAAGATGTATACCGGTCGCGATGCCGCGCACAAACGCATGGTCGATATGATCAACAAAGGCGAACCGCTGCCAATCGACCTGACCAACAAGGTGATTTATTACGTCGGCCCGGTGGATCCGGTGCGCGAAGAGGCGGTCGGTCCCGCCGGCCCAACGACGGCGACCCGCATGGACAAGTTCACCGATACGGTACTGGAGCATACCGGCCTAATTGCAATGGTCGGCAAGGCTGAACGCGGACCGATCGGCATCGAGGCGATCAAGAAGCATAAGGCGACCTATCTGATGGCCGTTGGCGGTGCCGCCTATCTAGTCTCGAAGGCAATCCGCAGCGCCAAGGTGGTGGCCTTTGCCGATTTGGGCATGGAAGCGATCTACGAATTTGTGCTCGAAGAAATGCCGGTCACCGTTGCAGTGGACTGCAATGGCGTATCGGTACACAGCACCGGGCCACAGGAATGGGCCGCAAAGATTGCGGCAAAAGAAATCGTTTAGGCCGCTGCTTGGTAACCACAGGGCCGTCCTGCTGCCAAAGGCAATAGGGCGGCCTTGCCAAGGGGCTTGCGCTAAGCCCTAGTGCAGCCTGTCGTCGAAATCTTCGACAGGATCATCCAGCTCGTTGTGCACCATTAGGACGTCCATATCGGTTAATTGATCGTAGATGGCATCCATTTCGGTCAACAACATATCCAGCCAATCCTTAAACATCGGCGCGCTCAGATGCTTCAGCGGTATCGCTAGAGTCAGCAGCATGCGCGGCACGTCCTCATCATCCATGGAAATCATCACCTTCAGCAGACTGAAGTCATAATTCATAAAATGCACGGCGCCTTGCAGTGGTAACACCGCTGACGGTCGAATGGCAATCTCGGTCAGCACCGAGCAGCGATCGGACTCGACGAAACAACGCGCTTCGAGCACTCCCGGCCGACCTTCCCACACCGGCAAATGTATCCCTTCACAGTCTGAACAGACGTAGGCTTCCAATGAGCAAGCCTCTATCCAGCTTTGTACTTGATCACGCGATAAGGCTTTCATGCGGTCCTCAACAATGAGACTCAATAAAACAGCGACAGATTGTAGTGGGTTCTGGGCGAGTTTGCACTGCGCCGAGCGGCCATTATCGCGACAAGACTCGAAATGCACCCGACTTTAGCGTTATGCTAGTGCCTTTGCGATTCAATCCCCTGGAGTCATCATGTTTGAACAGATTCAGGCCCCCTCGGCCGACCCGATTTTATCGTTAATCAGCGAATTTAAGAATGATGCACGGACCGATAAAATTGATCTGGGCATCGGTGTCTATCGCAACGATAAGGGCATCACACCGATCATGGCTGCCGTGGCACAGGCCGAACAGACTCTGCTGAAAACGGAATCCACCAAGGCCTATCAAGGATTGGTCGGCGATGAAAACTTTAACCTGGCCATCCAGTCTCTGCTCTTGGGTGGCACTTCGGCGATGGCCCGCGCCAGCACCCTGCAAACGCCGGGTGCCAGCGGTGCCTTGCGCAATCTGGCCGATCTGCTCGCCTTTGCACGGCCCAATGCCACCGTCTGGATCAGCAACCCCAGCTACATCAATCATCGCCCTATTATGCTTCGTGCCGGTTTGGCCGTGCAGGAATACGCTTATCTGAACCCGGTGACCAAGGCAGTGGATGAAACCGCGATGCTGGCCCAAGTGGCCCAATTGGGACCCGACGATGTCCTGCTGTTACACGGCTGCTGCCATAATCCAAGTGGCGCCGATCTGAGCCTAGCGGCTTGGCAGCGGATCGCCGAGTTGGCTCAGCAACGCGGTTTTCTACCCTTTGTCGATATTGCCTATCAGGGTTTGGGCGACGGCCTCGAAGCTGATGCCCAGGGCCTGCGGCTATTGGCCAACGCCGTGCCAGAGCTGATGATCTCTACCTCCTGCTCGAAAAACTTTGGCCTCTATCGGGAACGCACCGGTGCTGCCATCCTGGTCGGCGAGGATGCCAGCCATGCGCATAATGGCCGCGCGAAGATGTGTGAATTGGCGCGCGGCAGCTATTCGATGCCGCCCTCGCATGGCGCTGCGATCGTCAGTACCATTTTGGCCGATGATCAACTCAATGGCCTCTGGCGGGCCGAACTCGACACCATGAACCTGCGCATCAACGGCTTACGTTCGGCTCTGGTCGAGGGTTTCCGCATTGCCACCCAAGGCGAAGACTATGACTACTTTGGTCACCACAAGGGCATGTTCAGCCTGACCGGGCTCAGTGATGCCAAGATCGCTCGCCTCAAGGCGGACTACGGCATCTATATCGTTAGCGGTGGCCGCGTCAATATTGCTGGCCTGCAGCTCAACGAGGTTGATGCGTTGGTCGCGGCCGTTGTCGCGGTCAATCGTTAGGCCTGAGTCCATGTGCTCGACTGACCATCACCCAGTGCCGGACCGGCCGCCGACGTCGGTAAACCGCCTTGCTTAGGCTGCTGCGCCCGGGTCACCTCTTGGTGATTCTGGTGCTGGCGGTGACGCCACTGTTTTTTATCGGTGGGCCGAGCGCCGTTGCCTTGCCTTTTATCCGCTATGGCTGGAATCTCGGCCATATAGGCTTCTTTTTCCTGGCCACCGGCCTCTATTGCTCATTCCGGCCCATCACCCGTTGGCCACAGGTCGCCCTGGTCCTGGCGAGCATCTTCATTCTGAGTTTGCTGCTTGAGCTAATTCAACATCAGGTCGGGCGGGATTTCAGTAGTCGGGATATGCTGCGCAACCTGGTTGGTGCCACTCTGGCACTGTTTTGGCGCGCGCGAGCGCACCTACATCCTAGCCTGATCAGTTTTGCGATCCTACTACTGCTGCTCGATCTGAGTGGCTTCGCCTGGACGGCACAGCAGGATCTGCGGCGGCAAAACCGAGCGCCTCTTATTGAGAATTTCGAACAGGGAGACTCACTGGCCCATTGGCATGGGATGACTGAAATCAGTCCCGATCGAGTGTCGGAAGGTCGCTTCGCCGGCCAGGCGCGACTCAAGGCTGGCCATTTTTCAGGCGTAAGCCTCGCGCCAACGTTGGCCGACTGGCGCGGTTACCAGCAGTTGCAACTGCAGGCACACAATCCCAGCAGCAGGGTGCAGGTGTTGACCGTTCGCATCAATGACCGAGCCCATGAATTGTCGGCTCAACTGTATTCGGATCGCTATAATCAGAGCTTCGAACTGACGCCGGGCTGGAACCACATTAGGGTGCCCTTGGCGGCGGTCCAATCGGCGCCGGCTGGGCGTGCGATGGCGATGGACGGTATATATCGCCTGGGTCTGTTTTTTGCCCAACTCGACGCGCCGCTGCTGTTAACCTTGGATGATATCCGCCTAACTTCAGACTAAACCCGAGTCGACATCATTGAGCACGGTCACCGCATCGGCCTGGGCTTCGAAGAAGAAGCAATTGCGCCTATTGGTGTGACAGGCTGGGCCCTGTTGATCGACCAGCAGCAACAAGGTATCGCCATCACAATCGGCACGCAGCGCCACCAGTTGCTGTCGGTGACCCGAGCTTTCGCCCTTGCGCCAATAGGTTTGGCGCGAGCGCGACCAATAACAGACCTGACCGGTGGCCAGGGTTTCGCTAATCGACGCCAGATTCATCCAGGCCATCATCAGCACCTCGCCACTATCGTGCTGTTGGGCGATCGCTGGGATCAAGCCATCGGCATTGAACTTCAGTGCCTCGATAAACGCCTGTTTATCGATTTGTGTCTGGGCGGGCGCCCGTTCCCATTGTTTAAACATGTTGACCTCAGAGAATGAAAAATAAAACCAGCGGAATAACCGCTAGGCTACCAACATTGGCGAACAGCACAATGGCCGCGACCTTATCAGGTTGTTGCTGGTATTTGTCGGCCAAGAGGAAGTTCAGGATCGCCGGCGGCAGGGCGGCGAACAACCAAACCATTTTCTCCAGCGTATCGGGTAGCTCAACCCAATGAATAAAGAGCGCCGCCGAGGTCAGGCCCAACACCGGCGCCGCGATCGCGCCGGCCAACCCGATGCGCCAGCCGTGAAAATCCAAGTTCACCAACCGGACGCCTAGGGCAAAGAGCATCAAGGGTACGGCGACATCGCCGAGCATGCTCAGGCCGGTGACCAACCAGGGCGGTAAACTGATCTTTAACACCGAAAGGCTAATGCCGATCAACGACGCGATAATGATCGGCTGTTTCAAAAAGCTGAGTGAGCGCTTCTTCGGACTGAGGAGCCAAATCCCAACGCTAAAATGCAGGATGTTTTCCAAGATAAAGAGGATCAGGATGGCTGGCAAATACTCTTCGCCAAAGGTCAAGACCAGTAAGGGTATGCCCAAGTTACCACTGTTCTTGAACATCATCGGTAGTGCAAAGGTCTTCCATTCGACGTTCAAGAAACGATAGAACAACAACACGAACAGACCCGGCAACAGGGTAATGACGGTGCCCATCAGAATCAGTCCGCCATAGTCTGAAATATCGACCGGCGCGCTGGCGAAGACGCTGAGGATCAAAATGGGCACAAACACATCCAAATTAATGGTGTTCGCCGCTTCCATATTGGGCTTTTTAAAACGGCTGTAAAAAAATCCCGCCAACACCACAAAACAGATCGGCGCGACGATTTCAAAGATACGGTATGCCATAAAGAAGCCTAGTTACGAGTGGCGCAGATCCTACTCTTTTTGATTACAGAAAACTCGACCCTACGACGATAGTATGGCAAGGGCAGTGCCGCCAAACGCTAGGCTTGAGCACTGTCGGCTTTTACCATGGCGTGTAAACTGAGCCACCAAAGCCAACAGAATAGTAACTCATAAATGCGCTGCCACAGGCCCGGTGATGCTTGAAAGACGAAGGCATCCAATTGCAGCACGGCAAACACCAGCAGCAACAGGGCGGCTAGATGGCGAATTTGCCGCTCCGGCTTGCCCCACAGCAGACGACCGGCAAATACCGCGGGCCCGCAATACAACAACCACAGCACGCTGCTGTGCACCATCTGACTTACGGATGCACCGGGCAGGCAGCCGTTATCACAGGGGAAAAGCATGCTAAATAAATAGCTGGCGGCGAAGCCGATAGCCGAAAAACGCAACCAGCTATCCAGCGACCGCGGCTCTATGAAGCGCCGGGTGCTATCGACCGCACCCATCCAAAAAATACCCAAGAGCAAGAAAAGACCATTGGCCAACGCTTGATGGCTGGCATTTTCGCTATTCAACAGACCAATAAGGTCACCGGACTGGACATTGGTATCCAGGGCGGTAAGCAGGCTGATACCGGCCAGACTGAGGCCAATGGCAATAAGGGACAGAATTTGAGGTGCGCGCATCGTAAACTCGACTGCTAATGAGCCGCCAATTGTGCCCATAAAACGACGCTTCTGCCACGCTCGCGTGATTTATCGCGCAACCGAGCCCCCGGGCGGGCGATTAGAGACTGACCTCGAGTGCCAAATTCCGACAATAGACCGTCAATCGGCGCATCGCTTCGGCCAAGCGAGCTAGATCGGCGGTATAGGCGATGCGCACACTGGTATTAAAACAAGGACCGCCAAAGTCCAAACCTGGGGTCAGGGCAATGCCAGCCTTAAGCAACAGATCGTGGCAAAAATCTTGCGCGTTGTCGCTGTAACGAGACACATCGATATACAGATAAAAGGCGCCCTCCGGCTCGCCCAGGATGCGAAAGCCCAGCGTCGGCAAGGCTTGCATCAGATAATCGCGCCGTTCGCGCAAGCGATCCCGGCGTTCAAAACAGATTGCCTCAACAGCCGGTGAGAAACCGGCCAGGGCCGCAATTTGCGCTACGGTCGACGCCGACAGATAGAGATTCTGGGCAATGCGGGTACAGGCGTCGATGGCGTATTCGGGCACCACCAGCCAACCTAGGCGCCACCCGGTCATGCCATAGAATTTTGAAAAGGATTGAATTATCCAGGCGTCCGCTTCCACTTCCAACGCGCTGCAGGCCAGATCGGAAAAGGTCAGGCCGTGATAAATTTCATCGGCCAATAACTGCAATTCGTGGGTGCGACAAAAATCGACCAAGGTTTGCCATTGCTCGGGCGACATCACGGTACCGAGCGGATTGCTGGGCGAGGCGATCAATAATGCCTTGGTTCTCGGGCTCAAGGCGGCGCTCAGCGCGCTCAGGGATAGTTGCATATCTTGGTTTGGGTCCATCGGCACGGCGACGCCCGTGGCGTTAACCATATGCAGGATATTCGCATTACAGGGGTAACCCGGTTCGGGCAGCAATACTTCATCGCCGGGATTCAGGGTCGCCAGAAAGGCCACATGCAGCGCCGCCGAACCACCCGGCGTGACAATTATTCGCGCCGGATTGATGCTTAGGCCATGCCAACGCTGATAGCGGTCGGCGATGGCCTGCTTCAAAGCCGGCACCCCGGTGCTCGCGGTGTAACCGAGCTTTTGCGTTTGCAGGGCTCGCACCGCCTCGGCCACGATAGGCTCCGGTGTCGGGAAGTCGGGCTCACCAATAAAGGCGCGAATGACATCGACCCCACTCTGTTCGAGCGCCTCAACTTGGGCAATCACTTCTAGAACATAAAAAGACGCGATACGCTGGCATCGATCGGCAAGCATCATACAATTTCCCAAAGCTGGTAAGGTTTTTCAAACGGGCAGTTTGCGCTCGACGCGCTCTACTCACTACAATGGGCCCATCTTAGCGAACCTGACTGAAAATAACAGTGTCTGAGCACCACACGCCAATTAGCCCAACCCCCTACAGAGGACGTTTTGCGCCCAGCCCCAGCGGCCCGCTGCATTTTGGTTCATTGTTTGCGGCCGTGGTCAGCTATTTGGATGCCAAGGCAAATCAGGGCCAATGGTTGGTGCGCATCGAGGATCTAGATCCAGCTCGAGAACAGGCCGGCGCCAGTGCAGACATTTTGGCGACACTGGTCGCACACGGACTGGAATGGGATGAAACCGAAACCTATCAGTCCGACCGGCTTGAGCTGTATCGGGCCAACCTCAACACCCTGCACCAGCAAGAGCGACTGTTCTGGTGCCAATGCAGTCGTAAAGACCTCAGCGCTCACCCGGTGTATCCGGGCACCTGTTCTTCTCAACGTCAACCGGTGGCGAACGCCGCGGTGCGCTTTCGGGTATTGACCGAGCAGGATCGCTTTATCGACCGGTTTCAGGGCCTGCAAGTATCGGCTCCGCGCGACCAGGCCGGTGCGGTGGTCGTGCTGCGCAAGGATGGTTTATTTGCCTATCAATTGGCCGTGGTCAGTGATGATATTGACCAGAGCATTAACCAGGTGGTGCGCGGCATCGACATATTGGAGTCGGTCTGGTGGCAACGCGAACTGTATCGGGCGCTCGGCGCCCCACTGCCCCGATACGGCCACTTCCCGGTGCTATTAAGCCCGAATTCGGCACAGAAACTGAGCAAGCAAAATCTCTCCCCGGCAATCCAGAATGCGACCGCGGGTGCCAATCTGCTGCGCATCTTGCAGGCCTTGGGCATAACCTTGACGCCGGACTCGCCCCATCGTTTGCTGCAGCAGGCCGTAGCCTGCTGGCGCGAAGACCCAATTAGTTTTCAATTGCCGCTGCAAAGCCAAAACCTTCGGCTAGACTGATACTTTCTCACGCAACCCTCTAATGCTTTATGTTCGGACTCAAAGCTCATCTCACTCGCCGACTGATGGCCTGTATCACTACTAGCGTATTGAGTGCCCTGTTAATAACCGTGGCGACCGTGTACTGGGCTTTACAGCCCGTACTGGAGCGCACGCGGGCGCACAATGTCGCGGCCGCCATCGATAATTTGGCGATATTGGTGACCCAGTCGTTGTGGGTCTATAACGAAACCGGCACCGTCGACGCCGCCAATGCCATCCTGCGCGACCAATTCATCTCCGGTGTGTCGGTCAATGACCACAGCGGCCTATTCAACTACAGCGGCGGTGACTTGGCCGACTTCGCGGCGCAAGTCCCTAGGTTAGCGGCACCGATCCAGACACAAAACGATGCTGCCCTGACCGCTTGGGTACCGCTGATCGTCGAGGCCGAAGGCGCTGGTGAGCAGAATTTCAATATCGGCACGCTACAGATTCGCAGCGATAATGGCTTAATTCGCCAACAGGTTAATGAACTAACCCAAATCAGCCTCAGCGTCAGTGTGGTGGTCTTTGTCCTGTTGCAATTTCTGTTCTATTTTTTGGTCCGCCAGCTTATCGCCAAACCCGTGGAACTGTTCACCCTACACGTACAAACTTACGCCGCCGATCTAAGCCCCGAAACCGTTGCGATCACACCCGCCTTACAACAACGCAGCGACGAAATTGGCCGACTGTACGAAATTTTTAACGTCCAACGTCAGTCATTGATCGAGCAGAATGTGTCCTTAGTAGAATACCGTCACCGTTTGGAACAGCTGGTGTCGCGCCGGACGAGCGAGTTGAGCACCGCCAATGCCACCCTGGTCGATTCGCTGGAAAAACTCAAAACGGCACAAACCGAACTGATTCGCAGTGAGAAGATGGCATCCTTGGGTATCTTGGTAAGCGGTATCGCCCATGAGGTCAATACGCCCCTCGGGGTAGCCATCACCGCCGCGAGTCACCTCAAAGAAGAGATGCGCATTACCCAGCAATGCCTGGCCGGCAATCAACTGACCCGCTCTGGTTTTGAAGGTTTTCTGGCCGAATGCCACGAAACCGAAACACTCCTGAGCCGAAATCTCAACCGTGCCGCAACGCTAATTCAGTCGTTTAAAAACATCGCCGTCGATCAGGCCAGCGATCAGGCGCGGTTAATTAACCTACACGGCTATGTGGATGAGATCGTGATGTCGCTGCGCCCCAAGCTAAAGCACACGGAAATCGAGGTTCTCAATCGAGTGCCGAAAACGATCAACCTGAGCATTGCACCCGGTGCCTTGGCACAGATCATCACCAATCTGATCCTCAACTCCCTCATCCATGGTTTCCAGGACGGCACTCGCGCCGGCCAAATTACCCTCGATGCCGCACAGCAGAGCAAAGACGGCTTTTCCTTGGTCTATCAGGACAATGGTGCCGGCATGACCCCTGAAGTTTTGGCGCACATCTATGATCCTTTTTACACCACACGTCGATCCACTGGTGGCAGCGGCTTGGGAATGAATATTGTCTACAATCTGGTTACCTCTAAGTTGCTAGGGCAGATCAAAACCACGAGCCAACTGGGACAGGGGCTTGAGATTGTCATGGCAATTAAACTGCTGCATGAGCGGCCACCCTACCGAGAGGAAAACGCCCTATGAGCGATGATCTAGTCTTTGCCGATGAGAACGGAGCGCAACCCGATGCCAACAAAGCCCGGCGGCCATGGCAAGTATTGGTGGTTGACGACGATGAGGAAGTGCACAGCATCACCAAATTAGCCTTACGTAACTTCACCTTTGACCATCGGCCGCTCATTTTTTTACATGCCTATACCGGCAAAGAGGGCATCGACATCCTGATGGATAACCCAGACGTTGCCGTGTGCTTGCTCGATGTGGTGATGGAAACCGAACATGCCGGACTGGAAACCGCCAATGCGATCCGGTCGATGCTGAAAAACACCTTTGTGCGCATCGTTTTGCGCACCGGCCAACCCGGTCAAGCGCCGGAAGAGACCATTATTGCCGAATATGACATCAATGATTACAAAGAAAAAACCGAGTTAACACGTGGTAAGTTACACACCCTAATGTACTCCTGCCTGCGCAGCTATCGCGACATTATCGCCTTAGATCGCTCACGCTTGGGCCTAGAACGCATTCTAGAATGCTCAACCCAGTTGCATCAGAAAACCTACTTGAAGGATTTTGCCCACGGCATATTAGAGCAAATTTCGGCGGTTATTGCGCCTGAGGAGGACGGCTTCTATGCCGGCAGTCATGGCGTGGCCGCCTTTGAACAGGCCGGTGAACTGAGGGTCATTGCCGGAACCGGCGCGTACTCCGATCAAGAACAGCAACGCGCGGTCGACATCCTGCCTAACGAATGTGCCCATCTATTGCATGATTCTGCGCTCGGTTTTAGCAGCCAAATGACATCCCACGGCTTTATTTGCCTGTATCGCGCCAAGCCTCATCACGCCGGACTGTTATTTTTACGCGACTTCAAGACGCGCAATGAGCTGGAAGAACACCTATTAAAGATGTTCTGTCACAATGCCTTAACGGCCTTTGAAAACATTTCATTGCGAACCCTGCTCGAAGACAGCCAACGCGAAATCGTCTATCTACTCGGCGATGCGATCGAACATCGATCCCAAGAAACTGGCTTTCATCTGCGCCGGGTGTCAGAAATTAGCTATCTGCTGGCGCAAAAATGCGGCCTGTCGAGCGACGCGGCGACCCAAATTCGCGAGGCGGCCCCGCTCCACGACCTGGGTAAAATTGCCATTCCCGATACCATTTTGAATAAGCCGACCAAGCTCGATGCGCAAGAATGGACTGTGATGAAAACTCACGCCAAGATCGGTTACCAAATGCTCGCATCGTCCAACAAACCGCTGTTGCAACTGGGGGCTGACATTGCGCTCGAACACCATGAGCGTTGGGACGGGACCGGATATCCGGCCGGCAAAAGAGGCACCGCTATCGGCATCGCGGGGCGCATTACCGCCGTTGCCGATGTCTTTGATGCCCTGTGTAACCGTCGAATCTATAAATCGGCCTGGGATATGGCGCGCGTTGAGGCCTATTTCCAGGCTCAACGGGGATTGCAGTTCGACCCACAGCTGGTCGATCTATTGCTTGAAAATCTGGACGAGTTTTGCCAGATTCATCAACGCTTTGCCGACCCAGCTTGAGCCGCCTTCTTATTCGGTCGCACTCAGGCTACACTTGACGGCTGCGCAACAGCCGTCGACCTTTATTGAGCCCCGAGTATGTTTATTAAACTCATGATTCTCCCGCTTTACCTTCTTCTGCCCTACACCCTAACCTGGTTCGATGCCCGCACCTTCTGGTATCTACCCTTCTTGCTGTGGTTTCTGGGCATCTTGGTAAATGCCTTAGTTGAACGCTCGCGTGGACGGCGCTCATGACCTTTCATTGGGGCTACCTGGTGCTCGCAGCCTTGCTCTATTTGAGCGCACTGTTCTTGGTCGTGTACTTTGCCGAAAAAGGCAAGATTGCCGAACGATTGATCAAACATCCGCTCGTTTACGTGCTGGCCTTTGGCGTCAGTTGCAGCTCGTGGGCATTCTATGGCAGCGTGGGCATGGCCTATGAGTTGCAACACGGCTATATGGCTTTCTATGTTGGCCTATCCATTCTGCTGTTGTTTTCGGCGATCGTCATTAGACCCCTGTTTAACCTTGCCAAAAACTATCAACTCTCGTCTTTGGCCGATCTGTTCGCCTTTCGCTACCGCTCTCGCTGGGTAGGCTTATTGACCGCGGCTGGAGTTTTTCTGGCCGTTCTGCCGTTGTTGGCACTGCAAATCCAAGCCATTACTGATGTTATTATCATTCTCGACCCACGCGCCCATACCCGTTTAATCGCCGGTCTGATTAGTGTAATCCTGCTCTACATGACGATCCTATTTGGCACGCGCAGCATTCGTCCGAGCGAAAAGCACCCCGGGCTGATTTTTGCGCTCGCCCTAGAGGCGCTGTTTAAACTGGCTATTTTCCTGCTCTTAGGCGGCTTGGCGGTATACCAAATCGGCGGAGGTTTGAACTCAATGCAGGAGTGGGTGAAAATGACCCCCTTGACCTTTAATTCGATCAATCCTGACTTAAAGATGACGCAGTGGTTTTCGTTGTTGCTGTTGTTTGTCACGGCACCGCTAGTCTTACCCCATCTATTTCAAATACTGTTTCGAGAAAACTCGCAACCGAATCGATTGCGTTTAATTACCTGGGCCGCACCGATCTATCTGCTCTTAATGGCGCTACCGGTTCTACCAATCATGTGGGCCGGCATCCGCACCGGCTCCAACCTCAGCCCAGAGTACTTTACGCTCAGCATCGGTATGAGCCTTGATTCAGCGTTTCTGGTCTGGTTAACCTACTTGGGCGGCTTGTCTGCGGCATCGGGCGTGACCATCATTGCTGCTCTGGCGCTGTCGAGCATGTTGCTGAACCATCTGGTGCTGCCCTTCTATAGTCCGAGCGTCAATGTCGATATCTACCGATGGCTGATCTGGACCCGACGGCTATTAATCGGCTTGGTGTTCTGTTCAATTTATGGCTTTTACCTCTTTTTAAACCAGGTGCAAAACCAGTCGACCTTATTGATTACCGCCTACACCGGTTTGTTGCAAATGGCCCCTGGCCTGATCGGCTTGCTGTTTTGGAGCAAAGCGAACCGTAAAGGCTTTATGGCCGGCGTGGGCATGGGCCTGGGGTCTTGGCTGGTCATGCAGTTGAGCCCGGTGCTGATCGACAGCCTGTTAGTGCAGGGGCGCATGCCACTGCAATTCGCTTTAGACAATAACCATTGGTCTGAGGTGGTATATATTTCGTTCGGTCTCAATGCGCTGACCTTCTTCTTCGTCTCGCTGCTCACCAAGACCTCACCGGAGGAGAAAAACTCGGCAGAAATCTGTGTGATCAGCTCCGTTGACCGACGCCAGCGCTTTCCGCTGCGCGCCAAGAATGCGCGCGAGTTTATCGATTCATTGATCAAACCACTGGGCCAAGTCATGGCCGAACGCGAGGTCCGGCGCGCCCTGGCGCAGCTCAAGTTCGATCTGAGCGAGTATCGCCCCTATGCCTTACGGCGTCTGCGCGACACCTTGGAGGCCAACCTGTCAGGTATGATGGGCCCCTCGGTGGCACAGGCGATGGTCAGTCGCTACCTGCCCTACGACCTAGTCGCCAGTACTCGCAGCGACGACATTCACTATTTAGAACAGAATCTCGACAACTACCACTACCAATTGACCGGCATGTCGGCGGAATTGGACCGGCTCCGACGACATCACCGCGACACCCTGTATCGCCTGCCCATTGGCGTTTGCTCACTTACCGTCGATGGCGAAATACTGCTCTGGAACGAATGGATGGTGCACTTGACCGGCATCAGTGAGGAACGCGCGATTGGCGCTAAAATCGATCTTCTGCCGGGCAAATGGTATGACCTGATCGGCAGTTTCATCAAGGGCAGCGAAGAAAAGATCACCATCGAACAGGACGATCCCGCCGATCTGGCCCGGAAGCGTTGGTATAGCCTGCACCGCACCCAGTTTGGTCGAGCCAGCAGTGATTTAAATGAGGGTATTATTGTACTGCTCGAGGATGAAACCGAGTACAAGATGCTCGAGGCGGAGTTGGTTCATTCGGAGCGTTTGGCCTCAATCGGTCAGCTCGCCGCCGGGGTCGCCCATGAGATTGGCAACCCCATCACCGGTATCGACTGCCTAGCCCAAGACTTGAAATACGCTGAATCGAGTGCCGAGGTCGAACAGATTGCCCAGCAAATTCGTCATGAGGCCGATCGAGTAACCAAGATCGTGCGTTCGCTGGTCAATTTTTCCCATGCCGGGGACCAAAAGGGCAAGGCCGACCATTATCCTCATTCGTTAGCGGCCATCGTCCAAGACGCCATCGACCTGCTGTCGTTATCACGCGATGACAAGCAGATCATCTTCGTCAACGACATCGACCCCAGCTTGGAGCTGATGTGTGAACCGCAACGCTTGTCTCAGGTCTTCATCAACCTGCTCGGTAATGCCCGCGACGCCAGCCCAACCCGCGAAAAGGTCATCGTATCGGCGCGCACCGAAGATAAGCGAGAAACCCTAAATGTCACCGTCACAGACCGGGGCACCGGCATTTCGGCGGATATTATGGATCACATTTTCGACCCCTTCTTCACCACCAAGGAGGTTGGCAAGGGCACCGGTTTAGGGCTATTTCTGTCCTATACCATTATCGAAGAGCACTACGGTCATATCGGTGTGGAGTCGCCGGCTTTCCTGGTGGAAGATATTGGCACTCGTTTCACTATTCGGTTACCCTTACACCTGAATGTTACTTCGGGTAACACTAATATAGAGTAAGCGGGCATTAATCGGACACAGTTCGGCAAATCCGAGCAGAAAGTGCCGACCTTAGCGAATTGAGCGGAGCGGAACAGATGGGCGAGATTTTAATTGTTGAAGACGAAAGTGTTATTCGCGCGGCCCTAAAACGACTGCTCGAGCGCAACAATTACAAGGTCACCGAAGCAGAATCCGTCAGCGAAGCCAGCGAGAATGATCTCTCTCGCTTTGATCTTATTATTTCTGATCTCAGATTACCCGGCGCCCCGGGCACCGACCTCATCAGCGCGGCCAAGTCCGTACCAGTGCTTATCATGACCAGCTATGCCAGCATGCGCTCGGCCGTTGACGCCATGAAAATGGGCGCTGTTGACTATATAGCCAAACCCTTTGACCACGAAGACATGATCCGTACCGTTCGGCGCATTATCGACGACGCTCAAAAGAGCAAGGGCACCGATACTGCAACGGTTCTGGGCCGGTTTGAAGACCAACCGGTCTATCTGAGCGAAGCCGGTGATCGAGCCGCCTTGGGCGATCTGGTCGGCAGTTGTCAGCCCATGCAGGTTTTGTATCGCCGCATGCTGCGCGTCGCGCCGGCCGACATCACCGTGCTCATACAGGGTGAGTCCGGTACCGGCAAAGAGCTGGCAGCCCGTGCCATTCATCAATTCAGCCCCCGCAAGGACCAGCCTCTGGTCTGCGTAAACTGCGCGGCGATCCCGGAAAGCCTCATTGAGTCTGAACTGTTCGGCCACGAAAAGGGCTCCTTTACCGGTGCCACGGCCGCTCGCCTGGGCTTGGTCGAAGCTGCCGAGGGCGGTACGCTATTTCTCGATGAGATCGGCGAACTGCCCTTGGAAGCCCAAGCTCGGTTGTTAAGGGTACTGCAAGAGGGCGAGGTGCGCCGAGTCGGCTCGGTAAATGCGCGCAAGGTCGATATCCGCCTAATCGCGGCCACCCACCGTAATCTCAAGAAGCTGGTCAAGGAAGGCAACTTCCGAGAGGATCTCTATTACCGCTTGCAGGTCATTGAGATCGCCCTGCCACCGCTGCGCGATCGGATCGCCGATGTGCTCGAAATTGCCGAACACCTAATTCAAAAACATTGTCGACGACTGAAGATCGACTCTGTGCCGAAACTGTCGCAAAGCGCCCGTGAGCTGGTCGTCCGCTACGATTGGCCCGGCAACGTTCGGGAATTGGAAAACGCCATCCAACGGGCCCTGATTTTGGCCGATGGCATCGATATCAGCGGTAACGATTTGGGCCTGGCCCAGGAAGATTGGGAAGTACCCAATACCCTGGTAAATTCCGACGATCAACCCGGCCCGACTCCCGCAGCCGAAGTCGCGTTGCCCGAAGATAGCGAAGATCTGTCGTTGGAGGACTACTTTCAACATTTTGTGGTCGAACATCAGGAAGGCATGTCCGAGACCGAACTGGCGCAAAAACTCGGCATTAGCCGAAAGTGTCTGTGGGAGCGACGACAACGCCAAGGCATACCGCGGCCTAAAAAGGCCGCCAGCAACGTCGCAGAACGTTAAGCAGTAACCATTTACCCGGCCTAGATCGGCCACGCCGATAGGCCAACCTGATGATTTCAGGTTGGCCTATCAGCTTCCCCCTTTGCCCCTCCCCTTTTGACCTCGCCGCTAATACTTTCCTGCCGTTACCGATCTGTTGCCTTGCTGGATCCGCCGGTGACTGACTCTGAATAGTGTTTCATAAGATTCGCGATATAGGCATCGCATTGAATTGGTATTGAATTGGTATTGTTTATGCGCGAGAAAGGCCGTAATCTGGTTGACCAAACCTAAGGCACTAGACACCCGGCATGAGTAGCCCTGACACCTATTTAATTGGCATCGATGGCGGCGGCACAAGCTGCCGAGCCCGCATTACCGACCGCCATGGAAACATTGTGGGCGAGGCCCAGGCCGGCAGCGCAAATATTTTCCAAGACGTTGAATTGGCTTGGCGCTCGGTCCATCAGGCGGTCACTGAAGCCTTTGCCAATGCCAATTTGCCCGCCACATGCGCCCAGTCCAGCGTGCTGGTGGCGGGCTTGGCGGGCGCCGAAGCGCCCGTGGCTGTCGATGACTTCTTAGATCGGGCAAGCGACTCCTTTGCCGATATCAGCTTGCTCTCGGACGCCCAAATCGCCTGCCTAGGGGCCCATGCCGGGCAGGACGGGGCCATCTTCATCGTCGGTACCGGGGCCATCGGGATCGCCCTAGACCAGGGCCAATGGCGACGCGTCGGCGGTTGGGGCTTTCCGCTTAATGACCTCGGCAGCGGCGCCTGGCTGGGTCAACAGGCGGTGCGAGCGGCGCTTGATCAACGCGATGGCATTATCGCCCGCAGCCTCTTGACCGATAGCATCTGGAAGATCTTCCCTGCGGGCACCGATGAATTGATTGGCTGGTCGCAAATAGCCAGCTCCGGTGACTACGGCAGCTTTGCACCATTGGTGCTGAAAGCCGTGGCCGCCCACGACAATCTGGCGGAGGCACTGATGGCCGAACAGATCCAACTGCTCAGCCGGCAAATTCAGGCACTACCCGCCCACGGCAGAGGTCTGTGTTTGATGGGTGGCTTGGCCGAAACAATCGCCCCGAAACTACCCCGTGACATCCAGATACGACAGGTCCCAGCGCTCGGCGATGCGCTCTCCGGTGCGCTGTACTATGCCCAAACCAGGCTCAGACGGTGAGCGCTAAAATACGTTTAGATCCAGCGCTGATCGATTTTTTGCGACCAGATGTGAGCCGTTCCGGATCACTTTACACCCAGCTCGCGCGGTCCCTGACTCAGGCCATTGATGAAGGCCTGTTGCTCGACGGAGACTTTATTCTGCCCCAACGCGATTTGGCCGAAGCCCTGGGCGTGTCTCGTGTCACGGTCCGCAAAGCGATTGAGTGCCTAGTCGCAGAGGGCCTGCTGAGTCAACGCCAGGGTGCCGGCACCGTCGTAACCCGACGTGCTCAGGTGTTGATCCGCAAGAATATAGCGGTTCTGAACAGCTTTACCGACGACATGGTAGCGCGCGGGCTAGCACCCTCTTCATCCTGGGTGGCACGCGTCACGGTGCAGGCTTCGGTCAAAGAAGCTCAAGCCTTAAATTTGTCGCCCGGTGACCTGGTGAGCCGTTTTACTCGTGTCCGATATGCCAGTGCAACCCCGATGGCCTATGAAATCGCCACGGTTCCCGGCAACCTAGTGCCCAATGCCCTGGCGGTCGGTGACTCGCTCTACCATGCGCTTGAGGCTCTCGACGCGCGCCCAATCCGGGCCGTGCAAACCATGACGGCAATCAATGCCGAACCAGCAGTCGGCCAGGCTTTAAAGATCAACACACAGGATGCGGTGCTCTATATCGAGCGGCAAGGCTTTGACGGCACAGATAAACCCGTTGAATTCACTCGATCTTGGTATCGAGGCGACCTCTATAACTTTGTTGCTGAACTAAACACCACGGAGCAACCCTAATATGACGGGTCCAACCGCCTTGACCGGTGCGCGCATCTTTGATGGTTTCAGGATCCAGATAGACTCTGCGCTGCTATTTGCCGATGACCGCATCGTTGGGCTTATCCCTGCCGATCGGATTCCGACCGGTTATCGAACCATTCGCCTGGCTGGCGGCCTGCTCGCACCGGGCTTTATCGATTTGCAAATCAATGGCGGCGGCGGTGTGCTGCTGAATAATGTACCGACTGAGCAGACCATGCTGACCATGGCCCAGTCGCAGGTGCCGTTCGGTGTAACTCGGATCCTGCCGACGGTGATCAGTGACTCCGTTGAGGTCACCGATCAGGCCATTAGCGCGGCACAACGCTGCGTGAAACAAGACAGCGGTGTTCTAGGCATCCATATAGAGGGGCCGTTCTTCAGTGGCGAAAAGTCGGGCGTACATCGCGCCGATAAGATCCGTGCATTGGTCAGCAGTGACTGGCTCTGGCTCGAGCGCTTGGCCGGGCTGCCCAGCATCCTCACCCTGGCCCCGGAACGGGTGTCGGCCGAGGCCATCGCCCGCATCGCTGCGCTCGGCGTTCGCATCTGCGCCGGTCATAGCAACGCCAGCTCAGAGCAGGTTGTGGCCGCCCATGAGCAAGGTCTGTCCGGCTTTACGCATCTGTACAACGCCATGAGTCAGCTCACCGGGCGTGAACCGGGCGTGGTCGGCGCCGCACTCACCTTGACTGAGACCTGGGCCGGTCTGATCGCCGACGGTATTCATGTACACCCCACCTCGATCCAGACAGCTTTGAACAGCAAGGGCTTTGAGCGGATTTTTTTGGTTAGCGACGCCATGGCCACCGTCGGCAGCCCGCTGACCCAATTTGAACTCTATGGTGAAACCATCCAACTGCGCGAGGGTCGGCTGATCAATGCTCAAGGCCGACTCGCCGGCAGCGCCATCAGCCTGCTCGATGCGGTCAAATACTGCCTAGACACACTAAACTTACCGCTGCACCAAGCCCTAGCGATGGCCAGCCGCATTCCAGCCGAATACATGCAACTGGACCACCAGTACGGCTCGTTTCAACCCGGCCGCCGGGCCGATATTTGCCTGATCAATGATGCTTGGGGCATCGATAAGGTCTGGCGCTCCGGCCAAGCAATTGCTTTTTAGTGACCTAATAACCTAAGTGACAATAGGATGAGAACCCTCGTATGCGCATAGTGATTTTGCCCGACCCCGCCGCCGTTGCAGCATTCGGCGCCCAGCAACTTATTAGCCAATTGCAGCAAAAGCCTAGCAGCGTCCTAGGTTTGGCTACCGGCTCGTCTCCAGTGCAACTGTATAAGCGGCTGGTACAGGCCGTGCAAGCGGGTCAGGTGAGCATGGCCGAGGTGACCACCTTTAATTTAGACGAATATTTGGGCTTAGCGACGACTCACTCCCAAAGTTATCGCCATTTCATGAACACCCATCTGTTTGATCAAGTCGATATTCGCCTCGCTGCGACCCACGTTTTAGATGGGCTAAGCTCAGACCCTCAGAAGGCCTGCTCCGCTTATGAGGCGCTGATCCGAGACCAAGGGGGCGTGGATTTGCAGCTCTTGGGCATCGGCCGTAACGGCCATATTGGCTTCAATGAGCCCAGCTCCAGCTTGGTCAGCCGCACTAGGGTAAAAACCCTGACCGAAGATACGGTGGCGGCCAACCGACGTTTTTTCCAACCGGACGAATTCCAACCCCATCTGGCGCTGACCATGGGCATCGGTACTATTATGGACGCCAAACAGATCTTATTAATCGCCACCGGTCAAGACAAGGCTGAGGCGTTGAGGCACACCATCGAAGGCCCCGTCTCGGCGCATTGTCCAGCATCCATCCTCCAGATGCATGCCAAGGCCACATTGGTTATCGATAAAGCTGCGGCTCAAGGATTACAAGAGAGTGCTTTTTACCAATACATCGAACAGGAGCGTCAGCGCTTGGTGACCCCTTCGGAGCAGGCTTAACTTACCCGGAATGGCCAGGCCGTTAATCTAAGAAAGATAATTCACCGGTAACAACCTTATGAAAGGCGGTTACATTCTTGCAACCTTAGGTAACACTTCCTGTTATTCGAATTGATCACTATTCGACCTTAAAAATACAAGCTATTGATTTTAAAGGATTTATTACTTCTGGCATGACGAATGCAATAATGATTGCGCAAAGCAGGTACGCCCATTAATAAAAATAATAATAGGGCAACCCAACACAGCGACCCCGACTAAAAACAAAAATAAGGGGTGGCTAACACCTGAGTAATATAATAAAAACAATAATACCAACAAGAATAATAAGCTCATAAAACCCTGCGGAAAGTGCTGTTGCGGTCGGCGTCCATCGCCGGCTGGCTCGTCTTCCAGCCCTCCTACCTAAGTTCTCGGTAGCGAATATCCTCAATTTTCTATACACTGCGCACACTTTTAACTGTCGCTACAGAGCAGAACTCTCATCTCATGGTCGTTAAGTGGATAAAACGCTGGTTTAACCAGCCTGTTCAAAATTTAAACCTGGTCACCGTTCCTCGGGATCAACATCAGGTATCTCGCAAAGGCATCAGTCATAATGCACTGAAGGTCTTGCATCGTCTGCATGGCGCTGGTCATGAAGCATTCCTGGTGGGTGGCTGTGTCCGCGATCTGCAACTCGGCTATGCGCCGAAGGATTTTGACGTTGCCACCAATGCCACGCCTGAAGATATCCGTAAGATATTCAGTAATTCACGCATTATCGGCCGACGCTTCCGCATCGTCCATGTGACCTACGGTCGCGAGATTATTGAAGTCACCACCTTTCGCGGTAAGGCAGAAGCATCCGGTTCCGATCAAAAGCAATCGGCTGAAGGCATGTTGCTGCGCGACAATGTTTACGGCTCCCTAGAAGACGACGCCAAACGGCGCGACTTCACCATCAATGCCATGTACTACACCGCGACTAACTTTTCTGTGCTCGCCTACCCACAGGGCATGGAAGATCTGAACAACAAAATTATTCGCATTATCGGCGACGCTGAAACTCGCTACCGGGAAGACCCGGTGCGCATGCTGCGGGCCATCCGCTTTGCCGCCAAATTGGGCTTTAGTATCGAACGGAATACCGAGAAACCGATCCGTGAAATGGCGTCGCTATTGACCCATATCGCACCGGCGCGGTTGTTCGATGAGTTGCTCAAGCTGCTTATGGCCGGATATGGCGTACAAACCTGGGAACTGCTGCAACAATACGGCATCGTGGAACCGCTGTTGCCGTTGACCTACCAAATTTTGAACCGCGACGCTGACGATCACTATCAGAAGTTTATCAACAGCGCCCTGATTAGCACCGATTTGCGTGTCAATGCTGGCCGACCGGTGACCCCGGCCTTTATCTATGCGGCGCTATTATGGCCCGCGGTGAAGGATCAGGCGCTCTACAACCTTGAAATGGGCACGCCTGAGATACCCGCTTGGCAAAAAGCCATGGGTCAAGTTCTCGATCGCCAGGTTAAGACCATCGCCATCCCGAAACGATTCTCTATCCCGATGAAAGAGATTTGGGAATTGCAGCTGAGATTGCCCAAGCGGAGCGCCCATCGAGCTGAACAGCTGGTGACTCACCCGCGTTTCAGAGCCGCCTACGATTTTCTACTGTTACGCGAACAGGCCGGCGAACAACTCGATGGTCTGGGCAACTGGTGGACAGAATTCCAAGCCACCAACCCCGCACAGCGCGAAACGATGCTGGCCAATCTGGGTACCAAGTCGGCACCCAAGCGACGCCGTCGCCGACCCACGCGTGCCGCTCAATCGGATTCGTGAAGCAGGTTTATATCGGGCTCGGCAGCAATCTGGGCGTGCCCGCAACACAACTGCACCAGGCGATAGACCGCCTCGCCGCGTTGCCGGATAGCCAAGAACTCAGTCTATCGCCGTGGTATAAAACCAGTGCCGTCGGCGGACCGCCCGACCAACCCGATTACCTCAATGCCGTCTGCAGTCTGCAGACCGATCTCAGTCCCGAGCACCTATTGACCGCCCTGCAGGCCATTGAAAGCGAGGCCGGCCGAGAGCGCACCATCCGTTGGGGACCGAGAACGCTCGATCTCGATATCATCTGGTATGAACAGGTCGAATTGGCCACGTCTCGCCTCACCCTACCCCACCCCCGCGCTCATTTGCGTGCCTTCGTGCTGCAACCCTTACTGGATCTGAACGCCGATTTTTTACTCCACGACATGGCTCTGCAAGCCTGGCGTGATGCCGTTGACGGACAAAATATTCAACAAGTTTGATCCCAGTTGGGCTAAGCGGCAAAAGAGCCCTACCGATACTTGACATATTCCGGCACAATCGCAACCATTCTCGGCTTATTAACCAAAGGCGCTGCCATCATGTCTAAAGCACACACCGTATCGACGATTCGACAGCTGGTCAGTGACGGTGAAAAATTCACCATGCTAACGGCCTATGACGCCACCTTCGCGCACCTTTTTTCGGCGCACGGCATCGAAACATTGCTGGTGGGCGATTCTCTTGGCATGGTCTGCCAAGGCAGAAGTTCAACCCTGCCGGTGACGCTCGATGAGATGGTCTACCATACCGCCGCCGTCGCCCGCGGCAACCAGGGCGCCCTGATCGTGGCCGACATGCCATTTAATAGCTATGGCACTGTGGCGCAGGCTTTGGACAGTGCCGGTCGTTTAATGCAAGCCGGTGCGCAGATGGTCAAGCTGGAGGGCGGGGCTTGGCTGGCCGATGCGGTCACGGCCATGAGCCGGGCCGGCATTCCGACCTGTCTACATCTGGGTTTAACACCCCAATCGGTCAATAAGTTCGGCGGCTACAAGGTTCAGGGCCGCGACGAGGCCTCGGCCCAATTGATGATTAACGAAGCCCTGGCCCTAGAGGCGGCGGGGGCCGACTTTATTCTACTGGAATGCGTGCCAGCCAGTTTGGCAAAGGCCCTGACTCAAACGGTGTCGGTCCCCGTTATCGGCATCGGGGCGGGTAATGGTACCGATGGCCAGGTATTGGTCAGCTATGACATGTTGGGTCTCACCCAACAGCGTATGGCCAAGTTTGTGAAAAACTATATGGCCCAAAACACTGGCTGGGAAAGCGCGGTAGCGGCCTATATAGCCGACGTAAAGTCCGGTCAGTTTCCCGCTCCTGAGCACTGTTTCGAGTAATTACTATGCAAGTGGTAAACAATTTAATCGATTTGCGCACAGCGTTGCGGGACATTAGAGCTCTGGGTAAGACAATTGCCTTTGTGCCGACCATGGGTAACCTACACGAAGGCCATCTGACCCTCATACAGACAGCCCGTCAACAGGCTGACTTTGTCGTCGCCTCGATCTTTATCAACCCGACCCAGTTCGGCGAAAACGAAGACCTGTCGGGCTATCCCAGAACTCTAGAAGCCGACCAAAAGCATTTGATCGCCGACGGCTGTGGCCTGCTTTACTTGCCCAATAACGCGATCATGTACCCGGAGCCGGACTTGACCCGGGTTGAGGTGAGTAAGATTACTACGCTGCATTGCGGCTCGAGCCGACCGGATCACTTTGTCGGCGTCGCCACGGTGGTGCTGAAGCTGTTCAACCAGGTGCAGCCCGATGTCGCAGTGTTCGGCCTGAAGGACTATCAGCAATTGACGGTTATCCGAACTATGGTCGACAACCTGTTTTTGCCGATCAAGATAGTCGGCGTCGATACCGGTCGCGCAGAAGATGGCCTGGCCCATAGCTCGCGCAATAACTATCTGACGGCGGCTGAGCGGGAAATGGCGCCAACTCTGTATAAAATCTTGCAAGCTACCGCAAAAGAAATAAAATCGGGCCAGCGCAACTATGAACGCTTAACTCGCCTGGCCAAGGAGTCCCTGCACGCGGCGGGCTTCACACCGGATTATTTTAACATCAGTCGGCAACTTGATCTGGAACCCGCTCAGACCCAGGACACCCAAGTGGTTATTCTGGCCGCAGCCTATCTTGGTAAGGCACGACTGATCGACAACATCACGTTTGAGCTTTAGATCGACAAGGGCCGACCACACAATGGCTTGACCCACGCAGGAGGTTGGACAGACGTCCACCTTACTTAGACGACATTATGGCGAGTATCAGAGGTCAACAGCCGCCCAACAGCGGTCAAGACGCTCATGGCACGAGAGGACGTAGGTATGGATCGAATCATGTTAAAGGCCAAGCTCCATCAGGCGCGCGTCACCCATGCGGTAACCGATTACGAAGGCTCCTGCGCGATCAGCGGAGACCTGCTGGATCTGGGCGGGATATTGGAATACGAGCAGATTCAAATTTATAACGTGAGCAATGGCGAACGCTTTACCACCTATGCGATACGCGCCGAGGATCACGAGGGCATTATTTCGGTCAACGGTGCCGCGGCGCTTAAGGTCAGTGTCGGTGATCAAGTGATTATTTGCGCATACGCCGCCTATAACAGCAGCGAGCTGGACGACTATCAACCGACTATGGTCTATATGAAGTCGGACAACAGCGTCAGCCACACAGCCAATGCCATCCCGGTACAGATGGCCGACTAACCTGCCGGCGCGGCGGACAAACGGTGCAAGCGCTCCCTAGCCGTACCGATGTAGGCCGGGTCATCCACCCTGGCCTATAGACCTTCCTATAACCTGATAGGTTGCCCCTAATCTAGATTTTGCCCCCTTTTTGTCTGATCAATGTCAAAAACACTCGATTAATGGGTGGCCTTCCCCATCGTTTTGTAATTAAATTACCGATTGAAAAAATTTATCGCCTCAGGAACCTTAATCATGTCTCAAAATCCGACTCAGTTGCCCGCCTGGTTGGCCTTGGCCGAACACCAGAAAACCATTGCCAACACCCACATGCGCGACCTGTTCCGGGCCGACGCTGAGCGCTATGATAAATTCAATAGCAGCGCCGCCGGCATTTCTCTCGATTACTCGAAAAACCGCATCACCGGCGAAACGGTCGAAAAGCTACTTAATTTAGCAGACGCCATGCAGCTGCCCAAGGCCATAGGTGAGATGTTTAACGGCCAGGTCATCAATAAGACCGAAAACCGTCCGGCCCTGCACATTGCATTGCGCAACCGCAGCAATCGGGAAATCCGCGTCGAAGGCGAAAACATTACCGACGCCGTCAACGCCTCGCTGGCCAAGATGAAAGACTTTACCGCCCGGGTTCACAGCGGCGAGTTCGCCGGCTTTACCGGCAAGAAGCTGCGTACCATTGTTAACATTGGCATCGGCGGTTCGTTTCTCGGCCCTAAGGTCGTCTCCGACGCGCTCAAACCCTATTGGAATGACGGCTACCAGTTGGCATACATCGCCAATGTCGATGGCACCGACTTCGCCGAGACCATCAAGGGCCTCGACGTCGAGACCACCCTCTTTATCGTTGCCTCCAAATCGTTCAGCACGCTGGAAACCTTGAAAAACGCCCAGGCTGCGCGCGCCTGGTTTTTGGCTCAGGGCGGCCGTGCCGACCAGGTTAAGCACCATTTTGTCGCGGTCTCGACCAATGTCCCGGCGGCCACCGCCTTTGGCATCGAAGAAGCCAATATGTTCCCGATGTGGGACTGGGTGGGTGGGCGGTATTCGCTCTGGTCCGCCATTGGCCTGGCGCAAATGATCGTGCTCGGCGCGCAGACCTTCGAAGCCCTGCTCCAGGGCGCGCACGATATGGACGAGCATTTCCGCACCGCACCCATGGCACAAAACCTGCCAGTGATCTTGGGCATGCTCGGCGTTTGGTATCAAAACTTCTTCGGTGCCGAGTCCCATGCGGTCTTAAGCTACGATGAATATCTGCAAGATTTGCCCAATCACCTGCAGCAGGTCGACATGGAGTCCAATGGCAAATGCGTTACTCGGGAAGGCGAGCCGGTGACCTACCAAACCGGATCGGTGATCTGGGGCGGTACCGGCACCAACGGACAGCATGCCTATCACCAGTTGATCCATCAGGGCACGCGCCTGATTCCGGCCGACTATATTATGCCGATGACCTCGCACAACAAGCTGGCCGACCACCATGAGTGGTTATTTGCCAATTATCTGGGTCAACAGCAGGCCATGCTCGAAGGCAAGACCGAAGCTGAGGTCCTGGCCGAGTTGCTGGCCAAAGGCATGGACGCCGAACGGGCCGCTTGGTTAGCACCGCACAAGGTGATACCGGGCAACCGGCCGTGCAACAGCATCACCTTCGACCTGGGTACGCCCGAAGTGATCGGTGCCCTGATTGCCCTCTATGAGCATAAGATTTTTGTTCAGGGCGTTATTTGGGATATCAACAGCTTCGATCAATGGGGTGTTGAACTGGGCAAGATCCTCGGCGAGTCGGTCTTTAGCGCCATCGAGACCGGTAAGACCGACGGCCTGGACAGCTCAACCGCCAGTTTAATTGCCGCCTTTCGCGCTAAAAATCAAGCCTAAAAAGATCCAACGACCGGCCGTCCCAGGCCGGTCGTTGGGCCCCTTGCACCGCTTAGGCCAGTGCATCCTGAGCATTTTTTATTCCCACAAAGCCCTCATCCCCGACACCCCTTGGCGCACCCGAACGACCAAGTCGGTGCACGTCGACAGTATCTTTCTCACCCAGCGAACAATTCAACCGCTAAAATATTTTTAAAATTCCACCACCCTTTTTGGCAAAAGCCTCCCCTAACCATTCAACCGCTATACTGAAGGCATGACAGTACAACAACCTTATAGGACAGTGCTCAGATGACCGTAAAAAAAGGTTTTACCCTGATTGAGTTGGTAATAGTGATTGTGATTATTTCAATACTATCAGCCATCGCCTTGCCTAGATTTTTGAATTTAGATATCAAAGCCAAAGAAGCGGTACTTAGGAGCGCGCTCAGCTCGATGAAGTCCGCCGCGCGTATTGGCAATGCCTTCGCCCGCTCCGACAGCGTTACCGCCGCGGGCAATATTCTCATCAACAATCACGAAATACTGATGGTCAACGACTACCCAGCGGGCCGAGCCAATGATGTCTCGGCGAGCGGCCCGGGAACCTTTGGTGGCCTATTAACATTGATGGAAGTGGATACCGAAATAGGCATCACTTACAGCGACACCGCGCAGCTGCGCAGCGCCCTGCAAGCTCAGACCGCGGTGATGATCTTTTACATCGACAGCCAGTGTATCGCCTATCAGCCCCCTCAGATTAGCGGCGGCGACCCCCTCTTTTCAATCGGTGTGGGCACCTACAGCCCAGGTGCCGTTCCGGCCTGCAATCCCTGAGTCGTAAGTTCTGAGCTATGACCTCTGAGTCTAAGAGTTGGATCTAATCGGCACGACAAGATAGGCAAATCCGAGGTCGAGCTTAACGCCGAAAAATAAGCTGATGGACTTTTAAGAGTTAAGTTTTACAAATACTGAATAGCATCTAAGCTTATTTATAACCTCAATGTCCCGACAGGAAGTAACCATGAATGTGAATGTGAATGTGAATGTGAACACGAACAAGCAAGTTGGTTTTACCCTCATAGAATTGATCATGGTGATCGTCATACTCGGGATCCTCTCGGCCTTTGCCTTGCCTCGCTTTGCGGATTTGAGTGGCAACGCGGA
The DNA here is from genome assembly GCF_002795845.1 of Reinekea forsetii. Lineage (GTDB taxonomy): Bacteria > Pseudomonadota > Gammaproteobacteria > Pseudomonadales > Natronospirillaceae > Reinekea > Reinekea forsetii. The sequence continues at coordinate 2,840,740 of NZ_CP011797.1, forward strand.
GATAGCAGCGATGGAAGGGGCCTATGCATCGGCTAAGTCGACCTCGGCGATTGTGCATGCCTCGGCTTTGGCTAATGGTGCGACAGCCGCGACGGGTAATATAATAATGGAAGGAGCGAATTTTGCGACAGTGAATGGTTATCCGGATGCGGGCGGCATTTTGGGAGCTACCGGTGTAGACGCTGCCAATGGGTTTGGCATTTCGGAAGCGGCAAATCTGAGTGATTACATATTAATTTATGACACAACAGGGGCCTTCAATACAGCTAGTTCCGCAGCTAGCAAGGTTGCTGCTACCAGCGTGTTGATAACCGTCGATCAAGGTGTGGCTGACAGCCCATGTTTCACTTACACCCAAGCCGGGACTAACGCAGCACCAACATTTTCAAACATTGGAACACTGGATATAACTGCTGCTCCAGTTTTGACCTGTTAATAGTCAACCGGAAGGAGAGGTGTCACGCACCTCTTTTGATCTAAATGAAAACTAAAGCCGGTTTCACCCTAGTCGAGCTCGTTATCGTAATACTGCTACTGGGTATCGTCTCGACTATTGTTTTACCGCGCTTTTTCTCCGCAGACGCCTTCACCGATTCCTTTCAACGTTCTGAATTCGACAGTGCCCTTAGCTGGGTCCGCAATCGTACTGTTACCGCCCAATGCAGCCATGAAATTCGGCTGACGACAACCGGTTGGCGCGCCTTGCGCGATGTCAATTGCACCACAACGGATGTGGAATCCGCCTGCATTGCTGAATCGGAAACCTTGGATCTTTCGGTGGCGGTCAGCGATGGCGCTGGCACTCTTCTCACCGGTTCCGCGCCGTCGGTTGCCAGCGGCACGCAACGGTTGATCTTCACGGCAACGGGCCAACTCTTTAACAATACCAGCCCGCCCACAACGGCCGGCTGCACGGCCATGCCAACGGTGCCGGTAACAAATGGCACAACCATAACGCTGAGCCCAACTGGCAGCATAAGCCTAGATGGAGACACCGCCTATGTCGCGCTCCAATAGTCGCGCCGATCTGCGCGATGAGTCTTTTGTGGACCGACCTTGGGGCTGCTATTCCGGTTCAGGTTACCGGGCTGCGAATGGCCGGCAAGAGGGTGTCACGCTGGTTGAGCTGATTATTGCCATGGTGATTATTTCCATTGCCGCCGTGGCCCTGCTGCAAGGGCTGGGTTTGCAGAGCCAGCGCAATGTCGACCCGATGATCCAAAGCCAAGCCCAGCGTTTGGCCAGCCAATATCTGCACGAGGTCAGCAGCAAGCCGTTCTTTGATCCCGGTGCCGACCCTCGTCTGAACCCGGCGCTAACCTTGGCGGCTGTTGTAACCAGTATCAGCGACCAAAGTTCGATCGGTTCGGCCAATCGATTAACCTGGGACAACCTCTATGAATACCAAGGCTATGACGACAGCATCAAAGATCTCGTCGGAAGCGCAATCGCTACGCTCGCCGGCTATCGGGTTGCCATAACGGTCAGTATCGCGCCTGGGCTAGCCTTGCATAATATGGCTAATAGCACAGACCCTACCTGCCCAGCTAAGATCGCACTGATCACAGTAACCGTGACCGATGCGCGCAATCAAACCACCACCTTAAGTGGCTATCGCACCAGTTATTGGGCTGCGGGGTGTTAGATGCGAGCACCTAGAGTACAGGGCTTTACCCTGACCGAGTTGATTATTGTGATCGTCTTGATGGGTATACTGGCCACCGTAGTGACGCCCTTGATTGCCAATAAATTCAGCGCGGTGCATCAGTCGACCCGACGCGCCCACTGGGTACAGCAGGCCGAATATGCCCTGTTTACGTTACGTCAGGACCTGGCCAACAGTGTCCCAAATTCGGTTTTTGTTGATGCCAGTGGTGAGCAGGTCGAGTTTTTGGGTGCATCACCGGATGATGAGCTTTTTGCCGCGCGTTATCGGGACAAAACGAACACAAGCATTAGCGATCGGTTACAGCCCAATAACGACGATATTTTCGATATCTTTGGTGACTTCTCTGAGCGGCCACCCTACGTCAGTATCGGCACCCTTAATGCTACAGACATGCGCATCGACTGGGGCAATCTTCTAGGGGCTGGCACTACCGGCACCTTGGCTTCTATTGCTGTGATGGAACCTGTACTGGACGCTGGAGTCCCCATTTCCCCGCCAGAAACCCGTATTACATTGCCGGCAAGCCAAAAATTCGGCGCCGGCTCACCCTACAAAAGGGCCTATTTCACCAATGGTCCCATCGCATACGACTGCAACACGGCAGTCCAGCAGCTCTATCGCGTCAAGGCATATGATGTCCTGGACCCCGCACTGAATTTTGTCACGCGCACCGCTCTTGGGAATCGAGCCCGGGTGATCGACAGTCTGGTTGCGTGCAATTTCGAGCTTGTTGGTGGCGGGACCTATCTGCCTCCGGCCTTGCGCGTCAGCCTAGAGATTGGGGACGCCAGTGGCACCATACAGTTGATCGATACTATCCTATTAAGTAATGGCTCATGAACAGAACAGCGGAGCGAGGCGTCGCCCTGATTGCGGCAATTTTTTTGGTGGTCATCATCGGTGCCGGTGTGGTCCTGTTATCCATACTCAGCGTCCGCAACAGCCAACAGACCACACAAAATTTATTGCAGATTCGCGCCCAACTCAGTGTCGAAGCGGCTTTGGAATATGGTGTGCAATCGTTGGTACAAGCTGATAATTGTAACACCTATGATCCAAGCAACGATGTTGTTCTGGTCATTGACGCTTATCCGAATTTCGTTATCAAACTGAGCTGTGTGCAGAATAACTATGTTGGTCCACCCTCCCAAATCGTGAGCATCATGACCTTGAACGCGACCGCGGAATGGGGCAGCCCTGACGATGCCGACTATGTCTGGGCTGAGTCTGAGGCCACCATAGAGCTCTGAACAATTTTTTGCACGTCTCCGATAGCATAAAAGAGCACGGCGGCCTGCGCTTCATGAACTGGCCATGCACTCGAAAATGGTGTTTATTTTATATTACAAACGCATTGCCGATACTTTTAATAAATTTAACAATTAATTAGAGCCTATGAAAAAACTCAATAGATACTTGCTCTTGCTATCTTTATTGTTGCCTGCCTTCAGTAGCGCAACAACCTATACCTTGCCAGCCGATACGGGGGTCGATGCCTTGGGTTCGTGTAGTTATTCGAACAGCACTCTTACGGTAACCTGCGCTGGTGTTCGGCTCAATAACAACGACGTTTTAATAATCACCAGCAATCTAACATTAAATATCAACGGTGATTTAGAAATCAGAAGGAATGTGGTCATTAATGACGGTCAACCCTTTGACCTGACAATTTCAGTGACCGGTGACGTTGATGCAAACCGGGATGATATTAGGGTGGTTGCAAATTTAATTGCAAACGGCGATATACAATTTGACGACAATCTAGAATGGGTAGGCACTATCACTGCAGGTGGTGGCATCCAAATTGATCAAAATGCCAACATTACCGGAAACCTAACGGCTAACAATTCACTTTCTTTTGGTTCCGGCTCTAACGTAGTCGGTTTTTGCAGTGCTAGCAGTGGGAATTTCGCAGCCTATTGTGCCTCACCACCGACCGATATCTCAGCCGGCTATTGTGAGAATTTCGAATCGGGTTATCCAGTCGGTTGGGCTGAGACAGGCAGTGGTAATTCAGGTATCAACAATGACACGGCGAACTCACCCACTAACAGTCTGTATTTAAGAAGCCAGAGCGTTCAGGTAACGACCGAATCTTATGATCTATCGCCCTATTCAGATGTTAATTTGGACATGTGGATTCGAGAAGGCAGCGATTCATTCAGTGAAGATCCTGATAACGGTGAAGACCTGCAGCTGGAATATCGCACCAGTACTGGCACCTGGCAAAGTTTACAAACCTTTAGTGCAGGCCCCCCGTATGGTGATATTTTCACACCGACCATTTCTTTGACAGGCGCCCAACTGCACAACAACTTTGCCCTGCGCTTCAATAAAATAGCAGGCAATAGCGGTGACTATGATTATTGGCATATAGATGATGTTTGCCTAGTACCGGCCGCCGCGCCACCGCCAAGCACCTGCTTTACCGATGACTTTAACCGCACCGGCTTGGGCAATGACTGGGCTGTGACATCAAGCGACACTAACTCCAGACTGCCGAGCATTATCAATAACCGTCTCAACATTACGCAAGATTTAAACAATCAATCAACGGCTGCGACCCTGTTTCGTTTATTCCCCAGCGCAGGTAATAAGATTGTCGTTGAATTCGATTATTATGTTTATGGTGATCTGACTGGCGGTGGGGATGGGCTTGCGATGGTTTTTTCAGATTCGACGGTCGTACCACTGCCAGGCGGTTACGGCGGCTCCCTAGGTTACGCGCCCAAGAATTCAATAGAAGGTTTCGCCGGGGGCTGGATGGGTATTGGCTTGGATGAATACGGTAATTTTCTCAACCGCAATGACGGCGCGAAAAATGGTGGTTTTACCACCCTAGTCAGAGAGACCATTAGCATACGCGGGTCCGGGACCGGAACCAGCGGTTACAACTACATAACCTCCAATGGTCAAATTCCGACCGTTCTCACCTTACCGTCGAGCTTATCACCCCCAATCTCGACCGCGAGCGGACATCGCTATCGGGTGAGTGTGGATCATGAAAATGGTACCAATGCCTATGTAACGGTCGAGCGGGATACCGGCGCTGGATTCGCGACCCTTGTCAGCCAGTTCGATTTGCTGGCCCAAACGGGCCAAGCCCCTATTCCAGAAAAAATGTACCTAACCCTAACCGGCTCAACCGGCGGTGCGAAAAATGCTCACGAGATCGATAATGTCGAAGTTTGTGCCAATGTGATTGAAGCGGCCGAGACCATCGACCATTACGAATTGGACCGCGATTTTAGCCAGGGCTTAACCTGCGAAGCGCTCAACATCGAAAGTCGCGCCTGTCTCGATGTGGCCTGCAGCACCGAAGTCAGTGGTGCGGTCATCACCACCGAATTCAGTCCCGTCACCGGTTGGGCCGGTTCCAATACCAAAACCAACTACAGTAGCCGGGACAGCTTTGCGTTCCAACAGACCAGCCCTGGTATCGTGACGCTGGGGGTAGCCAGCTCAACACCAGACCTTAATCCGTTGTCCGTAGAACCGGTGCAATGCTATGTCGCCGGGATAGTACAGCCCAACTGTGAGGTTGCTTTTGCCGATACCGGGCTACGCTTCTTCAACCGAGGGTCGGGCAGCAGCAGTGCGATCTTGGACCTCGTTGCCGGGCAGCCGAGCGAATTCGACCTGCGCGCCATCTATACCGATGAAATCTCAGGGGAATGTAAGACACAGTTGTTTGACAGTGGGCCGGTCACTGCAACCCTGAGTACCGAATGCACCAACCCAAACACTTGTCTGGCTGGTCAGCAAGTTCTCTGGCAGGCACCGGCTGAGTCACTCAATCTGGCCAATCCGCAAAATCCGGACGGTGGTAATCTTTGGAGCATGGCCGCGTTGCTTTTTGGTACCAATGTCACCGCCGGGTTTGAGCTCACGGCCCCGGATGTCGGTCTGCAGCGGCTGGATGTCAGCCTGCCATTACTCAACGTCGATGGTTCCCCGAGCGGCCGGCTTATCGAGGGGTCGGTCAGCCTGCGGACTCGACCGGCGTCCCTGGTCATCGCGGAGGTCGACATCAGTGGCACTGCGGTCGCCGGCGACCCCTTTCAGGTGACGATGCATGCCCTGGATGCCAATAACAGTGTGGTACCAAGCTTCGGCCGCGTCAGTGGCCTCTATGATATGAACTGGGGCCTGTCCAGCTTGGCCGCACCGATCGGCGGCGTGCTCGGCACCCTGGTCGGTGATGCCGTGAACCGCTCATCGGCCAGCCAATGGCTCGGCCTGGATACCGGTATCGATGCGGACAGCTTTAACGAATCGATCACCTTTAGCGCCGCGAATGGGCTGTCTTACTACGAGGTGGGTGAGCTGAATTTGGTGGCGCAGATCGATGACTATTTAGGTTCAGGCGTCCCAGTGCAAAGCCCTAACACCCCTGCGGGGCGTTTCATCCCGGCCTTTTTGACGGCGACCCAGGTGGACCCGGCCACCTGGGGCAGTGACGCGTCTATTTACCAGGGTCAAGCGGGCAGCCTGACGGATCTCAGTTATGACCTAATCGCCTATGCCTCGGATGGTACGACGCCGCTGCGAAATTATAGCGGTAACGGGCTCAACACCAGCAGCCAAAGCAACAGTCTACTCAAGCCAGTCGGTGCCGCTGCAACCGGTGGTGATCTGGAGAGCACTCTGGCCTGGACGGTGACGGGGGGTGGCGATTTTGATGGCATCATTCGTTTGATGGGCGCGGTGCCGGATCTGACCTGGCAGCGCAACCCTGTAGGGGTCTCACCCGGTGATACCCTTCTGAATTTAACCGATCTGCAACTTGCCGCCGCGGCCTTGACCGATGCGGATTCCGTGTGCGTTAAGCTCAACGCCCTAGGGACCTGCTTGGCTACCGCCGTGTCGCTGACACCCAGGGACTTACAACTTGTCCGCGCCGCCTTGCCGGCGCAGGTCGATGCCAGCACCAGTATGGCCTACATTGAAGTGAGATTAGAAGCTTTAGACCGATATGTTGCTGGCGAGCCGGTTTTCGAACTGCAAAGTACCGACAATGGCTTGGATACCAGTGTCTTTGCCGGTTTGGACTTTGACGCCTCGGTGCATGCCTGCACCCTAGCCACTAGCGCGAACTGTCCCAGCATCGCCGCGACAGTCAGCTTCACCGGGCCAAATGGCACCGGCCTCACCCTGATGTCGGGTGTGGGTAGGCTTACCGCAACATCTACGACGCCGGTTTCCGGTCTAATGGGTGCTCAGTTAAATGCTCCGACCTGGCTCAGCTGGGATTGGGATGGCGATGGCGATCAGGAACTGGCGTCCACCGTGCTGATCTTTGGCGACTACCAGGGCCGCCCACCGTTGCTCTTTACCCGGCCCGGTGTCCGTTGACACCGGCCCCTTGGGGCTGAGAGTTGCAGAAGTCCGGTGGAGTCGGACACGACAATTGAGGGGGCGGTGCTTAGGCCACCCGTTGATCGGTCATAGACCACAGCAATAGGCGTTGGTCGATGCTGGGGTCGAAGCGCAGCAGACCGTCGTAGTTGAAACCACGAAAGGACAATAGATAGCGGCGCAGCAGACCAAATTGTGGACATGCCTCGGGAATCAAGGCAAAGGAGCCGTTTTGATCGAGCAGATACCAATACAGCTGATGATTAATTTGGCGTAATTCGGCGCGTGACAATTCATCGATCACCACATGAGTAATGGCACCGCTGGGCCGATAATAGATCAGTTCGCCGGCTTCGATATGGAGCGAGCGGACAACCTCTTTTTGAGCAAGCAAGGACTGCCAAACGGTCATGGTTTATTTCGCCTCAAAATTGGGTAGGTCGCGCAACGGATCATCCGGGTCACCGGTGATGCGCTCAAACTGCACCGTCACACGACGGTTGAGCCGACGCCCGGCTGCTGTCGCATTGGTGGCGATCGGGTAACGCTCGCCGTGATAACGGGTGACGATTATCGCCGCGTCAATGCCTGCATTGACCAGGTAGTCGGTTACCTTGACCGCACGTTTTTCAGACAGACGCCTGTTGTTATAACGTTCCCCTTGGCCATCGCTGTGGCCGTCGATAAACAGGGCTGAAACCAGACTATCGGCGTTCATATAGGTAACAATATTGTCGAGCATGGCCGTGGCCTGAGAGTCCAAACGCGCTCCGCCGCCGCCAAAGAGGACCGACGTGCGTTCTATTTGGCGAAAATTGACCGGTAACAATCCGGTTTGACAGGCCAGGTAGTCGTTGTAGAAGCTTTTAAAATTAACCGGCGAGATCTGCAGTCGGATTAGATCGTCACCGAACTTGGCCTTGCGGGTCAGAGTCGGTGCCATACCCGCCGTGAGCTCGTCCATCATCCGACCCGCTCGCGCCGTCTCGACGCGAATGGGAAATTTTCGATCGATCACTCTGGAATAGCCAAGCTCGGTGGTTAGTGCGCTGGAACGCCAAGCCGGTGCCTCGATCGTCAGCGCGGCCTGGCCCTCGGCCATTAGATTGCGCGTCGATTCCAAATAAAATTCCAAGGTATCACCGGCTTCTTGAAAGAATACCGCCAAACCGTATTGCGGGATCGGCTGATAAAACTTACAGTAAAACTCCGATGCATCGATGCGCCACTCGGTATTGGTTAGGCCGGTACCCAGGTTGGCCGCTTGACTGTTAGCGGCAACACAGGCCAGAAGACCGGCCATGCAAGAGGAAAAAATCTGTCTGTAGTTGGCCATAGCCTGCCGCTTCATCTCTATAACTCCGAATTAGATCAAGATACTGCAAGGTGTAGGCCAGTTTGGTTCTTTACACCAACAAAAAGCCTTAGCAATGTGAATCCACCCTACCGGCTTATTTTTCCAGCGTCCAAGTTGCAATGTCGAATGCAATGTCGAATGCGATAAGGAATGCGCCTGGCAGCGTGCCGGCCCAGCCCATCAAAGTGCATTACCCCTTACATTTCTAAGACAAATCATTAACATGTGCGCTTAATTTGTGCCTTTAGCCCGCTATTTCGGAGTGTATGTGACCATTAATGCCCCAGAGAACGAACTGTCCGAACGATTCCGCGGTTACTATCCGGTTGTCATCGATGTCGAAACGGCCGGTTTCAATTCCCAGACCGATGCCTTACTGGAAATTGCCGCCGTAACCCTAAAGATGGACAGCAGCGGCTGGCTCCTGCCCGATGAGAGTATTTTCTTTAACGTTAAACCCTTTGCTGGCGCCAACCTCGAAAGGGCCGCGTTAGAATTTACCGGCATCGATCCGTTTCACCCATTGCGCGAAGACGTTGATGAGGGCGAGGCCCTGGCTGAAATATTCAAGATGGTCCGCGCCGGCATGAAGGCCAACGGTTGCAAGCGCGCCATTTTAGTGGGTCACAACGCCACCTTTGATCACAACTTTGTCATGGCCGCGGCCGACCGGGCCAGCACCAAACGCAACCCCTTCCATCCCTTCTCGACCTTCGACACGTCGGCTCTGGCCGCTTTGGTCTATGGCCAAACGGTGTTGAAAAAAGCCTGCGATACGGCCGAGATCGAATTTTCCACCAAAGAAGCCCACAACGCCGAATACGACACCCGTAAAACGGCTGAGTTGTTTTGCCGGATGATCAATCGCTGGAAGACCCTCGGCGGCTGGCCGCTCCCGGAACGTTCGGAATCGGGCGATGACACCGCCACTGGAGACTGATAATGAAATGCATGGCCGACCTTTGCGTTATCCCCTTTAATCAACAAATCTCGGTGGCCGATGAAATTGCCGCCTGCCACCGGGTCTTGCAGAGCTTTGATGTAGAGCTGCAGTTGCACGGCTATGGCACCAACCTCTATGGCGAATGGGATCAGGTCTTTGGTGCGATTAAGGCCTGTCATCAGGCGCTGCACGACAGCGGCATCGTACGAATCTCGTCGACCATCAAGGTCGGCACCCGAACCGACAAGGACCAAACCATTGGTGACAAGATTCAAGCCGTCGAAGATCGCTTGGCTTGATTCAGCGCTGAGCCGCCTAGGCCAGACCATTCGATGAATTGTGGCTAATTCTCGCCGATACTCTAAACTGTCTCATTTTCGAGACAATGGCGGGTGCATCATGGATCTGAATGGGTTGGTACTGTTCGTCGAAATCATCAAGCAGGGTTCTATAACCCGAGCCGGCATGGTACTAGGCAAGCCTAAGTCGACTCTATCTCGCCAGTTGAGTGAATTTGAACAAACACTCGGGGTTAAGTTGGTTGAGCGCACCACCCGTCGGCTCGATCTAACCGAAGCCGGTCGTGAACTGTACGAGCAGTCGAAGGACCTGCTATCCGAACTGGGCGACATTCAGCACAGCATCGGCGCGTATCAGCGCCAACCCAAGGGCCAGCTGACCATTCTCTGGCCGCAAGAGCTGTTTACCGCTCAGATGGCGGAACTGATTGCCGAGTTTTTGCAGACCTGGTCGTTGATCAGCTTCTGCGGCACCCAATACAATGGCGCCACGCCGGCACCCGACAGCCAGTACGACCTACAATTTCTGCTCCACCAACAACCGCTACCGGCCAGTGACTGGATCGGTCGTTCGTTAATGAGTATCCCGCATAATATCTATATCGCCAGTCATTGCCTTAACCGTGCACCCAAGACGCTGGACGACATCCGCCATTGCCAATGTATTTTACAGTCGGGTGAAGATGAGTGGTTGTTTCGTCAAGACCAGCAGATTCACACCATCGCGGTACAGGGGCGGCTGACGTTGAACAGTCCGGATATGAGGCTGCAGGCCGCCATCCGCGGCTTGGGCGCAGTGCGACTGGCCAATTACTTGGCCGAGCCCTATGTGCGCCAGGGCGCTTTGACGGCATTGACCTTTAACGAGCGACCCGTGGCCGACACCCTCAGCGTGCTGTATCGAAGCCGGCAACTGCCGTTAAAAACCCGACTGTTCCTGGAGCACTTCCAGAATCATGTCGGGCGTCTGTACAGCACCCTGTAGCGGACCGGCGGAGCGCTTATGCCAGCTGAATGAATTCGCTGCGGTAGTGCTTGAGTTCTTCAATCGATTCGATGATGTCATCTAAGGCCCGGTGACTGCCTTTCTTATTAACCCCCGCCAAGACCTCAGGCCGCCAGCGCTTGGCCAACTCTTTCAGGGTACTGACATCGATATTGCGGTAGTGACAATAGCCGTCCAGATCGGGCATATACTTGATCAGGAAACGACGATCTTGCCAGATCGAATTGCCACACAGAGGCGACTCGCCCCGCTCAACCCAATCCTCCAGAAAGGCCACGGTCAGCGCCTCGGCTTGGGCGAGACTTATAGTGCTGGTGCGCACCTTTTCGGTCAGCCCGGAGGCGCCATGATGGTCGGTACACCATTCATCCATACCCGCTAGAACAGCCTCGGGTTGATGAATCACCAATTCCGGACCGCGGGCAATAATATTGAGATCCTGATCGGTAACCAGGGTCGCTATCTCAAGGATTTGGTCGGTTTCGGGTTTCAAGCCGGACATTTCTAAGTCTATCCAGATCAAATTGGTTTTTTTATCCATCAGGCGCAACCTTTAGGCAATGAAGGGGAGTATAATTAATCGTTCAGTATAACCGATTCCGAACCCTAGGGCCGCATGAGTAAACGAAAGCTAACCCGCCAACAGCAGTTCCGGATCGATAAGGTGCAGCAAGAACGCCTTTCCCGTGTCCAAAAGAAAGACCAGTTTATCGAGCAGAAGATCGAGTCTGGCTCCCTGGGCGAACCCCAAAGTGGCCTAATTGTCGCGCATTTTGGGGCCACCATCGATGTTGAAGCGAGTACCGGTGAGCTGGTGCGCTGCCATGTGCGCAGCAATCTGCCGGTCTTGGTTACCGGCGACCAGGTTATCTGGCACAGCGACACCCAGAACAGTGAGCGCGGTATCATCAGCGCGGTGCAAGAGCGCCGCACGATCCTCACGCGCCCCGATGCGCGCGGTAAACTGCGCCCGGTGGCGGCCAATATCGATCGCATCATCATTGTCGTCGCCCCCGCGCCGCGGACGCCGGTCAACCTGATCGATCGCTATTTGGTCGCCACCGCGCACGACGATATCATGCCGGTCATCTTGCTCAATAAATTCGATCTAATCGATCAGGCCCCAGAGATGCAGCTGGAGTTAAAGCAATATGAAGACCTGGGCTATCAGACGGTGATCGCCTCGATCAAGGACCCAGACGGCCTTAAAACCATTCAGGCTCTGGTGGCGGAGGGTAATTCGGTGTTTGTTGGCCAGTCTGGCGTGGGTAAGTCATCGATTATCGCCGAACTGTTGCCCGAGGCGGAAATCCGCATCGGCGAGATTTCAGAGGCAACCGGCAAAGGCCGGCACACCACAACGACCGCCAAACTCTATCATATCCCGAGCGGCGGCCAGCTGATCGACAGCCCCGGCATCCGGGAATTTGGTTTGTGGCACACCAACCCAGACGACTTGGCGCGGGGCTTTCCCGATGTCGATCAGTACGCGGCGCACTGTAAGTTTAACGATTGCACCCACACCCATGAGCCGAACTGCGGCGTCAAGGTGGCCATAGACGGCGGCAGAATATTGCAGCGTCGACTCGATAGCTTCTTGAGTATTCGCAACTCGGTCGATGAAGTGGTGATGCGAAGCTAGCTAACGCACAACCCGGTCGCTGAATCGGGTCTTGTTTTTAAAGCGATACACCCCCGGGCCAAAATCATAACTGAACGCCAGACGCACCAGATGCGCGGCACCGCGGCACAGATCGGGCTCAGTACGGCGCAATTCAATCACATCCTGGTTAAACTTCAGATAAAACTGGTCCGCCTCGGTACAGCCGTTGGACAGCACCGAGACTTCGAGTCGCTGCGCGGTGACCACCGGGTTAAATAGTAGGGTTTCGGAGTTAACCTGAGTCACCAAGGTGCTACAGGACAGCAGTGGTAACAACGCCAGGCCGGCTAACAGTTGTTTCATCGTCTTTTTCTCCATAACAGTCCGGTACTGGCCAACAGCAGCCAAAGGCTCAAGCTGCCACCTAATCTATTAATGGTGCCGTCTTCCGCCACGGTGGCCACGGTCACCTCGCAGCTATTGGTCAAGGCAACGCGTTGGGTTGAACCGCGCGGTGCATAAAACGGCGTTCGGTCTTGTGGGGCAAGATTACGCGGTACCGCGACATTGGCACTGCGAATCTCAATCATCTCGTCATTTATCCATTCTTTGAGCGCAAAAACATCGCTATACACCCCATAATTGCCGGCAACGCTAGAACCACAATGAAGTGGTCCGAAGGACACCACACCCAGCAGCGTGTTGGTTAGGGGGTTAAACAGGGGTCCGCCACTGTCACCTTGACAGGAGTCGCGACTCGGATCGCCGGCGCAGACCATGGTTGCACTATTAAATGCCGGCTCTGCTTGCTGACAAACAGCGTCGCTGCGGGGGGTGATATTCACTTCCAGCAGCGCGGGGCTGCCTTCGAAGGAATCGAGGGTGTCAGACAGGGTATCGCCGTGACCCAGCACCCTCACCGAATACTCATCGCTACCGGCCGCCAGGCTGGCAAATTCATCGGTGGACTGGGGCAGATTGATGGCACTGTTGGTCGGGCTGGTGGTGAGCTGGATCAGGGCGATGTCGTTGGTATACTGCCTTGCACTGTAACCCTCATGGATGATCGTGCTGGCTGCTCGGAGCAATTGACTGTCATCACCGCTAAAGGCCACCCACCCGGTGTAATGGTAGCCGGCGACACATTCTTCTTTGCTCGCCCGAGTAACACAGCCATAGTCGGCCGCGCCAAGCTCATCAAAACAGTATTCGTATTGCATCAGTGCCGAGTTATCGCCCACCAGCAGCATGAAATCGTCTACTTCAAGTCCCTTTAAACAATGGGCTGCGGTGACTACGGTGCCCGCCCCTAGATAGCTGCCCCCACAGATCGGGTTCCAATGAAACTCACCGGGTGCCCACTCATATTTGGTCATCAGGGTGACAAAAGAATCGCTCCCCGAACCGGCTGCTTGGCCATTGATAATGCGCGACTGGGGCGCCTCGGTCGAGCGAATTTCTGCATTGGCGAAGGTACAGGTGAGCACCAACAGCATGGCACATTGCAGGGTAAATAGTCTCATCGGGCGGCTCCGTGGTCAATTTGCAATGCTAAACCATAGTTTAGCCCGTTGCGAGCAAAGTAGCGGCCGAAATTGAAACGAGTTTAATTATTGGTCGGGGTTTGGGGTTTAAACGTTGGTCGGGGTTTGGGGTTTAAACGTTGGTCGGCCTTAAAAGCTGCGCGCTCCGGCCTGCTCGATTTGATGTAACAAAAAGCGAATCTTGATTAACCCAGCTTCCGTCAGCCGAACTGGACCCTCGCGCGCGCGCAGACCGTATTGCTCCTGGACCTGATTGCAGCGCTGGCGCAGCGCATCGAGGGCAGCATCGTGGCGTATCGGCATGGCTAAAAACAGGGTCCACTCCGGGTCCGCTAGCTGCTGCTCGAGCAAACGAGTGAGCAAACCTTGGATCTGATCGATATCGGGCCGGTACACCGGGGCCTTGCCAAAGGTGAACAGGAGTCCCACGCCAACGAGCACCAGCAGGGTTAACGCACATAGGACCACTAATTCGATCATATTCAGCCTCGTTCTAACCCGCTATCAACCCGCTATACAAGGCCAGATCGATCTACCCTAACCAGACGCGAGAGTTGCGAAACATCCGCAGCCAGGCGCCATCTTCTTGCCAATTGCTCGGCTGCCAAGAGTTGGTGACCGTGCGAAAGACCCGTTCTGGATGCGGCATCATAATACTGATCCGACCGTCTGGCGTGGTAAAGCCATTCATTCCGGCCGCAGACCCGTTCGGATTTAACGGGTAAGACTCGGTGACCCGGCCTTGGTTATCGATATAACGTAGCGCAACCAGACCACTGTTGAGCGCCTGATCCAGGTGCTGGGCATCGCGAAATTCCGCCAAACCCTCACCATGGGCGACCACGATCGGCAATTTTGAACCGGCCATACCAGCCAGAAAGATCGATGGCGACTGCGGAATCTCGACCATCACGGTGCGCGCTTCAAACTGTTCCGATTGGTTACGCACGAAATGCGGCCAAAGATCGGAACCGGGGATGATCTCACGCAAATTGGACAGCATCTGGCAACCGTTGCAGACGCCCAGAGCAAAGTTATTCGACCCGGCAAAGAAGGTTTCAAACTGCTTTTTGGCCGACTCATTAAAGCGTATCGATTTGGCCCAGCCCTCGCCGGCACCGAGCACATCACCGTAGGAGAAGCCTCCACAGGCCACTAAGCCGTTAAAGTCCTGCAACTTGACCCGTTGCGCCAGTATGTCGCTCATATGGACATCGACCGAGTCGAAGCCGGCGCGATCAAAGGCTGCCGCCATCTCAATTTGGCCATTGACGCCCTGTTCGCGCAGTACCGCCACCTTGGGCCGTACACCAGTGCTGATATAGGGTGCACTAATGTCGGCGTTCAAATCGAAGCTCAACGACTCGAACAGGCCTGGGTCGTTGGCATCGAGCCAGCGATCGTATTCTTGCTGTGCGCAATCCTGATTGTCACGCAAAGCCTGCATCCGGTAACTGGTCTCGCTCCACTGACGCAGTATATGGGTGCGGGGTTTGACATAGAATTCATCCCCGCCGGCCAACACACGGACGAAATCGTCATCGTTCGGCTGACCGATAACGGCCGTACAGTCACCCAAGCCAGCAGCGGTAAATTGCGCTAACACCGCCTCGGTATCGCCCCGCCGAATCTGGATAACCGCGCCCAGCTCCTCGGCAAACAAAGCGGCAATGGGGTCGTTATCGGAGAAGCGGTCGGTGTCGATATCGATACCGGTGCGACCGGCAAACGCCATCTCGACCAGGGTCGCAAAGACGCCACCGTCGGAACGGTCGTGATAGGCCAGGATCAGCTTGTCGCCGAGCAGACCTTGAATCACGGCCCAGAAAGCTTTTAAATCGTCGCTGTCGTCAACATCCGGCGCGACGTCGCCGACCTTGCGGTAGACCTGGGCCAACGCACTGCCGCCGAGCCGATTTTGCCCGCGACCGAGGTCGATCAGCACTATATCGGTCTGGCCGGCGTCGGTTTTAAATTGCGGGGTCACACTCAGGCGGACATCGGTGACCGGGGCAATACCGGTGATCACTACGCTCATGGGCGCAGTAACCGACTTGGTCTTGCCGTCGTCTTGCCAGGTGGTGCGCATCGACATCGAATCCTTGCCGACCGGGATGGTCAGATCCAAGGCCGGACAAAGCTCCAGGCCAACCGCTTTAACCGTATCGTAGAGCGCCTCGTCTTCACCGGGATGGCCTGCTGCAGCCATCCAGTTGGCCGATAAGCGGACTTTTCTCATCTCGCCGATGGCGCTGGAGGCCAAGTTAGTCAGGGTCTCCGCCACAGCCAATCGGCCTGAGGCCGCCGGGTTGATCAACGCGACTGGGGTTCGTTCACCCATGGCCAGGGCTTCACCGGTGAAGCCTTGGAAACCGGTGGTGGTTACCGCGGCATCGGCCACGGGGATTTGCCATGGGCCGACCATCTGATCGCGCACGACCATACCGGTGATCGAACGATCGCCGATAGTGATCAAAAAGCCTTTACTGGCTACCGACGGCAGGCGCATAACCCGGTCCACCGCCTCATTGATCTTGATATTGCGGGTTGAAAAGGCATCCTTTGCGAACGGCTGACGATTAAAGGATCGGGACATCTTAGGCGGCTTGCCCAAGAGCACATCCAGGGGCATATCGACGGCGTTGTTGTCGAAGTGACGATCGGCGACGGTCAGTTGACGATCATCGGTCGCCGTGCCAATCACGGCAAAGGGACAGCGCTCGCGTTCACAGATGGCGGTGAAAGTAGCCAATTGTTCCGGCGTGACGGCCAACACATAGCGTTCTTGCGATTCGTTACACCAGACCGCCAAGGGCGGCATACCCGGTTCGTCGTTGGGGATGTCGCGCAGTTCAAAGCGCCCGCCCCGGCCGCCATCGGCGACTAACTCCGGAAAGGCGTTGGATAGACCGCCCGCGCCGACATCGTGGATAAAGGCGAGCGGGTTTTGTGCGCCCAGTTCCCAGCAGCGATCGATCACTTCCTGGCAGCGACGCTCCATCTCTGGATTAGGCCGTTGCACCGAGGCGAAATCCAAGTCTTCATTGCCTTCGGCGCTATCGACCGACGACGCGGCGCCACCACCCAAGCCAATTTGCATGGCAGGACCACCCAAGACGATCAGTTGGGCGCCGACCGGAATGGCATCCCAAGCCTTGTCGACATGTTCTTCTTTGATGTTGCCATAGCCGCCAGCGATCATAATCGGCTTATGGTAGCCGCGTACCTCGGTGCCATTGGCGCCGGGCACCGACTGCTCAAAGGTTCTGAAATAGCCGGTCAGGTTGGGCCGGCCAAATTCGTTATTAAAGGCGGCGCCACCGAGCGGACCATCGAGCATAATATCCAAAGCGCTGACGATGCGACCGGGTTTGCCATAGCTGCTTTCCCATGGCTGTTCGAAGCCCGGAATACGCAGATCGGACACGCTGAAACCGGACAGTCCGGCCTTAGGCTTACCGCCCGCCCCGGTGGCGCCCTCATCGCGAATCTCACCACCGGAACCGGTTGCCGCGCCGGCAAAGGGTGCGATCGCCGTGGGATGGTTATGGGTTTCAACCTTAAACAGAATATGGACGTTCTCTTCATGATAGCGATAGTGCTGATCTTGATCTGGATAATATCGGCCGGCCTTAAAACCCTCTATAACTGAGGCGTTGTCCTTATAGGCCGATAAAACCCCAGCACTGTTGTGCTGATAGGTGTTTTTGATCATTTTAAACAGCGACCAGGGCGAGGCTTCGCCATCGATGGTCCAGTCGGCATTGAATATTTTGTGCCGGCAATGCTCGGAGTTGGCTTGGGCAAACATCATCAGCTCGGCATCGGACGGGTCACGCGCCAAGCCCTGATAGGCCTGAACCAGATAGTCGATCTCATCATCCGCCAAGGCCATGCCCAGACGTTTGTTGGCCTCAACCAAGGCCACTCGGCCTTCAGTAAGAATGGCCACTGTGCCCAGCGGGGCGGGCTCATGCTGAGCAAACAGATCGGCTTCGACCGGCTCGGCAAAATAAGGCGTTTCCGTCATCCGGTCGTAGAGCGCAGTGGCGGCCAACTTGAGTTCGCCGGCACTGAGGGCTTCGGTCCCGACCAGCCAGTAGCGCACGCCGCGTTCGATCCGGCTGACACTCTGCAGCGCGCTGTTATGAGCGATATCGGTTGCCTTGGTGGCCCAGGGCGAAATGGTACCCAGGCGCGGCGTGACCCAAACCGACTGACCCAGACTGCGTATGTCCTTGGGTGCCAGCTGCTGCGCCTCAGCTGCCTGCTGGCCAGCGTCTTGCGACGGGCCGTAATGCAGCAATTGCGCCAACACCGACTCCTCGGCAGCGGACAAGGATTGAGATACAGCGACAAAGTGGACGAATTCAGCGTATACATCTGTTATCGTCGGCAAAATTGTTTGTATTTTAACGGTGAGCCGTTGTCGGCGAAATTGGGACAAAGCGGCGTTGCCAGATAGCGTCAGCATCAATCAGAACCTGTATCGACTATTGAAAGGAAAGGGGTGGTAAAATCGGGCGGTATAGTAATGGATTTTAGCCTGAAATGGCAGTTGCGATCGTATTGAAGTGAGTCCTATGAGATTTTATTGGCTTAGCCCGTTCCGAAACGGGTTGAAAATATTAGTTTTGATGCTAATCGTCAGCACAATCGGGGTCTTTATTGCCCAGGGTGTGCAGTGGCGTAATCATCTGCAGCGTATTGAGAGTCGCGGCAAGCTAATCGTCGCCGTGCGTGAAAGCGAGGGCATATTCTGGGCCAATGGCCAGGAGTTTATCGGCTTCGAAAAGGATCTCATTGCTGAGCTCGAACGCGAGCTCGATATGCCGATTCAAGTATTTGCCGTTCGCGACCTCGACGACCTATATGGCGCTTTGGCCGCCGGCGCGGTCGATATGGCGCTGTCGGGTACCAGCTTCGGCACACACGATGTAATAGCCAGTCGCCCCTATGCGATGACTCGAATTGGCTTGGTGCACCCTAAAACGCGCAATATTGCCGACAACCCCGACCTGGAGTCTGTGCGGACCGGCCTACTCGATCCGCTGGGTCATCAAGACGCCACCAAGCTAATCGACAACCCGCCGCAAGCAAGCGCCGTCTATGATGCCGGGCGCATCAGTGCGGAACTGTTCACCCTAGTGGAGATGCAAGACCTCGATCAGGTGTTAGTCGATGAGCGGGACTTTCAGTTGCAGCAGAGTGTCTTCCCAGACCTACAATTTAGCGCCCTGGACTTGCCCGCGCGACCGATCAGTGTGCTGTTTAATCCGAGGGAAGATGGCACCCTTCTGACTCAGATCGATGAGGCCCTCGAACTGTTTGACGGCAGCGGCTTACTGGGCCAAATGACCGATCGTTACTTCGGCGACGCATTGGAATTTGATTATGTCGACAACCTGACCTTTGAAAAACATTTGACCGCCCGCCTGCCCACTTATCTGTCTAAGTTTAAATTTTATGCCGACCTGCAGGGCCTCGATTGGCGACTGCTCGCCGCCCAGGCGTATCAGGAGAGTCACTTGCGCGCCAATGCCCGCTCACCCACTGGCGTTCGGGGGCTGATGATGATCACCCTAGATACTGCCAAGGAGATGGGTATCACGGATCGACTGGATCCTGACCAGAGCATCAAGGCCGGTGCCCGGTATATTACCACGCTCAAGAATCGGGTTCCGGCCGACATTCCGGAACCTGACCGAACCTGGTTTGCCCTTGCCTCTTACAATGTTGGCGCCGGCCATGTTGAAGACGCCCGCAAGATTACCGAAAAGTTGGGCGATGACCCTGATCGCTGGATCGATGTGCGCAAACACTTACCGAAGTTGGCATTAAAGGATTATTACCCCTGGACTCGGTACGGTTATGCCCGCGGTGCTGAGCCGGTAGTATATGTCGCCAATATCAGACGCTTTTATAATCGAATAAAGAAAGAATATCCGCAGTTGGACGAGGCCGCCGAACCGGAGCGCCTCGAACAGCTACCAGACATCGACGTACCAGTGTTCCCCGGTCTCTAGAGCGTTGCCGGCGCTGTTGCAATGGCGTCGGCAGTGATGATTTAAAATCTAATCTGAAAACCGGTCGACCACAGCCAGTCTTGATCTGTGGGCAACCAATATATCTCAGAAAAACCGGTCACCGACTCCGATAGGCCTTGCTGGAGTCCCGCTGACCAGCGCCCGGCATCGGCACCTTGGACCCGATAGCCGACAAAGGTTTGTGTCGACTGGCCCTGGCTGCGCGCGCTGACATCCCATGCTAAGAGCTCATCCTGATAAAGCCAGAGCCCCGAAAGGGCCGAACTGCCCAGATTCCATGTCACCAGATTACCCCAGATGGGCGACCCATTGGGGACATTGCGGTAGGTTAGCGCGATAACCCCTTCTGGTGTGCGCACAACCGTGGCCGCGCTCCATTGAGTGTCCGGTTGGGTCTCATCAATCACCCACTGGCTGGTCACCATAAAGGTCTCACCCGAGGCGAAATCGACGCGCAACGCTCTGTTCTCACTGGCTTGCACCAGGCCACCAACCGCCAGACCCTTTTGGCTGCGCGACAGCAGGCTGGGCGACAGCTCGATCAAGAACGCCTGCTCGACCGTCGCCAAGCGCCCGCCACGCACACTCACCACTCCTTGACGCCAATTAAGATAGGCCTGGTGCTGACGCAGCACGACCGCGTCATCCTCGGCCAACGGATCAATAGCGACTTGCCACAGGCCGATCAGAGCGCTACTGCCTAAGGGCTCGGCCGCGGTTACGCCAAAGCGGCTCTCCGGCATGGCCAGCAGCCAATGACTGCCATCGGCCAAAGGGCGATCAAGATAGTCACCTTGAAACTGCAGCTGGCCACTCGGGCTCACCTCGGCAGCATGGGCCTGGATACTGGACAGCAAGGCTAAGAAAAAAACATAGACTGAATTGTGGGTTTTCAATTGAAGATAACCGTTTTATTGCCGTGTACCAAGACTCGGTCTTCCAAATGCCATCTAAGCCCGCGCGCCAGCACAGATTTTTCACAGTCCTTGCCTAGACGCACCATATCTTCAACCAAATCTCGATGGGTAATACGCACGACGTCTTGGTCAATAATCGGACCTGAATCCAGATCGGCGGTGACATAGTGGCAAGTCGCGCCAATCAATTTAACGCCGCGTTCATAGGCTTGGTGATAGGGACGGGCCCCGATAAAGGAGGGTAAAAAACTGTGATGTATATTAATAATCCTATTGGGGTAACTGTGGCAAAGTGCCGCGGGGATAATTTGCATATAACGGGCTAGCACGATGGAATCGATCTGGTGAGCGGCAATCAATCGCTCGATCTCGTCAAAATGCTCCTGTTTATTAGCCGGATCGACCGGAACATGAAAAAACGGAATGCCATGCCATTCTACCAAGCTGCGCAGATCGTCGTGATTCGAGATGACACAGGGGATATCACAGGGCAGATCGCCACTCTGCCAGCGATTAAGAATATCGGCCAAACAATGGCTGTCACGCGAGCACATTAGCGCGATGCGTTTGCTGCTGCCGGTGTCGGTGACTTGAAACGTCATGTTCAAATCCCGAGCGATGGGGGTAAATATTTCAGCGAGTTTTTCAACGCCAAAGGGCAAGGAGCTGGCCTTGATCTCGTTGCGCATAAAAAACCAGCCCTGGGCCAGATCCGCATGGTGATTTGCTTCTAAAATGCTACCATTATATTGTGCTAAGAGCCCCGAGACTCGTGCCACAATACCCACTCGATCGGGACAAGAAATTACCAGTCTTAACACACGCTCCATACCCACTAACTCCAGTGTCTTGATATATCAGGAAATTTTCTAAAAATCTGTTTTCAGAAAAGCCCTAATGATATATCATGCTGCGTCCTTTGACGACTGCATTGTAGCCAAGGCTTTTGGGCAGACGTCGATTACTATGCCGAGCGGGTACTGGTTTATTTAAACGAACATCGCGCCGTCACGCAGTGGCACAACGAACACTGCAGGCTTGCGCATAATATATGGGAAGATGGCTATGCTGACGCTAGAACAACTGTTGGCCGCTCCAGAAAAAGATTACATGAACTCAGGTCAACTTGAGTACTTTCGTGATCTACTAGCCACACAGGCGGCTGAAGTACGAGAATCACTGGCCAATGCGCGCCTGCAACTGGCAAGTTATGAAAATGAGCCGGATGAACTGGACAAAGCCAGCATCGAAGAAGAACGTAGGATGTCACTGCGTTTTCTGGATCGTCAAACTAAGTTATTGCCTAAAATTGACCAGGCAATAAAGCGTATCGACGATGGTGATTTTGGTTATTGCAAAATCACGGGTGAAGAGATTGGCATAAAACGCCTGTTGTTGCGTCCAACCGCCACACTTTGCGCGGAAGAAAAACAGCGCCAAGAAATGAAAGAACGAAACTATCGCGATCAATAGTATTAGTGCTCGCTTGATAAATCATCCTCGATTAGATCGGGGATTTTTTTTGTCTACTATTTGACCCGAGCTAACCCGAGAAGCTCCCACCAAGATTACGGCACGCCCTTTGCAAAGCTCAACTGTAGATCAATGCAAATCAGGGGCTAAGCGTAATGGAAATTAATACCGGGTCGATTCTGTCGTACCAGAAAAACCAAAATATGGCCGCCAATGTCGCCCAAAACGGGGCCGTGACCGCGGTAACGGGCGGCGCAGCCAATGCTCCAAGCCTGCAGTCTGACAATGTCAGCATCAGCAATAGGCGTGATATCTTTAACTGGGTAGCGGCCACCTTTCCGGTTTCAAGCCAAGAACCGGCAAGCATTAGCCGAGCCAGCCAGAGCCTATATGATTACCAGATTCTCAACTTTAGTGATCTGAGCACAATTAACCAGATGATCTCCGAGGATTCGGAGACCCCGATGATTAGCCGAATAGAGGCCAACCTACAAAACAGCATGTCGTATCAGCAACAGCAAAATCTGAGTCGTATCTATCAAGTCTTCAGGACGCTTGCCGCAGCAGAATAAAAACGGACAGGCTGGTACTTACAACCTGTGCTAGAGAAATTTCTGTATTTCAATCAGTAGGTCTTCCTCGTCAACCGGCTTTACCATAAACCCCCTAGCACCTTGGCGCTGACCCCAAACACGATCGGTCTCCTGGTCTTTGGTGGTGACCATTATTACCGGGATGTTCTTAGTCTCGGGATCCTGAGACAGTTTACGAGTGGCCTGAAAACCATTCAGCTCTGGCATTACCACATCCATCAAGACCAAATCCGGCTTGGCGCTTTTAGCCAGCGCAACACCACTGGCGCCGTCCTCGGCTACCAGGTAATCGAAACCGTTTTTTTCCAAAATCTTAGTAAAATGGGCAACCTGACTCGGTGAATCATCGACAATTAAAATGGTGGCCATGGAGATTTCCTTCTAAATCCTACTCATTAGACATTCTTATCCGCTGTAAAAAACTATAGCCATTGCCCGCCATTGTGCAACAACAGCACACCAAATTTGCCTCGCCGCAAAGATTATTTTGTTACCGCGGTTGCCGCGTTTGAACACCGTCGTGGTAATAAAAGTCGACTCGGTTGCCATCCTTTGCGTCACCTTGGTTACAAAAATAAACGCTCATAATTCGCGCTCGAACGAATCCACTGCTAAATTTTTAAAACGGTGTTATCAATAGAAGTAAACAACCATGATTAAAAAAGAAAACATTTTAATATCCGCACGCAAAGTCTTAACCGAACAGGGCATCGACAAACTATCACTGCGCAAAATTGCCGCAGAGGCCGGCTGTGCCGCACCCTCCATCTATTATTATTTTAAAAATAAACAGGAAATCGTCGCCGGCCTATGGGAAGAAATAGTGCCAAGCCTCGAAAGTAGCATCATGGACGCAGAAGATAAGTATCGGGCCTACGGCCAGTTTTGGCTGGCCCGACCCAATGATTTTAGACTATTTATTACCAATGCCGACTACTTCCCCTTTGTCGCGAAGACTGAGGCCTATAGTTCGCTGCGCAGCCAGTTGGCCGACAACCTGCATCGCTTGAACGGCCAACTGATGGAGCAAATTTACACCCAGGATTGATCGCACTGGCGGTTAAAGCGAATGCAACGGGCTCTCATTAGGGCCCCAGAGCGTCAATTGATCGGTCGAATCGGCTTCATTAAAGCGCACGCCTAGGCCGAGCAGCCGCACAGCCTTAGCGCTTTTGGCGCATGCTGCTTGCAAAAGCCGTTGGTAACTCTGGGCGTCTAATGCCCAGGGCCGCTCCATCGTGGTAGTGGTGAAATCATTGAAGCGAACTTTCACGAAGACACTTTTCAGCGGTGGACAGCTCTTATCATTAATACGTTTCATCAGCCCAGCATAGAGCTCGGGCAATTGCTTCAAGCACTCCTCTTCGCCGGCCAAATCGGTGGCGAAGGTGTGCTCGATACTCTGCGACTTGCGCGTTCCGGTGCGTCCCACGGCCCGTTCGTCGACCCCCCGTGAACGCTGATAGAGCCAAGGACCGCTCTTACCAAAGAACTGCACCAGCTTGGGCATAGACCATTGCTGCAGGTCACCACAGGTCTTGATTCCCATCTGATTGAGTCGCTCGTTGAATTTTTTCCCGACGCCCCATATTTTTTTCACCGGTAACGCGCTGACAAAATCATCGACCCGACGCGGAGGCACCACGAAAATGCCATTGGGCTTATTCCAGTCAGAGGCCACCTTGGCCAAAAATTTGTTGGTTGCCACGCCGGCCGACACGGTGATACCCACCTCGCGAAAAACCTCCGCGCGGATATGCTCGGCCAGTAAGGTGGCACTGCCGCCAAACCAAAGTGAGTCAGACACGTCGAGATAGGCCTCGTCGAGCGAAAGGGGTTCTACCAGATCGGCGTAGCGAGCAAAGATTGCCATCATCTGCTCAGACGCGGCGCGATAAATTTCGAAGCGATGGGGCTGAATAATAACCTGCGGGCACAAGGCCACGGCGCGCCTAGAGGGCATCGCGGAATGCAGACCGAAGGCCCGGGCCTCATAGTTACAGGTTGAGAGCACCGACCGTGAGCTTTGCCCGCCCACAGCCACAGGGTGTCCACGCAAATGAGGGAAATCACGCATCTCCAACGCGGCGTAGTAACAATCGCAGTCAATATGGATGATTTTACGTTGCATGGCAAAAATACTGTATGGGTATACAGCTATATTAGAGATATTAAGCCTGGGAGGCAAGCCTACGACTCAAACGGGGGGGGGCAACTGACGCTCAGTCCCAAACGGCGCGCATGCTGAGCAGCTCGCAGAAGGCCGCGACCCATTGCTGACTGATCAATACGAAATCGGGCGACTCAGTATAGTGGGCCATCTGGGTCATTTGCAGGCCGCTGTAACCGCAGGGATTGATGCGCAGAAAGGGAGTGAGATCCATATCGATATTGAGGGCCAAGCCGTGGAAGCTGCGGCCCTTCTTGATCCGCAAACCGAGCGAGCAAATTTTCTGCAGCCCGACATAGACCCCTGGTGCATCAGGCTTGGCAGCCGCGACAATACCATAGGGTTGCAGAGTGTTCACCACGCTCAGCTCGAGCGCACTGACCAGCTTTCGGACGTCGGAGCCGATACGACTCATATCGAGCAACACGTAGGCCACTAGCTGACCGGGCCCGTGATAGGTAATCTGGCCACCGCGATCGGCCTTGACCACCTCTATATCGCCTGGATCGAGCAGATGTTCCGCTTTGCCGGCCTGACCTTGGGTGAACACCGGTTCGTGTTCAACCAACCAGATTTCATCAACCGTGTTGGCGTCCCGCTCCAAGGTGAAGCTCTGCATTGCATGCCAGGTTTCACTATAGGGCACTCGGCCAAGAGTTCGGATGCGCACCCTATGCTCAGCCGTGCTGTCGATCATAGAACCATCTTTACCATTGGATTGACTTTTAACTCGTCAAACAGGAGCGTCAAATGGGCTTCCTGTTCGATTCGCATCCAAATTGTCAGACTGACAAAGCGGCCATTTTTACTCGGATTTTCACTAAAACTCTCAACGGTAACCGCCGGATCGTATTTCACTAACACGCCGGCGACAAACTGCTGATAATCAGGATGGGCGTCGCCCACCACCTTGATCAGATAGCGTTCACAGGGGAACTCAATTTTAGGCGCAGCGTCCAATTCGCGGGGCATCGGTACTCCTAGCGTCAAACGCTAAACAAGTTACTAATCAGTAACAAAATGTAATCCCATATGCGGGCAAAAAATCCGGCACGTTTTACCTCATGTAGGGCAATCAGGGTCTTGCGCGTGACTTCTTCACCGGCCACATAGACCACCAATTCGCCCAAGGTCTGGCCAACCTGAATCGGCGCCTTGATGGTTGGGTCAATGTTTAACTGTGTGGTTAGAGCGTCTTCCGTGCCACGGGCAATGGTCAGGGTCAAATTCTCGACCAAGCCGAGCGAGAGCGTTTTAACTTTGCCACCCCAGACACGGGCCGAATAAAGCTCAGTGTCGCCTTGGAAAGGCTCTGCGGTGCGAAAGAATCGAAAACCGTAGGTCAACAGTTTCTGTGTCTCTTGGGCGCGCGCGCCTTCGGAGCGCGTGCCCATGACGACACTGATTAGACGCATCCCATCACGTGTGGCCGAGGCCACTAAACAATAGCCTGCGGCATCGGTATGACCGGTTTTTAGGCCATCGACATCGGGATTGGTACCGAGCAAGCGGTTTCGATTAGGTTGCGGAGCAACCGGACCATAGGCGAAGCTGCGTTCAGAATAGATCGGATAAAATTCAGCATTTTCATAAATGATGGCCTTGGCTAGGAGGGCCAAATCATAGGCGGTTGAAAAGTGATCGATGCCATTTTTAGGCGACAAACCGTGGGAATTGGCGAAGGTGGTATTAATCATGCCCAACTTTAGAGCGTACTTATTCATCAGGTCGACAAACAGCTCCTCGCTGCCGGCAATATGCTCTGCCATAGCGACTGAGGCATCGTTGCCAGACGGGATCACGATTCCGCGCAACAGATCTTCGATGCTGACCATCTTGCCTTCTTGTATAAACATCCGCGAACCCTGCATGCGCCAAGCCTTCTCACTGACTAGGGTCTCATCACTGAGCTCCATGCGACCTTCGATGATTTCCCGCTCGGCTATATAGCTGGTCATCAACTTGGTCAGGCTGGCGGGCGCAATTCTTTCATGCTCGTTGTTCGCGACTAAGACCTGACCCGTTTCGGCATCGATCAACAAATAAGCCGTTGCTGCCAATTGCGGCGCCGCGGGGATAAGGGGTTCCGCGTGCAGCAATGACCCGAGAAGACTTGCGGCCACCAGACCGAAGGTTGTGATGTTTCGCTTAAAGTTCACACTGGTTTCCAAAATTCGATACGCATTGACACAAAATGGCCCGCTAACTGGTCAGCAGCAGACCCCAAAAAGAAACTCATTGTAGCAGCCGGGGGGGTATTTACACCCCCCAAGCTAATCTGTCCAACCTAGCCTAGGGCTTAGCAACGATTACCGGCTTGCCCATTTCACCATTAGCGTACTGCTGCTGCAGTTCAATGGCGCGGCTGTACTTGACTGGCCCGATGCGCACGCGATAAAAGTTGTCGCGAAAAACACCGACCTGATCAGATACTTCGCCGGATAAGGTATCGCGCATGGCATTTGCCCCTGTTTTTTCACTAAAGGCGCCGACTTGAACATAATAGGATGCACTGTCTAAAACGGAGCCGGCAATGGCTTCGACCCGGACTCGAGCCGTGCCCTTATCCTGAAAGCCCAGCTTCACGGCGCCGGCATAGGACATATCGATAATGCGCCCAGCATGGAACGGGCCCCGGTCATTAATCCGCACGTCGATCGACTTACCATTGTCTAAATTGGTCACGCGAACCCAACTGGGCAAGGGCAAGGTCTTATGGGCCGCACTGATCTTATTCATATCAAAACTTTCGCCATTGGAGGTCGCGTGGCCGTGAAATTTGGCACCGTACCAGGAGGCTAGACCCTCTTCACGATAGTTTTCAGCGCTGGAGAGAATCTTGTAACGCTTGTTGTTGACCGTGTAGGGGCTTTTATTGCCCTGTAAAGAGAGCGGTTCCATCCGGGCAGGGGTTTCCGTTATCTGATGCTCGGCAAGTGCAACCACAGGGGCTTTGTCCTGTGCAATGCTATAGCGGGATTGGCCTGCCGGCGCAGCGACCGCAGTTTGGGCGCTTGCTTTTGCCTTACTCGGCACAGTAGCGACACCACTGCCCTGCCCTTGGGCGATGTAGTCACTTGAACAGGCGCTGACCAGCACCAAAATGCCACTGGCTAGTAGCGTTCTAACACGATACTGGATGGGCATGAAATTGAACATAAATAGACCCTTATTACTTCTGCTCTAACGCTTCGGCGAGTTGAAAAACGGCCATGCTATAGGCGATGGCGCGATTGTAACGTGAAATAACCCAAAAATTTCGATAGCCGAGCCAATATTGGGTCCCCTCTTCGGCGTCGAGTCGAATCGGAAAGACCTGTGCCTCACCCGACTCCCGAATGGCGCTGAACCAACCCAGCTGTTCGACTTCCGCCAAGGTGCGACTGCGGTCAAAGGAATTGACCTTAACCGCCGAATTGGGATCTGTTACCGTGGCGCTTGAGACGATGGTGGCACCGGTACGCCAACCATTCTCATTGAGATAATTGGCCACCGAACCAATGGCATCATAGGGGTCGCTCCATATATCAATATCGCCGTCCTTGTCATGGTCGACCGCATAGGCCTGATAACTAGTGGGCATAAATTGGGGGTAGCCCGTAGCTCCAGCATAGGAGCCTTTGACTTTGAGCGGATCGAGCCCCTGTTCCCGAGCAATGACGAGAAAACGTATCCATTCGCGTTGAAAATAATCGGCCCGGCGACCCTCGGTCACCGCCAAACTGCCCAGAGAATTAAAGGTACCGTGACGACCACTGGATTGCCCATAGCGGCTCTCAATGCCAATAATAGCGACAATAATGCTCACTGGAACACCATACTCGGCCTCAGCACTGGCGAGCAACTCACTGTATTCGAGGGCGAATTTTTGGCCCTTGCGGATGGTGTCTTTACCGAGAAACATCGGTTTGTATTGGGCGTATTTTTTGGTGGTTTCTGCCGGCGCTGCCAGATTTCGACTCGGCGCCTCGCGATAGCTGCCGCTGATCATCCAGTTCTCGACCTGAGCACGGTCAAAGCCGTGTTCGGTAACCAGTATTTCAACCACCGCCTGAGTACGCGGAAATTCGGTAAAATCTTGCGCCGACAAGGAGCAAGACACAAACAAAAATACAGTCCAGGCAAATCGCATAACTACTACCTTGATACCAAGAATAAGACCATCATCGCTTAGACTCTGCGATGGGTGCTAATGGACATGAGAATGCCGAAACTGGCCAATAGTGTAACAATCGAAGTGCCCCCGTAACTAACCAAGGGCAAGGGTACGCCAACCACAGGTAATAACCCACTGACCATGCCGATATTTACAAAGACATAAATAAAGAAGGTCAGGGTTAAAGACCCTGCCAAGAGACGACAAAAATTGTCGCGCGCCTGGACCGAAATAATCAGGCCCCGGGCTATAATAATGACATAGATAGACAGTAAAAGCATAACCCCGACGAAGCCAAATTCCTCGCTCAAGACAGCGATAATAAAATCGGTATGGCTTTCGGGTAAGAAATCGAGTTGCGATTGGGTCCCCAACATATAACCCTTACCGGTCAATCCACCGGACCCGATCGCGGTCTTGCTTTGGATAATATTCCAACCGGCACCGAGGGGATCCGATTCAGGATTGATAAACGTCAGCACCCGCTGCTGTTGATATTCACGCAGCACGAACAACCACAATGCCGGCAAGGAACCGATCAACAATACCCCCGCAGCGATTATTAACTTCCAAGATAGACCGGCCAAAAATATAACAAAGATGCCTGAGGCTGCAATTAGAATTGAGGTTCCCAAGTCGGGCTGTTGCAGAATCAAAATTACGGGAATAAACAGCAATACCATTGCGATGGCTATCGTTAGTATTCGCGGCGGTAACGCCTGGCGCGACAGATACCAAGCCATAACGATAGGTAAAACGATCTTCATAATTTCCGCAGGCTGAAAGCGGAACACGCCCGGAATCACCAACCAACGTTGGGCGCCTTTGGCGCCGGCGCCTAAGACCAACACCGCCACCAGCAGCAGGACGCCAATTAGGTATACGCTGCCACTCCATTGTTGGAAAAACCGCGGATCGACTTGTGCCACGATGGCCATCGCAACAAAACCGATAAGCAGGCGCAGCCCCTGCCGATAAACGGACGGCCAATTGCCACCACTGGCACTGTATAGGATCACCAAACCAACAATCGATAGCGCCACCAAGCCCACCAACAAATAGATGTCGATATGAATTTTATGCCAAAAACCCAACCGTTTGGTAAAGCTGCTGTCCGTTGCCTGCCGACTGAAATCACTGCGCAATGGGGCTCTCCCGCAAAAGGTATTCGTCTTGTAGTGCACGCGCTATGGGAGCCGCAATCGAACTGCCGCCACCGCCGTGCTCGATCACGACCGCCAAGGCAATTTGCGGGTCATCGAAGGGTGCATAACTGATAAACAGGGCGTGGTCCTTGAGGTGATCCGGCACATCTCCGAGGGCGTCGCCGTTTTCATCGCGTTTAATTTCGGCTACCTGCGCGGTACCGCTCTTGCCAGCAAAACGATAGGGTGCTCCTATTGCCGCGCCGCGGGCCGTACCCTTCTTGCCGTAGAGAACTTCGGCCATGGCATCCTGCATCTTGGCCCAATTATTCGTGTCATTTAGCTCCACATCCGGCTGAGCCTGTTCTGGAATGGCAAGTAGGTCGGGCATGTTGCTGTATAGCATCAGGCGCGGCGTCGTCCAATGACCGTTGTTGGCAAAAACGCCAGTCGCAATTGCCAGCTGGGTTGGGGTGGCAAGCATATAGCCCTGGCCAATACCGAGATTGACCGTGTCGCCGGCATACCAGGAAAACCCATGCCGGTCTCTTTTCCATTCACGTGATGGATTAATGCCCGAGGCCGGATTGTAAATATCCCAGGAAGTGGTCTTGCCGAAACCGAACTCGTTAAGCATATTGTGAATCGGCTCTAACTTCATTTTGTAGGCCATTTCATAAAAATAGGTGTCAATCGACTCTTCAATGGCATCGGTCAGATTGACGATACCGTGACCACCTCGCTTCCAATCGCGATAAATACGATCATCATTGGGAAGCTGAAACCAACCGTTGTCGTTGATGGTATAGGACCAGGTGGTAAAGCCCCCGTCGACGCCGGCCAAGCCAATGAAGGGCTTTATTGTCGAGGCGGCGGGGTACTGACCGCGTGTCGCCCGATTCAGAAAGGGTTTGGCCGGCGAATCCCGTAATACATTGTAAAGAACCGATGGGAAGCCGGTAACATAGAGATTAGGATCGAAACTCGGTTGACTCACTAGCGCCAGAATACCGCCTGTTTTCGGCTCTATGGCAACCACGGCACCGCGTTTGCCGGCCAATAGATCGAAAGCTTTTTGCTGTAAGGCGCGATCCAGCTGCAAATGAATATTCGCCCCGGGTATCGGCATTTTCTTGTCCAATACTTTTAGAATACGTCCGCGAGCGTTAGTTTCAACCCGTTGATAGCCAACCGTACCGAGCAACTCCTGTTCATACTGCGATTCGATGCCCTGCTTGCCGATGTAACGGATGCCGGCATAGGCACTGCTATCGAGATTAACCGTTTCCCGCTCGTTGATCCGGCCGACATACCCAAGGACATGCGCAAAGGCCTCGCCATAGGGATATTGGCGAATCAGTTCGGCCTCGACCAAGGAGCCGTCGAGGAAAAAACGATTCGCCGCCAGGGTGGCGATTTCATTATCACTGAGTTTTATTTTTAACGGTATAGGCTCATAAGGCCGCCGATACTGACCCAGACGTTTTTTAAACCGGCTAATTTGCTCATCGGATAATTCAATCAGCGCCCCAATCTCAAGCACTAGAGCATCAACATCCTTGGTACGTTCAGCGACGATGCTCAAGGTATGACTGGGCAAATTCCCGGCCAGCAATTCACCGTTACGGTCGTATATGAGACCCCGGGTCGGCGGGATCGCTAAGACTTCGAGGCGGTTTTGATCGGACAACAGGCTATGCTGTTCATGCTGAACAATCTGTAAGAAAAACAATCGGCACACTAGAATAATCAACATCAGGGCGACTAACACAAAGGCCACAGTCATACGCCGACTAAAGAGCCGGCGTTCGTATTCTTTGGTGTCTAATGATTTGCTAAACATAGTTATTTATATAGCCGCTACTTATGGTACGGGTGATTCTGACTGATACTCCAAGCGCGATACACTTGCTCCGCGAGCAGGACTCGAACCAGTGGATGTGGCAGGGTCAGGTTCGACAAGGACCAGCGTTGGTCAGCCCGTGCCAGGGCACGAGGATCGAGCCCGTCCGGACCGCCGATCAAAATAATGACATCCTTGGCCTGCTCACGCCAATGCTGTAGTTGACCCGATAACTGTTCCGTTGACCAGGCTTGACCGTGTAAATCAAGCGCGACAACGTGATCGGAATCGCGAATCGCAGCCAACATCGAGTCACCTTCTTGGGCGATAGCCTTCTCAGCAGGCTGATTTTTACCTCTATTGCCCAATGACAGGGTCACAAACTCAACCGGTAATTCCCGAGGCAGACGCTTTAAATAGTCACCTGCCCCATCATTTACCCATGCCGGCATTTTCGGACCCACAGCCAAGACTCTGATCTTCATAACCGCAACCTTACTCCGAGTCGGGCGTCAAACCAGACCAGAGTCGTTCCAGATCATACAGAGCACGGGCATCGGGCAGCATCACGTGCAAGACCAGATCGGTAAAATCCAACAAGACCCAATCAGAACCGCTCTCGCCTTCCTGGTGATTGGCAATAAAGCCAATGCCTTTTAGGTCATCTGCGACGCTGTTCACTACCGCGGCAATATGGCGAGTAGAGGTGCCGGATGCGATAACCAGGGTATCCATCAGTTGCGTTTGGGCACGTACGTCCAATACCTGAATATCGGTTGCCTTAATGTTTTCAAGCGCTTCGATCACCGCCTCGGTCAACTTGGCACCGTGGGCGTTTTTTTCTTTTAAGCTTTTATCGGTCATTTATACGTTCACTTTTGTCCAACCCTGCCGATTTTCGGTACAGGTTATGTTCGGTAATATAATTTTGAACGACCAACGGTACTGGCCAATTTTCAAAATCGTCTGTTTGCCGCAATTCACTTGAAGACAGGGGTATTTGCACACCCTGGTCTATCCAAAAGTGTCCGGCTTGTGCATTTAAAAAGTCTTGCTGGGTGCTACAGGCGGTTAGTGCCTGATGATAATCGATCGGGGTAGCCCCGGAGCGACTAAACACCCAAAATGAAATTTCGCTCGCCAGTTGTTCAAATTGACGCCACAACGGCAGACTGTTCCAGGCATCACTGCCGAGTACAAACACAATCTTATGCGCTGGCCATTGGGCTATCAGGCTGGCGATGGTATCGGCCGTATAGCTTGGCCCTAGGCGCTGTAGTTCTTGTCCATCAACCTGAATCCGGTCTCGATTTGGGCTTGTTTGCTGCCACAACTCCAACATTCGCAAGCGATGCTCGCTGTTGGCGGTCGCGCCATCCTTCAAGGCCGGAACCGAACAGGGTATTAGGCGTAGCTGAGCGACATCGGGCTCTGCCAGAACCCTATTACACACTGCCGCATGGCCAAGATGGAATGGATCAAAGGTGCCGCCGTAAACCGCCAATATGGGCCTATTAAGACTCACGTATCTGACCGTCTCCGAGCACTATATATTTCTGTGAGGTCAGACCGACCAAACCGACCGGCCCTCGGGCATGAATCTTATCAGTTGAAATGCCAATTTCGGCGCCTAGGCCATATTCAAAACCGTCAGCAAAGGCGGTAGAGGCATTAATCATCACCGACGCTGAGTCAACTTCACGCAGAAACCGCCGGCCAGAACTGTAGTTTTCGGTTACGATGCTATCGGTGTGATGGCTGCCATACATATTGATATGATCGATCGCCTGGTCCAAATTTGCGACCACCTTGATGGCAAGAATGGGCGCTAAGTATTCGGTAGCCCAGTCCTCTTGTGTCGCCGCTGAGCAATCAATGATTGCCTGCGTCTGCTCACAACCACGCAACTCGACACCCTTAGCGTCGAACTGTCGCTTCAACTCGGGCAGCAAAGCGTTGGCTTGGGTCGCTTCCAGCAAGAGCGTCTCCAAGGCGTTGCAGACACCATAGCGGCGCGTTTTGGCGTTAATCGCAATACGCACGGCCTTTTCGGGATCGGCGTTAACATCGATATAAACATGGCAGTTGCCATCCAAATGCTTAATCACCGGCACTCGGGCATCGGCTGAAACGCGTGCGATCAAACCTTTACCACCGCGCGGCACGATAACGTCGACATATTCGGGCATGGTGATCAGCTGGTGAACCGCGGCGCGATCGGTGGTCGCGACCACCTGCACGGCGGTCTCCGGCAAGCCACTGGCACGCAAGCCTTGCTGTATGCACAGGGCCAAGGCCGCATTGGACCGAATGGCTTCACTGCCACCGCGCAGGATAACGGCATTGCCCGACTTCAGACACAGACTGGCCGCTTCAATTGTTACATTAGGACGCGATTCATAGATGATGCCGATAACCCCCAGTGGCACACGCATTTTGCCAATCTGAATACCACTCGGTCGATAATCCAGCTCACTGATGCTGCCGATCGGGTCTGGTAAGGCCGCGACCTGCTCCAGCCCAACCACCATGGCGGCAATACGCGCCGGGGTGAGTTCCAGTCGATCGAGCAGCGCCGCACTTAAGCCCTTGGCACGGCCTGCGTCTAGATCGGCCTGATTGGCCGCCAACAAACTTTCTTGCATCTCAAGCACAGCCGCAGCGGTTGCCAGTAATGCACGATTTTTTTGCGCCGTTTCGCTTTTTGCCATCTGCGCCGATGCTGCTCGCGCCTGCTGGCCCAAAGTGGTCATATAGTCTATTAGTGTCGTGGAGGTCATTATTCTATTCTGGACTAGGATTACGGAACGCATTATACCTTGCTCTGTCGTTGACCTCTATGGCCATATTGCCTGCAAACTCAATTGCCGAGCCAATAAACTACCCTAAGTGGTAAATCCGCCCGACATCGGAATGCTAAGAGCGGTAAACTCCCCGCCGATTAACCTACTGAGTCTCCCATGAATTGGATTGCCGAATACCCTGCCTTGCTCCTAACGGCGCTTTGGCTAGTCGCGTTTTTAGAGTCCTTTGCCCTACTCGGCATCCTTGTGCCCGGCATAGTCTTGCTCTTTTCTCTATCGGCCCTGGCTAACCATATTGGCATTGGTCCTCTGGCCCTCTTGATCGCCGGCGGCACCGGTGCCCTGTGCGGCGACCTGATCAGTTTTTTTATTGGCTTCAGACTGAAAAATCGGCTCTATCAATGGTCCTGGGTGGCTCGACACAAAAATTGGATTCAACACGGGGAATGGTTTTTTCATCGTTGGGGATGGTTAAGCGTGATAATTGCCCGATTTCTCGGCCCATTGCGGCCGGTCATTCCGATGATCGCCGGCACCCTTGGCATGCCCGGCCGATTGTTCGCCCCGCTGAGCGCCGTGACGGCCTTGGCATGGGCGCCTGCCTATCTATTACCGGGTTATTACACCGGTGAACTCTCCCAATTATGGATATTGCAGCCACTCGGTACTCGCGCCCTTATCGTCTATGCGCTAACGACCATGGTAGCAACTGGCGGTGCGCTGGTAATCTATCACCACACCCACCCTGAACGACTCCATGGCCTCGGCTGGCTGACCCGTGAACAGGCTGACCGATGGCCCATCTCTGCACTGTTGTTGCTCGGTGTAACGACGGCGGCCTTCATGGCGCTGTGGGCATTGAGCCCCTTAAGCCAGGATTCATTGTTTTTAGATTACTCGGTCAGCTGGCATGGCGCAGACCTTTGGCTGGCCGCGACGGCCTTAACCAACAGCTCACTGGTCTACCTCGAGTTCGGCATGATAGCTATCTGGCTGGCCTTATCCGGGCAGGTTCGCTTGGCTTTTATGGCCGTCTCTGGCTTCTGCATACTGGTCATAACAAGCAGTCGGTTCGCCCGTCATTACTTGGTCGCCGACCAGGTTGAGGCATTTTTCGAACTAAGCCTACTGACCTTTTTTCTTGGCTTCTTGGCTAACCTGATCAACAACCCAAAGCATGGTTTACGGCGCTGGCCGGTCTATTTCGCCACCAGTCAGCTCATACTCTTGGCACTTGCAGGCCAATTGTCGGCTGGCAGATTGACGCTGTCCTCCTGTGGCCTAGCGTTGTTTATGGCGCTGTGCTTTAACGCTGTGCTCAGAGTTTGGTGGCGGACTCTAGATCTGCCGTATACCGACCGCACCCCAACGGCCCTAATGATTACGTTGCTTTTGCTCAACCTAAGCTTCTTGCTGCTGGCCAGCTAACTGCTCAGGCAGACGCAACATGGATCGTGGATCGAGCCTTCTAACGCTGGGCGGGAGCAGAGGATCGCTCAGATCAGATGACAGACTCGCAAAGGAGTCTAACCGGAGCACCTAAGCACCTAAGCACCAAAGGATTTCATCTGTCGATTGGGGATGGCGCTGATAAGCGACAAACGCAGAACTTCTTCCGCCGATGAACGGATCCAGGCTTTTACTCGATCTTCGCTTAGAGCAACCGTATCGGGCAGCAGAAACCATTGTTCATAGACCCTGCCGTGGGCGACCCAGTGCCGCTTTTGGCACAGATCGGTGAGTTCGGCTGCCAAGGCTGGATGGAGCGCCCGAATGCCCACTTCACCAGCGATATTGACCACCAGGCACAATTGGTTGTTGACCCGTATGACATGTTCACCGAAATAGATGCCGACTTCCGGCGCTAAGATTTCAGGCACATATTGCATTAAGAAATGAATGCGCCGCGAACGGTTCACTTTATCCATACCTGATGTTCCTTGTAACAATCTAACGCCGACTACCCTGCTGACGCACCCACATGAGTGGGCTTTAATGGTACCAAAAGGTCGCCGAATTGCCAGTTCCCCATTGGATCAAGGCCGAGTTAAAAAATCTTTTGATCGAACATTTCGACCTAATGAGTACGCCAAGTCCACATCTGGTAGGCCCCTATCGGTAAAGCTGGGACGCTATTCACAACATAGCATTGAGTTAAGGGCCAACAGTCTCTAAAATCCATTTCGCTACTGGCGAACTAGAGAACTGCATGGAAATAAACAGCGAAAGCTTAAGATTCATACTTGGGGTTAAGATCAAGCAATTTCGGCTAACAGCCGGTTTCTCCCTGAAACAGCTGTCCGAAAAAACAGGACTATCGATATCCTACCTGAGCGAAATCGAAAAGGGCAAAAAGTACCCAAAGCCCGAAAAGATCGTCCAAATCGCCTATGCATTGAACAGAACCTTTGATGAACTGGTTTCCCTGCAACTGGATGATGATTTAAATCCGCTCTCGGCTCTGCTCAATTCACCCGTATTAAAAGACTTCCCGCTCAAGCAGTTTGGTATCGGTTTAGCCGACATATTCGATCTCGTCAATGACTCGCCCAGTAAAGCCGGCGCCTTTGTCCGGACCTTATTGGAGATAAGTCGCGGTTACGATATGAACGTCGAGCATTTCTTGCTCGCATCCTTACGTTCCTATCAAAAGATGCATTTAAACTACTTCGAAGAGCTCGAGGCCGCAGCGCACGATTTTCGCCTGCAAAATCGCATTGCTGAAAGCAGCGGCATCGGCCAAAGCTGGCTGGAAGCCATGCTGCGCGACGAATTTCAGTGCACTATTCATTATGATGACTTCAGTGGCTCGCCCGAATTACAGCCCTTGCGCTCGATCTGCCCGAGCCCAAAACAGCTGTGGATAAACTCTAAACTACTGCCGCAGCAAAAAAAGTTTATCTTGGCGCGCGAAATTGGTTATCGCATTCTGAAGTTAAAGGTTCGCGCCGAGACGTCTTCCTGGATTAAGGTGGAAACCTTTGAACAGGTCTTTAACCACTTCAAGGTCTCTTATTTTGCCGGTGCGCTGCTGATTCCGGAAAAGCAAATCATCAAGGACCTGTCGCATTGGCTGACCCATGACACCTTTCAAGGCGATGCCTTGTCGAAACTCATGAGCCAGTACGACGCGACGCCGGAAATGTTTCTCTACCGCATGTCTCAACTGATGCCAACCCACTTTGGCCTGTCCAAGATGCACTACATGCGGCTCAATCATCAGCTCGATAACAATGACTTCCGGATCACCAAGGAACTCAACCTGACCAATGTGTTCACACCGCGCAGCATTGGCCCAGGCGAACACCATTGTCGCCGTTGGGCGGCCACAGCCGGGCTGAAAAACCTCGCTGACCAGAAGTCGACACAGGAGCTGGTGCAGGTGTCTGCCCA
Organism: Reinekea forsetii; assembly: GCF_002795845.1. Taxonomy (GTDB): domain Bacteria; phylum Pseudomonadota; class Gammaproteobacteria; order Pseudomonadales; family Natronospirillaceae; genus Reinekea; species Reinekea forsetii. The sequence continues at coordinate 2,879,060 of NZ_CP011797.1, forward strand.
ACGCAGCACCTTTGTCGGCCAAGACAAGACGTTTTTCAATATAGCGGTTGTGCGCAGCAAGTCCTTAGGTGAAAACACCAATACCGGCATGACGCTGGGGTTCTTGATCAATGATCAGTTTAAAAACAAGGCCGCCTTTTGGAACGACGCCAGCGTGCCCAATTCCGACGTCAATGAGACCTGTGAGCGCTGCCCACTGACCGATTGTGAAAGTCGCGCATCGACACCGACCATCCACGACTCGCTGGAACGTAAAAACTCCCGCGAACGCGCCCTGCAAGACTTTATAGACGGACATAAATGAACTCACCCATCAAGCCAGCCTTTAAATTACGCAGCCGCAGGGTCGCCAGCCACCAAATACCCGTCACCAGTTTAGTGGTGGCAGATTTCCAAAGCCTGTTGGTAGACACATTGCGCAAGGCACCGGCTCTGTTTCTGTATGCACCGACCATATTGGACCTCAGTGCCCTCGAGGGTGAAGTCGACCCGGCTCAATTAGAAGCCATCATTGTCGGCTGCCGGAGCGAAAAACTGATTCCCTATGCGCTAACGGGCAACAGGGAACACCATCAGGCGTTGGCGTTCAGCCTGAATTTGGCTTGGATAGAGCCGCGCTCGGGAGCAAAACCGAAGACCAACAGTGCGCCTATTGAGCAGGCAGAAAGCATCCGCAAGACCCAGGTAATCAGCACGCCCATTCGCTCTGGCCAGCAAATTTATGCGCGCAATGCCAATTTACTGATAATGAACCAAGTCAGCGCCGGTGCGGAGGTTGTCGCCGATGGCAATATTCATATTTATGGCACCTTGCGCGGCCGAGCGATTGCCGGTGCGCAAGGACGGGAGCAGAGTGAGGTAGTTTGTCAGAAGATGCAGGCGGAGCTTATCGCCATTGCCGGCACCTATCTGGTTCAGGAAAATTTCCCTGATGGCAGCGGCGCGGCCCGCTGTCATCTAGTGGATAACAATATTTTAATCGACTATTTATAGCGCTTAATTGATCCAGCATTCAGCTTCCGTTAGTCTACCCCCTTTAACTTAATCCCTAAGAAGGAATGACCCTTGGCGACTATTATCGTTGTTACGTCTGGTAAAGGCGGCGTAGGCAAAACCACCACGAGCGCGGCCATCAGTATGGGTCTGGCATTGGCCGGACGCAAAACCGTGGTGATCGATTTTGACATTGGTCTGCGTAATCTCGATATCATTATGAATTGCGAGCGCCGGGTGGTGTTCGATTTCGTCAATGTCATCCAGGGCGACGCCCTGTTAAACCAGGCATTGATCAAGGACAAACGCAGTGAGAATCTGTTTATTTTGCCGGCGTCACAAACTCGCGACAAGGATGCGCTGACCAAAGAAGGCGTTAAGATCATCCTCGATAAACTCAGTGAAACCTTTGAGTACATCATCTGCGATTCGCCGGCGGGCATTGAACACGGTGCCCTGATGGCCCTTTATTACGCCGACGAGGCCATAGTGGTGACCAACCCTGAAGTGTCGTCGGTCCGCGACAGCGACCGTATTTTAGGGATTTTACAGAGTAAAAGCTTCCGGGCTGAAAACGATCAGCCTCCGGTCAAGGAACACCTCTTGATCAGCCGCTTCGATCCGGCCCGAGCCGCTCGCGGCGAAATGCTCAGCATCGAGGACATAGAGGATATTCTAGCCGTCCCGTTGATTGGCATTATTCCTGAAAGTCAGGCGGTGTTAAACGCCTCGAATAATGGTACGCCGGTTATTCTCGATGAGAAAAGCGATGCCGGCCAGGCCTATAAAGATACGGTGGCGCGCCTGCTGGGTGAAGAGCGACCCCATCGTTTCCTGGAGGTCCAGAAAAAAGGCCTTCTGCAACGCGTTTTTGGAGGTTGATATGGCGTTTTTTGATATATTTTCACGCGACAAGGCGCCTCAATCGGCCAATATAGCCAAAGAGCGGCTCAAGGTGATTGTGGCCCATGAACGACGGGCTCGCAACGCCCCGGACTATTTGCCGGCCCTGCAGAACGATATATTGGCGGTAATCCGTAAATATGTCGATATTGAGCACGATCAATTGCAGATCGATCTCAATGACAATGGCAACTGCTCGATTCTAGAAGTGAATGTCAACTTACCCCGTTAAGGGGGCCGCATTAGGTCAATTGACGTCGGCGTAAGTGTTGAGCATAAAAAAGGGCAGCCCTAAGCTGCCCTTTTAAGTTTGACCCGCCCGCTTAGGCGACGCCGTTCAAACTTAGCTATCGAGAAATTTCTCAGCATCGAGCGCGGCCATGCAGCCGGTTCCGGATGAAGTAATGGCTTGCCGATAGTGATGATCCATGACGTCTCCGGCTGCAAACACCCCTTCAACACTGGTTGCGGTGGCATTGCCCTCGAGGCCCGATTGCACCTTGATATAACCACCACTCATCTCTAATTGACCGGCAAAGATCCCGGTGTTGGGCGTATGACCGATGGCGATAAAACAACCGTGTACGGCAACCTCTTTGGTGCTGCCGTCTTGGGTGCTTTTCAGTCGAATACCGGTCACGCCCATCTCGTCGCCGAGCACTTCATCGAGTGTATTGTGCAGATGCAACTCGACCTTGCCTTCGGCGACCTTGGCCATCAGGCGATCGGACAGGATCTTTTCCGATCGGAAGGTATCCCGTCGATGCACAACATGAACCTTGCTGGCAATGTTGGCCAGGTAAAGCGCTTCCTCGACCGCAGTGTTACCACCACCGACAACGCAGACTTCCTTGTTGCGATAGAAGAAACCATCGCAGGTGGCACAGGCTGAGACGCCCTTGCCTTTAAAGGCCTCTTCACTCTCCAGGCCAAGATATTGGGCGCTGGCGCCGGTAGAAATAATCAGGGCATCACAGCTGTAGGTGCCCTGATCGCCGATCAGCGTAAAGGGTCGCTTGCTCAGGTCCGTGGTGTGAATATGATCGAAGATAATGTTGGTGTCGAAACGCTCCGCATGCTCCTTCATCTGCTCCATCAGTTCCGGGCCCTGCAATTCGGCATGCCCGCCTGGCCAGTTCTCGACCTCGGTGGTGGTGGTCAACTGACCGCCCATTTCCATACCTGTGATAACAACCGGTGATAAGTTCGCGCGGGCCGCATAGATTGCCGCCGTGTAGCCGGCCGGGCCGGATCCCAAAATAATTAGGGAATGATGTTTTACGCTCATGGTTCTAAGTGCCCTCTAAGGTCAAAAAACTGAATCAGATAATAGGTCATAGCATGGCGTGTTCCGCGCCAGAATCAAGCGCAAGCCAACTATAAGATCGATAACTTTTAGCTATAAGACAAACGGTTACCCAATTCTCGACTAGAAACCGAAAATCAACAGCACCGCCAAGCTTATCAGCCAAGTCATTTGGGCGCGTTTAATCAGTGCCAAGGTTTCATTCAACATCTCCTCTGGCGCCACGGAGCCCAAGGCCGATTTCAAACAGATCAACAACAGGACCCGATCGTCGCGGTCGAAATCACGAGCCTGCTCCAGCCAAACTTGGAAACACTGGCTGAAATTGCCCATTAGGCCCAGCGTTAAGGCCATCAGGCGCACCGGAATCCAATAGAGTGCCTGTTTAACGCGTTGAAAGAAGGCGTCGGCTTGCTCACCGCGTAGAGCGGTACTCATTAACCAGACTAATAGCACTCCGGGTGCGCCAAAGGCCATAAACCAGAATACCGAAACAAAAAACCGCTCCAGGTAGAGGTAGCTCATACCGGCCTGAACTCCCTCGTCCAACAGTTCGTCGTCTGGCTCATAGATTTCACCGACCAGGCCCAGCTCATCAACAGCCAGCTGCCAGGCGCCCTGCCGTTCACCCTGAGCGGTGAGCTGCTGGTACTGGGCAAGATTTTCGGGCTGATCACCGGACTGGAAGGCCAATAGCAGCAGAGTTACCGACAGAACCAGGTTGAAAATAAAATTATCGACCCACCACAGCAGACAGGCGACCAGCAGAGCTGGTAACAGGGCATAGATTACCATTGTCAATTTAGCACCTAAGTCGCGCCCAAGGAGGTGGGCCCGCCAGCGTAATACCCAGGCTGTGGCCGGTTCGCCATGACCCGATAGGCTGATCGAGACCAGATACGCGAGAATGACCGATAGAAAATCCATAACGTTTTCCTAATGATGAAGAGCTATACAGTAATGAAACAGCCTACCACTTTACCAGAGCTGAAAGTCATAGTGCGCAATTTTCATCCAGGTGGACATTTGTCGCTGGGCCAGTCGCATCTGGCCAAGGCTCGAGGTAAACTAAGCGCGCTGATGGCCGCGCCTGACCAGGCCGCCCCCTAACCTGTTTGACCGAGTTGATTACCCATGTTTATTGCCGACCTGCCCTATGCCAAAACCCTACGCGACCACCTGGTGCGATCGATCCGCTTCGCGCTCGAAGAAGATCTTGGCAGCGGCGACATCACCGCTCTGCTGATTCCTGCGCAACAGACCTCTCAAGCCCAGGTCATCACCCGGGAGCCCGGCGTGTTGTGCGGCCGCGAGTGGTTCGAGGAAGTCTTTCGGCAAATTGATCCAACCGTCACGCTAAATTGGCTAAAGCAGGACGGCGATACCCTACTCGCGAACGACATCCTGGTTGAGCTACGCGGCAATACTCGCGCAATTCTAACCGCCGAGCGCAGCGCCTTAAATTTCCTCCAAACACTGAGCGGCAGCGCAACCCTGGCCCGGCGCTATGCCATGGCCGTCGCCGGCAAGGCGTTAGTGATCCTCGACACTCGCAAGACCCTACCCGGTTTACGCTTAGCACAGAAATACGCCATCGCCGTCGGCGGCTGCCAAAATCATCGCTTGGGTTTGTATGATATGTTTTTGATCAAGGAAAACCATATTGCCGGCTGTGGCGGCATCGCCAACGCCGTGAAACGCGCGCAAGAAATAGCGCCGGACAAAAAAATCGAAGTTGAGGTGGAATCGCTGGAGCAGTTACTGGAGGCATTGGACTTGCCGGTAGACGTTATTATGTTGGATAACTTCAATGTGCAGCAGACCGCCGAGGCGGTAAAACTCACCCAAGGTCGGATCAAGTTAGAGGCGTCTGGCAATATGGATTTAGAGCGCATCGCCGAACTGACGGGCGTGCTACCGGACTATGTCTCGGTGGGGAAGTTGACTAAGGATATAAGCTCATTGGATTTGAGTTTGCGGTTGGTGGGTTAGTCCTTTCAACTACATCCAGCAGGAAGATAAGAATCTTTCCATCCGCCCTGAGCCAATGGCACGGTTCTATCGACCGTGCAGCGCCACTGCCCAGAAATCAAACGCGCGATATTCACAATGGTTCCTTGCAAATTTGAAGCGCCTTGATTGGAGCCGCTATTGTCAAACTGGACTATTAATACCCCAGTACCATCGTTATTGAAGGGCCCGCTAGCAGGCGCCAGTCCTCCTGCACTCGCCGAATTACCAATCACAATAGCCAAGGTCAAGTTGGATTTAATATATCCAATATCGGTCGTATCAAAACTTGGATCGCCTCGGGTTAGAAACTCCTCAACAGCACTCTTATATCCCGACAACTCAGCAACCGATCTGGATAGTTGAGTCCGAGCTATATAATCTTGATACTGGGTTAGGGCAATGGAGGCTAATATACCAATTATTGCCACCACCACCATAAGTTCAATTAACGTAAAACCTCTAGATCTATTCATTCTATCCCCTCCAAAATACTCGGATATTTTCTGGTAAATCACTCTTGTACTCATACTAAGAGAGTCGGTTTCCGTAGACAAAAAAAAGGAAGCCAGCAGCTTCCTTTTACAATTACGCCCTAATACCCTAATTTAAAATTAGTCACAACCTGATGGCACATAAGATACTTTCCAGGTATCTGCTCCAGCTGGCGTAGTTGAATCAATAGTACAGGTCCAAGCTCCATTACCAGCTCGAGTCAAGTTAATGACCGTTCCGTTCACAATACCGGCTGCTTGACCGAGAACACCACTCGCCATCAGTAATGAAATGGTACCTTCCCCGGTATCAGTAAAGGGTTCCTGAGCACCCAATGTACCGTCACCTGCTGCTTCTTCACCAACACGTAGGCCAGATATTCCTGCCGCAGTAATTTGCGCCGTAGTAGCAGTTTTGGCGGCCGCAGCAATTGCCGCTGTCTGTGTGTTATCCACTAAGTTGGAGGATACAAAACCGAGATCCGCCGAGTTAAAGTTTAATTTACCGCGCATTAAATTTTCTTCAACAGCAGTCTTCAATCCGGATAATTCACCGACTACACGTTGAACTTGCGTACGCGCAATATAATCCTGATATTGAGGAATGGCGATGGCCGCCAATATGCCGATAATCGCCACAACGATCATCAGTTCGATTAAAGTAAAACCTTGTTGTTTCTTCATAGTAACGACTCCAGAGGTGATTATATGCCTACTCAGCTGTCCGATTACATCTGAGCTCGAATTGAAGATTGCATTTCATATGCCAAGTTCGCTAGCACCCAGGTTAAGCCCAATATGCTTCGCTTTGACGCAAGAAATCATTTTTGTCACCCATGACAGAGAACCTGTCAGATCGCTCACTAGGGCACAAAACTGACCTGAATTGTCACTAGCTGCGCCAGTCGACAAATTTCGTCTTTGGGCCCGGTCGGCAACCGGACTTAAGTTCGCGGCCTTGGTTGACTGGTCTATACTTTGCACCATGGTGAGCAATGGGAAGGCGTTATGACGATGGCATTAGGGGGCCTGGCACGGCGCCTGGTAGTAGAGGGGTCCATATCTGAAGAGGCCGCCGTAAGCGCGGCCAACGAGGCCAGCAGAGCGAAAAAGGGCCTGGTGCCCTATCTGGTCGAAAACGACCTGATCGGTGCGCGCAAGATTGCGGTCATTGCCGCCGATGAATTTGGCACGCCCTTTTTTGACCTGGACGGGTTCGATATTGAGCTGTTCCCAAAAGATCTGATCGCCAACAATCTCATTATCGCCCATCACGCCATTCCGCTGGTTAAGCGCGGCACCCGCCTGTTTGTCGGGGTCTCGGATCCAACCAATCTAGTGGCCATCGATGAAATCAAGTTCCACACCGGCCTAAGTGTCGATGCGATCTTGGTCGAAGAAGATAAGTTGCGCAGCTTTATTGAGCGAATCACCGATGACGCCTCCGATGCGTTCGATAACTTAGAGGATGAGGGACTCGACGATCTTGATGTGGTCGACACCCAAACTCGCGCGGAGGATAAGGCCGTTGGTGACGGCAGCGACGATGCCCCGGTGGTGCGCTTTATCAACCAGATGCTGCTCAGTGCGATTAAAAAAGGCGCGTCGGACCTGCATTTTGAACCCTATGAAAAGTCTTATCGGGTCCGCTTCCGCATTGATGGCATTTTACAAACCGCGGCCAAGCCACCCATTGCCCTAGGGCCAAAGATGTCGGCGCGCTTGAAGGTAATGTCGAATCTGGACATTTCCGAGCGCCGTGTACCCCAGGACGGGCGCATCAAGTTAAAAATTTCCAAAACCAAGGCCATCGATTTCCGCGTCAACACCCTGCCGACGCTGTTTGGCGAAAAAATCGTTATGCGGATTCTCGATCCCTCGTCAGCCAAGATGGGCATCGACGCATTGGGCTATGAACTGGTGCAAAAAGAAATGTATCTAAAAGCACTCGATAAACCCCAAGGCATGATTTTAGTGACCGGCCCAACGGGTTCGGGTAAAACCGTCTCCCTCTATACCGGCATTAATATTCTTAACCAGGACGGTATTAATATCTCAACCGCCGAAGATCCGGTCGAGATCAATCTAGAGGGTATTAACCAGGTCAACGTCAACACCAAGGTCGGCCTGGACTTCTCCTCGGCCCTGCGCTCTTTTTTGCGCCAGGACCCGGATATCATTATGGTCGGCGAAATCCGCGACCTGGAAACGGCGTCCATCGCCATTAAGGCAGCCCAGACCGGTCACATGGTCATGTCGACACTGCACACCAATAGCGCGGCAGAAACCATTACCCGGATGCTCAATATGGGTGTGCCATCCTTTAACCTGGCCACCACCATCAATCTCATTATCGCCCAACGTTTGGCCCGCCGGCTGTGCAGCAAGTGTAAGGAGCCGGCCGACTTAAGCGCAGAGCAGCTGGTAAAGGCCGGCTTTTCCAGTGAGTTGGCCCAGACGGCGACAATCTTCAAACCCAAGGGTTGTGACAGTTGCACCGGCGGGTACAAGGGCCGTGTTGGTATTTATGAAGTGGTTCGCATCACCCCAGACGTGTCCCGTATTATTATGGATGAGGGAAACGCGATCCAACTCAATGAACAGTTCAAGGTTGAGGGCTTTAACAGCCTAAGGATCTCGGGTCTGGTGAAGGCGGCCTCGGGCGTCACCAGTCTGGAAGAAGTAAACAGAATTACAACCGATTAAAGGTGGTTTGGTTATGGCAACTGCAACAGTAAAGACCTCTATATTCTCCTACGAAGGGCTCGATCGTAACGGCAAGCTAAAACGCGGTGAGATTAGCGGCACGAACCCCTCTTTTATTAAAGCCGAACTGCGCAAACAGGGTGTTATTCGGGTTAAAAAACTGGCCAAAAAACGCAAAGACATAGCCCTCTTCGGCGGCCAAAAGATCGGTACCAGCGATATCGCCGTGTTCACCCGGCAAATGGCGACCATGATGAAGGCGGGTGTGCCGCTTATGAAATCCTTCGAGATCGTCGCCGAAGGACTGGAAAATAAGACCATGGCGGTCTTAGTAAACAAGATGGCCGTTAGTGTCTCCGGCGGCGGCGGCTTTGCCAGTGCCCTACGGGAACACCCCAAGCAGTTCGACGATCTCTATTGCTCACTGGTTGACTCCGGCGAACAGGCCGGCGCATTGGAGACCATGCTCAATCGGGTCGCGCTGTATCAGGAAAAGTCCGAAAGCGTGAAAAAGAAGGTAAAATCGGCCATGAAGTACCCGGCGACGATCATGTCCATCGCCGCCATTGTCACGGCTATCCTATTGCTCAAGGTTGTGCCAGTGTTTGCCAATATGTTTGAAAGCTTCGGCGCCGACCTGCCGGTACCGACCCAAGTAGTGATGGATATGTCCAATTGGCTGCAGGCGAACGGGATTTTGTTGGGGATTATACTGGTGGCCTTGTTTATCGGGTTTCAGCAGTCTCATCAGCGTTCCCGGATGTTTCGTCATGCCTTACAGCGCCTATCGGTTAAGCTGCCGGTATTCGGCCCTATCGTTTATCAATCGGCCATGGCCCGTTATGCGCGCACCCTGTCGACTACCTTTGCCGCCGGTGTGCCGTTGGTCAGCGCCTTGGAAAGCGCGGCCGGTGCTTCGGGCAATATCATCTATGAAAATGCCATCATGGCAGTAAAGAACGAGGTCGAAACCGGCTCCGAACTGGCCGGTTCGATGAAGGAAACCGGCGTCTTCCCGGCCATGCTGATTCAGATGGTCTCTATAGGTGAACAGTCTGGCGCGCTCGATGATATGTTGAGCAAGGCCGCTGAAATCTATGAAGAGGAGGTCGATACCCTGGTCGATGGCCTGACCTCGATGATGGAACCTTTGATTATGGCCTTCTTGGGCATTATAGTCGGTGGTCTGGTGGTGGCAATGTACCTACCGATCTTCCAAATGGGTTCCGTTATCTGATGATTGACTATCTGTCCACAAACACCAGCGCCTTGATAGTAACCGTCTTTATTGTCGGTTTACTGATCGGCAGCTTTCTCAATGTTGTCATCTACCGCCTACCGGCGATGATGCACAAGGCCTGGGCGGTGGAAGTGGCTCAGTTCAATAGTGACGTAGACCTACTCGATCGACTCCAACGGGAACCGACTTACAATCTGGTCACACCGGACTCCAGTTGCCCGCAGTGCGGCCACAAGATTCGGGCCTGGGAGAACATTCCGCTGATCAGCTGGCTGATGCTTCGAGCTCGATGTTCGGCCTGTCACAAGCCTATTTCGGCCCGTTACCCAGCAGTGGAGCTCATCACGGCCTTACTCTCGGCGCTGGTTGCTTGGCAGTTTGGCTGGTCTCTAACCAGTCTATGCCTTATTCCGCTGGTCTGGGTGTTGGTGACCCTGACCCTAATCGATGTCGATACCCAACTACTGCCCGACAGCCTCACCCTGCCCCTGCTCTGGGCCGGTTTGCTGCTAAACAGCCAAGAGATCATAGTGAGCTTGAACAGTGCCGTTATCGGTGCCGCCGCAGGCTATCTCAGCCTCTGGTCAATTTACTGGCTCTTTAAACTGCTTACCGGCAAGGACGGCATGGGCTATGGTGACTTTAAATTGTTTGCCGCCTTCGGTGCCTGGTTTGGCTGGATTGCTCTACCACTGATAATATTATTGTCCTCCCTGGTGGGCGCGGTGGTCGGTATCGTGATGATTCTCAGTCTGGGCCGCGATCGACAGGTGCCTATACCGTTCGGCCCTTACCTCTGTGGCGCCGCCCTGGTTTATATCTTTTGGGGCCAGAGCATAATGAACTGGTATCTGGGGTATCTGGTTTGATTATTGGCCTGACCGGCGGTATTGGTGCCGGCAAGTCGACGGTTGCTGGCATGTTTCAGGCACTGGGCATCATTTGTGTCGATGCCGATCGCGTGGCGCGTGAGCTGGTCGAGCCTGGCAGCCCCGTGCTCGCGCAAATTGTGGACCACTTCGGTCCGGAATTGCTTGAGGGTGAACACCTTAACCGCGCCAAGCTCCGGCAACTGATCTTTCAGGACTCTACAGCCAAGGCTTGGTTAGAACAGTGTATGCATCCGATGATTCGTTCGGAGATCAATCGCAGGCTGGCCGAGTCGGCCAATGATTCGCCCTATCAAATTCTCGAGGCGCCGCTGCTGTATGAAAACCGGCTGGAAACCCTCTGCGCCGTTACGATCTTAGTCGATACCGACCTTGACTTGCAGATGGCGCGAGCACTGCAGCGCGATGGTTCAACCCCTGATACAATAGCCGCGATCATCGCCAGCCAAATGCCGGCAGATCAGAAGCGACTTAGAGCCGATTATATTATTCAAAACAGCGGCGATCTAACCGACCTGAACGAGCGGGTGACACGGTTACACCGTCACCTTATCGACAATCCAATAGCCTGACTCGAGAATGCATGACTACTATTCTTTGCCCGACCTGCCAGAAAAAAACCCAATACGACGCGACCAATGCCTTTCGACCCTTCTGTTCCGAGCGCTGCAGGCTAATCGATTTGGGCGAATGGGCCAGTGGCGGCCACAAGCTTCCCGCCGCCCTGAGTGAGGATGACTTCTTCTCCGAAGAGATGGAAAACCTGATCAATAGGGGCTTGGACGACGCTTAATGGCGGTCCATAAAAAAAGGCAAACCCTAGGGTTTGCCTTTTTTTTTAACCACATGCCAGAGCTAAGAGCGATACTCAGCATTGATGCGCACATATTCATGGGACAGATCCGAGGTCCATACCGATTCGTTAAAATCCCCACGATTCAAGACAATCCGCACACTGATCTCCTCCCGCGCGACGACTTCTGCACCCTGCGCTTCGGTATAGCCTTGCGCTCGCTGTCCGGCCCTGACAATTTGCACAGCACCGAGATAGACATCGACCAGGTTGACATCGAGTCGCTCCATCTTGGTTTTGCCGACCGCCATCAAAATACGCCCCCAGTTGGCATCCGAAGCCGACATGGCGGTCTTAAACAGCGGACTGTCGGCGACCGAAAAGGCCACGGCAAGGGCTTCTTCGGTATCTTGTGCGCCCTCGACCCGAACCTCGATAAACTTACTCGCACCTTCACCATCACGGATAATTTGCTGGGCCAACGACAGCATCAACTCTTTAATCGTTTTTAACAGATGGAGGTAAAGCGGGTCCGTCGCGCTGGTCACCCGAGGGGCCTGTGCCTTACCCGTCGCTATGACGACACAAGCGTCATTAGTGGAGGTATCGCTGTCAACGGTAATGCGATTAAACGACGCCGTAGCGGCCTCTCGGGTAATCTGCTGCAACAGGTCTTGGTCGATGGCGGCATCGGTACCGATAAAGGCCAGCATGGTCGCCATATTAGGTTTGATCATGCCCGATCCCTTGGCGATACCGGTCACACTAATGGTTTCATTGCCATATTCAAACTGTCGACTGGCACCCTTTTGGCGTGTGTCAGTCGTTAAGATACCTTGCGCTGCATCGTGCCAGTTGTCTGTGGCTAGGGTTGCTAGGGCATTGGGCAAGCCGTTCGCCAAGGCGGTCATGGGCAGATACTCACCGATCACCCCGGTTGAAAAGGGCAATACCTGTTCGGGGCCAACCGATTTGTGTGCCGCCAAACGGGTACAGGTTTCCCGAGCATCATCCAGACCCTGTTGACCCGTGCCAGCGTTCGCGTTGCCGGTATTGATCACCAAAAACCGCGTGGGCTTGTCAGTGCTCAAATGCTCTTTGCAGATTTGCACCGGTGCCGCACAGAAGGCGTTTTGGGTAAAGACCGCCCCTATTGTTGAGCCCGGGGACAGTTCAAAAATCACCAGATCGCGCCGACCGACGACCTTGATCCCGGCGCAGCCGACACCAATGGTAATGCCTGCTATGGGCGCTAACGTGCCCGTAAATCCTTCACCTACCGCCATATCCGCTACCGCCCTACAGGGTCTAATGTGGGTGCTAGACCCGGCCTAATTCAATTTGCCGTGGCATTGCTTGTATTTTTTACCCGAACCGCAAGGGCAGAGCTCGTTACGACCGACCTTCTGAGTGCCGCGCACCGGCTCGAGGCTCGATTGAGCACGGGCCTTGTCGGCGCTAAGCGCAGATGCCTGGGCGCTATCGAACTTCATCCGAGCTTTGGCAGCCTCTTGGCGGCGTGCAGCTTCTTCTTGCACCTCCTCCGGCGAGCGAACCTGGACCAAGGACAGGTATTTCACTGTTTGGAACTTCACTTCGGACAACATGTTCTGAAACAACTCGAAGGATTCACGCTTGTACTCTTGTTTCGGGTTCTTCTGAGCATAGCCACGCAAATGAATGCCCTGGCGCAAGTGATCCATATTGTAGAGGTGTTCTTTCCAATGCTGATCGAGTACCTGCAACATGACCTGTTTTTCAAATTGGCGGAAATTGCTCTCCCCGACAACCGTTTCCTTGTTCTGGTAGGCATCAGACAAGTCGCTAATAATTCGCTCTCGGATAGCAGCCTCAAGCAGATTTTCGTCCTGATCTAGCCAGGTTTGAATAGCCAGACGAGTGCCCAGTTCGGCTTCCAACTCCCGTTCCAGTCCTTCAATATCCCACTGTTCAGGAATACTGCTGGGCTCGATATGATTATCGATCAACTGATTGGTGACATCGAGACGGATCTTTTCGATGATGTCGCGGATGTCTTCAGCGATCATCAGTTCATCACGCTGCTGGTAGATGACGGTTCGTTGATCGTTGGCCACATCGTCGTATTCGAGTAACTGCTTTCGAATATCGAAGTTGCGGTTTTCCACCTTGCGTTGGGCCTTTTCGATGGCGTTAGAGACCATCTTAGCTTCAATCGGCTCACCTTCGCCCATGCCCAACTTACTGAACATATTTTTCATGCTCGGTGGCATAAAGATGCGCATCAGATTGTCATCGAGTGACAAGAAGAAACGGGATGAACCCGGATCGCCTTGGCGACCGGCTCGGCCGCGCAGCTGATTATCGATACGGCGAGATTCATGCCGCTCAGTACCGATAATATGCAGACCACCTGAATCCTTAACCGCCTGCTGACGTGCCGCCCACTCTTGTCGCGCGTTGGCGAGTTCTGCCTCGCTAGCGCCCTCGAGCTTGGCCAAAATCGCATCGAGATTGCCGCCTAAAACGATATCGGTACCTCGGCCTGCCATGTTAGTAGCGATGGTCACAGAACCGGCCATGCCAGCCTGGGCGATAACTTCAGCTTCGCTCGCGTGCTGCTTGGCATTGAGTACGTTGTGCTTCATGCCAGCCTTGTCTAGGGCTAGAGAAATACGCTCCGATGCCTCGACCGAGGCAGTACCGACCAATACAGGTCGTTGTTCGGCAACGATCTTCTTGATTTCTTCGATAACCGCGGCGTACTTATCGACCTCACTGAGATAGACCAGATCATTGGCATCTTTACGCACCACGGTTTGATTGGTCGGGATAACCACAACATCTAAACCGTAAATTTCTCGCAGCTCGAACGCCTCAGTATCGGCGGTGCCAGTCATACCCGATAGTTTGTCATAAAGACGGAAATAGTTTTGAAAAGTGGTGGAAGCAAGGGTTTGGTTCTCTTTTTGAACCGACAGGCCCTCTTTGGCTTCGACCGCCTGATGTAGGCCTTCACTCCAACGCCGCCCGGGCATGGTTCGACCGGTATGTTCATCGACAATAACAACCTGATCATCTTGCACCAGGTAGTCGACGTCCCTGTGGAACACATGGTGAGCACGCACACCCGCCATTACATGATGAAACAAAATAAGGTTGGTGGGCGAATAGAGGCTTTCCCCGTCAGGCAATAAGCCGGCTTTGATCAGCAGAGCTTCCACCTTTTCATGGCCGGCTTCGGTTAGTTCGACGCTGCGTTGCTTTTCATCAATTATAAAATCACCGGCGACTTCCGGTTGGGTCTCAACAGCCGCATAGCCGCGCGTCAAACTCGGGATCAGCTTATTCACTTCAATATAGCGAGCACTGGAATCCTCCGCCGCACCCGAAATAATCAGTGGGGTACGGGCTTCATCGATCAAAATCGAATCCACTTCATCGACGATGGCAAAGCCATGACCGCGCTGAAACTTGTCTTCCATACGGAAGGCCATGTTGTCGCGCAGATAATCGAAACCAAATTCATTATTGGTGCCGTAAGTGATATCGGCTTGGTAGGCTTGACGCTTTTCGACCGGGTCTTGCTGATTAACCACCACACCGACACTGAGTCCGAGTGCATTGTAGAGCGGAGTCATCCACTTGGAATCACGTCGCGCCAGATAATCATTGACGGTAATGACGTGCACGCCCTTGCTCGGCAGCGCGTTGAGGTAGGCAGCCAAGGTCGCGACGAGGGTTTTACCCTCGCCGGTCTTCATTTCGGAGACCTTGCCTTGATGCAAGACCATACCACCGATCATTTGAACGTCGAAGTGGCGCATGCCCATGGCGCGTTTGCTGGCTTCGCGCACTAAAGCAAAGGCCTCAGGGATAAGCAGATCGAGGGCTTCGCCTTGACTGTGGCGCTCTCGGAATTCGACTGTCTTGGCCTTGATGCCATCGTCGGTCAATTCCGCATAGGGGGCTTCAAATTCGTTAATCTTAGCGACGATCTTATTGAGTCGCTTAACTTCGCGATCGTTTTTACTTCCGATCACTTTACGGGCAATTTTAGTGAACATAGAGGCTGATTTCTGTTGAGTTTTCAGGCATTTAGGGTTGGGGTAACTATACAGATCACAAGGCGGGATGTCTTTGAAATTGTCTTGAATTGACAACAGGAGTGATAAAACCAGTCTCGCAAGCCACCCCGGGCGGGGTGGATTCTACTGAGGAATTAGAACCGAGCAACCCGGTTGATATATTTGGCAGGATCCACTGCCTTGCCATTAAACAGCACTTCGAAATGCACATGAGGACCTGTCGATCGGCCAGTACTGCCCATTAAGGATATTATATCCCCCTTGGTGACCACATCACCCAGCTCGACAAGAATCTCATCACAATGGGCGTAACGGGTTACGAAGCCATTGCCATGATTGATTTCGACCAATTTACCGTAACCTGACCGAGTTCCAGCCCAGGTAACTACACCAGAGGCGACTGAAACAATATCGGAGCCGTTTTTACCGGCGAAATCGACGCCTTCATGCCAGGCCAAGTTGCCTGAAAACGGATCGTTACGATAGCCGTAACGAGAGCTCATCCAGCCGCGTTTTATCGGCCGGCCAGCGACGAAGGTTTCGTTCTGGATTTTTCGGTCGCCCAGCAAGGAGTTCAACACCCGCAGCTGTTGCTCTCGATTATCAATCTGATTGGCCAACTCATCAAGAATATTGACAAAATCGGGGGCTTGATAATCGACAAATTCAGACTCTGGGCCGCCCACTGCAGGAGGAACAGAGAAATCGAATTCGCCCTTATCGAGACTGGCAACATCGACTAAGCGTTCACCGAGCGCATCGAGCCGGGTCAGCCGGGCCTGCAGCTGAGCCAGGCGGATACGCAGAGCGTTGATTTGCTCCTCAGTATAGACACGGGTTTTTTCAACCTGAGCCGCCTGATTTTCAATGCGGTCCAGCCAAATCAGCGAAGCATTTTGATCGACAATATCCGATTGGATCGGGCGCAGGTATTGATAGCCGAGGTATCCGGCCCCCGTTATTGTCGACACCAGCACAAATAAGACCGGCACTAACATCCAAACGGATACCATCGTGGAACGACCATGCTTGCTGCTGACCAGGATGATCTTCATCTATCAGGTACCCACAGCGATAACCGGCGCAAAAGCGATTGGCATTTGAGCTTCATTGGTATCGTCGTAGGTTGCGAATTCCCAAGCATCGGGGTTCTTTAACAGCTCCCGTAGGAGAATATTATTCAACCCGTGGCCTGATTTATAGCCGACAAATCGCCCGATCAGGCTATGACCCAGCAGATAGAGGTCGCCGACTGCATCAAGGACCTTGTGCTTGACGAATTCATCTTCGTAGCGCAGACCATCTTCGTTGAGGACGCGATAGTCATCCACGGCAATAGCATTATTCACGCTGGCGCCAAGGGCCAGGTTATTCGCTCGCAGGTACTCAAAATCGCGCATAAAGCCGAAGGTGCGCGCGCGCGACACTTCTTTTACAAAGGCGGAGGTCGAGAACTCAAATTCGGTCACCTGTGAGCGATTTCGAAACACAGGATGATCAAAATCGATGGTGAATTTGATGTTGAAGCCGTCATAAGGTTCGAAACGGGCAAATTTATCGCCATCTTGAACGTTGATCGATTTCAATACTCGAATAAAACGCTTGGGCCGTTCCTGTTCCACAATGCCTGCTGACTGCAGCAAAAACACAAAAGGACCTGCACTGCCGTCCATTATCGGGACTTCCGGGGCGCTGACCTCGATAAAAGCATTATCGATACCAAGTCCGGCGCAGGCCGACAGCAGGTGTTCGACGGTATCAACACTGACATCGCCATTTACCAATGTCGTAGACAAAGTCGTGTCACCCACGTTCAGGGCGTGGGCTTTAATTTCAACTGGGACCTCTAAATCGGTCCGCACGAAGACTATACCAGTGTCGACCGGCGCTGGCTTCAAGGTTAAATAGACCTTTTTGCCCGAGTGTAATCCTACACCCGTAGCTTTAATCGTATTTTTCAGGGTTCGCTGATTGACCATTTGGTGACTGATACCACATTTAAGACTTACAAGCCTTCCATTCTAGCAGAACAGTTGCCATGAACAAAAGATTTACAGCCGATTACACTCAATCGGCTTGGCGACGCAGAAATGCCGGAATATCAAGATAATCCAAATCTTTCAGAGTTTTAACCGGCTTTGGCCCGCTCACCTCATCGGATGCTCGGCTAGACGCGGCTAAGCGAGTGCCTGTAGGCCGATCGAGTTTCGTGTAATCAATGGAGCCATCGCTGCGTCGGGTGTTGTCGATCGCAACCTTTGGCTTGGACACTACCTTGACCGGGGCTTCACCAATACCGGTGGCAACGACGGTAACGCGAATTTCATCTTCCAAGCTTGGGTCGATGACCGTACCGACCACGATAATGGCATCTTCAGAGGCAAATTCTTCAATGGTATTACCCACTTCGGTAAATTCATCCAACCCAAGGTCAACGCCAGCGGATACGTTCACTAGGATGCCCCGCGCACCACTTAGGTCGACATCTTCCAGCAACGGGCTACGAATGGCCATTTCGGCGGCGCGCTGGGCACGGTTTTCACCAGATGCTCGGCCACTGCCCATCATTGCCATTCCCATTTCAGCCATGACCGTGCGCACATCGGCGAAATCGACGTTGATCATACCCGGACGGACGATTAGATCGGCCACGCCCTGAACGGCATTCAACAACACGTTATTGGCTTCACCAAAGGCTTCGAGCAGGGTCACATTTTTGCCCAATACACTCAATAGCTTGTCATTTGGAATAGTTATTAGCGAATCGACATGCTGACGCAATTCTTCCATGCCCTCATTGGCCACTCGCATGCGTCGTCGGCCCTCGAATGGGAACGGCTTGGTCACAACAGCAACGGTCAGAATACCCAACTCTTTGGCAATTTCAGCCACCACAGGGGCAGCACCGGTGCCAGTGCCGCCACCCATGCCAGCGGTAATAAAGACCATATCAGCACCCTTAAGGATTTCCTCAATCTGCTCACGATCTTCAAGTGCCGATTGGCGACCAACCTCGGGATTGGCGCCAGCGCCGAGACCCCGAGTAATGCTATTACCCAGCTGCAATGAAGTTGCCGCGTTAACACTGCGCAACGCTTGGGCGTCGGTATTGGCGCAAATAAACTCAACGCCCTCCACATTGCGTTCAAGCATATGCTTAACTGCATTTCCGCCGCCGCCACCGCAACCAAAAACCTTGATAATTGCATTTTGTGGCTGCTCATCGACCAGCGTGAACATATCGTTATTTTTTGTGTCGTTATCGTATGTAGACATTGTGTGGCTCCTATTTAGATTATCAGTGCCGCCTGACCGGCACACCCTGAATTTTTTAAAAATTTTCTGAAATCATTTGTTTGAATTTCTGCCAACCGGATACTTTGGCTCTGGATTTCTTGTGATTCCCGCTGTGCAATTGGCGCAATGCATATTGCAGCAGGCCAACTCCGGTCGCGTGAATCGGGTTGTTGACGACATCGGACAACCCTGATATGCCATAGGGCGTGGCCAGTCGCACTGGAACATGAAATACTTCTTCGGCCAACTCGACCGCCCCTTCCATTTTTGACGTACCACCGGTTAAAACGATACCGGCGGGAATCATGTCTTCAAAACCGCTGCGTCGCAGCTCAGCTTTGATTAATGAAAATAATTCTTCGTAGCGTGGTTCAACTACTTCGGCCAGCGCCTGCCGGGTTAACTCCCGAGCGCCCCGATCGCCAACACTCGGCACCTTGATAGTTTCATGCTCGCCAGCCAATTGAGACAGCGCACAGGCATATTTTATTTTTATATCCTCAGCGTGCTGAGTCGGCGTGGCAAAGGCCATGGCAATGTCGTTGGTGACCTGATCGCCAGCAATCGGAATGACCGCAGTATGTCGGATGGAACCGTCAGTAAAGATCGCCATATCGGTGGTGCCACCACCGATATCAACCATACATACACCTAATTCTTTTTCGTCATCAGTCAAAACCGATTGGGCTGACGCCAGTTGCTCAAGGATAATTTGATCAACTTCTAAACCACAGCGACGAACGCACTTTTCAATATTTTGCACCGCATTCTGTGCACCCGTGACGATATGAACCTTTGCTTCCAAACGCACGCCACACATCCCAAGGGGTTCTTTAATGCCCTCTTGGCTATCGATAATATATTCCTGAGGCAGCACATGTAAAATATGTTGATCAGCTGGTATCGCCACGGCCTTAGCCGCATCGGTCACCCTTACTAAGTCTGCTTCAGCTACTTCTTTATCTTTGATGGCGACAATACCGTTACTGTTTAAGCTGTTTATGTGACTGCCGGCGATGCCGACATAAACCGAGTGAATGTCGCACCCAGACATCAATTCCGCTTCTTCGATCGCGCGCTGAATACTTTGGATCGTGGACTCAATATTAACCACGACACCCTTCTTCAATCCGCGTGATGGATGTGACCCAAGACCGATGATTTCCAACCCACCCGCAGCAGTTACGCTGCCAACAATTGCCACTACCTTGGACGTACCAATGTCCAAGCCAACGAGCATTTTTCCTTTATGGGGCGATGTCATACTCAACCTCTGTTGCCAATTAACTCGCAATTCGTATCGCGATTCCGTTTGGATATCGCGCATCAATATATTCTATTCGTTCACTGCTATAGGCTTCTGACTGCAACAACCTAACGACGCGTCGACTTCTTTCCAACACATTTCGTTCACCTAAAGCGATGGTCAAGCCGTCGTCCATTTGGACGTACCATGACCCTCGGGCCTGCATGCTAACCTGGACTAACTGAGCTCCTAGTGCCGCAAAGATCTGCGTAAACTGCAGATACTGTTCCATCACTCGAGCCGCGCTGTTGTCAGGCCCTCTCAGGCTGGCCAAATCTAAACTGACCAACGGCTTGTCCAGAGGTACGGCCTTACTATTTAATACTTGTTGACCGTTCCATAATGCAATCGGCTCGTGCTCAACCAATGCCACGGAAATTGTACCAGGCCAAATTTTTACAACACTTGCCTGAGCTATCCATGGCAATCTTTCTAAATCACGCTGTACATCAAGCAAATCTAAAAACAGCAGACTACGTGTTAAATACCCCTGCAACACGCCTTCAACAGCCAAACTATTTTGAAACTTTAATGGCTCTGCAATGGCATAAACCTGCAGCGGCATAGGCTCCCATTTCAGCCCAGACAGCCAGTTAATCGAGAACACACAAGCTGTCAAAACAACCCCCCCAACCACCACCTTTGCACTGAACAGGGCCCACTTTCGTATTGGCAACGACGCCTTTCGTCGCGTCGCGCCATTTGATTTTTTCTTAGCCGCCACTTCAATCTTCTTCCTATTTAACCGTTGCTAACAGCTTGTGCATCAACTCCGGTAGGTCCCAACCGTATGCCGAGGCCGCCTTCGGCACCAGACTGTGGTCGGTCATACCGGGTATGGTATTTACCTCCAGAACTTGCAACGCGCCTTGGCCATCCATCATCAGATCAACCCGACCCCAACCTGTGCAACCTAAGGCAGCAAAGGCCATTAACGACATCGCCTGCACAGCGCCTTCCAGTTCGGCACTTAGCCCGCTGGGTAAGTGATATTCGGTATCCTCACTTACATATTTAGCATCATAATCGTAGAACCGAGCATGGGGCTTAAGCCTGATAACCGGCAACACCTCGGCACCAATAATGCCCACCGTATACTCAGGCCCGTCAACAAATTGCTCGACCAAGACCTCCGTGTCGTGGTTCAGTGCCTCAGTCACCGCGGACATAAATTCGCCTTGATTGTCCGCCCGACCAATCCCAATACTTGAGCCTTCACGTACCGGCTTAACAAATACCGGGTAGCACAGTCGAGCTTGGTGAATCAAGGCGTCTGCTTGGCTGCGCACAACCACGAAGTCTGGCGTGGGCACGCCTCCGGTTTTAAAAATCATCTTGCTGCGCAGCTTGTCCATCGCGATCGCCGAACCCATCACACCACTACCGACGAAAGGTATTCCCACCCATTCCAACAAGCCTTGTAAGACTCCATCTTCACCCATTCGACCGTGCAGAACGGGAAACACAACATCTGGTTTATGCTCGGCCAACCAGGGCAGTAGTAGACTCCGATCAACCAAATCCAGTTCGACCACTTCATACCCTGCCGTCAGCAATGCTTTAATGACGGTTCGGCCACTAAGCAAAGCCACCTCACGTTCGGCTGACAATCCGCCAAACAAGACGGCTACTTTGTTAAATCTTGTGCTCATGCAGTTTTAAACCCCAAGCCTTGCTTCGCAATCTCCAGCGAGAGCGCGCCAATATCGCCGGCACCCTGGGTCAATAACAAATCTCCGTCCTGCAGTATATCGGGCAGGATGGTTAAAATATCTTCGATCCGTTCAACAAAAATTGGATCTACTCGGCCTCGTTGACGAATACTGCGACACAGGCTTCGACTGTCTGCACCATTAATGACCGGCTCACCGGCGCTGTATACATCGAGCAACAACAGCACGTCCACCTTTGAGAGCACCTCGACAAAGTCTTCATACAGGTCCCGAGTACGACTATATCGGTGCGGTTGAAAAACACTAACGAGTCGTCGTTCCGGCCAACCGGCTCGAATAGCGTCCAGGGTAACCTGCAATTCCTTCGGATGATGACCGTAGTCATCTACCAACATTATTTTACCCTTGCGTGTATCAAACTCGCCCTGTACTTGAAAACGTCGACCAACGCCTTCGAACTCTGCCAGACCTTGCACGATTTGCGCATCCGATACGCCTTCATCGGTTGCTACTGCTATAACGGCCAAAGCGTTGAGAACATTATGGTCACCGGGCATATTCAGGCAAATATCTAGATTTTCTTTCTGCCGACGGCATACGGTGAAACGTGTTGTTAGCCCCTCTTGAGCAATATTTATTGCGCGCACATCCGCGTCAGCGTTAAAACCATAGGTCACCATCTGCCGCCGTACCAAGGGCATTATCGACTGCACATGGCTATCATCCGAACACAATACAACCAAGCCGTAGAAGGGCACGTTGTGCAAAAATTCAATATAGGCTTTCTTAAGTTTTTCAAAATCACCGTCATAAGTGCTCATATGATCGGCGTCGATATTGGTTACAACGGCGGTCATCGGTTGGAGATGTAAGAATGACGCATCGCTTTCATCTGCCTCGGCGACCAGATACCGGCTGGTGCCCAGGCGTGCATTGCTGCCTGCGCTGTTTAGCTTGCCACCGATAATAAAGGTTGGATCAAACTCGCCCTTGGCCATCACCGACGCCATTAATGATGTGGTGGTGGTCTTGCCATGTGCGCCAGCAATTGCGATACCATGACGATAGCGCATCAACTCAGCCAACATTTCGGCACGCCGCACGACAGGAATCCGCTTATTTAACGCCCAGCCAATCTCGGCGTTCTCGGCATCAATGGCACTTGAGACGACGACAACGTCAGACCCAATGACATTGTCTTCATGATGACCGATGACCACACTGATGCCGATCGACTGCAGCCGCTGTGTAGTCGCGGTTGCACGCAGATCCGAGCCGCTAATCTGATAGCCTTGGTTGCACAGCACTTCAGCGATGCCACACATACCTACGCCACCAATGCCGACAAAATGAATACGTTTGATGCGCCGCATTTCTGGAATCGGAAAACTTTCTTTGTTTTTTAGATCACAATTTGTCATAAGGCTCTACTCTCTATAACGTCCTGAACAACCTTCACTATTCGCTCAGCAGAATCGCGTATACCCAACTGCCAAGCCCTTTGTGCGCTGTCAATTAAAGCAGGTCGAGTATCATTCCAATAATCCAATCGTGCGGCTAATTGCTCGGCACGTAAGTCGGTTTGTTCAAACCACTCTGCTGCCTGTGCTGCACAAAGCCATTGGGCGTTGCGGTACTGTTGTTTGTCGACATGCCATGGGTAAGGAATAAGAATTGCCGGTACACCCACCACGGCTAATTCTGAGACAGTAGATGCACCGCTGCGCGCTATTACCAAATCACACCAGGCATAGGCCGCCGCCATATCATCGATAAACTCAACTACGGTCGCCGCCAATCCTAAGTCTTGATAAGCTCGCTGTGTGGCGTCACGTTTGCCTTGTCCGGTTTGGTGCCATATTTCGAGTCGGGCCTGGGTTTTCGCAGCGGCCACAGCCGCGGGTAGCAATTCATTAATAGCCAGAGCGCCCTGTGAGCCGCCTAACACCAGCAAACGCAACTTAGTGTGCTGACCCAGCAGCCGCTCTTGCGGTTGCGCCATGGCGCATAGAGCGGCACGCACCGGGTTACCAACCACCTCATAATCGGCGCTGAAGGTATTTGGAAATGCTTGTAATATGCGCGTGGCTTTAGGGGCCATCTTTTCATTGGTCAAGCCCGGCACGCCGTTTTGCTCGTGCAAGATGATCGGCGTCTGCAATAACCACGCGGCAATCGCACCTGGAGCTGAGGCGTATCCGCCAAAGCCAATGACCAGATCAGGCTTTTCGTGCCGAAAAATCAACAAGCTGGCCACCAGTGCGCGCACAAGATTGAACGGCGCTAACAACTTGCGCAGGCGCCCGCCATGCCATGCTGTGACGGGTAAGGCGCAAAATTTGAAGCCCAAGCTGGGCACGATGGTGTTTTCCATGCCCCGGCGAGAGCCAAGCCAACGGATCTGATAACCATTCGCTTGGAGTTCCTCGGCAACCGCGGCCGCAGGGTAGATGTGACCGCCCGTGCCGCCGGCCATTAGCATTATTTTAGTCATCTGGTCGGCTCCAATCGATGCGTTTCAGCATGAATGCGATTGACCAGAGCGATGAGGCAAATGCTGACAATAAGGCTGGTACCACCGGCGCTTATAAAGGGCAGTGTTAGTCCCTTGGTAGGCAGTAAGCCGGTGTTAACCCCTATATTGATAAAGGCCTGCATTGTAAAAAGGATGCCAATGCCATAACTGCAATAGGCGCCAAAGAGGTTGTCCTTAATTTCGGCTAAACGACCGACACTAAAGATTCTGTGGATCATTAGCGCATAAAGCGCGATCAAAGCCACGATGCCAAATAGGCCCAATTCTTCAGCGATTATTGCGACAATAAAATCATTGTGGGCTTCTGGTAAATAAAAGAGTTTTTGTATTGAATTGCCTAGGCCCACACCAAACCACTCACCCCGGCCGAAGGCAATTAACGACTGGGTCAATTGGTAACCACTGCCATAAACATTTTCATCAGACCACGGGTTGCGAAATGCCAACAGGCGTTTAACGCGGTAAGACTCTGATAAGGCCATCGCAATAACTAGGGCGAGCGCGCCAAACATGGTCAACAAAAATTGCATGGGTTTGACACCACCCAAAAATAACATACCGAGAATAGTGCCCAAGATTACCACGACTGAACCAAAGTCAGGCTCCAACAATAACAGGGCCACAACCACCAGCAGAACGAGCAAGGGCCGTGCGAAACCGTAAAAGCTACTGATGACCTCTGCACGACGGCGCACAAGATAGGCACCGACATATAAAATCATACTAACCTTGGCCAGTTCAGACGGCTGAAAGCCGATCGGCCCCAAATCGATCCAGCGACGTGAACCCTTAATCTCTTGTCCGATGCCTGGAAGCAACACCAACACCAATAACAAAAAACCAGCCAACAAGAAGAAAGCGCTGTGCCGCTGCCAAACCGCGGCAGGGACCACGGAGACCATTAACCCACCGAAGGCGCCAATAAGCATGTAGATGCCATGACGCAGGACGAAATGATAGGGCACGTCAAATAGCTGTTCGCTGACATCAATGCCCGCCGAGGCAATCATCACCAGTCCGAACAAGAGCAGAGCGAAACAGCTGCCGATCAGCACCACGTCGGGCTGCCACATGGGCTGATAATTAAGGTCTAATCTATTAGGCGCCAGAGGCATCTGCTTTTGCATAGTCATGCGAGCGCCTCCACCCAGGTTACGAATTGACGACCACGCTGTTCGAAGTTCGTAAACTGATCAAAACTCGCACAGGCTGGTGATAACAACAGCACATCACCCGCTTGCACTATTGCCTTGGCCTGGGCTAGCGCGTCGAACATGGATTCTACATAAGTGGCCTGCGGCGCCACGTCGGTGAAGCGCGACTGGTCTTCGCCATAGACAAACACCGCCTTGCAATGAGCGGCGATCGCTGGTGCCAGCGGACCGAGCTCCTGACCCTTGGCCTGACCACCAAGCAACAGTACGATGGCCTTACGGTCGGCTTGGGCCAGGCCGGTTAGCGCAGCTAAGGTCGAGCCAACATTAGTTGCTTTGGAATCGTTAAAGTATCGAACGCCCGCAAGCTCACGAATTAACTGGCAGCGATGCGGCAAACCACTAAAGTTGCGCAACGCAGCCAAGGTATGCTCGCGCGGATTCTGAACCGCATCGGCCAAGGCCAACACGGCCAGCGCATTGGCAATATTATGACGCCCCGGCAAGGCCAACACAGAGGTTGGCAGCAATGCGTTTAACCCCAAGGCCAGACAAGTTCCGGATGGGGTTTCGAGTAAGCCATATTGTTTGAGATCGGGACGGGTCAGGGCAAAGCTGGCTACCTTGACGTTCGGTGCGACCAACGGCTGGGTGAGCAAATCTTGGCGATTGAACAGCGCCTGCTTGGCACCAAAGTAGATACGCTGCTTGGCCTGTTGGTAACGCGCCATCGAATCGTATCGATCCATATGGTCTTCAGACACATTGAGGATGGTCGCTATATCCGCGCCGACACTCGGGAGCAGTTCCAGTTGAAAGCTCGACAATTCCAAAACGGCTACATCGAACATTTGATCCGCGACATCCAGAACCGGTTGACCAATATTACCGCCGATCAATACGCTGCGCCCGCTGCGCTGTATGGCCTCACCCAACCATTGAGTAACCGTTGATTTGGCATTTGAACCGGTAATGGCCACGACTTGACCGGTGAACTCGCTCAAAAATAGTTCGATATCACTGGTGACGCGCGCGCCGGCCTTGATAGCGGCCTGCACCGCAGGCGTGTGCAGAGCAACCCCAGGGCTCATTACCAGGACATCCGCCTGCTCAAACTGCTCTATATCAAAGCCACCGACCTGCACATCCATATCCGGAAACTGCGTTTTCACCTCGGCCAGGTTCGGTGGATTGGTGCGACTGTCGGTCACGGCAACCCACTTGCCCCGCGCCGCTAAATAACGCACACAGGACAGCCCGGTCAATCCAAGACCCACTACCAAATACTTAGTGTCGGCGCCTATTAGTGTCATTAGCGGATCTTCAACGAAGCTAAACCAATCAAGACCAGAATCACGGTAATAATCCAAAAACGGACTATGATGCGTGGCTCCGGCCAACCTTTTAATTCGTAATGGTGATGTAGGGGCGCCATCCTGAAGATGCGCCTCCCGGTCATTTTGTATGAGCTGACTTGGATAATCACGGACAGAGTTTCGGCGACGAAAATACCGCCCATAATAAAAAGTACTAATTCCTGGCGCACGATGACGGCCATCACGCCCAACGCAGCGCCGAGTGCCAACGAGCCCACATCGCCCATAAAGACCTGCGCCGGGTAAGTGTTAAACCATAGAAAGCCTAAACCAGCGCCCACCAAGGCAGAGCAAAATACAATTAACTCGCCAGTGCCGGCAACATAGGGAATTTGCAGATAGTCGGAATAGACTGAATTACCGGTGACGTAGGCGAACACGCCGAGTGCGCCACCGACCAAAACCGTTGGCAAGATGGCCAAACCATCTAAGCCGTCGGTTAGATTCACGGCGTTGGACGTACCGACAATCACGAAGTAGGTCATGGCAATATAGAGCCCACCCATCGGCAGGGCGATGTCCTTGAAAAAGGGCACAAAAAGGGTCGTTTCGTCTGGTGTCGTGGCAGAGTAAAACAGCACCATTGCGGCAAACAGGCCGAAGCCTGACTGCCATAGAAATTTGGCTTTGGCAGATAGGCCCTTGCTATCTCGTTTGACCACCTTACGATAATCGTCCACCCAACCGATGCCGCCGAATCCAGCGGTAACCAGCAAGGTGATCCAGACATAACGATTGCTAAGGTCCGACCAGAGCAACACGGAACTGATCACCGAGATAATGATCAACGCACCGCCCATGGTCGGAGTGCCAGCCTTGGCCAGATGACTCTGAGGGCCATCACTGCGGATAGACTGACCGATCTGATGATGTTTCAATAACCGAATCAATTTCGGACCCAAAATCAACGACACAGCCAATGCTGTTAACACGCCGAAAATGGCCCGCAAGGTAAGGTATTGCAGCACCTGGAAGCCAGCATCAAGTTGCTCTAAAAAAGGCGTGAGCCAAACAAACATTAGGATTTCCCTCTCAGAGCGTCGATCACCCGGTCCATACCAGAACTGCGTGATCCCTTAACCAAAATGGCTGTATTATGATTTATTGTTGCTGGCAACTCGGCCAGTAATTCGACTACTGATTTGAAATGTCGCCCACCAAAGGCCGCTGACATCGCACTAGCCTGTTCGCCAGCGCTCCACAACTGGCCGATCTTACCTATAGCATATTGGCCCACCGCCCGGTGATGCGCTAAAGACTCGGCACCCAGCTCAGCCATGTCGCCGGCGATTAACAATGTCTCTCCGCCTATGTCTGCCATGACATCGATGGCCGCTTCAAATGAAACTGGATTGGCGTTGTAGGCATCGTGAATCAACGCACCGCCATGTTTCGACTCAACCGGCTGCATACGGCCCGGCTCTGGCTGCATGGCACCAAGGCCATTGGCGATGTCAGGGGCTGACGCACCAGCCAGCCAAGCGGTCGCTGCAGCCGCCGCCGCATTGAGCGCCATATGGCGACCAAGCATGGGCCAGCTGACAGCAATATTGCCGTCCGGCAAGCTAAGGCTAAAATCACTGCCCTGCCCGGTGCTGGTAAATGCCAGCAAACGAACATCGGCGTCGAGATGCTGTCCAAAGCTGATTGTTCGACGCTTACCGGCTCGCTTGACCCAATAGGCAAAGGCCGGATCATCCCGGTTGAACACACAACCCCCAGCGATGTCGGTCGTGTCGATGATTTCACCCTTGGCCATGCGCACACCATCAAGCCCGCCAAAACCGTCGGTATGGGCTATGCCGGCATTGATAATCAGGCTGATATGGGGCCGCGATATGCTACCCAACCAATCTATTTCACCAGCAGCATTGGCGCCAAATTCAAGCAAGACTCGCAAGTCCCGATCGGACAGACGGAACCAGGTTTTGGCCACACCTATATCGTTGTTGAAATTGCCTTGAGTCGACAATAGGCCCGGCTGCAAGGCGAGAATATGCTCCAGCATGGCCCGGGTTGAGGTCTTACCGGCACTGCCGGTCAAGGCGATCACTGGGCCGGTAAACCGATCGCGCAGCGCACTGGCCAGACAACCCAAAGCTCGCTTGGTGTCACTCACCACCAATTGAGGAATCGCCAGATCGGCTATTAACTGCTGTACCACAACAGCACACGCACCCTTTTCTATCGCCGCACTTAAATAGTGGTGACCGTCATACAGGGGACCGACAAGAGCAACATAGATGTCACCTTTATTGATCGAACGGGTATCGGTGGAAATGTCATCTATAACCGCATCAACGCCGATTAGCTGACCGGTGCATGCCAGCGCCCAATCGGACAGTTTTAGATTAGTCAACATCGAGCGCCTCCTGCCAATTAATAACCGTTTCCTGGTCGGAAAAGGGATGCCGGATACCATCGATTTCTTGGTAATTTTCGTGACCCTTGCCCGCTATTAAGACCACATCGGTCGCACTGCAACTAGCCAATGTCTGGGTAATGGCCTGCTTGCGGTCATTGATGATTCGATATTCGGCTGTGGCATCAAAACCCTGACAAATTTCGGCAATAATCTGCTCTGAACGTTCGGTGCGAGGATTATCATCGGTCACCACAACAAAATCGGCCAACTCAGCAGCGACCTGGGCCATCTGCGGACGCTTGCCACCATCGCGATCGCCACCACAACCAAAGATCACCACCAGACGACCACTGACGTGCTCACGACATGCCTGCAAGGCCTTCGCCAAGGCATCGGGCGTATGGGCATAGTCGACCACGACGCAGGGCGCATACTTTAAACGGATGGTTTCCATACGACCCTTCACTGGACTGCAGTTGGAGATAATGCGGGCTGCGGTATTCAACGGCACCTGTTCGGCCAACATTAGGGCGAAAGCTGCCAAGGCATTGCTAAGATTGAACCGGCCCAGCAAGCGTAAATTTAAATCAACGATACCCTGGGGCGTCTGCACGGTGGCATCAATGCCGGCTTCGTGGCAGCGAATTGATAAGGCCTGAACGGTCGCAGGACGCTCTAGGCTGTAAGTATAAATATGTTCGGCGGTGATCGTGGCTAAGTGATCTTGTACCCAAAGATCATCGATATTCACGATGGCGTTGGTCAGGCCGGGCCAGTTCAACAACTGCCATTTGGCTGCGCCATAAGCGGCCATGGTGCCATGATAATCGAGATGGTCGCGGCTCAGATTGGTGAACAGAGCGCTACGGAAATGCACGCCGTCAACCCGACCCTGAGTCAAACCATGGGAGGACACTTCCATGGCGCAATACTCGGCGCCCTGCTGCTGCTGGCGGGCCAGCTCTATGTGCAAGCGCACCACATCGGGGGTGGTGTTGCGGGTTTCACTGAGCTGACCCCAGAGACCCTGGCCGTTGGTACCAATGATGCCGCAGCGCTTACCCAAGAAATCGAGTGATTGGGCGATATATTGACAGGTAGAGGTCTTACCGTTGGTGCCGGTAATACCGATCATACTGAGCTGTTCGGTCACTGAACCGTAGAAGCGATGGGTTAGATCACCCAGCCGTCCAGCAAGGTTGTCAATGACACATATCGGCACGGCACCTTGCGGCTGGGGCACGGCTCGCTCGCATAGGATGGCGACTGCACCATTGGCTAGCGCCGCGTCAATAAAGTCGTGTCCATCTAGGACATGGCCTTTCAAGGCGACAAAAATAGATCCTCGAGTCACCTCTCGGCTGTCCAGAGTGATGTCGAGCGCGCGCACGCCAGCGAGGTCATGGCACTCCGGTAACCAATCCAACATAGAGATCATTAGTAGGACCCCGCTTCGGCCAGAGGCGATGAGTCAGGTCGAATATTCAATAGGGGCATGGCCTGTTCCATAATGCCCTTAAATACCGGTGCGGCGACTTCACCACCGTAGTAGGCATCATCTGGCGGCTCGTTGATCACCACGACAGTAACGATGCGCGGATTGATCGCCGGGGTAATGCCGACAAAGGATGAGACATATTTTGCATCCTCGTAGCCCGAAGCACCCACCTGGTGAGTCGTACCCGTCTTGCCTGCTACGCTGTACCAATCCAGTTTGCCCCGAGTAGCGGTACCACCGGGTTGCACAACCGTTTCCATCATCTTTATCACGGCTTGAGCTGAAGCGGCACTGACCACCTGCATACCCGTCTCGCCGGATGACACGCCTTGAATAAGACGCGCATTCACCCGGCGACCATTATTGGCCAGCGTGGCATAGGCCTGCGCCAGATGCAGCGGCGTCACTGCCATACCGTAGCCATAAGCGAGCGATCCTTGGATAACACTGTCCCAGCGCATCGGGTTGGGCAATGAACCGGTGGCTTCGCCCGGATAACCTAAACTTGTTGTTTCACCCAATCCGAAGTTATAGAGCGCTTGCCAGAATTCTTCTTTGGGTATGTTTTCGGCAACCTTAACAATGCCCACATTGCTGGATTTCTTAATGATCTGGGTTGCACTCAAAGTGCCGTAATTCTTGAAATCGCGGATAGTATATTTGCCCAAGCGCATACGGCCCGGACTGGTGTTGATCTGACTGTCGACCTTTACAACGCCTGCATCCAGAGCAATTGCCATGGTCAAGGGCTTCATTACTGAGCCGGGTTCAAATAGGTCGGTTAGCGCGCGGTTGCGCAAGGCCTCAGGCAAGAGCGAACTTCTATCATTGGGGTTGTAACCGGGTTGATTGACTAGAGCCAAGATATCGCCAGTGTGAATATCCATCATCACTACAGAACCGGAGGCCGCGCCCATGCTCGCTACCGCTTGCTTGAGTTCGCGAAAGGCCAGATATTGCAAGCGCAAGTCTATTGTCAGCACCAGATTCTCACCCGGCTGCGCCGCCAAAATTTCGCCCACATCCCGCACTGAACGTCCGAGCAAATCGCGAATCACCTCTTTCTTACCAGCGACAGAGGCAAGCTGCCGCTCAAAGGCCAACTCGATGCCTTCCTGACCTCGATCATCGACATCGGTAAATCCGCTGAGATGGGCTGCGACTTCGCCGGTAGGATAGAAACGTTTATATTCTTGCTGACCGTAAACACCGGGCAGCTTCATATCGAGAATGACCTGGGCCTGGTCGGGGGTCATTTGACGGCGCACAAACATAAAGGCGCGATGTGCGTCGGCCCGTCGAATGAGGGTTTTAACCTGGACCTGGGCCGCTTCGGCCAAAGCCGGCAAATCGGTAGGGTCTAACTCACGCGGATCGGCCCAGACAGATATGACCGGCGTACTCACGGCAATGGGCTCGCCATAGCGATCCGACAACATGCCACGCGGTGCATTAACCACTTCGCTTCGCTGCCAGCGAGAAGTTCCTTCTGAGATCAGAAAGTCTTTTTGCATCACTTGCAGATACACCACACGCCAAAGCGTCACCGACACTAAGGCCAGCAAAACTATTTGTACTGTGGTGTAACGCCAACGAGTTTGCACCATGTCCTAACTCATACCCTCTTTTTATTTGTATTCCATTGCTCGAATGTTTTCGACACTGGGTAATATCATCTCTAATTGCTCACGCGCGACGCGTTCGACGCGCGACGGTGAGGAAAACGCACTCTCTTCTAACAGCAACCTGCCCCATTCTTCCCACTGGACCTGCTGCGCTCGCCGGCCCTGCTCTATCAATGCAAACTGCCCGCGCGTCTGGTACGTCACCGAAACAATGCCGAAGGCGGTAATCAACACCACGCAGACCTCAAGCACTAGCAGACCCCAAGCGGCCGGTGACACCGACATCCTTAGAGCTTTTCCGCAATTCTAAGCACGGCGCTGCGTGAGCGAACATTAACTGCAACCTCGTCCTTGCTGGGTTTAATCGCCTTACCGACAGCGCGCATCGTGCGCACTATGTCAGACTCCGGAATAGGCAAACCAGGCGGTAATTCAGGGCCATTGGCCTGAAGGCGAATAAAGTGTTTAACCGCCCGATCTTCCAAGCTATGGAATGCAATCACGGCCAAGCGACCACCGGGCTTGAGCACCTCTATGGCTGCGTTGAGCGCCTGCTCCAACTCGACTAGCTCGCCGTTAATAAAGATTCGGATAGCCTGAAACGACTTAGTCGCCGGGTGGCGTTTATGGTCCCACTTGGGATGGGCGACCTTAATGATTTCGGCTAACTGGGTGGTAGAGGTTAGTGCCTGCTCCTGTCGAGCCGCTACGATCGCCTTGGCGATGCGCCGACTAAAGCGCTCATCACCGTATTGAAACAGGACGTTGGCTAGGTCAACCTCCTTCACTACGGTCAGCCACTGTGCGGCACTGAGCCCTTCGTCTGGGTTCATGCGCATATCTAACGGGCCATCGTTTTGAAAACTAAAACCGCGCCGGGCATCGTCTAGCTGAGGCGATGACACGCCCAAGTCCAACAAAACACCACAAACCTGACCGGTCAGGCCTTGCTCGGCGACCACCTGGGCTAGATTCGCAAAGCCGTCTTGGACCACGGTGACTCGACTATCTTGGGCGGCGAGACGCTGCGCTTCGGCAATGGCCAGCGGGTCCTTGTCGATTACCAGTAAGCGGGATGTTGGACCCACCTTGGAAAGCAGATGGCGGCTGTGACCGCCGCGGCCGAAGGTGCCGTCTATATAGAAACCCTCGCCCGCCAAAACGGCCTCGACGGCCTCTACCAATAATACGGTTTCATGCTGAAATTGAGCGGCGTCAACGGGACTCATAACGAGATTTGCTCCAATTCAGCGGTCATGGCCGAATCGCTGCCGGCGGCGGCTATATACTCATCTCGCGCCTCGTTCCACAGTAATTCAGACCACAGTTCAAATTTGTTGCCTTGCCCTAATAACACCACTTTCTTGTCGAGCTGGGCGTATTCGCGCAGCGGGCCGGCAATCAGTAGTCGTCCGGCGGTATCGACATCCGCGTCAGTGGCGTAGCCTATTAGCAGTCGCTGTATACGCCGAGCTGCTTTGTTAAAGGAAGACAGTGCCGATATCTTTTCCTGAATAAGATCCCATTCCGCGAGGGGATAGATCAGCAGGCATTTAGATTCGGTATCGATAGTGATCACTAACTGATTATTGGCCAGCTGCTCAAGGAGTGAACGATATTTGCTAGGCATGGCAATCCGACCCTTGACGTCTAACGCCAAGGAGTGCACTCCTCGCAACATATAATTGTCGTTCAACGCCACTGGCGACTCCAAATTAACCTACAGTTAGTAACCGCTTACGAACGGATAAACTCCACATTTATCCACTTTACCCCACTATTTGACACTATAAAGGCCCCATGACCCACAAGCAAGCCTGCGCTAACAATAAAAAAACGAGAAAAGCCTTTAAAAACAGTAGGTTAAAATGTGGGTGGCAAAACCGAGCAGAAAAGTTAGCGCCCACTAACAACACAAAATACAGACGAGCACTCGGCTTAGGTTATGAAGTTAATGTAATACCTTAAGTGTTAGATTGTTTTGGAATGAAACTAACCAGGGAAAGAGGGGAAATAAAGAAAAGCAGATCGTAACGAGGCGCACGGCCAGACTAACGCTATTCTACTAGTCCTGCGGCAGGCGACCTGGGTCGGTACGCAGTAATGGAACCCCAAACCCTGCGTAAACAGGGTTTAGAATAAAGGTGGGAGACAGCCGATAAGCCGGGTTCTGTCGTGGACAGTCATTCATCTAGCCGTGTAATCGCTCACACAGTCAAGCGACCTACCCGGTTCCAGCGCGGGTCACGCCTTAATGGAACCCTATTTGGTCTTGCTCCAGGTGGGGTTTGCCATGCCAACTCTGTTACCAGAGTCGCGGTGCGCTCTTACCGCACCGTTTCACCCTTACCAAACGGTTGCCCATCTGGCGGTCTCTTCTCTGTTGCACTTTCCGTCGGCTCACGCCGCCCAGCCGTTAACTGGCACCTTACCCTATGGAGCCCGGACTTTCCTCCCCTTGCAAGCAAGCGGCGACTGTCTAGCTGTCTCCCGAGCGGCAAAATACCGGAAATCCTCAGGAAGGCAAGTTTATTCGCTACCCAAGGCGACAATATATTCATAATAAAGCTTTTTTGAACCGCCAAATACCTTGGCCACGATGGCAGCGGCCTTCTTCGGCGGCAGAATGGCGGTTAGTTCATTGACCAATGCGACCACTCGCTCATCGCCAATGCCGACCACCTCGGTCGCCACACCTTGCACCAGAACCACAAATTCACCTTTGCGCTGGTTGTTATCGGCCGCCACAGCCTGCTGCACGTCGGCGATGGTGCCGCGCAGGACGGTCTCGAAGGTTTTAGTCAACTCGCGCGCCACGACAATCGGCCGATCGGCGCCAAAGGCTATCGCCATATCGGCGAGCGACCCCTCGATACGATGACTGCTCTCGTAAAAGACCAGGGTCAGGTGGTCTGTGGCCAAGGCATTCAGGATCTTTAGCCGGGCGCCGGTTTTACTCGGCAGGAAGCCTTCGAAGCGCCAACGATCGGTTGGTAGCCCACTGATTGATAAAGCGGTAATCACCGCACTGGCGCCGGGAATAGGCACCACCTGCAACTGGGCGTCAATCACGTGATTAACTAAGACATAACCGGGGTCTGAAATTAACGGTGTACCCGCATCGCTGACTAGGGCAATAGACTGCCCCGATTGCAGGCGCTCAACGATCATGGCCGAGCGATCACGTTCATTGTGCTCATGCAATGATAGGAGCGGGGTCGTGCAGCCGAGATGATCCATCAATCGAGCGCTGTGCCGGGTATCCTCGCAGCAAATCAGATCGACCGAACGCAAGACCTGTTGCGCCCGTTCGGAAATGTCGGCCAGGTTGCCGATGGGGGTGGCCACGACATATAAAGTATTTCTAATGATCTGGTTGCTGTTCATTTTCCGTTCTCTTACACAGTCAATTGTGATGACCGAATGACTTTTACGGTGAATACTGAGTAGAATGCACGGGTACTCAAACATAAGTTCACCGGACCATGCGAATTTGCTCGTTTGCTAACACAGCTACGCTGTTGTCACTGCTTGTTCTTGCCTTACTGCAGGGCTGCGCCACAACTGTGGTGGCACCTCCTCCGGTCATCGTGGCACCGCAGGTTATTATCGCGCCGACGGCCGAGCCTGAGTCCGAGCCTTTGGTCAATCAGCAGATAACAACTATCGAAGACTATATCGCACAGCGTCAAGTCGATGAAGCCCGTATCCTGTTACACAGCTTGAGCTTTAATCAGCTATTAACCGACCAACAAACCCGCTATGTGCTGGCCAATGCCAATATTGCACTGATCTTGGGCGATGGCCAGGAGGCCCTGAGCTGGTTGAGCGGCGAGTATGCCTATTTGTTAGACGGCTTGCCACTTCAGGAGCAGATCGCGCTCAATCTAAAACGCGCGGAAGCCTATGAGTTTTCAGGCCGATCGCTCTCTGCGGCGCGCGAACGAATTTTTTTAGCGCCAGTGCTTGAAGGTGAGACAGCCATTACCAATCAAGAACAGATTTGGTTTGATCTGCAGCTGGTCCCTCAAGAGCAGCTGTTAAGCCTAGTTAATACCGAATCGAGCCCAGATCTGACCGGATGGATTGAACTGGCCCTAATCAGCCGAACGGAAGACGGCGAATTGAGCCGCCTGCAATCCGTGGTAGAACAGTGGCAACTGGCCAATAGCCGACACCCGGCCGCCAAACGCCTGCCCCGCAGCCTGCAGATGTTGACCGAACTCACCCTGAACCAACCGACTCGCCTGGGCATCCTGCTACCCTTATCAGGATCACTGGAAAAAGCCGGTAATGCGATTCGCAACGGCTTACTCGCCGCCTGGTATCAGGCCCGTCAGTATGGCCAAGAAACACCGGAGCTGACCTTTTATGATACGGCCGCCAATGAAGACATAGGCGCCCTATACAAACAGGCCACCGCAGAGGGCGCCCAAGCGATTATTGGCCCCTTGACCAAGGTTAAAGTTCAGCGCATGGCGGGCATTCAAGACCTGCCCATCCCGGTATTGGCGTTAAATTACGCAGACAGCCGCGTCGAACGGGTCACCAACTTTTACCAATTTGGCCTCGCCCCCGAGGATGAAGCGATTCAGGTAGCCAATGACATCTGGCAGCAAGGCGTGCGCCGCGTGATGATTGTCGCACCGGATAGCGCCTGGGGCGAGCGGGTCAGCGATGCATTTGTTCGCTTCTGGCAGCTCAAGGGCGGAGTTATCGCCAGTAAAGCTTTCTTTAGCCAGCCCGATCAATATCTTACTAACATAAAGAATGCGTTGAATATTCAAGACAGTGAGGAGCGTTATCAATTACTGCGGCGCAAACTGGACGAGGATCTGGTGTTTGAATTCCGTCGTCGAGAAGATATCGATATGGTTTTCATGCTCGCCTTTCCAGCTCAGGCCCGACAACTGAAACCCATTCTTAACTATCAGCGCGGCGTCGATCTGCCTGTGGTGGCGACCTCGATTCTCTATTCTGGGGTCGATGACCCAGATAAGAATAAAGACCTAGAGGGCGTGCGCTTTGTTGAGATGCCTTGGCGCCTAGCGCCCAGCCCGATCAAGAACCGCGTGGCCGAGGCCTTCCCGGAAAGCCTGGATAATTATGCGGCCTTGGTCGCCCTAGGGGTTGATGCCTATCGGCTGTATCCGCGCTTGGCGCAAATGTCGGTTTTTAATGACGTTCGAATTCAGGGCGTGACCGGCGCCATGACACTGACCGAAAACGGCAGGATTCAGCGCGAGCTGGACTGGGCCGAGGTTCAAGATGGACTGATACGCCAAGTGCCCGCTACTGACCTGCTGCAATGAAGTCAGACCAGCCAAGTCACCTCAAGACTGGCGCGGACGCTGAGCGTTTGGCCGAAAACCTAGTGGTCACGGCCGGCTTGGCGGTCCTGGAGCGCAATTTTCGCAGTCGGTTTGGTGAAATTGACCTGGTTTGCCGCTCGCAACGAGAATTAGTCTTTGTCGAGGTTCGCTATCGAGCCCATACTCATTTTGGTTCCGCTGCGGCCACCGTCAACCTAGCCAAGCAAAAGAAGCTGACCAAGACGGCCCAATACTATATTTTGACCCATGCCCATTTAAGTAAACTTTTCATGCGCTTCGATGTCATCGGCATCAATATCAACCGACAAGCGCAGTGGATTAAAGGAGCTTTTTTAGCCACCATATGAACCCACAAGACATAATTATTGACCAGCTCGGCCTGGCATTAGAAACATTCCAAATGGCCGCCGAAACATTGGACAGCCTGATCGAACAGACCAGCGAAGTCATGACCGACTGCCTTATCAATGATGGCAAGATTGTCGTCTGTGGCATGGGTGCCTCTGGCGCTCTCGGGGCCGGCTTTGCCGCTCAAATGCTCAGTCGATTCGAACGCGACCGGCCCGGCTTGCCCGCCTTAATGCTCAGTAATGATGGCATCCTAACCAGTGCTGTCGCCTATGACAGCGGGCCAGGTGATATCTATGCCCGACAAGTGCGCGCGTTCTGCCATGCACCCGACATACTCCTGATCCTCTCCTCAACCGGCAATGCCTCGGCTCTGATCAAAGCGGTTCAGGCGGCGCACGAACAGGGCGTCTGCGTCATTGCACTGACCGGCGGCAGTGGCGGCGATGTTGCCACCTTGCTCGACGATAACGATATGGAACTGCGTGTGGAAAGCGACCGGGACAGTTGTGTCCAGCTGACCCATCATCTGGTCTTGAACTGCCTAGTTGAACTCATTGAAAATGCTATCTTTGGAAACGAATTATGAATCGCCTTTACATCCTGCCTTGGTTATTGGTCCTGCTGCTCACCGGCTGTGCGACTATCCGCGGTAGCATCACCGAAGACCCCATTCGACCGGACCCAGAAGGTCGCACCATGGGTGAGGTGATAGACGATAAGAACATTCAAACTCGTCTCAAGTTAAACCTGGTCAAATTAGATCAACGTTATGGGGACGCCAATGTCGACATTCAGGTCAACGCCGGCGTGGTTCTGATTGTCGGCCAGGTGCCGACCGCCGAACTGGTGACCTTGGCAACCGGGCTGTTGAAAACCGATACCCAAATTAAGGCGATACACAACCACCTCACGGCTGAACCGAATATTTCCACCGGCCTCAAAGCGAACGATAAGTGGCTCTCTGTTAAGACCCGCTCGCGAATGTTTACCACCGACTTCTTTCCATCGTCCAATATCGAACTGGTGGTCCAGCAAGGTATTGTTTACCTGATGGGTCGAGTCAGTGAAAAAACAGCCGCACAGGCTGTTGAAATTGCCTCAGAGGTCAATGGCGTGCAAAAGGTGGTTGTGGTCTTCCAAATCATTCCTTGATGTAGATCAGCACAAAATCCCCTGTCCTTTCTAGGCTAACAGGTAGCCATCGCGGTTTATTAACTCAACCGCGTTCCGTTATGCCTGCTGGAGGGACGACCATGTTTGAATTACGCCAGATCATCGTTTTATTGGATCAATCGGAAGAAAGTGTTACGGCGGTCGAAAAGGCGGCCATCCTGGCAAAAAAAACCGGCTCGCGCATGACGCTTTTCACCTCTGGCTATGACGGCGCCCTAAACAATCTCCAGAACCTGGCCGAAAATGCTCGCGACGCCTACCTGTCAAGGCTGCTCATTGGACTCGATAGCCTGGCAGCCATCGCCCGTGCCCAGGACATTGTCGTGCACACCGAAGCGGTATGGGATAAGCATGCTGGTGCCGCGCTGCTCAACTATATAGATGGCAATTCGGTCGACCTGGTGGTCAAGGCGACACACCACCAGAATGTTATCCAACGCACCTTTTTCAGCCAAACCGATTGGGAACTGATTCGCCATTGCCCAGTGCCCCTACTCTTGACGAAGGGCACTGCCTGGCACCCGAAGGTAACGGTCACGGCGGCCGTCGACCCAGTTCGCAGCAATGACAAACCGAGCTTTCTCGACGACCATATTATCCAATGCGGCCTCGATCTGGCGGCTCAGCTGGACGGCCAAGTTCAGCTCTTGCACGTCTATGACCCAACACCCCTAATGATTTACCTGGACCAACCGGCCATCAACTCAACCGATATCAGCGAGGAAATCCGCCAGCAACATCTGGATGCATTAGCCAGCTTGGCTTCGAGTAAGGGTATCGCAACGGACTTGGCGAAACTTGAGATGGGCTCCCCGGTACAGGTTATTCCGGACCACCTGTATGAAAACGATATCGACATTGTCATCATGGGCGCGGTGTCCCGATCCGGCTTCGAACGTTGGCTACTGGGTCATACCGCCGAGAAGGTGCTGGACCGAATCACGGTCGATATTCTCATCGTCAAATAGGCATGACGGCCATGCCATGCCTCGAGCCGGAGCGGCCTGAGCCCGCAAAACTCGCATTCCATGGCAGTGCAGATCGCACAAGACAGTTTTGATTTCTATTGCTGAGGGTGCAAGATCACCCGCAACTGCCTTACAATAGCGCAAAATCCTTTGTTCATTCGGCGTCTAATAGCTATGGAATCGTTAACCCTACCCAAATTAAGCCAAGCCCACGGTGAAGTAACCATCCCGGGCTCAAAAAGCTTATCCAATCGTATCCTGTTGCTGGCGGCTATCAGTCGGGGCACGACTGTTATCGATAATTTATTAGACAGCGACGATGTCCAGCATATGCTGCAAGCTCTGACTCAGCTTGGTGTCCGCTACGAACTCAATGCCGAGCGCACCCAATGTCGGGTTGTTGGGCTCGATGGTCCCTTGGCGCGCGGCCAAAGTGAAACCATCTTTCTCGGCAATGCCGGGACCGCCATGCGACCCCTGGCTGCGGCACTGTGTTTCGGCAGCGGCGAATTCATTCTGACCGGTGAAGAACGCATGTTCGAGCGTCCAATCGGCGACCTGATCGAAGCTATGCAAGCCCTAGGAGCAAATGTTGACTATCAGCAGAGCGCTGGCTTTCCGCCCCTTAAGATTAGCGCGCAGCCACTCACGGCGGCACCCGTGGCCATCGAAGGGAGTATCTCGAGCCAATTCTTGACGGCGATTTTGATGGCCGCACCCTTGTTAAAGCAACCCCTGACCATCAGCGTGACTGGTGAACTGGTGTCCAAGCCCTACATCGATATCACGCTCGATGTTATGCAACGCTTTGGCGTCACGGTCGTCAATAACGACTACCAGAGCTTTGTCATCGATGGTTTACA
Organism: Reinekea forsetii; assembly: GCF_002795845.1. Classification (GTDB taxonomy): domain Bacteria; phylum Pseudomonadota; class Gammaproteobacteria; order Pseudomonadales; family Natronospirillaceae; genus Reinekea; species Reinekea forsetii. The sequence continues at coordinate 2,919,980 of NZ_CP011797.1, forward strand.
GAGCTATCAGTCACCGGGCAAGATTCTGGTCGAAGGTGATGCCAGCAGTGCTAGCTATTTTCTCGCAGCCGGCGCCATCGGCGGTGGCCCAGTTCGAGTTCACGGGGTGGGGACCGCCTCGGTGCAGGGCGACATCCGCTTTGCCGAGGTGCTGGAACAGATGGGGGCTACAGTGCTGCGCTCGGAAAACTGGATTGAGGTGGCGCACCAGGGCCCGCTCAAGGCGATCGATCTGGACCTAAACCATATCCCTGATGCGGCCATGACGATCGCCGTCGCGGCCCTATTTGCCGAAGGTACCACGGTGATCCGCAATATCTACAATTGGCGCGTTAAGGAAACCGACCGTATCGCAGCGATGACCACCGAACTGCGTAAACTCGGCGCGATCGTGGAAGAAGGCCGCGATTATCTAAGCATTACACCGCCCCAACGCGTCACGCCGGCCGCCATCGATACCTATAAGGACCACCGAATGGCCATGTGCTTTTCGCTCGCAGCCTTTGCCACAGACGGCATTGTGATCAACGACCCAGGCTGCACCGCCAAGACGTTTCCGGATTATTTTGAGCGCTTCAATAAAATCACCTCATAAAATTGGTATGACAAGGCGCACCCTATATACTGCGCCTCTAATTTTTTCCTTTTCGAGCAACGACCCTAAACGAGGCCCATTATGAGCTACACCCAGATCCCCGCCGGCAAAGATGTACCCAATGATATTTACGTAGTAATCGAGATCCCGGCCAATCATGCGCCTATTAAGTATGAGATCGACAAAGATATGGATGCTCTGATGGTCGATCGTTTTATGGCGACGCCGATGTTTTACCCGGCCAACTACGGCTATATCCCTCATACCTTGGCCGATGATGGCGACGCGGTAGATGTGTTAGTCGTTACCCCTTACCCAGTAGCCCCCGGTGCGGTGATTCGCTGCCGCCCAGTCGGCGTATTAGAAATGACCGACGAGGCCGGTGAAGATGCCAAAGTCATCGCTGTACCGCACGACAAGCTCAGCGCCCTCTATACCGACGTTAAGGAAGCCACCGATCTGCCGCCGCTACTGCTGGCGCAAATCAAGCACTTCTTCGAGAACTACAAGGCCTTAGAAGTGGGCAAATGGGTCAAGGTCAAGGGCTGGGCCGACGCCGATCGCGCTCGCGCTATCATCAGCGAATCCTTCGCAGCTGACAAAAAGTAATAACATTGCCAATTGTTCGGCATAAAAAAAGCGACCTAGGTCGCTTTTTTTATGGGTGCCTCGGACTAGCCGTTCTGCAACAGTTCCCGCAGATCGACAATGGCGGCATTGGCGCGCGAAATGTAATTGGCCATCACCAAAGAATGGCTGGGTATTAGACCAAAGCCGCTGCCATTAAGGATCATCGGTGACCAAATCGCTTCCTGGGTGGCTTCCAGCTCGCGGATGATTTGTTGCAAGCTGACCAGGGCATTTTTGTCCTCGAGCACCGGTGCAAAATCGACTTCGATCGCGCGCATCATATGGATCAACGCCCACGAGGTGCCTCGGGCTTCATAAAAAACATTGTCCACCAACAGACGCGGGGTCTTGATTTGGGTCTGCTTCTCGGTCGGGGTCGATTGCTCGGCGCTCGCCTGCCCGGCCATATCGGTATTGTAGCGTTGCTGGCCGACCGAGGCGCTTAGACGCTGAGAGAGCGAGCCAAGCCGGGTTTCGACATCTCGCAACCAATTTGACAGATTATCGGCTCGGGCATAAAACTGCGCCTTAGCGTTGGCGGGGTCGGCCAACCGGGTCATATAACTATCGATATACCCGATAGCATTGCGATACTCGCCTTCGGTTGAGGGCAAGATCCAACTGTCGTTATTGAAATTAAACAGCGGTTCGGCTTCGGCCAGATCCGGATCTTCGGTCGACTGGGACTGGGAGCGACTGAGGTCCTTACGGAAGGCTCGGGAGAGGTCGCGCACCTGAATCACCACACCAAATTCCCAGCTAGGCATGTTATCCAAAAAGATAGACGGCGGGGTGACGTCGTTTGACAGGTAGCCGCCCGGCTTGGTCAGCAGGGTGTCGGCTAGATGGCGCAGAGTGTAGGCGGTGGTATAGCCAACTACCGCTTGCTTACCTTGAGCCTTGGCGGATTGTTGGGCCAGGCTGACCACATTGGCCACCGCTGGCGAGTTGCTCCAATACAGTCCAAGTGCTGTCCACAGCAACAATATCAGGGTCAATCCAGCCATAAGCCAGTATTTCAAACTCTTGCCAACAGTCTTGGTGCCGGGGGCATTCGACGATTGGTGTCTTAAACCGTTCCAAAAGCGCTTAAATTGAACCTTTAACATGCTAAATTGTCTCCATTAAATAGCCACTTGAGGGTAACGCCAGACCCGCGCCCTGCCAATAGGCCAGCGGTCACATTCCTTGCCAAAATCCGCTCGGTGAGCGCAAACAGATGCTGTTCTGAGCGTATTTGGGGCCGAATTGAGTAAAAGACAGTATTTATTGAACATTTTTCACAACTAAAATTCACCCTACCCGTTGTGCATTGGTGTTTTCCTGATTATCTTGTGCTAATACTTGTTTTTTAGCGACTTTTCGCTACAAATAGACTTAAACTCAAACCCAGGGTGAACCATGGCATCGTTGCTGTTACTAAATGGACCAAATCTCAATCTGCTCGGTGTACGTGAGCCGGAGCTCTATGGTGCCAGCACCTTGTCCGATATAGTGGCGCAATTGTCCGCGGATGCGAGCACCTTGGGACACACGCTAGTCCACCTGCAGAGTAACCACGAAGGGGTCCTGATTGATCGAATTCATCAGAGCCTGACCGATGGTACAGACATGATATTGATCAACCCGGGTGCCTTTACCCATACCAGCATCGCTATCCGCGATGCCTTGGCTGGGGTAAAAACACCCTTTATCGAGCTGCATTTGTCGAACGTGCACGCTCGAGAAGATTTTCGTCAGCACTCCTACCTATCGTCGATAGCGGTCGGGGTGATTGCTGGCTTTGGACAAACGAGTTATCTCTTGGCGCTTACCGCAGCCAGTGAATACTTAACTAATAAAACACCACAGAATCAATAATTAGAGGTCATAGCATGGACATTCGTAAGGTCAAGAAGCTTATAGAGTTGTTGGAAGAATCCAACATCGATGAAATTGAGATTTCTGAAGGCGAGGAATCCATTCGCATCAGCCGCACCTCACGCTTAGCCGCTGCACCGGCCCAATATGCCTTCCAGGCTGCGCAACAGGCACCCATGCAGATGAGCGCTCCGGCGGCCCCTGAAGCCCCAGCAGCTGGCCCAGCGCCCGTTGCGCCGGCCGGCCACGCCGTCAAGTCTCCGATGGTGGGTACCTTCTATCGTTCGCCGTCACCAACCAGCTCGTCTTTTGTTGAAATTGGCCAGAAGGTCTCGGCCGGGGACACCATCTGTATCATCGAAGCGATGAAGATGATGAACCAAATCGAAGCCGACAAGAGCGGTACCGTCACCGCCATTCTCGCCGAAAACGGTGAGCCGATAGAATTTGATCAACCACTGGTCATGATCAGCTAAGCGGAGTAGCCCCATGCTGAACAAAGTTTTAATTGCCAATCGAGGTGAAATCGCGCTGCGCATTTTGCGTGCCTGTAAAGAACTCGGCATTAAGACGGTCGCGGTTCATTCCACCGCCGATCGAGAACTGAAGCACGTCAAGTTGGCCGATGAGGCCGTCTGTATTGGGCCGGCCGCCTCGGTTGACAGCTACCTGAATATTCCCGCTATTATTGCTGCGGCCGAAGTGACTCACGCTGATGCCATCCATCCCGGTTATGGCTTCTTGGCCGAACGGGCCGATTTCGCCGAGCAGGTCGAAAAATCTGGCTTCAAATTTATTGGACCAACGGCCGCGGTCATCCGACTTATGGGTGACAAGGTGTCGGCCATTCAGGCCATGAAAAAAGCCGGCGTTCCAACGGTACCGGGTTCTGACGGTGCCGTACCGACGGACCCAATTAAGTGTAAGAGCATTGCCTTGCGTATCGGTTATCCCGTGATTATCAAGGCTGCCTCTGGCGGCGGCGGGCGCGGCATGCGTGTGGTCCACAAAGAACAGGATCTGCTCAGCTCCATCACCATTACCCAGACCGAAGCGGCCGCGGCTTTTGGCGATGGCACGGTCTACATGGAGAAGTTTTTAACCAATCCTCGCCATGTTGAAATCCAGGTCTTGTCCGATGGCCAGGGTCACGCCATTCATTTGGGCGATCGTGATTGCTCTTTGCAACGGCGGCACCAAAAGGTGCTCGAAGAGGCCCCTGCACCACACATCGACCTGGCCGCACGACAGACCGTGCAAGACGCATGCGTCAAGGCCTGTATTGATATCAATTACCGCGGTGCCGGCACCTTCGAGTTTCTCTATGAAGCGGGCCATTACTACTTTATTGAAATGAATACCCGTGTTCAGGTGGAGCACCCGATCTCAGAAATGGTCACCGGTGTCGACATCATCAAGGAACAGTTGAATATAGCAGCGGGCCTGCCCCTGACTTACACTCAAGAACAGGTCAAAATCGAAGGCCATGCCTTTGAATGCCGTATCAATGCCGAAGACGCCGTAACCTTTATGCCCAGCCCGGGTCGCATTACCCAGTTCCATCCACCGGGTGGCTTAGGCGTGCGTTGGGACTCTCATATCTACGCCGGCTACTCGGTACCACCCTTCTATGATTCGATGATCGGCAAGCTGATCACCTTTGCTCCGACCCGTGCCGAAGCCCTAAAGCGCATGGCATCGGCCTTGGATGAACTGGTTATCGGTGGTATTCGAACCAACGTCGATCTGCACAAGAAACTGGTTCTCGATGCCGCTTTTATCGAAGGTGGTGTCAATATTCACTATCTTGAGCACAAGCTGGCCGACGAACAGTAGTCCCGCAGCGAAGGTTCGGGCACCACAAGGTCGCCCGAGCCTTTGAATTCCGAGCCTAGAAGCATGCAAAAACAGCCCACCATTCTGCTATTATTGGCAAAATTATTGAGATAACCCGATGCCTTGGTTACAAATACGACTTGCCACCCTGCCCGAACACAGTGAGATACTGGAAGATGCCTTGCTGCTAGCTGGCTGTAAAGCCGTCACCCTAATCGACACAGACGATCAACCAGTTTACGAACCGATCCGCGGCACCACACCGCTGTGGCAGCACACCACCATTCAAGGCCTATTTGAAGAGGATGTGGATGTCGCCCACCTGGTCGCGCTCATGGATTCCGTGATTGCCGCTCACCAGCTTAGGGTCGCTTCAATCAGCACCGAGATTTTGGAAGATAAGGACTGGGAACGGGAGTGGATGGACAATTTCAAACCCATCGCCTGTGGAGATCGCTTGTGGATCGTACCCTCCTGGCAGACGCCGCCCGATGCGGCTGGGGTCAACCTAAAGCTGGACCCCGGCCTGGCGTTTGGTACCGGTACCCATCCCACGACTTTTTTGTGCTTGCAGTGGCTAAATGACCATATCCAAGCCGGCGATACGGTCTTGGATTATGGCTGTGGCTCGGGCATATTGGGGCTCGCGGCTCTGTTACTCGGCGCAGAGCGCATGACCGGTATCGATATAGACCCGCAAGCACTCATCGCGACGGATAACAACGCGGCGGTAAATAATATCGCCGCAGAGCGGTATTTTGTTACCACCGATACCAATGACCTAGAAAGTCATTATCAGATAGTCATCGCCAATATCTTGGCCGGGCCCCTATGCGATCTCAGTGATGCTATCGCCAGCTACCTAAAACCCGGACAACCCTTAGTACTTTCCGGTATATTAGCCCATCAGGCGGACACGGTTATGGCTGCTTACAGCGCGACTATCACGTTCGATCCGGTGGTTACCTTGGACGGCTGGGTGCGCTTAAGCGGCCGGCGCAAAGCGGTACGAGAACGACTATAATCTTGGCTCGATCGGCTCAGCCAAAGGCTTTGGCCCGATGTTAGGCCCCTATTGAACGTCTTAGAATCGGCTATCGACTTGGCAAAATATTAACAGCCAATCTCAACGATAATTTTTGTTAAGCATGGATGCCCAAGGATATACAGTAATGGTTGAATCGTTTATTACGCAATGCCCCCATTGTGGGACATCGTTCCGGGTTAGAAGCGAGCAGTTGGCTGTGGCCAATGGATCGGTTCGATGCGGTGCGTGCTTGCAAGTATTCGGTGCCCGAAACCATCTCGTCACCAGCCCCTCATCGGGCAATCGCCCCGCAGCCGCGCCGGCCGCCAAGCCCAGTGCGCCTAAAACCGAGACCAAGCCTGCGAGTCCACGTCAACCCGCACCGCGACCCCCGGCAGCGCCTGGGCCAGAGCCTGAGTCAAAATTTGGCGGATTTTCAGCCTCCGAGGACGAATTTGTCTTTGCCGATGGTGATGATGACTTTATTTTCGATGACAACGCCGATGATCGCCTGTTCGGTGACGATGCATCGGAGGAGGGTTTTGGCGAGCTGTCTGACAGTTTCCGCAACCTAGACGACTCGACCAACAAGCCGAACCGTAAAGTCGATCATTTTCAACGCGAAGCTCAAGAACTCAATACGCCGGGGTTGACCGATCCCGATGAGCAAGACGAACGCTGGGCCGAGTCCATTCTTGAGGATATGGAGAACGATACCAAGCCCATGACAGCTGTGTTCAATGCTGGCGAGGTTAATCAACGCGCAACAGGGTCCCTGGCCAAACCTGTGGCACCAGCAAGGAGGTCAGCCAGTTTTGAACCGGACTTCCCGATGCCGCAGACCGCCTCGCAAGTGGTCAATAAGGTCAACCACGCCCCAGATCTGGATTTCCAGCTGGAGGACCGGTTACATCGATTGCGGCCTCTGGGTTGGATTGCGGTGGTTGGTTTGCTCCTAGTGTTGGCCGGCCAATTAGCCTGGCTGGAGCGCAATCACTATGCGCGCATGGATCAATGGCGGGGCCTCTATCAGAGCGCCTGCAACGTGCTGGGCTGCAGCCTACCGGCTCAGGTAGACCTGGACAATATCCGCAGCTCCCTGCTGGTGCGCGAGCATAAGGATCCGAATCTGAAAGACCTGCGCATGGTCGATATTGTCTTGACCAATAGGGCACCCTTTAAGCAGGCGTTTCCGCTGCTACTACTGCAATACACTGATGTAAATGGCAAGCTGGTAGCCGATCAACGGTATCATCCGGACGAGTATCTCAAGGGTGAATTAACCGGGGTCGAACTGATGCCCATTAATACCCGAATTTATGTTTCTCTAGCGATCCGGACGCCGGTGGCCGGTGCCGTCAACTACCAGCTATTATTAAGCCCTTCCTAATCGGCGCCTTGCTGCAACCCTAAGCTAAGCCGTTGAAAACCCAAGCTTTAGTGTGCCCGCAGGGGGGCGCCTTGGGTTTCCACCCTAAGGCAACAAAAAGCCTGAAATAATGGCTTTATTGCGAAGTTCTCACTTTCTTTAGCCCCCAAGAACAGCTATGCTTCCGCGCCCCTAAGTTGAGCGTTTTTTGAACGATTTATTGTGTTTAAAATTGGACCCTATACCATAGATCAGCCGACGGTGCTTGCGCCGATGGCTGGTGTTACAGATCAACCCTTTCGCAAACTCTGCCGGGCCTTAGGGGCTGGGTTAGTGGTGTCAGAAATGGTGACGAGTGACACTCGCCTATGGAAAAGCAATAAATCCCAATGGCGACTGAACCATGACGGCGAGGGTGAACCAATCAGCGTCCAGATAGCCGGCGGTGAACCCACCATGATGGCTGACGCCGCGCGCGAAAATGTCGTCTTGGGGGCCCAAATCATCGATATCAACATGGGTTGCCCGGCCAAGAAGGTGTGTAACCGTGCCGCCGGGTCGGCCTTGCTTAAAGACGAACAGCTGGTCGCCGATATATTGCGAGCAGTCACCGCGGCTGTGGATGTCCCGGTGACCCTGAAAATCCGCACCGGTTGGGATGCGGAGTTAAAAAATGCCGTTCGCGTTGCTAAGATGGCAGAGGACTGCGGTATCGCCCTCTTGTCAGTGCATGGCCGTACCCGAGCCGATGCCTTTCGGGGTGAGGCCGAATACGAGACCATCGCCGCGGTAAAACAGGCAGTTGGCATCCCAGTACTGGCCAATGGCGATATCGATAGCGTCCATAAGGCCAAAGCCGTATTACACCTGACCGGAGCTGACGGGGTCATGATTGGCCGTGCCGCGCAAGGCAATCCGTGGATTTTTAATGCCATCAATCACTTTTTATTGACCGGTGAAGAGCTACCAAAACCGGATATGGACACGGTACAACGCACCCTGAACGAACATGTTCAGGCACTGCACCAATTCTACGGTGACTTTATGGGCGTGCGCATTGCCCGCAAACACCTGGGTTGGTATTTGGGCGGACAAGGCCTACCCAAACACAGTTACCAAGAAATTATTCTGCTTGAGAGCAGTCAACTGCAACTCGGCGCAATCAATACACTTTTTGACAATTTTGAACGACTTAAGGAAACCACCGCATGAACCTAGATACTTTCGCGCCCAAGAGCGATTCTCCCGACAGCCTGACTTACCAGGCGGCCGCCGAACAGCCCCAGACCTTGCGTGACAGCGTTGAAATTGCCATGCGCAATTATTTTTCCCATCTTGAGGGGCAGGACGTTACCAACGTCCACCAGATGGTTTTGACCGAGGTTGAGGCACCTATGCTGGAAGCGGTGATGCGTTATTGCCGCGACAATCAAACCAAGGCCAGCAAGGTCTTGGGTTTAAATCGCGGGACCTTACGCAAAAAGCTGAAGGAGTATGGGCTTCTTTAAGGCTCTAATAAAAGGCGACTGCGGTCGCCTTTGTTCATTCTGCGCCCTTATTTTTTGACCGATCAATCAAATTTTAACCACTATGACCCGTTTCGAGGACTCCATGAGCCAATCTGCATCCGTAATTGCCCCTAAACGCGCGCTAATCAGCGTTTCCGATAAGACCGGTATTGTCGAGTTTGCCCGCGCCTTGCGCGCCCGCGGCGTTACCCTTATCTCCACCGGGGGCACCTTTAAGCTGCTGCAACAGAACGATATAGAGGTCACCGAAGTGTCCCAAGTGACTGCGTTCCCCGAAATGATGGCCGGTCGCGTCAAAACCCTGCATCCATTGATCCACGGTGGGATATTGGGGCGGCGTGGCATCGACGATGAGGTTATGCGCGAACACGGCATCAGCGCCATCGATCTGGTCGTAGTGAACCTCTATCCCTTTGCCCAAACCATTGCCAATGCCGATTGCAGTTTGGCCGACGCGATCGAAAACATCGACATCGGGGGGCCAACCATGGTCCGCTCGGCCGCCAAGAACCATAAGGATGTTGCCATCGTGGTCAGCGCCGACCGATACCCGGAGCTGATCGAACAGTGGGACCTAGATGGGGGTTTCAGCGCCGCCACCCGCTTTGCACTAGCACGTGCCGCCTTTGAACATACCGCTCAGTACGATGGCATGATCGCCAACTATCTCGGTACAGTGCCGGTCGACACACCGGCCTCGGCGATCCCAGAGCGTGCCGACTTCCCCAATACCTTTAATAGCCAATTTATCTTAAAAGATATCATGCGCTATGGTGAAAACCCACATCAGCGCGCGGCCTTCTATATCGAAGAGGGTGCCAGCGAAGCGGGCATTGCCACCATCACCACGCTGCAAGGTAAGGCCCTGAGCTACAACAATATTGCCGATACCGACGCGGCCCTGGAATGCGTGAAGAGCTTTTCCGCCCCGGCCTGCGTTATCGTCAAGCATGCCAATCCCTGTGGTGTGGCCACCGGCGCAACGCTAAAAGAAGCCTATCAACGCGCCTTTTCAGCCGATACCACGTCCGCCTTTGGTGGCATCATTGCCTTTAACCGGGAGCTCGATGTGGCCGCGGCCGATGCCATCATTGGCAAGCAGTTTGTCGAGGTAATCATTGCGCCCGCGGTCTCGGCCGAAGCCGCGGCATTGGTTGCCAGCAAGCCGAATATACGACTGCTCGCTTGCGGCTATTGGTCGACCCCGACCCCGGCGCTCGATTTCAAACGGGTGACCGGCGGATTACTGGTGCAGGACCGGGATTTGGGTATGATCGGCGCCGACGATCTGCGTGTAGTGACCAAACTGGCGCCCTCACAACAACAGATAGAAGATCTCTTATTTGCCTGGAAAGTGGCCAAGTTCGTTAAATCCAATGCCATCGTCTACGCCAAAGACGGCCTCACCACCGGCATCGGTGCAGGGCAGATGAGCCGGGTCTACAGCGCCATTATTGCGAACATCAAGGCAAAGGATGAGGGGCTGGAGATCACCGGCTCGGCGATGGCCTCTGAGGCCTTCTTGCCCTTCCGTGATAGCCTGGATCAGGCCGCCGAGATGGGTGTCAGCGCCGTTATTCAGCCCGGCGGCAGTATGCGCGACAACGAAGTTATAGCCGCCGCCGATGAGCATGGCATTGCCATGGTCTTTACCGGCATGCGCCATTTCCGCCACTAGAGGATAGCATTATGAACATATTGATTATTGGTAATGGCGGGCGCGAACACGCCCTGGCTTGGCGCGCTAGCCAAGCTGAATCCGCTGGCCGCACCTTTGTTGCGCCGGGCAATGCCGGCACCGCCGCAGAACCGGGTATTGAAAACGTTGCACTCGACGTGCTGGATTTTGCCGGCCTAGCCGACTTTGCTCGCGCCAATGAGGTCGAACTGACCATCGTCGGGCCCGAAGTGCCGCTGGTGGCTGGTATCGTGGACTTTTTTGAAGCCCAGGGTCTCGCGGTATTTGGACCCACTCAGGCCGCGGCTCAGCTGGAAGGCTCCAAGGCCTTTGCCAAGGATTTCCTCGCCCGACACCAGATCCCCACGGCATTTTATGGCGTGTTTACCGATGAAAGTGAAGCTATTGCCTACATCGAAGCCAAGGGCGCGCCGATAGTCATCAAGGCCGACGGCCTAGCCGCGGGTAAGGGTGTTATCCTGGCTCAGACCAATGCCGAGGCCATCGAAGCGGTCCAGGATATGCTATCAGGCAATAAGTTTGGTGCAGCTGGCGCGCGTGTCGTGGTAGAACAGTTCCTGAGCGGTGAAGAGGCCAGTTTTATCGTCATGGTCGATGGTGAGGACGTCTTGGTTCTGGCCACCTCACAGGATCATAAGGCGCGCGACAATGGCGATCAGGGCCCCAACACCGGCGGCATGGGGGCTTACTCACCGGCACCGGTGGTGAGCGATGCCATTCACCAACGGATAATGGCAGAGGTGATTTACCCGACCGTTCAGGGCATGGCTGCCGAAGGCAATCGCTACCGCGGGTTTCTCTATGCCGGCATTATGGTCGCTGCCGATGGCACCCCCTATGTCTTGGAATTCAATTGCCGCTTCGGCGATCCGGAAACTCAACCCATTATGATGCGTCTGCAGTCTGATCTGGGCCAGTTGTGTCTGGCGGCCATCAACGGTCAATTGTCCGAGCAGACGGCGCTCTGGGATGAGCGCGCCGCCGTGGGTGTGGTTATGGCCGCCGGCGGCTATCCGTTCGCTTATCGCCAAGGCGACCCAATTGCCGGTATTGCCGCGGCAGAACGAGCCGGCACTAAGGTGTTTCAAGCCGGTACTCGGCTCGATGCCGAACAGGGTCTGGTCACCCAAGGTGGTCGGGTACTCTGCGTAACGGCCCTGGGCGACACGGTCGCGCTGGCACAAGCACAGGCTTATCTTGGTGTGGCGGAGATACAATGGCAAGGAGCCTATTACCGCACCGACATCGGTCACAAGGCGATCAATCGCGACAGCTGATCGTTGTTCCAAACACTGGCCGGAGCTGCTGAGCAGCGCTCGGTCCCGGCCAGTGACCTGGGCTTTTGAAAAAAAATTTTCCGGTTCTCTCACCGATCTCAGCGCCGCCGCTATACTACTTATTCGCTCTTACCGGATAGTGGGTTCTCATGCTAAAACGCCTGCTGTTGATATGCCTGTTTACCAACATCTGGTCTTGGGCCCAGGGCTTTGAGTCCATTCAGATCGAGCAACCTTATCTCAATGCAAATGTGGTCTCAAACGGCGCCTATCTCAATACGCCAAGCGATCCTTACCCAATCCTTGAGGTGATCAGCCCCGCCATCCTGCGCCAGTTCACTCCGGTCCATGGCTCGGAAATCGGATACCATCAGCTTGCGTCGGAGACCTGGCTTACCTTTGCCGTCGATAATCTGACCAAGCGCTCACTGCGTCTGTTTCTGATTCTGGAAGCCCCCTTTTTGGCCACGGCAGAGCTGTATTATAACCTCGACGCCGCAAGTGGTTATCAGCACGTTGCCACCGGGGCTGATATGGGCTTAAACGACCGGCCTTATCAGTTGGGTAACTATATTCTGCCCATAGCACTGGAAGCCGGTACTCAGCAGCTGTTTCTAAGGATTGACCCTATCGCCGCAACCAATATGGCCGTGCGCCTGGTCGATGAGGCGACTCTAGTCCGCGCACTGCGCACCAGCCTACAGTTTAATACACTAGTGCTCATGCTGGTCCTGATGGCCATCGGCATCAGCTGCCATGCCTATTATCTCTTTCGGATTGGCACTGCCATCTGGGCAGCCGTACTCAATCTGGGTGTTTTGATCAACCTGAACGGCTGGAACGGCCATATCACCCAGTGGCTAGCCAATATCGCCTATATTGAGGTGGGCGCCATTAATGTCGGGGCTTTTATGACCCTGATGGCCATGACTGGAATGCTTACCACGATGCGTGCCGATCAGTTTTCCCGTTGGGTAGCCGATGCACTGATCTGGCTCGGCCGATTGTTGATCATTTTGCTCGGACTGGCTTGCTCGCCGTTCACCATCGACCTGCTGGCAGTACACAGCTTCGTTATACCGACGGCTATGATCCTTATCAGCCTCTACTGGATAGAGAGTGGCCCCAACAGTTTCTCAGAGCGCCTCGCCTTAGCGGGCTGCCTAGTGCTGATGAGCTATTTCATTTGCACCACTCTAATCCTGATGGGCTTACTATCGACCACTGGGGCGATGCTGTATTCACTCAGTCTCATGGCGGTGCTGGCGGCCATCCTGATCACCCTCGCCAGTTGGCAGGCTGCAAAAACTAAGGGTGCCAGACTGGCGGTTGAGGGGCTCGTTATCCCCGATGTACACTGGCCGCTGTTAAGAAAACTGAATCACGATATTCGCGGCCCAATCAATGGCGTGTTGGGTATGGCCGAGCTTATGCAGGACACCACGCTGTCGGCGCACCAACAAGACTATGTCAACACGGTGCAAAATGCTGGCTTTGCCTTGCTGCGTGAAGCCGATCAGTTGCAGAATTTGATCCGCATCGGCCTAAACCGACTGCCGGAAAACGATGATGAATTCGACCTTTTTGATCTTATTGAAGATACAGTTCAGCCCTTTTCCCGTATTGCCCATAGCAAACACCTGGAGCTGGTGCTCGATATTGCGCCCGACATACCCACCCAGTATCGCGGCAATGCCCATATAATCGGTCAGATCCTATCGAATCTGCTTGATAACGCATTAAAATATACCGAACATGGCGAGGTGTTGCTAACAGTAAAACCATGGCAAAATCAGCGGATCCGCTTTGCTATAATCGATACTGGACCGGGCATGGCAAAGGACTCAAAAGCTCGGCTATTTCACTTTCCAGACAGCCACGATGCCAAGCAACAGCTGCCTAAAGACGTGCATTTGGGCTTACCCATTAGCAAGTATTTGGTCGGCATCTTGGGAGGACAATTAACGCTTAGCAGCGAATTACGCAGGGGAACCAGCTTCTGGGTCGATCTGCCCCTCGCCAGTGCGGCTGACCTCGATGCTGGCAGGGCGACGGGCAGCACGCCGCTGCCGGAAGACCTGCGCCTGATGGTGGTCGACGACAACCTGACCTGCCGTAAGGTGATCGAGCACTTGTCCAAGAGTTGGGCGGTAGAGGTGCTGAGCATGAGCAATGGTCAGTCGGCACTGGCCAACTTGCACAACGAATACCATAAGGGCCTGCCCATCGATGTGCTAATATTAGACCAAAATATGCCAACCATGAGCGGTGCTGAGCTGGCCCAACGGATCCGTCAGGATGGAAGCCTCAATAAGGATATCATTATTATTATGATGACCGGGACCGACGAACTGGCCAATGACTTGGGCGGGGATGAGGCGGGGATGGAATATTTTCTCTCCAAGCCGGTTTCGGCTCGAACCTTACGCCAGACGCTGAACCGAGCTATGCCCACAATCATGAAAAACCGGGAAAACATCCATGCCAAGAATTCTCTCTTTTACTGACCGATTGATCGGCCAATTCGACAACGCGCTGCGCACCCTGACGCCGGGTGCCGTCAGCGCTGCCACGCAAAGCCCAGCACATGCTGTGGCCCAAACCGAGCTCAGTGACGCCGAACGACGCCATAGCGTGGGCTTAATGCGCATCAATCACAGCGGCGAGGTCTGTGCTCAGGGTTTGTATCAGGGTCAGGCACTCACCGCTCGGTTGCCAACGGTACGCGCTAAGATGACCTTGGCCGCGCAAGAAGAGCTCGACCATCTGGCCTGGTGTGACCAGCGCTTGCAGGAGTTGCAGGGCCGCACCAGTTGGTTGAACCCAATTTTTTATGGTCTGTCTTTTGGTCTGGGGGCGCTGGCCGGTGCCGCAGGAGATCGCTATTCCTTGGGCTTTGTCGCTGCGACCGAAGATCAGGTTAGCCACCACCTAAGCGCCCATCTGCAACAGATTGAGCAGATTGATAGCCGTTCGAGCGCGATTTTAGAGCAGATGTTGACGGACGAACGACAACATGAGGCTCAGGCCTTGGCAGCGGGAGGGATTGAATTTTCGCCACCGGTGAAACAATTTATGACCGGCGTCTCGAAACTGATGACCAAGGTTACTTACTATATCTAGGCCCAAGCGCGGTTGCATTGGACGACCGTTGGCAGGCTGCTGACCCAGAGCTAACGGGTGTCCGGGGTCACGCGCAGAACTTCATCGGCGGTCGTGCTACCGGCCGCTATTTTACGCGCTCCAGACAAGCGCAAACTCAGCATACCTTGACGAATAGCGGCTTTGCGCAGGCTTTGGGGATCGCAGCCGTCTTGCACCAGATCCGCTAGAGCGTCACTCATCACGAAGCTTTCATAGACACCCGACCGACCCGAGAAGCCGGTATTGCGACATTCTAGGCAGCCCACCGGCTGATAGACTCTGGCCGGTTTTCTTGCCGACCAGGGACGCATCAGCTGTTGCCAGGTGGCGTCGTCGATGTCCGTTTCGGCCTTACAATGCGGGCACAGGGTGCGTATCAACCGTTGCGCCATCACCCCGAGAATGGTCGATCTAAGCAGATACCCGGGCACACCGAGATCGAGCAGTCGAGTGATCGCCGATGGCGCGTCATTGGTGTGCACCGTCGATAACACCAGATGGCCGGTTAGAGCGGCCTGAATCGCCATTTGAGCGGTTTCCAGGTCGCGAATCTCACCGATCATAATGATATCCGGATCTTGACGCATCAGGGCGCGAATACCCTCAGCAAAATTGAGATCGATAGTGGCTTGGATCTGCATCTGATTAAAGGCCGGCTCAATCATTTCGATCGGGTCTTCGATGGTGCAGACATTCACCTCAGAGGTGGCCAAACTCTTAAGGGTGGCATAGAGGGTCGTGGTTTTACCCGACCCGGTAGGCCCGGTCACCAATATAATACCGTTGGGTTGGCGAATCATGGCGCGCCAATTGGTCAGGTCGTCATCGGACAGGCCGAGCTGATCGAAGGTCTTGAGTAACACCTGCGGATCGAAGATCCGCATCACCAGTTTTTCACCAAAGGCGGTCGGCAAGGTCGAGAGCCGCAATTCAACCTCAAGGCCATCCGGCGTCTTAGTCTTGACGCGGCCATCCAATGGCCGGCGTTTCTCGGCGATATTCATTCGGCCAAGAATCTTGATACGACTCAATACCGCCTGGCCGACCTGAATCGGCATCTGATACACCGAATGCAACACCCCGTCGATGCGCAATCGAATATGCGCATATTCGCGCCGCGGCTCGATATGGATATCGCTGGCGCGTTGCTCAAAGGCGTATTGGAATAACCAGTCGACGATATTGACTATATGCTCATCGTTCGCCTCGGGGCTGGCCAGTTTGCCCAGTTCTATTAGCTGTTCGACATTGCCCAAACCGCTGCCCTGGCCCTTACCGCTGGCACGGGTGACAGAACGATTGAGCGCGTAAAACTCCAAGCCAAAGCGCGCGATGTCATCGGGAACTGCGAGGAATTTATCGATCTTACGGCGGGTCACTTGAGCGATGGTCTCTTCCCAACCGGTCAACAGGGGCTCACTGGTGGCAATCTGGACTCGATCCGCGCTAACCTTGAGCGGCAACAAAGAATAGCGTTTGGCGTATTCATAAGACATGATCGAGGCAAGGGATTCGACATCAACCTTGAGCGGATCTATATGGATAAAGGCTAAGTCCAAGGCTTCCGCTAACCACTGGGTCAGAGTGAGTGCGGTGAGTTTTTTACCCGGGTGGGCTTGATCGGCAAGCCCAAAGGCCGCGATCTGGTGAATGGCGTGTGTGTTAGGGTCACGTTTTTGGCTGCGCGCCTTGGCCGCCTGCGTCGCGCTGAGTCGTTGGCTTGTTTCCAGTTGAATCAGCAGGTCGTCAACCTGCAGCTTCCCGGGCAGTAAATTCAAATAGGGCTTTCTCCTAAGGCCTCCCGACCACTAATTAGCTTATTGGCCAACTGCTTAATATCACGCAGCAATACAGTCTGCGAGCGGGTCCAACTGTGAATGCTGGCCTGTTGTTCAAAGGGCAAATCATTGAGCCAACCTTTCAGCTGAGTTACCACATCGATGGCCGATAAGCGGGATAAATTATCTTCCAAGGCCTGCAAGGGTGCGCGAAGATCACCCAATTCTTTGCCATAGAGTCGGTCGAAATACTGGCACAACATCAGTAAGCGATGCACTGCAGGGGACTGCGACAGGGCGTTGCTGGTGCTGCCGGAAAAGCAATCGGTGCGCAATTCGTTTAATGCCTTGTCAAAACTATAGTCCAGACCATCGGTCACCGGTTGCTCACCAAAACGGACCTGTTCGGCCAGTTGACCCACACGCCACTGCTGGCCGTGCAACCAGGCGGTCAGGCACAGAATACGACTGCCCAATTCTGGATTATTCTGTAACAGCCGCAAGGCCTTTAAAGCCTTTTTAGCCTTACTTTGTTGCAAACTGATGGCCACTGACTTGGGTTCGTCCTCCGCATCTTGCGACAGCGCAAAGCAGGCCGGCCACCAAGATAGGATTGGCGTGACGGTTGCGGAGATCCACTTGAGCTGGTCGTGGGCATAGTCGATCTGCGTCTTCGGCATCATGCCTTGGAACCATTCGATCTCGGTATGCATATTGCCCAGCGTGACAACAAACTCCTGCAGATGGCGCCATTGCTGCGAGGACCAAAACACTTGCCAACTGCGTTGCAGCCGCTCCATTTCATAGCCAAACAGGGCACAAAAGGCACTTTCCATGCTTTGTTGGGGAACTATATCGGGTAATTCAACATGGTTGTCGGTAAAGCCATTACAGATGCGATGACCGCGTTCGGCTTTCGATATATCCGACGGCATCACCGCCACTCGCGCACTTATTTCCAGCGCCAGAGCGAACAGATCCGAGAGTTGGCCGTCTTTTAACTCCAGTTCGAGCTCAGAGATGGCGTCGCTACCGGCCTGACACGCTACCTGACCGAGGTCGAGTACCAGCTCGATTTTGGATAGATTATAGGTAATTTGCCAGCTGGTGCGGGTGAAATTGGTACTGAACAGGGGTTCCAGCTGCTCGGCCTGAAGGCCCACTGGCAGGCCCTGTTCGGGAAATAGGGCCATCTCTAGGGTATTGCTGGTTATGCCATACTCCCACTCATCGCGCTGGTGCAGACCGCCACTGTTCAGGCCGCGCGTTTTCAGCGTCTGGAGATAACCCTGCGGCGTCTTACGTATCCGCAGTGCAGAACCAACCTGGGTCAATTGACGCGCTGGGGTATCAAAGTAGGTGTTTTCCAAAAAAGCTGTTTCGGCCGAATAGGCCGACAACAACTCTAGGGCCAGAAAGTCGTCGATCGACTGTTCACTGATGGTCAGTTTTAGTTCTATTTCCTGCGCCATATTGCCCTGTCCTTTAAGCCAGCCTGCTTTGGGTTGATGATTCCTATTGTTATCAGCTGAGGGATTAGACACCCAGCTGTATTGGGTCACATGCCGATTATTGTTATCCATAGAGTGTAGGTGCTAAATGGACTGTAACCCAGTTTGGCCGGCAGAAAAACTAAAAATGAGTCAACACGCAAACCGACAGGCTTAAAGAACCTAGGGGTGGAGCGGCATTGATCTCCAGACTGGAACCTTAACTGACCTCGATCAGCTCATGACTGTGGCTTATTTCGACGCCACCTTGCTCCAGCATCAGGGATGCACTGCAGTATTTTTTGGCAGACAATTCGATCGCTCGGTGCACTTGGGACTCTTTTAGAGCTCGACCGGATACTAAAAAATGAATATGTATTTTGGTGAATACCGCCGGTACCGTCGTTGCCCGCTCTGCTTGCAACTGAATTTGACAATCCACTACGTCTTGACGGGCTTTTTGCAAAATACCGACCACGTCATAGGCGGTACAACCGCCGAGCCCGACCAGGAGCAATTCCATCGGTGTTGGCCCCTTGGCAGCGTCGGAATCCCGCGCCGCACCGTCGACAAAGCCGGTGAAGCCGCTATTTGACTCGTATGAAAATGCTTTCTCGCCAACCCACTGCAATGATGTTTTCACTTTTAATCGATCTCCTAAAAAATTGAGCGCCATAACGCAGACCCATATTATTGAGCATTGGTACGCAATTGACAGCGCTAATTTTGAAATTTCGGCTAAAGTTGAGTGAGGTAGGTAAAAAGAACATGACTTTTTAAAAGGGGAACTGCGTCAAACAACTGATGTTTGGCCATGGCCAGCTTGCTGTAGCTACCCCATAATAATTGGACAGCTGAGTCATCGCCCGTCGGTGCTGTTCAGCCTTTCAGTAACATTGGAATCCACTTTCTATGCTACATAATACCCTAGAACATAAGCACCTAGATTACTTCCTATCCCAATGTCATCGGCGGCGCTATCCGGCCAAAACTACGCTGATCTATGCCGGGGACAAGAGTGACTCCCTCTATTACATCATCAAAGGCTCCGTTTCGGTCATTATCGAGGAAGATGATGGTCGCGAAATGATTATGGCTTACCTGAATGCCGGCGATTTTTTCGGCGAAATGGGCCTATTCGATTCATTAAATTCCCGATCTGCTTGGATCAAAACCAAAAGCGAATGTGAAGTAGCCGAAATATCCTACTCCAAGTTTCGAGAAATCACCCACAACGACGCCCGCATTCTGTACTTTATTGGTGAGCAGATGGCTACTCGGTTGCGCAACACCACCCGCAAAGTAGGCGATTTGGCCTTCCTCGATGTCACCGGCCGGGTTGCTCGCACCCTGCTCGAGCTGTGCAAACAGCCGGATGCCATGACCCACCCTGAAGGCATGCAGATTAAGATAACCCGGCAAGAAATCGGTCGTATCGTAGGGTGCTCACGCGAGATGGTTGGCCGAGTATTGAAGGGCTTGGAAGAGCAAGGCCTGGTGTCCGTCAAGGGCAAGACCATGGTTGTGTTCGGTTCGCGCGAATTCTTTCAACAGGGCACCTAGGGACTTAAGCTATTAAACGTTATGCAAACATCCCTCAGGGGTGCGTTGGAACGGGGTAACCCACCGTACGCAGCCTAATGCTTGATTCAGGTCAGTGCCTAATGCCTTGTCTGTCGCTAAGGTAGTCAAAACACTGGAGAATCAGATGACACCGGCCAATAAGTGGTATGTGCCTTGGGATGATGCCCTCATCCGCCAATACGATGTCACTGCACCACGCTACACCTCCTACCCGACCGCCGCGCAATTCCAATTATTGGCGCCAAAAAAGGTACAGGAGCATCTTGACCGGCAACGCCCGGTCACTGATCCCCTCTCGCTGTACCTCCATATCCCCTTTTGCCAACATATCTGCTTTTATTGTGCCTGTAATAAAATTGCGACCAAGGATCGCAGCCGGGCAGATGGTTATCTGGATATGATCGAACGGGAAATGGCCCTCCAGGCGCGCAACTTTGGCCATCGACCCATCAGCCAACTGCACCTCGGCGGCGGCACGCCGACCTTTCTCAGCAACGGTCAAATGACCCGACTATTGGATCTGGTCGCGGTCTACTTTGACTGGGACCCAGTAAACCAACCCGGCGAGTTCTCCATCGAGCTGGATCCGCGTGAAACCTCCGATGAGATGCTCCAGCTTTTGCGCCGGCGAGACTTTAATCGGCTCAGCTTCGGGGTTCAAGATTTCGACCCTCGGACCCAGGTTGCGATCAATAGAGTCCAGTCCTTTGAGCTGGTCCAGCACAAGGTCGCAGCGGCCCGGGATCTAGGCTTTAATTCGATCAGCTTTGATCTAATATGCGGTTTGCCACATCAGACCAGTGCATCGTTCGCTCGCACTTGGGAACAGACCCTAAGCCTGAGCCCCGAGCGCATCAGCCTCTATAACTATGCTCATCTACCGGACCGGTTTAAACCGCAGCGGCGCATCGACCCGGCCAGCATGCCGAGCGCCGATACCAAACTGCATATCCTGCGTGACAGCATTGAATTACTGCAACAGGCCGGCTATCTCTATGTCGGCATGGATCATTTCGCCAAACCCAGCGATGCGCTGGCGACAGCCTTGCAAGAAGGCAGCCTGCAGCGAAACTTCCAGGGCTACTCGACCAAGGCCGAAACCGACATGCTGGCCTTGGGCGTCTCGTCTATCAGTCAAATCGATGGTGTTTACCTGCAAAACCATCACGATGTCGAGACCTATGACGCCTTACTGGGTCAATCTCAGCTGGCGATCAATCGAGGAGTTTTTTTAACCGCGGACGACAAGGTGCGCCAGTGGATCATCGGCCAATTGGCCTGCCAGGGTCGACTCTCGCTGACTGAGGTATCGGCCCGTTTTGATATCGATGCGCCGACCTATTTCCGTCACGCCTGGGCCGAGTTGGGTAAGCTGGTAGAGCATGAGCTGGTGACCATCGATGTCGACCTGGTCACGATTCGCCCCCTAGGCCGCCTACTCCTGCGCCCTATTCTGGTAACCTTCGATGCCTACTTCAGGCCCGGCACAGCTGATCGATTTTCCAAAGTCCTTTAATCGTTAGGGCACAAATAACACCTTGATTGGCGCCAATTCCCGACCCCGCACGGCGTCAGCGGGTCGGCGATGAACGGTCCCAGGGCGCCGCTTCGGCATCCGCTATAAAAAACCTATCTGGCCGCTTTCGATGTTTGACGATACACTGCTTTAATGTGCCTTGAGTCCCCCTCCTTTTAAGAGATCAACTATGGATTTTGTCAGTCATTTTCGCAACAGTGCGCCCTATATTCATGCCTACCGTGGCAAAACCTCGGTTATCTGGCTACGGGATCAGGTCCTGGATAACGAACGACTGACATCTATTATCAGTGACCTCACGCTGCTCAATAGCTTGGGGCTGCGTTTGGTGGTGTTGTTTGATGCCGACTGCTTTGCGACCCGGTTAAATGATAAGGAGGCGATCGACGAAACCAGCTTGGACACCCTGGTGGCGGCCATCGGACGCCGCCGTTATGTGATCGAGGCGCTGTTCAGTCAAGGCCTGGCCAATTCGCCGATGCACGGTGCTCGCATCCGCGTGGTAGGCGGAAACTTTGTCATGGCGCGTCCGGCTGGTGTCTTTAACGGTATCGACCTAAAAGCTCAAGGCCGGGTCAGACGAATTGATCATCTGGCCATTCGCGAACACCTCGATAAACAACATCTGGTGTTGATGCCACCATTGGGGTATTCGATCACCGGCGATATCCTCTATTTGCCGCCGGAGCAGTTGCTGATTGAAATCGCCAAACAGATCGGCGCCGACAAGGTCATTATAGTGGGCGACAACCCGCTATCGCTGTCCGATAACCAAAAGGAGATGGGTGTGCCGGCATTGGAACAGATACTCAGCCAGGCGGATCCGAGCACCCCGGCCTACTTGGAACTTCAGGTTGCCGCCCTGGTCAGCCGTGCCGGCATTCCACGCTGTCATGTGATCGATGGCACCGCCGATGGCTCGCTACTGGCTGAGCTGTTTACCCGCGATGGTGTCGGGACCCTGATCGCCCTGGATCAATACGACACCTTTCGCCAGGCACGAATCGAGGATGTTCAGGGTATCCTAGCCTTACTCAGGCCGCTCGAAGAGCAGAATATCTTGGTTCGACGAGATCCGGAAAAGCTGGAAAACGAAATCAATCATTTTTATGTCAATGAACGCGATGGCATGATCATTGGCTGCGCCGCCATCTATAAATTATCCGACGATCAGGCCGAATTGGCCTGTGTCACGGTGCACAGCGATTATCAGAAGAAGGGTCGAGGCGATGCCCTATTGAGTGCCATCGAAAAGCAGGCGCGCAAAGAAAACATCAAGAATCTCTTTGTCTTGACCACCCAAACCGAACATTGGTTTGTTGAACGTGGCTTTAGGCTAGTCAGCGTGCAGGACCTGCCCGAGACGCGCCAAAAGCTGTATAACATTCAGCGCAATTCCAAAATATATATGAAACTGATTCGTTAATAGGGCAAACCATGAACTTGCTACGCGAACCTATCGACGTGCTATTGTTGTCCAATGTGATGCGGGCCGGCGTCGCGGCACTGGTTAAAAGCTTGGCCAGCCAGTTGTCACCCTACGGTATACGCGTCAACAATATCATCCCAGGCTTGATTGCCACCGATCGTATCGCTACCCTCGATGCAGCGCGCTCTGCTCGTTCGGGGATCAGCATCGAGGCCCATCGCGAGCAGGTTTGGGCGCAGATACCGGCTAAACGCTATGGCCAGCCTGAAGAATTTGCCAATGCCGCCACCTTTCTATTGTCGGATGCGGCAAGCTACATCAACGGCACCGGCCTGGTTGTCGATGGTGGCAAAATGAAATCCCTATAGTAACTCGACTGGAGAACCGTCTTGAGTTTTAGTAACCAAATCAAACAGCGCTGGCAACAGGGCACCGCCGTCTGTGTCGGACTGGACCCTCTGCCAGAGTTGTTCCCAGCCGCCGTGAGCGATATTTTCGCCTTTAATAAGGCCATCATCGACGCCACTGCCGACCTGGCCTGCTGCTTCAAACCGCAATTTGCGCACTATGCCGCGGTTGCCGCCGAGCCGGCGCTGAAGCAAACCATCGCCTATATCCGTGAGTTTTACCCAAGCGTTCCGGTCATTTTGGATTCCAAGCGCGGCGATATCGGCTCCACCGCGACGATGTATGCGCGCGAGGCCTTTGAGCACTATCAGGCCGACGCCGTTACGGTGAATCCCTACATGGGTTCGGATACGGTCTTGCCTTTTGCCGACTATGCCGACAAGGGCGTGATTGTCTTATGTCGCACCTCTAACCCCTCCGCCGGTGAGTTCCAAAATCGTCTCATCGATGGCGAACCGCTCTATCTGCATGTGGCGCGCCTGGCCCAAGAACAATGGAATCGACATGGCAATATCAGCCTAGTGGTCGGCGCCACTGCACCTGAGGAGATGCGCCGCATACGCGCGGTCGCCCCGGATCTGCCGTTCTTGGTCCCAGGCATAGGTGCTCAAGGGGGGGATCTTCAAGCAACGGTCGATAATGGTCGCTTCGCCGGCGGTCAGGGCCTAATGATCAACTCATCGCGCGCCATCCTGTACGCCTCGAGCGGGGCAGATTTTGCCCAAGCGGCCCGTGCAGCAACCCTGACACTAAAGAACGCCATCAACCAATTAGCGGAATGACACCGCACCCCTTGGTTTATGGTTCTTGCCGGTGACCCAATAGTTGGTTATCGGCAACCACAAGTCGATCAACGGCCAACAGTTGCGTTAGAGCGCGCAGACCACGCCAGTGCCCTTAAGGCCGCAATAGCCTCTGGGATTTTTGTGTAGATACTGCTGATGGTAGGTTTCTGCATAGTAAAAGGTCGGCGTTGCGCGCAGCTCGGTACTAATTTGACCCAGGGAGTTCAGCGTCAGTTGCTGTTGAAAGGCGTCCAGCGAGGCCTGGGCGACCACCAGCTGGTCTGCACTACCATAGATCGCTGAGCGGTATTGGGTACCGACATCATTGCCCTGGCGCATGCCCTGCGTCGGGTTGTGTGCTTCCCAGAAAACCTTCAGCAGCGTCGTCAAGCCAATCTCATTCGGATCGAACACCACCTGCACTATTTCAGTATGTCCGGTTTGGCCGGAACAGACCTCATCATAGGTCGGGTTCGGTGTGTGCCCACCGGCATAGCCTACAGCGGTGTTCTTAACGCCAGGCAAAGCCCAAAAGAGTCGCTCCGCACCCCAAAAACAGCCCAACGCGAGCCAGACTGAGGCGCAATTATCGGGCACGTGCCGCATATCAATCGCCAAAACGGCGTGCTGAAAATCGAGTTCCATCGCCTGCGCTCGACCCGGCAAACTTTGAGCTACACTCGGTAAGCTGCTGTTATTCGACATATTACACCTCGTTAGTTTTATATTGCGACCCCGCTAGGGCCGCTCTATAGGAATTGTGCCCCACACTTTGGAGACCCGCTATGGAACCTAACAAACGCCGGTTTCAGCGCATCCCGTTCGATGCGCAGATCAGAATGACCCTTACGGACAAAAACCGAGAGCCGATCACCGGGCTGCTCCAAGACATCAGCCTCAAGGGCGCGCTAATCACGGTCAGTAAAGCCTCTACCGTGTTGACGATTGGCCAGCGCGGCGCACTAAAGATACGGCCCGAGCAGAGCGATATCGAATTCAACTTCACCGTCGAGGTCGCCTATGCGTTGTCTGATAAGCCGACCTATGGTCTGAATCTAGTCGGTCTCGATCTAGAATCTGCGAGCTATCTACGCCGTCTAATAGAAGTCAATTTGGGCAATGACGATGGCCTGCAACGTGAATTCAGCCATTTGATAGAGGCCATGGTAGCAGAGCACACTAGCCTTTAGCTCAACAAGGGCTAACGCTTAATTCCAGAGACTATTTTTTTCGCCCAAAACACTGTGCGGCAAGCTGTACAGTAGCAAGTCAATAAAAGGCACAAATAGTGCAGAACACCATTGATGTTTTTCACAAGACGTGTCAGATTTCATAACAACATTAACATTAACAACAATAAGACAAACGGTAACAATCTGTACATGACCCACGGTTTTACGTCGCTGATTAATTCCAAAGGCCAATAGAGGATTATTTTTGAAAGTGAGTCGCAGTCAGCCTGCCTTGGCCTGTTTTTTGATTGACTATTAACGGCAAAAAAACGGTCAGATTGACACTGCCTTTCGGCACCCTAAGGTAAGACTCATGCACTAGATGCAGTAAAGGGACACTCATATGTCCAACAATTATAAGACCGCCTTCCAAAGGGGCTTACTATGACACTTAGAGGAACTCACATGAAACCATTTCAAAAAACACTGGCCGCTGCGCTGGTCGGAACGTCGATATTACTCACCGGCTGTTCATCTGATAATGACGCTGACGCCAGCAACACTGACGCCGCAAACGATACGGCCGAGCTGGCCTTAGGTGTCGCGGCGAGTGTACCCACTATCATCGCGGCGGCGATGCATCCGGTAACGGGCGAGACCTTAGCAGCAGATCAAACCTTTACCTATTGGGCGCTTGACGAGCACAGCTCGTTCGACCCACAGATAGTCGAAGATGTTGCCGGTTCGGACCATGTGCGCAACCTCTTTGAAGGTCTGTTAAGCCAAGATGCCGATGGCAATCTGGTACCCGGCGTCGCAGAGCGCTTCGAAGCCTCTGACGATAAGAAAACCTATACTTTCTTCCTGCGTGAAAATGCCAAGTGGTCCAACGGCGATCCTATTACCGCCAATGATTTTGTCTACGCCTGGCAGCGCGCTGTCGACCCCGTGACTGCATCACCCTATTCCTGGTATATGGAAATCATGGCGATCAAAAACGGCGCCGAAATCATTGCCGGTGAACAACCGGTTGCGAGCTTGGGCGTCAGCGCTGTTGATGACTATACCTTCCAGGTTGAGCTGAGTGAGTCCTTACCCTACTTCCCGATGATGGTCTCTCACTCCACGACCTTCCCGACCCACAAGGCAACCATTGAGCAGTTTGGCAACGAATGGACCAAGCCTGAAAACATGGTCAACAACGGCGCCTATAGCCTGACCGAGCATGTGGTTAACGAACGGGTTGTGATGGAACGCAATAGCAACTATTGGAATGATGCCGAGACCATTATTGAAAAAGTGGTTACGCTGGTCATACCAGATGACAACCAGGGTCTGATCCGTTGGAAAGCCGGTGAACTGGACCGTGGTCCGGTGCCCTCTGGTCAGTACCTAGCCTTGAAAGCAGAATTCGGTGCTGACGTCGCGGTATCTGTACCCAGCCTTTGTACCTACTATTATGCTTACAACCTGAGCGCCAGCGGTTCAGAAGCCCTGAAAGACAAGCGTGTTCGCCAGGCGCTGTCCTATGCCGTCGATCGCTCGATCATCACCGAAAGCATCCTGCAAGCCGGTCAGATCGAAGCCTATACCTTTACACCGGGTGCCACGGCGGGCTTTGAGGTGCCGGATGTCGAGTTTGGTAAACTGACTCAAGCAGAACGGGATGCCAAGGCTATTGAATTGTTAGCGGCGGCCGGTTACGACGAGAACAATCCATTGTCGGTCGAGATACTCTACAACACCTCTGAAGGCCATAAGTCGATCGCAACTGCCATTACCCAGATGTGGAAGTCCAAGCTGGGTGTTAACGCCGAAATGAACAACATGGAGTGGACCACCTTCTTGGAAGAACGCGGCAATCAGAACTTTGATATCTCGCGTGGCGGCTGGTGTGGCGATTACAATGAAGCCTCCACCTTCCTCGATCTGGTGCGCAGCGAATCGGGCTACAACGATGGCAAATGGGTCAACGCCGAAGTCGATCAACTGATGACTCAAGCCAAGACCATGGCCGATCCGAGTGC
Organism: Reinekea forsetii; assembly: GCF_002795845.1. Classification (GTDB taxonomy): domain Bacteria; phylum Pseudomonadota; class Gammaproteobacteria; order Pseudomonadales; family Natronospirillaceae; genus Reinekea; species Reinekea forsetii. The sequence continues at coordinate 2,947,156 of NZ_CP011797.1, forward strand.
GAACTATACGCGCATCGAACAGATCGTCGCCGACGAGATGCCACTGATCCCGCTCTACCATTACACCAGCGTCTTTATGCTCGATTCCGAAGTAAAAGGCTGGCCTTACAACAACGTGCAAACCAACTGGTATGCGAAAAACCTGTATAAAGTTGCAGAGTAACGTCGCGTTGCCAAGCTAATAGATTAACACCGCCGCTGGCGGTGTTTTCTGTTACAGGGCTGAAAAACGCTGGCGAGCTTGTCGTCAACCAGATACCTCATCCCATCGGCACCCGCAGTGGCGTATTTATAAATAATAGTGAAAAACTGAATTTTATTTATCTAATGGCGCTCGCCCAGAGGTATGTCTGAGGCGAAGATGCGCGTTTTTTGACACCGGTTAGACTAGGATAGATCTTATGTTCAGTTTCATTTTCAAGCGTTTGCTTACCGCGATCCCGACGCTGCTGATTCTTATAGTAGTATCCTTCGTACTGATGCACAGTGCCCCCGGCGGTCCCTTTAGCCGAGAGAAGAAACTGCCTGCTCAGGTTCAAGCCAATATCGAAGCGAAGTACGGTCTCGATAAACCATATAGCGTACAAATTTTGAACTATGTCAGCGGCATTGTTTTCCATTTCGACTTTGGCCCGTCCTTTAAATATAAGGATCGCAGCGTCAATGATCTGGTCCGGGCTGGCTTTCCCGTGACCCTGACCTATGGCTCAATATCCGCCCTAGTGGCGGTTTTATTTGGCGTGACCATGGGCGTTATCGCGGCTCTGAATCACAACACGTGGAAAGACTATGCCGCGCTCAGTTTTACCTTTTCGGCCCAGGTGTTGCCTAACTTTGTGATGGCCCCGCTGCTGGTGCTGTTCTTCACTCTCTATTTGGGCTGGCTCCCCGGGGGTGGCTGGAACGGTGGCAAGCCGGAATACATCATCCTACCGGTAATCGCCTTATCAACCAGCTATATGGCAACCATTGCCCGTATTACTCGCTCCTCCATGTTGGAGGTGCTCAATTCTAACTTTATCCGCACGGCTAAGGCTAAGGGCTTGCCCTACAGTCGCATCGTGTTCAAGCATGCGCTCAAACCGGCCTTGCTGCCCGTCTTGTCTTACTTAGGACCGGCGATGGTCGGCCTGATCACCGGCTCGGTGGTCATCGACCAGTTTTTTACCACCGGCGGTATCGGGGTATTGTTTGTTAATGGCGCCTTGAGCCGAGATTACTCGACCATTATGGGCATCACCATTTTAGTCGGCGCACTCACCATCTTGTTAAATTTAGTGGTCGACGTGCTATACGCCTGGATCGATCCAAAAATTCGTTATTAAGACAGTAAGGACCGGCAATGATTGTCAATCAGAAGAAAATGTCCGACCTGGCTGAACACCTGTTACAGGCCGAGGAAGTCCAAGGTCGCTCCCTGTGGGCCGATGCCTACAGTCGATTTCGCCGCAATAAGGCTGCGCTAACCGGCGTGATCACGCTGGTCCTGGTCGTGTTGTTCGCCCTGATCGGGCCGCTCTTTGCCCAATACAGCAACGAAGAAATCGACTGGGCGGTGATCGGCCAGGTCAAGCAACTGGGTGCGCCCTCCTTTACCTCAGGGCATTATTTTGGCACCGATGATCTGGGTCGCGATCTCTTCGCGCGCGTCATTCAAGGCACCACGGTCTCGCTGATGGTTGGCTTTATCGGCTCCTTTGTCGCGGTGATTGTCGGCACGCTCTATGGCGCGGTGGCAGGCTATACCGGGGGTCGGGTCGATAACTTTATGATGCGACTGGTCGATATCCTGATGTCGATTCCCTATATGTTCGTGTTGATTATTATGTTGGTTATCTTTGGTCGCTCGATTGAAATGCTCTTTCTCGGCATCGGTCTGGTGTCTTGGTTCGATATGTCACGTATCGTCCGAGGTCAAACCCTGAGTATTAAAAACAAAGAATATATCGAGGCGGCTATTGCCGCTGGGGTGTCCAACTTCACCATCATCTTGCGCCACATAGTGCCCAACCTGATCGGCATCGTCGTGGTGTATGCCTCTCTTTTAGTGCCAGGTTTTATTATGGCCGAATCCTTTATTTCCTTTCTCGGCCTGGGCATTCAAGAACCGGCGACGTCCTGGGGCGCGCTGATTAACCAGGGGTCGCGCACAATGCAATACGGCACCCTGTGGCAACTGTTGTTTCCGCTGTTTTTCTTTGTCATCACACTGTTTAGCATGTTCTTCATCGGCGATGGTTTACGCGATGCCCTCGATCCAAAAGATCGCTAATTAGGAGCGCACAATGAGTTTATTAGAAGTTAAGGACCTCGGCGTTCAGTTCCAAACCGGTGATGGCGTTGTCAGTGCGGTAAACGGCGTGAACTTCACCATAGCGGCCGGCAAAACCTTGGCCATAGTGGGTGAGTCCGGTTCGGGCAAAAGCCAAACGGCCTTTGCTATCATGGGCCTATTGGCGCAAAACGGCTGGACCACCGGCAGCGTGAAGTTTAACGGGCTGGAAATTTTAAACCTGCCGGAGCAGGGCCTGAACAAGATCCGCGCCGAACAGATTGCGATGATCTTTCAAGATCCGATGACCTCATTGAACCCCTATATGAAAGTCAGTGAACAGTTGATGGAAGTGCTGATACTGCATAAGGGCATGGACCGCAAATCCGCTCTGGAGGCGTCGATTCGGATGCTCGATGCGGTCAAGATTCCCGAAGCCCGGTATCGGGTGCACCTGTATCCCCATGAGTTTTCCGGTGGCATGCGCCAACGGGTGATGATTGCCATGGCATTGCTGTGTCAGCCGAAGCTATTGATTGCCGATGAACCGACCACCGCGTTAGATGTCACGGTACAGGCTCAGATTATGGCTCTACTCAACGACCTGCAACGCGACTTTGGTACCGCCATCGTGCTCATCACCCATGACTTAGGGGTCGTGGCCGGTTCGTGTGAAGACACCCTAGTTATGTATGGCGGCCAAGTAATGGAGTTCGCCAGCACCCAAGATATTTTCAAGAGCCCATCCCACCCCTATACCCGCGGCCTGTTATCGGCCATCCCGCGGCTCGATCAGCGCGGTGCGCGGCTCAATACCATACCCGGCAATCCGCCCAATATGTTACACAAACCAATCGGCTGCCCCTTTGCCGAACGCTGCGGCAATGCCAGCGATCATTGCCTGAATGAATTGCCCGAAATAGTCTTTTATGACGGCAACCGGCAACGTGCTTGCCATAAGCCGGCGGAGGAATTGCAATGACCCAGGCACGCGAAAAACTGTTGGCGGTCGAGGACCTCAAGGTCTATTTCGATATCTACCCGGCCAACGCCATGCCCTGGACCAAACCGCACAAGCTGAAAGCGGTCGATGGGGTCAGTTTTGACATCTACGCTGGGGAAACCCTAGGCATTGTCGGCGAATCCGGCTGTGGTAAGAGTACCTTGGCACGGGCGGTGATCAAGATGGTGCCCGCCGAAGCCGGTCAGGTGCTCTGGTTAGGCCAGGATTTGCTGACGCTGAGCAAGAAAAAAATGCAGGCCGCACGCAAAGATCTGCAGATGATCTTCCAAGATCCCTTGGCCTCACTCAATCCGCGCATGACCATCGGCGATATTATTGCCGAACCGCTCAAGACGCACTATCCGGCGATGCCGACGCCTGAACGCAAGCTCAAGGTGAAGGAGATGATGGTCAAGGTGGGTCTGCTGCCGAACCAGATCAATCGTTACCCACATGAGTTTTCCGGCGGTCAGTGCCAGCGCATCGGCATCGCCCGGGCGCTTATTCTCAAGCCGAAACTGATTATTTGCGATGAGCCGGTATCCGCCCTCGATGTCTCGATTCAAGCCCAGATCGTCAATCTATTGATGGATCTGCAGGCCGAAATGGGTCTATCGCTGATCTTTATCGCGCACGACCTGAGCATCGTGCAACACATCAGTACTCGAGTAATGGTGCTCTACCTGGGCAATGTCTGCGAAATCACCAGCAGCGAGCAACTCTATGCCCGGCCGCGGCATCCCTATACTCAAGCACTGATTTCGGCGGTACCCATTCCCGACCCGGAAATTGAACGCAACAAGAAGTTGATCTTGATCGAAGGCGACCTGCCCTCGCCGATCAATCCCCCCTCAGGTTGTGTGTTTCGCACCCGCTGCCATAAGGTACAGCCAAAATGCTCCGAACAGCGCCCGCCCTTAGCCGATTTGGGCGCAGATCATCGGGTCGCTTGCTTCTATCCAGCAGGTTAGATCGCTGTTAAAGCGGTCAATACAGGCCGCCACAGCGGTCTTTGCTGACCCTGTATCGGGTTCGATGCGAATAGACAAACACCGCCGTGCAAAAAACACACTTACCTTGTTAATCAGAAGGGTTAAGATAAGCTAACTTGACTCACAGTGCAGGACTTTCATATGCCGCAATATCGTTCAAAAACTTCCACCTCGGGTCGCAATATGGCCGGCGCTCGGGCGCTATGGCGTGCGACGGGTATGCAAGACGATGACTTTCAAAAGCCAATCATTGCCGTGGTCAACAGCTTCACCCAATTTGTGCCGGGCCATGTCCACCTAAAGGACATGGGTCAGCTGGTTGCACGCCAGATCGAGAAGGCCGGCGGCGTCGCCAAAGAATTCAATACCATTGCGGTCGATGACGGTATCGCCATGGGTCACGACGGCATGCTCTATAGCCTGCCATCGCGCGAGATCATCGCCGATTCGGTCGAGTACATGGTCAACGCCCATTGCGCTGATGCCATGGTGTGTATTTCCAACTGCGATAAGATCACCCCAGGCATGCTGATGGCTGCCATGCGAGTCAATATTCCGGTAATTTTTGTCTCCGGTGGCCCGATGGAAGCCGGCAAGACCAAGCTGGCCGATCACGGCCTGGATCTGGTCGATGCCATGGTTATCGCCGCCGATGACAACGCCACCGATGAAGAAGTCGCCGAATATGAGCGTAGCGCCTGCCCAACGTGCGGTTCGTGCTCGGGCATGTTTACCGCCAACTCGATGAACTGCCTGACTGAGGCTATTGGCCTATCACTGCCGGGCAACGGCACAACTCTCGCGACCCACTCCGATCGCAAGCAGCTGTTCGAGCGCGCCGGTCAGCTGATCGTTGAAATCACCAAAGACTATTATGAAAACGACAATGAGAACAGGTTGCCGCGTGTCATTGCCGGGTTCAAGGCACTGGAAAACGCCATCACGCTCGATGTTGCTATGGGCGGTTCAACCAACACCATCTTGCATTTGCTGGCCATCGCGCAAGAAGGTGAGATCGACTTTGACTTAAAAGATATAGACCGAATTTCCAAGACCGTGCCCCAACTGTGCAAGGTTGCACCCAACATTCAGAAATACCATGTCGAGGACGTCCATCGGGCAGGCGGTATCTATGGCATTCTCGGCGAGCTCGATCGGGCCGGAAAGTTACACACCGATTTGCCGACCGTGCACTCGGCCACCCTGGCCGACGCGTTAAAAACATGGGATATCATGCAGAACAATGATCCCGCGATCGCCGAATTCTATAAGGCCGGTCCAGCCGGCATCCCGACCCAAACCGCGTTCAGCCAGTCCACCCGTTGGCCCACGCTGGACGGCGATCGGGCTCAAGGCTGCATCCGTTCCATCGAACACGCTTACAGCCAGGAGGGCGGCCTGGCCATCCTCTATGGCAATCTGGCGCAGGACGGTTGCGTGGTCAAAACCGCCGGGGTCGATGAAAGTGTGCACAAGTTCACCGGACCGGCGCGGATCTTTGAAAGCCAAGACTCAGCCGTATCCGGCGTACTCGACGGCAGCGTGTTACCCGGCGATGTCGTGGTTATCCGCTATGAAGGACCCAAGGGCGGACCGGGCATGCAGGAAATGCTCTACCCGACCAGCTATCTGAAAGCCAAGGGTCTCGGCCAAGCCTGTGCCCTGGTGACCGACGGTCGTTTTTCCGGCGGCACCAGTGGACTGTCCATTGGCCATATTTCGCCTGAAGCGGCCTCCGGTGGAAATATTGCCTTGATCGTTGAAAATGATCCGATCGAGATCGATATTCCTAATCGGGGTATCAACCTGATGATCAGCGATGCGGATCTCGCGGCCAGACGTGAGGCCATGAATGCCCTCGGCGCGCAAGCGTGGAAGCCGACCGAAGTGCGCACCCGCAAAGTCTCGCGCGCGCTCAAGGCCTACGCCCTATTGGCGACCAGTGCCGACAAGGGTGCGGTGCGCAACGCCGAGATGCTCGACGACTGATCGCATTGGGGTTTCGGTTGCTGTTTGCGCTGCGCGCGAGCAGGCCGGACCCGCGTCAGAAACACCAGTTAAGGCGGGATGTGCAGCACCATGGCACCCCGCTTTTTGTTTTTTTACACCGAGGTAGATTGCTTGAATCCCGTCCTCTTGAGTCCTGTCGCATTCAATCGCAACGTTGCGCGCCTACTGGCCCTATTCGCTGCTAGCCTGCTCGTGCTGGTCAGCGGCTTTAGCGGGTTCAATTGGTTGCGCTTCTCGCCCGAACAATGGCTCAGCGCGCACCTGCCTCCGAACACCCTGGTTTCGATCCACGCTCAGGCCGATCAGCAGCGCATGGGCACCGCGCTCAGTTGGCAGCAATTGCAGGTCGAATGGGACGATCGGTTTTTTACCGCCGAACGGGTCGAGCTGAACTTCAATCTGCTCTCAGTTCTGCTCGGTAAGCCCCGAGCCGAATCGCTGAGCTTCAGTTCACCCCTGCTCAGTTTGCCGCAACAGCCAGTGGATACCGCCCTATTGCGCTTACTCATTGCCTTGGGTGCACACCAGCTGACGATCACCAACGGCGCTATTGCCAACGGTCAGCACGAGGTGCAGCACCTGGAGCTGTCGATGATCCGTAACGGTGCCTTCGGGGAATATGCCGTGCAAGCCTCGGGTCAAATCGACAGTGGGCCGTTGAGTGCCCGGCTAAACTATTCGCTGCTTATGGGCCTAGACGGACAAGACCGACTGGTACTGGGTAAGAATCAATTCGATGGCCAGATCAACATCGAGAACTGGAGTGCTCGGCTAGCCGGTAAGATTAAGTCGCTGATTATCGCCGCCGATGGTGATCTTGAATTCAGCTTTATCAATTGGTCATCGGCCTGGCAAAACACTAGCGTCGCGGATCCGATCAAGCTCGATTGGGCTGGGGGCATCAGTGCCGGCACCTGGGCCCAAGAGCAGTTACAGGTGGCCAAGTTTGACTCGGCCATCGCCTATGTCGATGACCAAGATATCGGTCATACGCTCGCGATGCAGTCGAACGAGGCTCGGCTAAAAGACGGCCAAGTGGTCGGTCAGGTCGGTCTATCGCTATTGGCCAATTTCCCCGCGGGTAGCCCTTGGCAGAGTTACAACCTGGTGATGACCGGCACGGTCGAGGAGGGTGCCGCCCTGCTCGACTGGCGCGATCCGCAAGTGCTGTTGGCGACCATCGCCGCCAACCAAGAGCAGAACAGTCATCTGCTCACGATGCGCCGCCTGAGTATCGACCGGGCCGCCGGCCGCTGGCTGTTTGATGATGGTGACTGGACCGCGCAACGCGCCGAGCGCATCATCGGCGACTATGGCTTTGGCCGTCTCGCCGGCAACTGGCCGAGCCTGGAGATTACCGAAGCTCCGACCATCGCGGCGCAATTGCAGCCCCCACTCACCCTGATCGCGTCTGACGTAGAATATTTAAATGCATTGTTCAACCGCCTGGTTCCGTAAACAAAGTCTCGCCTGGTACGACCAAAACGGCCGTAAAACCCTGCCCTGGCAGCAGGGCAAGACGGCTTATCGCGTTTGGCTGTCTGAAATCATGTTGCAACAAACCCAGGTCACGACCGTTATCCCCTATTTCGAGCGTTTCCTGCTCGCCTTTCCGACCGTGGCCGATTTGGCCGCGGCTCATGAAGACGAGGTGCTGCATCTGTGGACCGGTCTGGGCTATTACGCCCGGGCACGTAACCTGCATCGAAGCGCGCAACAGGTGGTCCAGGAATGGGGTGGCCAGTTCCCGCAGCAAGCGGAGCAACTGATTACCCTGCCGGGGATTGGTCGTTCAACCGCCGCGGCCATCGCCAGCTCGGTATTCAATGTCCGGGCGGCCATTCTCGATGGCAATGTTAAACGTGTGCTGAGCCGCTTCTTCGCGCTACAAGATTGGCCCGGCACCCGCCAGTCGCAAGACCAGCTCTGGCTCTGGAGCGAAACCCTGACCCCAAGTGCCCGGGTTGCCGATTACAACCAGGTGATGATGGATCTTGGCGCACTGATCTGCACGCGCACTAAGCCGGCGTGCGAACGCTGTCCACTGGCGGCCAAATGCCTGGCCCGGCAAAGCGGGCAGACGGCAAGCTTGCCAGTCGCCAAACCGAAGCAGATCAAGCCGATTAAGCATACCCATCTGTTGATGCTGCAAACACCCGATGGCCATGTCCAGTTAAGCAAACGACCCAATTCCGGGATCTGGGGTGGCCTGTACAGCTTTCCGGAATTTGCCGACCTCGACGCGCTGGAGGATTTTTGCCAATCCTACAAGTTGGTCAAGGCGCTCGATGCCTGGCCGGTGTTCCGCCACAGCTTCAGTCATTACCATCTGCAGATCACTCCGGTACTGGCCGCGATACGTCGACCCTTGAACGAGGTGCGCGAGACCGAACAGCTCTGGTATAACCCGCTGTTGCGCCCTGACGAAGAACAGGCCGTTGGCCTGCCAGCACCGATCGCGGGCCTGTTACAAAAACTGGCACAGGCACTGTGAGCGCGATTGGGCAGGGGCTGCCAGCCAAAAGCCCGCTCAAGGCCATTCTCCGAATTGCCATCCCGGTCAGCCTGCAGGCGCTCATCAGCTCATCGCTGAGCTTTGTTGATATCTATATGGTCAGCTCATTGGGCGTCAACAACATCGCCGCCGTCGGGCTGATCAGCAAGGTCTATTTCGTCTTTATTGTCGCACTGTTTGGTCTGACCAGCGGCATTTCCATTTTGGTCGCCCAATATTGGGGCTCCGGACGCAAGTTGGCGGTCAATGGCTTGCTCTTTGCCGGCCTGATGTGGGTCGCCTTAGTCACCGTACCGCTGGCCCTGCTCGGCTTTTTTGCCAGTCACCCGCTGGCGGCCTTATTGAGCCCGGATGCGGCGGTGGTGCAGATCGCCGACCTCTATTGGCGCTGGACCTCGCCCTTTATCCTGCTTACCGGTATCAGCATGGTCCTGGCCACCGTTCAGCGCGCGACCGGTGATAGTATCTGGCCCATGGTCGCCTCGGTCATTGCGCTGCTGAGTAACACCGGCATGAACTACCTGGTGCTCTTTGGCCCGATCGAGTCGTTGCGCATCGGCATGCCGGGGGTGGCCGTGGCAACCAATCTCTCGCGCTTATTGGAGGTCAGCCTGCTCTTGATCGTGCTGATCCGCCATCTGCGCCCGACCTGGGTTTGGCAACGTCAAGCCATCGCGCAAATCTGGCATCAAGGCAAGGTCCTGACGATCCAGGAAGCGCTTTGGTCAGCCGGTATTTTTGCCTTCTTTATTGTCTATTCCTATATGGGCCCAAATGAACTGGCGGCGATGAGCCTGCTGTCACCCATCGAGAACATGTTGGTTGATGTTTTTATCGGCTTTGGTGTGGCCACAGGGATTCTGCTGGGTCAGCATCTGGGGCGCAACGAGTTTGACGAGGCTTGGGCCTTGAACCAGTATGTCTTAACCCGATTTCCACTCGCAGCGCTGGTATTTGCCTTTGTCATGATGCTCTTGAGTCAATTTTTTATCGCCCAATTCAGCGGTATCAGCGAGTCGGTTGAGGACCTCTTATTGGGGGTCTGGCTGATCTATTGCCTAGCCTTGCCGATTAAGACTCACAATCTGATTGCCGTTATTGGCGTCTTGCGCTCCGGGGGTGACAACCCCTATGTGTTGAGGCTCGAGCTGATCTCAATTTGGTTACTGGCCCTGCCCTTGGTGGCGCTGGCGGGTTTATATTTCGGCCTACCCTTGTGGCTGGTGGTGATGGTCACGGTCGCCGAAGAGGCTGCTAAGGTGGCGCTGTTTCGGTCACGCATTAACAAACGTATTTGGCTTAAAAACTTAACGATTAATTAAAGGTATTCCATGACTCGACTGGTAGTATGCAGTAAATTTAAGCGCGAATTGCCCGGCCTGGAACGGCCGCCCTTTCCCGGACCCAAGGGCCAGCAGCTGTTCGAGACGGTCTCGCAGCAAGCCTGGCAGCAATGGCAAGAACACCAAACTCGGCTGATCAACGAAAAACATTTGGTGATGAGCAAGGCCGACGATCGGCGTTACCTGGGCGAGCAGATGACGCTGTTTTTGTCCGATGCCGATTTCGATCAAGCCGAAGGCTATGTGCCCGAAACCGAGTAAGGCCGCGGTTTGATGGGCTTGGTGGCTTAAAACAGTCGCTAAGAACGGTCCGTTAAAACGGACAGTCACTGCGGCCTAAAAAGCGCTCACCGCTAACCGGATGTTCAAAGGCTAGGGTCTCGGCATGCAGCAGTAATCGACTGGCCATCCGTTCGCTCTGCGGCGTACCATAGAGATCGCAGCCCAGGATCGGATGGCCCAATGCGGCACTGTGAATGCGCAGTTGGTGGGTCCGGCCGGTCAGCGGACTAAACCGGACTCGAGTACTGCCCAGCGCATCACCCTGCCCGGTTATCCGTTCCAGTACCCGATAGTGGCTACTAGCGGCCTTACCGCTGGTCAAACACACCTTCAAGCGCGGGAAATTAATCGGGTCTTTCGCTATGGGCAGATCGATCTGCCCGGTCTCTTCTTTGAGGCATCCGGCCAGCACCGCCTGATAGGTTTTAACCACGGTGCGGGCCTGGAATTGCCGATTGATATGGGCCGCAACCGGCTTATTCAGCGCAATCACTAAGACCCCAGAGGTGCCCAAGTCGAGTCGATGCAAGAGTAGCGCCGTGGGAAACTGTTGCACCAGCCGATAGTGCACTGAATCCCAGTTGAGCGGGTTTTTGCCCGACAGCGAGAGCAGCCCGCTCGGTTTGTTGATCAACAACAGGCTGTCGTCCTGATAGAGAATACGGATCGCCTCGGAACAGGGCGGCGCGACGAAGGTGTCGATGGGCAGGCTCATCTATCCGGCCAAGTGGCTCAGCCCCTCGTAGATCGCAAAACCCAGCCAACTGAGCACTAACAATAGCCAAGGCACCCAGTTCCCTGCCCCGCTGTCCGAAGACTCATCGACCAATGTCGTATCTTCTGCTGCCAGCTTAGCCGCAGCCGCCAGAGCCTTCTTGCGCTCCTTATCGCGCTCGCGGCCCTTGGCTTTTTGCAACTTCTTATATTCGGCAATGCCCTTCTCGATACCTTGGGCGACCAGCTTGGTTTGGGCCTTAGTTTGACCCGGCTTTTGATGCACATGGGCCATCTTTAGAGCATCGGCCTGAATTTCATTGGACAGTGGTTTTGCCATCGGCGCTGTTGAGCCTCGCTGTGTTGAGCAGAATTGGATCGAGCAGGTCACCTGCCATTGTTGCCTAAAGCCGTGGCCAGATCAATGACCGGGGTCGGTCACAGACGCTCGGGCCAGGTCTCTATGGGCCCGGGTAAACAGTGCTGTCTGGCGCGCCATATCTGTTATCCTGTCGGCCAAACTAAAGCAAGGATCCTCCGTGGCGCTCAAACCCGTAATCTACAAGTTGAATTTAAATTTATCGGACCTAAACCGACACTATTACCAAAGCTTCAACCTAACCATAGCCCAACATCCGTCGGAGAGTGACAATCGGTTGATGGCGCGATTGATGGCCTTCTGTTTCGAAGCCGAGGATGACTTGAGTTTTACCAAGGGCATCAGTGAGGTAGAGGAGCCCGATATCTGGGCACGCAGTCTCGATGATCAGATCAAGCTGTGGGTCGAACTGGGCGAACCGGCGCCGGAGCGGGTTAAAAAGGCCAGCCACCAATGCAAGGCGGTGCGCGTCTACAGTTTCAATACCAAGAGTGATGTCTGGTGGTCCCAGTCGGCCAACAAATTCAAAGCCCTGCAGGCCAATTACTACCAGTTTGACGCCGCCGAGATCGACCAACTCAGCAGCCACCTGGTGCGCACGATGAAGTGGTTTGTGACCATTTCGGAAGAGTCCGCCTCGGTCAATACCGACAGCGGCGAATGTGACATAAGCCGGCATACGTTGCACAGCATTGCAGCCAAGTAGCCCCCTGCCGTTCTGCTTAGCCGGGCCTTGGGGCAAGGGTAACTGGCCATACCGGAGATGATGAGAAACTGATGAAAAACCTAATAGCCAGCCTAATAATCCTCCTGACCTTGAGCGCCTGCGGCGGCGATAAGGCTGGCAGCGATGAACCGCTGTCGAACTGGCTGGAACAGGGCGTGCTGATCGATAGCCGCACACTCGGCGAATTCAACCAGGGCCATCTCGACCGGGCCATACTGGTACCCAATGATCAACTCAGCCGGCGCATCGCGACGCTCGCGCCGACGAAAGACACGCCCATTTTGCTCTATTGCCAAAGTGGCGGCCGTGCCGGTACGGCGGAGAAAATGCTGCGCAAGATGGGATACACCAAGGTTAAAAATCTAGGCGGCATCCGTCAGGCACGGCGTGCTTTGGCCGACTAAAGGCGAACTGGGTCTGGGCCAAAATGCTGAGTTTAGTCTTGTCGTATGGGGTATTGGCTGAGGTGCGGGGGAAGGCAAAAGAGCGCACGAAGAAGGCTCGGACGGAAAAAACCTGGGCTGGAGACAGCCCAGGTTAACAAAAAATTACATACCGTAGTAGGCGTCGGTCATTTCGCTGACCACTACATCTTCAACACCGGCAATCGAGCTCAACAGCGCGGTCAGATCGGTACGGTTGGCCTCAGTCGCAGAGCCGTAACGGGCTGCGGTGGTGACATAACCGACGAATTCGAACTTGCTGCCGCCGATATCGATCATCAGGTCTTGAGCATCGATAAAGTCGATCAAGGTATCAAAAAACTGCTCTGGATCCAGACCGGATTCCGCGTTCAGTTTACAGGAGAAATCAAAACCCATAACGGCGAATTCATCGAGGTATAATTTCTTTCTCAGGCGGCGGTTTTTAGTAGATGTGGTCATGGTGAATCCTCTGAATGCATAAACTGCGGTAAATCGAACACTGTAACGTCAAAACATCACGTCGGTTTAAAAAGAAGCGCACTATAGACTGCTGGCCACGGCGCTGCCAGCCCTATCTTGGCTTAGTTTGCCCGCTTGGCGGCAGACCGCTTTGGGCATCGGTTCGAATTCTTCAGGCTGAGCGCGCAGCAGCGCGCTATCGGTGCCGATCCGGGGGAGTGGCGCTGTTCGCCATCACACCAAACAGCGACTTGCCCGCCCGCCCCAAACGCGACCATTGCTCGCTCAAGTTCACATTGCCACGACCTTCTTGGCGGCGGCGATTGAGCTGCGTCTGCAGCCCTTGACTGTAATAGTGATCCAGCTGCTGGTGTACGGCAGGCAAATTAAAATGTTCCCGCTGGGCTGAGACCGACAAGGGCAACAGATTAGCAAAGCCCAACAGCTCACGATTGTAAGCCAGCGCCTCATTGATGGTTTTCGCCTTGGCGCTATCGGGCTGGTTTAGATCATAGGGTGGCTGCCAGTGCTCGACCGGATTGAGCAGGTCGACCTGGTTCAATAGCGCCAGGATCGGCGGCCGTTTGCGTGAACGTTGTTTATCCGCTTGGTAATAGGCTGTCAGCGCACGTTGGAAATCCAGGTCGAGCTGACGCGAGGGCTGGCTGGCCTTGAGCACCCAGATAATCAGATCGCACTGTTGGATTTCTTGCACCAGTAACTCGGTGGTTTTCGCCTGGCCGTCCAGACCGGGCAAGTCGATCAGATGCAAGGCATCGTGACCCTCAATCCGACAACTGTAGACGCGCGCCGCTTGAGTGGTCGGTAACAAATCCACTTCGGCGGCCAGATCGAGGCTTAGCGCATTCACTAAGGACGACTTACCGGCACTGACCTGCCCCACTAGGCCGACCCGCAAGGGCTCCAATTCGAGCACGGGCCGCTGTTGGTCGACTAGGGCCGCCCGACTCTGACCCAGGTCGGCGTCGTCGACGGAAAAGCGACCGCTGTACAGATCGATACTCACCGAGACCACCTCTTGCATCAGCGCCCGCTTTAGGCGTACCTGGGATTCAGCGCCGATGCGCTTAATAAACTCATCGAACACCACCTTGCGCACCTCCGCGGCCACCGCGCTGACCGGATTAACCAATCGTAAGGCCCGATACAGATAGCTGGCGTAACGATAGACCTGACTGCCCTTGGCTAGGTTTTGCTTTTGCTCGAAGCCATATTTGAAGTGGCCGATGGTGAGTTTTTCGATCATCGGGACATTGTCTTTGAGCAAGATTCGATAACGCCGACTGATCTCTTCGATCAGTTTGAGCGACTCCGGCACAGTAAAGCTATAGGGCGCCTTGCCATAGTGCTGCGCCGTCTGCTGCATCAACACCAGGCCCTGTTCCACTAAACCGTCCCAGGCCAGCGGTTCCGTTAACTGGTTGCTGATACCTTGATTCAATTGGCGCCAAACTTCGTTATCGAACTCACTCCAATCGGCAGAGGCAATGACCAGGGCGGCGTCGGCTTCGAGGCTGAAGTCGGTCTTATGTTGCCGAGACCAAAACCAGAAAACACCATAGACCAACACCGTACAGCCGGTGATTAAGCCCAAGAACTCCAGGCTATAGCCCTGCTGGACCAGCGCGACGGTACCGAAACCGGCCAAAATCATAAAGGGAATTACCATCCCGATGGCCATAAAAGGCAAGATCCAGCGCGAGCCGCGACTGACTAGGTTGAATAGGCGTTTAAGGCTTGTTGGCGGGTTCGGACTTGGCACCGGGCGCTCCTGGTTTGGCGCTGCTAAAGGCCTCTTGATAGAGGCTCTGCAGCGCATCGCGCGACAAGGGTTCACCGCGACACTTATGAAATAAATAATGGCAGGCCACTCGACCAATAGCGTAGGTGGTACTAAAACTCATCACCGCGGCCGAGGCCGCACCCGCCGTTTGGCCGTATACCGGCAGCAACTTCACCAGCTGCCGGATGCCCAGCTTGGCCGCATATTGGATACCAAAACCGGTGCCCAAGGTGCCGAAAAACTCACTCATCTCGCGCCGGCCCCAGTGCACACCATAGTGCTGGGCCAGGCTGTGGAGCATTTTAGCTTGCAGCAAGGGCACCGACACCAAGCCGACGCCGGGTAAGGTATCGCTGGTGCCGGCAATCCCGGCGTACCAGAGCAGTTCATTTTTCAGCTGCAGAAAACTGTCTTGCTCCAAATCTTGCTGTTGCTCGCGCTCCTGAGCCAGCGCCAAGATTGGCAGTAGGGCGCCGAGAGCGGCCAATAGATCGACCTGACCATTGCGCTCGGCGTCGGCGCTAACTAGGTCGACCGCCACGGCCGGTATAGCCTGACCCCAGAGCTGCTCGACCTGAGCTTGATTAAAGTGCTGGCAACGTTGCCGGTCGTCCGCATCGGGCAGCAGATTCAGGCCGGTATGGACCAAGAGGATCTGGCGTAGCCCCTTGTTCTTCTTAATTTGTCGCAAGGCCCCGAGCACGCTGCTCTGCTCTGGGTCATCGAGTTTCATCACCAATACTACTGCGTTACTGGTGGCTTGCAACACGGCTATATCGGCCTGGGCATCATAGTCGGCCTCGGCCAAGCCGCGGGTGTCGAGAAAGCGAAACAGGGGTTTATCCGGGGGGAAATCGTAACTGTGTGAACTTTGCGTACACGGCTTATAGCCGGCACCGATTTCGACCTCGGTATCGGCCGTCACCACCCGCACCAGCGACGACTTACCCGCCCCGGTCTTGCCTAATAACCATAGGGTAGGCAGTTTATTGGGCTCGATATGATAGTTCGCCTCGATCGCCTGATTGCGCGCCGGATTCACTATCTGGCCCAGGGTCCGTTGCGTCGACTGGGCCGCACCCTTGAGTTTATCGAACATTATTGCTCCTGATGATCAGACCAAGCCGCACTGTAACACCAAAGTATAGGCATCGGCTTGGCCTGCATTATGGGCCGAATTGGCCGCCCGGTAAGCTAATGTTGGGGCAAATAGGCTCTGCTACAAGCGATTGGCTTCTATAACTATTAGCGATTGAGGCCAAATTTGTATAAATACCCAGTATCAAAGCGGGTACCCCTACCGGTAAACTATCACTCTGACGCGCACGGCCTAACCTAAACGATTCCATAAGGATCTCTTTCATGACTTTTCCGACCGAATGGTCTAATAATGTAGTTATTGTCAGCAACCTCGCCGACAATCCGTTTGCTATTGATGTTGCCTATGCCATGGGCCAGCACGAGGACATAGCCGACCTTATTAGTATGAAACAGTTCATGAATTCTGAATTTTGCCCGCGCTTTATTTCCGATGAATTGGACTTCGACACCATCGGACACAGCCTAGTCGGTAAGACAGTGGTGATCGTTAGCACCAGCAGCCATGTCAAAACACGCCAGGAACTGGCGATGCATAACCTGATTATCGCCCGTGGCGCGAAAGAAAACGGCGCAACACGGGTGGTATTGGTCGAGCCGGACCTGTTTTTCAGCGCCCAAGACCGCGGCGCACGCAGAGGCCTGGGTGAAACCCTGTTTGAACGCGATATCCACGATATCAAAAAGTTCGACGGCCAGGCTTTTACCTCCAAACTCTATGCACAGCTGCTCAAGCTATCTGGTGTCGATACGGTCTTGACCATTCACAACCACTCGCATTCGGTGCAAAAGATCTTCAGCGATGTGTTTGAAGGTGACTTTCACAACCTCATTCCCTATGAAATCTACTCCCACTACCTGCTCAACTCCAACATCCTCAACTACGGCCCCGAGGGTGAAGGCTTGGTGCTTTGTGCACCAGACAAGGGCGCGCGCGACTTCGTCAAGGTCATGTTCGAAACCCTGGGCTTGGCCAAAGCCAAATTTATCATGCTCGATAAGATCCGCAACTCCGAGCGCAAGGTCGAAATTTCCCTGCACAAGGAGAGTGAGCATACCTTCGAAGGCCTGGACGGCTGCAGCATCGTCCTATTCGACGACATGGTCCGTACCGGCTCAACCGTGGTGCAGTCGTGCCAGTTCCTCAAGCAGCTGAACCCACAGCGCATGGTGTTTGCCGTGTCCCACTTCTATGCCAGCGACGAGGGTCGCGAACGCATGGCCCATAAGGCGATCGGCGAGATCCTCACGCTCAATACCCTGCCGACCATCCTTAACCGCGATGAACAGGGCCGACTGCGCAAAAAGTTGGTCGTGCTGAAGGTTGAAAAATGGATTGCCCAAGAACTGTGCGCCATTCTCGAAATTCCACAGGCGATCGAAAATAATCCTTATAAGATTGACATGTCATCGAAGAACCCGCGCTTTAAACGCAAGATCTGGTTCAGCGATGAACTCGGCGACCTCTAAACCGGCCTCAGACAGGGGCAAGGGCAGTTACCCTGCCCTACCCCCTTCCAAGCACAACCACTCCTACATGCCCCCTGTTTAGGCACAGCCGGACGATCCGGGTCGACCACCCCAAATCGGAGCAATGCTGTGCATCCGAACTAAGGCCGATTCGCTCACATTATCGCCAATCGACAAGTTTCTTTAAAAAAATCAAACATTTAGCAAAATAGCTATTGACGAGTTGGCCGAAAATCCGTTTAATACGCCCCCGTTGACGCAATGAAATTTAGCGGCTAACGACGCCCAGATAGCTCAGTTGGTAGAGCAGGGGACTGAAAATCCCCGTGTCCGTGGTTCGATTCCGCGTCTGGGCACCATTACAAATTTCACGATCGAGCCTACAGCAATGTGGGCTTTTTTGTGTCCGGCGTTTGGCGATCGTATCAATCCCAAACTGGGACAGATTTATTAAATTTTAAATTTTTAATATGCTACCTACATGTCCTATAGTTTGTAATCTCGAAACGAAGCAAAAGGAGTTTGCTATGCCAAGGATTGGAAGAGTGGTGGCCCCAAATATGCCACATCATATCGTTCAGCGCGGACACAACAAGAATGCCATATTCGTAGAGAATGCAGACTATTCCTATTATCTCAACACCCTGGTTAAATGGACACGGTTACTGTCAGTTAATGTTTACGCCTGGTGTTTGATGACTAATCACGTTCATTTACTGCTCGACCCCGGCGATAATGTAAAAAGTATTGGATTACTGATGAAGCGTTTAGCTGGGCGGCAGACACGTTATGTCAACAAACAAGAACACCGAACAGGATCACTGTGGGAGGGTCGTTATAAAATGAGTATCGTCGAAAGTGATTCATACTTCCTGCAATGTTGTCGCTATATTGAACTAAATCCAGTCAAGGCGAAGATGGTTGCCCAGCCAGAGCATTATCGATGGTCAAGCTATCAGGAGAATGCAGGTCTATCACCACCCCAAATAATTGATCGCACTGCGTTTAAGAAACTAAATGACATCGGTTTTAATCATTACAGAGAGTTTGTAGCGAAAGGCTCCTCTATATCTGAAGCAATTTTCATATCCCAGATGCTTGAAAGCAATCGCCTTACGGGTAAGGCTCCGTTCGTCGAGGAAATCGAGCTACGAACAGGAATAAGACTAGAATTCAAACGTCCAGGTCGGCCAGCCAAAGAGCACAAGATCACCAATTAATAAATTTGCCTCAGTTATCCAAATAAATTAACAAAATAAATCTGTCCCGGTTTAACAAATAAATCTGTCCCGGTTTAAAAGGCTGCCACATCTAACCGGCAGCCTACGACTCGATCTGGGCTATTGCGCGGCGGCGAGGGCTCCCTCGACATAGAGGAGCGCATCTTCTGCGCGCACGTTGATGCCCATCGCGTTACCGACCTGCATCCCGGTGTGCTTACGGGTTTTAGCCTTGATCACCACTCCGGCCGATAGCTCCAGCGTAACGATGCCATCAACACCAAGGTGCTCAATCTTCTTGATAGTCCCGGTGCCCATGTTTTGGTCCGTGGCGCTAACCAATGCTATATGTTCAGGTCGAATCCCCAGCTGATGCAAGCCGGCGTTAGGGTCGCTGGGCAAGGCCTTGGTGAGGCTTAATGCATCGGTGCCGAGTGCGTCCTTACGGGCGTTTAGGGTGATCATGTTCATCGGCGGTGAACCGATGAAGTAACCCACGAATTCGTTCTGGGGCCGCGAAAAGAGCTCCGCGGGCGTGCCGGACTGCTGCACGCGCCCGTCTTTCATTACGACGATTTCATCGGCAAAACTCATCGCTTCACTCTGATCGTGGGTTACCAAGATCATCGTGACGCCGGTCTTACGATTAATCTCGCGCAGTTTGCGCCGCAGCATGAATTTCATTTGCGGGTCGATTACGGTCAACGGCTCATCCAACAAGATCGCGCTGACGTCTTCACGCACCAGCCCGCGTCCCAGGGAGATCAGTTGTTTTTGATCTGCGCTGAGCCGACGGGCCGGCATATCGAGCGCATAATCCAAATCGAGCAGCGCAGACACCTCGGCCACACGCTCTTTAATCCGGCCCGGTGCGACGTCACGACATTCCAACGGAAAGGCCAAATTTTGGCGCACTGTCTTGGTCGAATAGATCACCGGGAACTGAAACACCTGAGCAATATTGCGCGCAGATGTGGCCATTTGAGTAACGTCTTGACCATCGAACAACAGGCGCCCGTGCGATGGCGGCACTAGGCCTGAGATGATATTCAGCATCGTCGTCTTGCCACACCCTGAAGGCCCTAACAGGGCGTAGGTCTTGCCGTCCTGCCAGGTAAGGTTGACCGGCTTAAGCGCATAGTCGTTGTCGCCACTCGGGTCGGACAAATAGCTGTGCCCGAGGTTTTCCAATATGATTTCAGCCATGTCAATTGCTCCTAGTCGTAATATTGCGGCCGTCTGGTGCAAATAGCATGATATGTTCAGCCTGAATCGAGACCTTCAAGGTCTCACCGACCTCAAAACTGCCAATGCCTTCGACCAACATTATCGCTCTACCAAAGTCGAAATCGAGATGGATAATAGTTTCCGAACCGCTGAATTCGGACAAACCGATGGTGGCCTGCAATGGACCATTCGGCTCGATCGCATCGGGTCGCAGCGCGATGGTGACAGGTCCGTCCGACGGCAGCACCAAGCCGTCGCTGGGGGCCGGTTTACCTTCGGCAAAGAAAAGCTCGTTGTTGCGCACAAAACCAGAAATAAACGAAATCGGCGGATCGCTTATCACACTGGCGGCATCTATGGTCGGCGGATGGGCAAACAGCTCCGCTGGCGGCCCACTGGCGACGATGCTGCCGTTGTGCATAATAATCATGGTGTTACCTAGCTCCATGGCTTCGCGCGGCTCGGTCGTGGTGTACAGGATCACACTGTCACTGTTGGCGGCAACGAGGCGTGGAAATTCTTCGCGCAGCTGTTCACGCAACTTATAATCCAAGTTGGCTAAGGGCTCATCCAGCATCAGGATGCGCGATTTCTTCACCATCGCACGGGCCAAGGCAACACGCTGCTGCTGGCCACCGGAAAGCTGAGCCGGACGACGTTCCAGAAAATCGCCCAAGCCGA
This sequence comes from Reinekea forsetii, assembly GCF_002795845.1. Taxonomy (GTDB): domain Bacteria; phylum Pseudomonadota; class Gammaproteobacteria; order Pseudomonadales; family Natronospirillaceae; genus Reinekea; species Reinekea forsetii. Next base: position 2,967,777 of record NZ_CP011797.1, read on the forward strand.
CTGAGGCGAGCATATCAGTCGCCAGCGCTTGGGCTTCGGGCTTTTTCTTGCCCTGGCGGCGCAGTGGAAAGGCGACGTTATCCAAGACACTTAGATGGGGATAATTAATAAACTGCTGGTAGACCAGCGACATATTGCGTGCCCGGATCGGGCGCTCTGAAATATCGGTGCCATCTAGGTGAATGTCGCCCGCGGCCAATGGGTTTAGACCCATCAGGGCACGCAAGAGCTCGGTCTTTCCGGCGCCGGTTCGGCCCAGGATGGTATAGATTTTTCCCGCCTCGAAGAGGAATGAGACATCGTTCAGAGATACTTTGGGATCAACAGTGGTTAATTGGTTTATCTGTAGCATGATATCTACCGGATGGCCCCCGACATTGTGCCGCGCGACATATAGCGCTCGACGATGACTGCAACACACGCCAAGGGCGCGACGGAAATCAGCGCGAAGGCTGACAGCGACCACCAAGGTGTCACAGAGGAATTAAGGGATACGATTGAAACCGGCAGCAGCTGCGTTTCAGTGAACGTGAGCGTAAAGGCAAAGAAGAAGTCATTCCAGCCAAAGATCAAACAGAACATTCCCGCCACGACGAGCCCTGGCACCGAGTTCGGCAGCACCACTCGAAAAAACGCACCGATCGGGCTGCAGCCATCGGTCATGGCCATTTCGTCCAGTTCTTTCGGGATACCGGCGAAGAAGTCGGTCATCACCCAAACCGCGATAGGTAACAGCAAGGCGATATAGACCAACACCAGTCCGAAAATGGTATCCAACGCACCCAGTTCTTTCAACATCAGGAAGAACGGAATCGCCAATACGATGGGTGGCATAATACGCTGCGAGATAAAGAAGAAGGTGATATCGGCATTTTTGACGAAACCCAAGCGATACTCAAAACGCGACAAGCCGTAGGCCGCCAATGTGCCGAGCGCCAAACTGACCAGACTGGCGATGAGCGTCACCGCCGCCGAATCGATAAAGGGGCCGACTATGTTGATACCCTGCGATCCCGTGGTAAAGAGCGAGGTCCAACCCTGGGTTGAGGGTTCGAAATCGACCCAGGGGATATAGGTCGCGCCGCTGGTAACAGCGTTGGCATCTTTAAACGAGGTGGTCAGCGCCCACAGAAAGGGAAACACCACAAAGATCGACCAACCGAGCAGAAAAGCAGTTTTGAGAGCATGATAGAACTTGTTCATTTTATCCGTCCTTTCCGACCAGCGTGCGCATCAAGAGCTTCGCGATCACGGTGAGGCTGATAATCATAATCACCAGATAGACCAACGATAACGCCGCGGAGTAGCCAATTTGAAAGTCGCGTAAACCGCGGATGTAGATATAATAAGACGAGGTTTCAGTTGCCGTTCCCGGCCCACCCGACGTCAGGACATAGACCGTGTCCATGATTTTTGAGGCTTCAATCAGGCGGATAATTAACGCACCAATGGTGATCGGTGCCATAAGCGGAAACGTAACCTGCCAAAAGGTTCGCCATGTGCCGGCGCCGTCAATCGCGGCCGCCAAGTAAGGCTCGCGGGGTAATGACACCAAGCCGGCCAGCAACAGCAAGAACATAAACGGCGTCCATTGCCATACTTCGACAATTAATACGCTGATAAAGGCCCCGGTCGCACTCGAAAGCCACGGTACCGCACCTATACCAAACATGCCTAAAATATCATTGACCGGTCCCAAGCTTTCATGGAACACAGTTCGCCAGATAACCGACATAACTACTGGTGTAGTCATCATCGGGATTAAAAATAAGACCCGTAAAAAACGTCCGCCGCGAACCTGCTTCCAAACAGCAAGGGCCAGCGCGAAACCAAGGGTATATTGCAGTGAAACCGAAATTACGGACAACAATGACAAACGCCCCAGGCTCTGCCAAAATCGTTCATCCGCGAACACCCGACCGTAGTTTTTGCCGCCAATGAAGTCCAAGCCCGACTGGAACACATCCCAGCTGGAAAAACTCACGCGTACGGTAAACAACAGAGGGAACAAAATAATGGCCACCAGCGTTAAAAGGGCTGGAAGCAAAAAGAAATGTTTTGAAGATAGCATTTGTATTTATCCTGAGATTGGTGGTGGGCACCAGAGAGTGCCCACCCCTTTTCATCAGCCTTCGTTGTCTTCTAACTTAACAACGTTGGCATATGCATCACGCAACCGATCTTTGCCAATCCGGTCGGTAATTTCGGCCCATTCTTTCGCTACATCGTCTAGCGCTTCTTGAGCCGTTTTCTGGCCAGCCATTGCTTCGGCAACGCCGTTTGCCATGGAGGACATGAACTGACTTACGCCTGGAACCCGGAGGTCAAAAACGCGGTTCTTGCTTTCTTCCATCTCAGACAACGTGGTGACATAGGTCTGAGCCGTCTTATCTTCCCAGCCTTGGCCTTTCCAGTAATCGACATCGAAGTGGCTATTACGGTATGGGTTCACACCGAAACGACCAATCTGCATATCATGCTCGGCATTGGCTTCATTGGAGAAGAAGCACAAGAAATCAAATCCCATCTCTTGCTCTTTAGACAGGGTAGAGACGGCTGAAGACCAGCCCCATGTCATGTAGGGCGCGCGGTTGGGCGTAGAGAAGGTATCCCATTTGCCCGTATCACGGTTCCAAACTTCAGAGGCACCTGGAAGCGGCGCAGCGGCAACCTTGTTGCGGATTCGGCTATCGGCTTGGTTAGCCTGGATATAAGCATCATCCCAGCTGTAGCTCATCAATGTCTGACCGCCACCAAATGAGAAGATCTCATCGCCTAAACCGAAGTTCTTGCCACCGGGTGGGAAGCTCGCTTGGGCATCGATAAAGAGCTCAAGACCGCGCACGAATCCCGGGGTGTTGATCAAGGGTTCCATGGTTTCCAGATCGAAGAAAAAACCACCCTCGACATCTGGATGCTTGGCATAAGGTGCGACCCGGCTAATAAAGGCCGAGAACATCAGATCGTCACGCTTAGCAACCTCGGCAGAACCATAGTTCAGCTCGCCATCACCGTCCCAATCGCGATCGTTGAAATAGGCGGCAACCTTGTTGTAGTCTTCCCAAGTCTCAGGAATAACAAGTTCGCTCCCGGTATCGGCCAGGTACTTGGCCTGCACGTCGGCGTTGTCGAAGATATCAGTACGGACCTTCAGATAATGACGATCGCCATCCATTGGATACTGAATCATCTCATCGTTCCAGGTTGCAACACCGGTGAAGCTTGGTGTGACATCCATCATGCCCGTGGAATTAATATAGGCGTCTGGCACCGGGGCCAAGAAACGGCTGAAGTCACCAATCCATAGCGATGGGTAGAACATAACGTCATAGGCGTTTTGGTCGCTTTGGAACGGGATCATAATACGTTGAAACAGATCGCCAAAGGGTACGTGAACAACATTCACTTCTGCACCCGTCAGTTCAGCAAACTGCTCTGCGTGCAATGCAGTAGGCTCACCGATTACCGGGATAGCATGGGTAATGATGTTTAACGAACGTCCAGAATAGTCCTTGGCGTCGGTAGCTGCATAGCTACAGGTGCCCGGCAGGTCTTTTTCAATGCCGAAGGATGAGTAATCCTGTGCCAATGCCGGCAGCGTAGCCGACGCCGCAAGCGCCAGGACGGACGCAGATTTTATAAACTTCTTCATGGTCTTCCTCTCTTTTTTTATTTTTGTATGTTTATATATTTTTATGTTTGTAGGCGTGCTGTGTGACCTAACCCAGTCATTGGGTTTAGCCGGTCTTGCAGGGGCCACGACTAGACAACCCCTCGGGTCTAAATTGGTTTGCAGCTGGCTTTACGGTATCAATACCGCGCGACCATGGATCTTACCTTGATGTAAATCGCGTAACGCGGTGTTGGCATCGCTGAGGGCATATTCTTTGGTCGTTAAATCGACCAACCCACGGTTAGCCAGCTCCATCAATTCGGTCAGCTCGGCCCAAGTACCGACTAGGTTGCCGATGATGTTCTTTTCTGAAATCACTAAATCAACTGTCGGCACCTGAATATTTTCGCCATAACCAACGACATAGTAGCTACCGGCTGCACGAGTCATTTCAAGACCCTTGCGAGTTGTACCGTTCTCACCGACAAAATCCAATACTGCTTCGGCGCCGTGACCTTTGGTCAGCGACAGAACGGCATCTACTTCGCCACCGTCGGCTCGCACTAGGTGATCGGCACCACATTTACCGGCCAGTTCCAAAGAAGCGGCAGAGGTATCCACGACGATAATTTCGGCAGCACACATCGCGCGCAATACTTGGATGGCAATATGGCCCAGACCGCCCGCGCCGATGACCACACAATATTGACCCGGCAGCAGATGACGCGTTGCTTTCTTGGCCGCGCGATAGGCTGTCAGGCCGGCATCGGAGTAAGGTGCAACTTCCTTCGGCAGTAATGATTTTGGCAGCTTGATGATGTTGCGCTCTGAGGTTACCAATGCTTCTGCGTAACCACCGTTGGAATCGAGCCCTGGGAAGGTGCCCTCACCGTGCATATCTTCGCCACGACGGCACGCTAGGCAGGTACCGTTTGAAATCTTAGGATGAACAATGACGGGATCACCCTTCTTGAGACCGACGACCTCTGGGCCAACGTCTTCAATCCAACCGGCATTTTCATGACCTAAGATGAATGGCAAAAGCTCATTACCCGTTGGGTCCATGTGGGGCCGCCAAATACCTTCAATTACGTGTAAATCGGTTCGGCAAACGCCAGCGCCACCGATCCGAATGATGACATCCGAACCCTTGGTGATAATCGGATCTGGAACATCTATATAGTCGACCCAAGACGAAGCTGTGAGGTCGTCATCGTACTTATGTAAAACTTGTGCCTTCATGGGACTCTCCGAAAATATAAAATATTGTGCTTGGTGAAGAGTCAAAATATATCCGTTTGGGCAAGCCATGAGTCATAAATGGGTGTTCAGTTTTTGCTTGGCTGGATCTTTTAGGTGTTCAAAAATAGAACAATGTTCCGAATTTCCTTTATTTCTAAGCCATTTACCGGCATCTTCTATTATGAATTAATTTCTGGGGGAGACTGTTTTGGAAACTGCATTCGAAAAAGCTCGCAACGCATTGGAGCTGCGCGGAAAATTCGCTTACGGCGCCGTGCCCGAGCCGATTGCAGACAGTTGGCGCCGTTGTATTCGACTCGGCCTGGACCCAGTGAGCAAGCCTGAGGAGTGCGTCGTATCCTACTCAGATTTATTCCAGCGCCGAGAAAAACTCGATCTAGTGTTGCGCCTGGTCAGGCCCGAACTGGAGCTGCTCAGCGCACAGATTGCCGGATCCAATTTTTTGGTGGCCTTTGCCGACCACGATGGCGTAGTGCTGGATCATATTCTTGACGAAGAATTCCGCACCTCGGTCTGCGGTAAGAGCATTCTTCCGGGTTCGATTTGGAGTGAAGATATACGCGGCACCAACGCCCTTGGATTGGCACTGCATACCGGCACGTCGTGCAATGTTACCGGTCGGGAGCATTATTTTGCGCGTGAGGGCAGCATTTCCTGTCTGTCAGCACCTATCTTTGATAGCAAAGGCCAGCTCATTGGCTTGCTCGATGCCTCATCTGAGGTCGCCGCACGCCAACATCACACCCTGGCGCTGGTCAATCTCGCCGCACAAAATGTCGAAAATCGGCTCTTTGTCGACGATCATCGTGGTGATTACATTATCCAATTTCATCCCCGCCAAGAGTATTTGCAAACCCAGAACGTGGGCATGATCGCCTTTAATCAAGAAGGTCAAATTACCGGCGCTAATCGCCGCTCGAGTGAGTTATTGACCGGCATTATATTGACGAGCACACCCACTTATCAGGATGTCTTTAAGGGTCAATTTCGGATACTGATTGATCGCATCGGCAAAGGCGAAGTCGTACAAATCCGGGACTGGTTGCAGGCGGGATACTTTGCCCGACTCAGGCTAACGCACTCTGCCAACAGCAAGCTGTCTAAGACCCAGATTTTTTTGCCGGCCGATCCAATCTATCGGCTGCACAAGACGACTGAAGAGTCGACCACGGGGCGAATTTTCACCGATGAGGCATTGCGTCACAACCTGAGGTTGGGTAAGAAATCGGCCCAGCAGGGCATGCCGGTGATGATCTTTGGTGGCCCAGGAACCGGCAAGAATTCGATCGCCGAAGAGATTCACGAGCAGTTACATCCGGACGAAAATTTTGTCCTAGTCGACTGTGCCACGGTAAATTTAGACTCAGTTGAGACACAACTTATCGCGCAAATGAAATCGAATTCTGTGGATGGCGCCCTAAAGCAAGACAAGATAGATTTAAAGCAAGGCGGTACGCTCTATCTCGATCGGGTCGATCTTCTGCCGGCAGACATGGTGCCGAGCCTAAACACCCTGCTCAACCGCTTACTGCATCGGCGCAATCCCTTGTTGGCCCAGGGTGAGTGGGTCATCCTCAGCAGCACACAGGCCGATGACGGCGAACAATATCCTCAAGGGCCCCTTGGCGATCTGTGCAAACGCTTAGCAGGCTTCTCGCTGTACTTACCCAAACTGCGCAACCGGTCTGATTTCCGGCTCTTGTGTTGCGCTATGCTGGCAACAATCTCACCGCAGCACTCGCTCTCCAGCAACGCCGTAGAAGCGCTAAAGGAGATTGCCGCAATCAATAACCTGTCCGATTTGGATTGGAGCGTGCGTACCCTGGCAATCCAACATCATGAGGGCGTTATCCGCACCGAAGGGGTAACTCGGATTCTAGGCCAGCGCCAACTCGATGTGGCGGCCTGCTCAAGCTGCACAGGCCATATGGTCAAGGAAGTTAAGTGCCTCGAAATTCGTAAAGTGATGCGTGAATGCAACGGCAATGTTGCCCTGGCATCGCGTCAGCTGGGGGTCTCCCGTAATACTGTCTATGCTCACGCGATAGGCTAGCGCATCGCTCATAGGGCCGAGTCTTACGGCAAACTGATAATCTTGGGCTGGCTCTAGCGCGCTACAACGACAATACGGTCTGGCGGGGACAGCAACTGTTTGAGCGCAGCCCTCAGGCGGGCCAGCATCTCGTACCTGAGGGGCAGAGATAATATCGCCTAAATCCATCCTGGCAGCATTACTGACCTAATGATTCGTTAAACAGACATGCGACGAATTATCCAAAAAACAGGCAATTGGCCAATATAAAACTATATTTAATAGGAAGGTGAGCAAGAAATAAACATAGGTGCTTAAAGTCGAATCGATTCGTTTCCCGCTAAAACGCATCATTAGTACACTCAACAAGCTTTGCTACAGCTTGCCGGTGCGCAACCAAGCGGACCAAACCTCATACCTCTTGTGTCATTTTCACAGTTCGACCAGCTTTATCTTCAGTGCCCCTCTAGCCAGCTACGCCATTCGGGAAACCGTGCAGGTTCGCGTTCAAACCTTGTTCGGCGACAGCTGGAAAACCTGCATATTGGAGCATATCGAAGCGCATCCAAATTTCGCACTTTATCAATTTAGAGTGGTCTATAAGCCATTCACCGCAATCGCCCGATGAAATCGCTCGGCTTGCCAGTAGGCTATGTGAGCAGAAAAGAATAAAAATCCATCTTGGTACTAAACCCCAATCGGCTTATCCACCCTTTCAAGCGTGCTTATCATAACCTTAACCCCGCCGGTTCCCGATGCATTTTTGTTTATCCCGATTCGTGCCAAACAATAGAAGGCAATTCACGAACGATATTTAAATTTACTTACCGATAGGGGAGTCACGTTGAATTAAAAAATAGAAGACTGCAAGGTCGAAAAAATTGAGGGGCTATAGCGCTGTATCTTTTGCAAACGGGCAAATCACCAGTCATAAACCGTAGATAAAAAAATTACCTACATCTAATACTAATACTAATACTAATACTAATACTAATACTAATACTAATACTAATACTAATATTAATACTAATATTAATAATAACTAATGCTCCGCTGCCAAAATAATTAATTATCATTCAATTTTTTTAAACCAAAAAAGAAGCTTTTAGGCCGTTGAGAACTCCTGATCTTAAGAGTACTGTCATTATGACTATGGAATGTTACTGAGAGCATTATGGACTCATTGAGTAAGAGATTTGGCCGGCGGGTCAAAGAAGTGCGTTGCTCTTTAAACATCACCCAAGAGCAGCTCGCGGATATGGCGGACATTGACCGTGGCCACATGGGACATATTGAACGCGGCACTAAATGCCCTTCCCTAAATAAAGTCGAACAGATTGCAAAAGCCTTGAACGTGCAAGAACACATGTTAATGCGTGACTGAGTATAAATACAAAATAATTTCTTCTGAAAAAAACACTCAAGCACCCTTTTAAAATAACTAATCAATCAATTTTAGTTGACGAATTGGTGTGTTTACTCCCGTGCTAATATTATAGAGAACCATCAATAATGATTCAAAATACTCCAACGTCTTACTCAGACGAGATAGATCTGCGGGATATACTATGGCCACTTTGGCTGGGCAAATGGCGAATCCTGCTTTGGGGCCTAATCTTTTCTTTGGGGACTGTCATATACCAACTGGGAGGACTCAGTTGGGAGAAGTCTTCCAGCGCTCAAATGCAGGTGCATTTTAATTTTGACGGCGCCGAAACGGGGCTCTATCCCAACCGGACTAAATTTTCGCCTCTAGAAATTCTCTCCGGCCCTGTTCTTCGCCAGGTTTACGCGCGACACGTTGATCCAGCGGTATCCTTCGACGACTTTTCCGCAGCCTTGACCATGGCTCCCGGTTTCGCTGGCGCGAGCCGATTAGACGGCGTTATCGCCAACCTTGCCGCACAAGACAAGGGTTTATCGGTTGCAGAATTCAATGAGGCGATAGCCGCGTATTCGCAGACGCTGAGTCAGAGTGCCCGAATTAACAGCACCCTGTTGTTGGACCTTAGCCTGGTAAACGGAAACATGGCCAAAGCAAGCCAAATTTTGTCCGATATTCCCGATACCTGGGCCACACAGGCGATCAAAAATCGCGGGGTGTTAAATCAGATTCAACCAACGTTGAGCAGTCAGATCATCACCGCAGAAGAACAAGATTTGTTGATCAAGGTCAACATCCTATCCGACACCCACAAGGTGTTAAGTAAAATTACCAACGATTATATCAATAGCCCCCTGTTAAACGATATTGCTGATCCAAGCTCGGGCTACAAGTTATCCGATCTGGAGCACCTGCTCGGCACCGAAGGCAAGTATCGGATCGCTATTCTAAAAGAAATTGTCATAAAGTCTGGCGTGGGCGCCGATAGCGAAATCTGGAATAAAGGCTTTCGAGAAGCCCGGCTAGCAGAGCTGGAGCGTCAACGCGACAGCTTAGAGCGCATGGTAACCGTCTACAACGATGCCCTGATACAGTTCAGTCAGCAAGACGATTCGCAAGCCCAAACAGGGCCTGGGCAATCGCAAACCAGTCCGCAAATCTATTCGCCACAATACAGTAATGACCTGGTCAATACATTGCTTCAGCTGGGTTCGAAAATGGCGGACCCTGAGTACCGCAAAGAGTTACTTGAAAAGAAAATCGATTTTTCATCCGACCTGGAGTCGGTCATCTCAGAAATCGAATTTTACCAATCCGAAAGCGACGGCAAGTCCGCGGCCCTCGACAGCACCAAAATTAGCCAATTAATTACGGATTCTAGCGCCAAGATGGCCGGGCTTAATGATGCCTTAACCGGTATTATCCAGGTTGCCAATAACTCTTCTCTGTCAGACAACGGTCAGCTGTATGACCTTCTAGGAAGCATTGTCGAAGTGAACAGCAGTAATCTTTCGAGCAGGCTCCTGCTCAAGCTGATCCTAGCCTTTATGATGGGCTCTGCTGTTGGTGTGTTCGTGATTTTTCTCAGACGGGTAACGGCCCCGACATCCACTGTCGATGTGCTAGGCAGCTAGGCTGTTTAGTAACTTTTTAGTGACGGCTAACCAGATCGGGCTGACTAGCACCAAGATAAGATCTTTACCGCGCGACATTTAGGCAGGGCCCTGTCGCGGTGGCCCTCTGGGCAGTCTGGACCAACGCGGTCAAAGCTTTAAACCCTTATGCTCAGTCAAATCGCGCTCCATGCGCTCGATAATCCAGGTCTGAAATACCATCATGGGATGACTGAGTGGGCGGTTTTTTTGTGAGACCAGATAAAAGGACTTCGGCAGCTGCATAACCAGATCAATTGGAATCATCAGTTCGCCCCGTTCTATCTCCGCCGACACCAAACTCGGATCGGTTAGGGCGACCCCGAGGCCTTCGGTTGCCGCATTCGCGGTTATCATGCCATTGGAAAAACTGATAATGCCGAGCGCCGGATGGAAGCCGGTTTGCGATAGGGCAAACCAGCTCGGCCAATGCTCAGGCCGTTTCTTGACCTGCAGCAGGCGCAGCTTGAGCAAGTCGGCTGGCACCATAATGCGCTCTTGCTCTAACAGCTCCGGGGCACAGACCGGCACCAAGAAGGACGGCCGCAAGTGGGTGCAACTGACCCCACCCCATTCCCCATCACCAAAGTAGACGGCCATATCGATATCGGACTGGTTGAAGTCGATCACGCCGATAGAGCTGTGAATATCCAGTTCGATTTCAGGGTGCCTATTGGTGAAGTCATTGAAACGGGGCAAGAGCCAACGATCGAGAAAGGTCGGTGCCACCGCCAACTTGAGTTCGCCACCAGCATGCCGAGCGAGCTGTCCGGTGGCCGATTCAATGTGCATAAAGGCTTGGCTGATCGCCGCCAAATAGCGCTCACCGGCCATACTCAGGGTCACCTTACGCACCCTACGTTCAAACAATTCCAAACCGAGAAAGGCTTCCAGGGCCTTGACCTGATGGCTAATGGCCGAGGGCGTAACAAACAGCTCTTGGGCCGCGGCCTGAAAGCTGCCGGTCCGACCGGCCGATTCGAATGCCTGCAGAGCCTTGAAGGGCGGTAAACGTTTGATAGGTCACCTATGAGTGAGTTAATTTCATCTATAGTGCAAAAAATAATCGTTTGTTGGCCAAAGGTCAAATCACTACACTTCTTTTATAGAATTTTTTGAAGCAAAGAGGAATCGACATGCAAAACCACGAACCGTTCACAGCCCCAAGTTTGAGCTCCGATGAAGTCGCTCGGTACGTTCGCCAAGCCCGCGCATTGCGTAGCCAGGCACTAAACCACTGGATTAAAGCAACGACCGATTCAATCTCAAAAGCCATGCACGATCTGATTGCCTCCATCGGGCAGGGTCATAAGGCCTAAGTTCTATGTCCTGTTTCCTGTGTCTTGCCTGAGCACAACCGCTACACCCTATTATGTTCGTTTTTTTGCCCGCCTCGGCGGGCTTTTTTATGCCTGCCATACCGCGGCCGGATTGCAGTGCAGCGCGCTGTTATCGCTCGGGCCTTACAAAAGGGGCCGATCTTGGGTAATCTTGCCTGCCCATTGCCCAGAGCGCTGTCCCCATGGATTTTGAATTCGAAACCGTTTCCGATACACCGGATGTTGAACCGGTTGAACTGTGGCAGAGCCAATGTTTTATCACCCAAAATCCCTATCATGACCTGCTAAAGGATGCCCTGCGCAAACTTATCTACGCCGATGCCGCCTCCGGCCCCAGCGCGATTAAGAGTGAGGTCGGGGTCCTCGCCAAGGGCAACTTGCAAGAGAGTGAACTGGACTTCTTGGCTCGTGACAATGATGACATCCAGACCTTGAATGTCCTGTTCACCGATTTACTCAATACCGTCGCCAGCGAGGTCAATCACGGCTTTTGGCCCGAGGACGCCCAAGCGGATGCTCAGATTACCGAAAGCTGGTATCACATTACGCAGAACGGCGGTTTCCATGACGCCCACAGTCACCCGAACTGCTCCTGGTGCGGTATCTATTACCTGGATGTCGGCGCGACTAACTTTGCGCAACGCAATGGCATCAACCGCTTTTACGATCCGCGTATCAACGCCGACCATTATCTCGATGCCGGCAGCCAATACCTCAACGGCACCGGGGTGTGGGACCTGGAACCGGTAGACGGCCAGATTGTAATCTTCCCATCCTATTTGAAACATTCGGCCCTGCCCTATTTTGGCCAACCGGATCGCCTGGTCATTGCCTTCAACGCTCAGGTTGGTCTGATTTAAGGCTGCGCGCATCGGGCGCAGCTAGTACTTTGCCATTTTCAACCATGCTTCGAACTCAATCCCGGGAAATGGACTGCCTTCGCTATAATCGTGGAAAGTATCAGGGACTGCAGTACAGATGAATCTTCCAGCGGCCGCGCATACGGGTAAACTTGTCGTCTATCAGGTGTTTACGCGTCTGTTTGGCAATCAGAACAGCACCAACAAGCCATGGGGCACCCTGGCCGAAAACGGGGTCGGTAAGTTCGCCGACTTCGATGACCGCGCCCTCGCTGCCATTAGGGCCTATGGTGTGAGCCACCTGTGGTACACCGGCGTGCTGCATCACGCGCAGTTGACGCGCTACCCGGACATCTCCGATGACCACCCGTCGGTGGTCAAGGGCCGAGCCGGCTCCCCCTATGCGATAAAGGACTATTATAATGTAAACCCCGATTTGGCCACCGACCCGCGCCATCGCTTGGCCGAATTTGCCGCCCTGGTGGCCCGCACGCACGCCCATGGCATGCAGGTGATTATCGACATAGTGCCCAATCACCTGGCGCGAGCCTATCGCAGCACCAGCGCACCCGCCGGCACATGCGACTTTGGCGTGGATGACAATGCCAGTTTGGAATACCATCGCGATAATAACTTTTACTATGTCCCCGGCCAAGACTTCAGTCCGCCAGACCATCCGGCCCAGGGTCAATGGTTGGCCGACGCCTATGCCGCTGCAGGTCGCTGCGCGTTTCAGGAGTCCCCGGCCAAATGGACCGGCGATGGCGCCCGCCTGGCCAAACCCCGTTGGAATGACTGGTTTGAAACCGTCAAGGTTAACTATGGCATACGGCCCGATGGCAGTACCGATTTCCCGCTCTTGCCCGAGCATTACCGCAACCTGCCGGTGGTCGAGCACGTTAGATTCTGGGCCGATAAATCGGTACCCAACAGCTGGACCAAGTTTCGAGCCATTGCCCTTTATTGGCTCGATCAGGGCGTCGATGGCTTCCGCTTCGATATGGCGGAGATGGTCCCGGTTGAGTTCTGGAGCTATATGAATTCGGCGATCAAGGTTCGTAATCCCAACGCCACCCTCTTGGCCGAAGTCTATCAACCGGGCCGCTATCGAGACTATATTCAGCTCGGCAAGATGGACTATCTATACGACAAGGTCGACCTGTACGACTGCTTGAAAAACATTGTCCGTGGCCAGGAAAGTACTGCACGGCTCGATGCTGTGCAGCAGCAATTGCAGGATATAGAGCCCCATTTGCTGCGTTTTCTGGAAAATCACGATGAGCAACGGATCGCCTCGCCGGAATTTGCCGGCTCCGGGGCAAAGGGCTGGCCGGCCATGGTGGTCACCACCTTGCTCGGTCAAGGCCCGACCATGCTCTACTTTGGTCAGGCCCAGGGCGAGCCGGCGGCGGCAGATCTGGGTTTTGGCCGGGCCAGCCGCACCACTATTTTCGACTATGCCGGGGTTCCCGCGCATCAGGCCTGGCTCAATGGCGGGCGCTGTGACGGCGGTGGTTTAAGCCAGACGCAACGCCTGCTCGATAGTGCCTACCAGCGCCTGCTGAGCTTTTCTGCCTGCAGCGCCAGCCTCCGGGGTGCCTTTATCCCATTACACCAGGCGAATTTAAACGAGACCGGCGGCTACGATCATCAATGTTACAGCTTTGCCCGCTGCCATCTAAGTGACTGGCTTCTGGTGTTCGTTAACTTTGCCGCCAGTCCACGGCGCTGCCAGCTGCAGCTGCCCAAGGCGGTCTGTGCGCAATTACCGCAGATTGCCGCAGGTCGGACCCTCAGCGAGAAAATCAATGCCGATGGGTTACAGCGACGCTTGGAGCGAACCGATCACGGCGATCTGCAACTGTTGATCGATTGCCCCGCCTACAGCGCCCAAGTCTTTCAGCTGACGGCCTGATAGGCCGGCGCGGCTAAATCCTCAAGCACGGACTGGGCTTTCGGGCCAAATGAAGCCGGTGCAGTGCTATCACTTGACCGATCGGCACCCTATAATGGCCGGCTACACTATTAGGGCCCAACCAACCTGTCATGAATCCTTTGCGCAAGAAGTATCGTGCTCGACGCGATCAGTGGCGTGCTAGCCTGCATCGACCCCAATCCCGTATCGCTTTGCATTTAGATCGACATCTGGTTGATCACGCATACTTGCGGGCGCTCTACGCGAACTTTCACAGCCTCGATGGCCAGGCCTATCGCAGCAGCCAACCCTCGCCGCGCTTTGTGCGTAAGCTTGCCCAGCAAGGCTTCAAGGCCATCGTTAATCTGCGTGGCGCCAATAGCTCGGCCGCCTTTGCCATGGAAGCCGAAGCCTGCGCCCTAACCGGTGTGACCCTGATCAACACCCAGTTAAACTCGCGCCGTCTACCCAGCGTGGAGGAGATTAATCGCTTGGCGGATATCTTCGCCCAGGTCGACACACCCTTTGTGATCCACTGTAAATCCGGTGCCGACCGCGCTGGACTGGCCTCAGCGCTCTATCTGCTGATTGTGCAACAGGCCAGTGCCGCGGAAGCAAAGCAGCAGTTGAGTCTTAAATATTTCCATTTAGCTCATTCTAAAACGGGCATCCTCGGCTATTTCCTCGATTGCTATGGCCAGTTTAACGCTCAACAGCCCACGCCCTTTATGGACTGGGTCAACCATCATTACCAACCGGAGCGGTTATACTCGGGCTTCACCCCGAGTGGCTTGTCCAGCTGGCTTGTCGATAAGGTTTTGCACCGTGAGTGAAGAGTCCAGAAGTTATCTGATCCCAAAGGTCTGGCACAGCTATATTAAGCGGCACAGTTTTAAGTTGGCCATTGCCTTCTCTTTTATGCTGCTCGAAGGCGCGGCCATGTATGTCTTTGTGCGTACCCTAAAACCGATGTTCGATAATGTCTTTATCGCCGGCCAGACCAGCCAACTCGGTTCCATCAGCCTGACCGTCTTCGCCGTTTTTCTGGTGCGCAGTATCGGCTCCTTTATCTATCGTTCCCTGACCGTGAAAACCGGCGTCAACGTGGTCGGTCATATCCAGCGCGACCTGACCCGCCATCTGTTAACCCTCGACATGGCGTTCTTTAATCGTCATTCACCGGGCGAATTGATCGAGCGAGTGCGCGGCGACACTCAGGCCCTACAAGGCTTTGCCAGCACCACCTTGCTCAGTGTCGGACGCGACACCGCCACCCTGATCGGCATGTTGGCCTCGGCCTTACAGGACGATTGGATGTGGACCCTCATCGTCTTTATTGGCGCGCCGCTATTGGTCTTGCCGATCAGTCTGCTGCAAAAATTAATTCGTAAACAGACCCGGCGGGCGCGTGAGACTTCGGCCAGCCTGTCGACCCGCCTCGACGAGATTTTTCATGGCATCAAGGCTATCAAGCTCAACAACCTAGCCCAACATGAAAACGATCGCTTTAATCTAGGCGTGCGCACCTTTGTGCGCACCGCGTTAAAGTCGGAATACGGTAAGGCGGCGATGCCGTCCATTATCGATCTGATCGCGGGCATCGGTTTTGTCGCGGTGATCTTTTATGGTGGCCAAGAAATCATCTCCGGCGAGAAAACCGCCGGAACCTTTATTTCGTTCTTCTTTGCCATTGCGCTGATCTTCGATCCGATCCGTCGCTTGACCAGCGTATCGGGCTCCATTCAGGGCGCCCTGATCAACCTGGAACGGATTTACTTCCTATTTGACCAGAAGCCCACGCCACGGCCAGCCGCCAAGGCCGACGGCTTGACCCAGCCTTTAGGCGACATTGAATTTCGTGGCGTCAATTTCAGTTACGGTCCGGTGCCGGTGCTGCGCGAGCTGTCCTTTGTCGCCGCGGGCGGCAAGACCACCGCCTTCGTCGGCGCCAGCGGCGCCGGCAAGTCGACGCTGTTTAATCTATTGACCCATATAGAATTACCGGACAGCGGCACCATTAGTATCGGTGGCCAAAATATCGACTCACTCGAAGTCCATAACTTGCGCCACTCGATCGCCGTGGTTAGCCAAGAGTCGGCCCTGTTCGATGAGAGCCTGCACGATAATATCAAGCTCGGCGATGTGGTTACCGACGACCGGCGCATTGAACAGGCCGCCGTGGATGCCTTGGTCAGCGAATTTGCCGCCGAACTGCCCTTTGGTTTGCAATCCTTGGCCGGTCCGCGCGGCAGCAACCTCTCCGGTGGCCAGCGCCAGCGCGTGATTATCGCCCGCGCCCTGTTGCGCGATGCCCCGATTCTGCTCTTGGATGAGGCCACGGCCGCGCTGGACAACCAAACTGAAATCCAAATTCAGACCCTATTGGATGAGTTCACCCGTGATAAGACGACCTTGGTCATCGCGCATCGCCTAACCACCGTGATGAACGCCGATCTGATCCATGTTATGAAGGACGGTCAGATCGTCGAAAGCGGCAGCCATACCGAACTGCTCGCCAAGGGCGCCCACTACAGCGCGCTGCACCGCACCTTAGCAACCGACTGATCAGCACTTTTCTGGCCAAAAAAAACCCAGCGACCTTAGCAAGGTGGCTGGGTTCGGGACGCTTAACGCGTCCTCATATCATTAAGCCAATCAGCCCAGGGCGGCTAAGGCCGCGGCGTAATCTGGCTCATCGGCAATTTCACCGACCAATTGGGTGTGCGTGACAACACCCTGTGCATCGAGCACGACTACTGCGCGCGCGCACAGGCCGGCCAACACACCATCACTGATCTTCACGCCATAGTCGGCAAGGAATTCCGGTGAGCGAAAGGTTGATGCCGTCTGCACCTGCTCCAGGCCCTCGGCGCCGCAGAAACGACTGAACGCAAAGGGCAGATCTTGCGAGACACACAACACGACGACATCATCACGCTCGTTCATCTTGCTGTTGAACTGGCGAGTTGAGGCGGCGCAGGTGCCGGTGTCGACGCTTGGGTAGATATTCAAGATCAATTTCTTACCGGCAAAGCTGGCCAATGTGACGGGGCTCAAATCGGCACCGGTCACGGAAAAGCTTGGCGCCTGGCTGCCCACTGCTGGGAGTTCGCCTGCGACCGAAACGGGGTTGCCTTGCAATGTAACTGTAGCCATAAAAAGAATCCTAGAGATTTAAAATGAGATCGAGTTTGGTTATACGAGCAGTATCGTGGATTGGATATAAGATTCAACCATGCATTTAGTAAGGCCATAGCCCCGGGGCGGATATCTTGCCCCGCCTTAACTCGCCGAGCGATTAATCGGCCAGCAGTGCGTCGGTCTTAGCCGCGCAAATCAGGTCATTACGATGTAAGCCTGCGATGGCATGGGTCCACCACCGCACGGTCACCTTGCCCCATTCGGTGACGATGGCTGGGTGATGATCTTCCTGTTCCGCCAGGTTGCCGACCCTGTTGGTGAAGTCTAACGCCAAACGAAAGTTACGGAAAATAAACACCCGCTCCAGCTGCATCACCTGGTTAACTGCTAGGATTTGCCATTCTGGCAGCTGTTGCATCAGCTCAGCCAACTCATCCGGAGCCATTTTCGGCGCATCCGGGAGGCAAGCAGCACAGTGTTGAGTCGTCAAGGTCATGGTGGTTCCTCAGTTCGCGTAATCGGTAATTGATCACCAATCATCGATAGTCAATAGTGGGTACAGACAGGGTGGGGCCCAAACCGGTTTGTGAGCCCATAGCGAGATGGCTATACTGGCCCGCTGCATTGCACCATAGCATTACGCGATCGCAGCGAGATAACAAGCGCTCAAATAAAAAAACCATTAGCGTCGGGTCTGCGTAAGACCCGCCACGAACAGCAGCCACGCACAGAGACGACTATGACCGTAAAAGCCCTGGTATTTGATATGGACGGCACCCTGCTCGACACCCTAGACGACATTGCCGACGCGATGAACAGCGTTTTAGCCGAGCAGGGCTTGCCTCTGCAGCCGACGGCGAACTACCGGCAATTTATCGGCAGCGGTGCTCGGCTACTGATCGAACGTGCCGTGCCTGAGAGCCATCTAGCTAGCGCCACGATCGATCAATACCTCGCCGAGTTTGAGGCACAGTATGCGCTCAACTGGCAGCGTAAAAGTCGACTCTACGACGGCATCAGTACTCTATTGGACACCGCTTGCGAGCGCGGCTTGCCGCTGGCGATCTTGACCAACAAACCCCAGGTCTTTGCCGACCGATGCGTGGCCCATTTTCTAGCCCGCTGGCCTTGGCGTGTGGTCCAAGGTCAGGTTGAGGGGCTCGCGGTAAAACCCAGCACCGATGTCTCAAATCTTGTTACCTCAGCCCTAGGCTTAGCACCGGAGGAGGTGCTCTATTTGGGGGATAGTGATGTGGATATGTACACCGCCCGTAACGCCGGCTACCGGGCCGTGGGCGTGACCTGGGGCTTTCGTTCGGAGGCGGAGCTTCGCGCGGCCGGAGCACAGGATATAGTGCACAGTCCTGAGCAGATAGTGGGGTTGTTGGGATAGGGGCGCTGTAGCTCTAACAGCCAACCGCTTCACCCAAATTACGCACGGCGTTTAAAGACATTGACTACCTCAGCCGCCGCTATACAAAACACAAAGAGCGCAGCGAACTGTTCTAGCGAGAATAATAGCCCGTCGCCATCAGAAAATGATTTTAGGGCTTGAGCAAAGGGTGGCGGGACCAATAACAGCATCCGAAGGGACCAATTCGCATTGTTATAATATGGACCAACGATCCAGACAAAATATAGGCCCATGAGAAAATAAATCATTTAACTTCTACGATAATATAAATAAGTATCATTAATCCGTGGATTCCTAATGTAGTAGCCGTGAACCTACTCAATAATATACCTTACTCTCTTGGCAAAATCAGATAGGATCAATATATGCAATTCAAAAGACTTCATAATCATGATGAAGTCAGAACTCTTAAGCGACAACTGAATCCATGTGGATAAGAATGCTTAGCCAGCAGTGGTCAATTCAAGAATCGATGACTCAGACCCTCTTTCATCCTTATGGGTGGCCCTTCTGATTCTTATTGGGACAGTCAGCATTCACTTTTGCGATAGTATCAAAGGAATAGACGCACGCAATAGGTTCGTGAAAAGACCTTAGTTCTGAAAATACGAAGGTGTGGTCAATGCCGCCTGCGATACTCAATTGCATATGAGTTTGTTTTAAATATTTTTTGACGCGTCTTTGATCTAGGAAATTAAAAGGGGTGTGTTCGACGCTCTCTATTGTGCCTGTCGGAATATATTCTCGGTCTATGGGTAGGTATGATTTTGCATGATTCATACATTCATGATTTAAGATTGTTCCCGAGCTGTGTCCATTGTAATCCCCCACCTTAAACTAATAACAGTCATAAGGATAAATCAGGCCTGGTCAATGGACTTCATGGGCGACTCGTTGAAAGACGGTCGTTCGGTCCGGACGTTCAATCTAATCGATGACTGTAATCGGGAATGCTTAACGATCGGCATGGATTTTTCGCTACCGACTCAGCGCGTGTTTGCTCATTGGAAAGAATCATTGAGCGGCGCGGAAAACCCAGTGCACGTCGTTGTAACAATGGACCAGAATATATTAGTCAGGATCTTATTGAGTGGGCGAACCAGGAGCAAATTAGATTGCGTTTCATCCCGCCTGGCAAGTCAACTTAAAATACTTACGTTGAACGATTTAACCGCACTGCAAGGAAAGAGTGGTTGGAGCTGAATATCTTTGAGGACATCGAACAGGCTCAGTTATTGGCAACCCAATGGCAATGGACTTACAATAATGAGCGACCATATTCTTCGATTGGCGGGCTTCCACCAAGACCACTACTGTGATTGATAACCTCTCTATTTTTAGCGGAGCTTTTAAAGGTGGGGATTACAATGGATCAGGACTTCTTAAGCCCGAACGGCAACCATTCGCTGTTATTTTTAGCGGAGCGGAGACAGGTATCAATGAACTGCATTCCCTGAAGTCCCTCATCAATCCCGGGCAGCATCGCACCGTCGTTTTTGCCCTCGATCAGGTCAGCGGCTTCGGTGTAAATATTCGCAAAACATTCCAGATAACCTTCTGGGTGGCCAGGTGGAATGCGGGTCCACAACTGAGAACCATCACCAAATCCTGCTCCACCGCGCGTCAGGATGCGCTTGGCTTCACCGTGAACAGTCAGCGACATCACATTCGGGTTCTCCTGAGACCATTCCAGCCCGCCCTTTTCGCCATAGACCCGTAGGCACATTCGGTTTTCATTTCCAATAGCAATTTGCGACGCCCAGAGCATAGCTTTAGCACCGCCTTGCATCCGCAACAATATATGTGCGTTGTCATCCACTTGACGGCCTGTGCCAAAGCTATGCAAGTCGGCGCTCAGGGCCTCAGTTTTTAGCCCCGTAACAAATCCCAACAGGTTGAAAGCGTGTGTTCCAATGTCTCCAATGGCACCGCCGCCGCCCGATTTGGCCGGGTCTGTGCGCCACGCTGCTTGTTTTTGCCCTTCGTTTTCAATGCTTTTTGCCAACCAATCCTGGGCATATTCAATCTGGGCTACGCGGATCGCACCCAATTCACCATTGGCGATTATCCTTCGGGCGTGTCGGACCAACGGATAACCCGTGTAATTATGAGTTAGAACAAAATGTGCACTTGAAGATTTGATGGCCGCTGCAATCTCGTCTGCTTCTGCAAGGGTCGCGCAAAGTGGCTTATCACAGATCACGCTGATGCCAGCTCTTAGAAAAGCAATAACCGGGGCCGCGTGCATCTGGTTCGGGGTAACGATCGCAACGGCGTCGATGCCATCACTGCGATCCGCTTCGGTTTTCGCCATGACACGGAAATCCGAATAAGAACGGTCGGGTGCGATGCCCAGATCCGCGGCACTTTCTGCTGCTGTATCCGCGCTCGACGACAGGGCGCCCGCAACCAATTCAAAACGGCCATCGATCCGGCTGGCGATACGATGCACGCCGCCAATGAACGCACCCCGGCCGCCACCGACCATGCCAAGTTTTAGTCGTTTCATAAACCCAACATCTTCTTGATTGCACCTTCGTCGCGTGTCCCACCGGCAAAGTCATCAAAGGCTTTGTCGGTCATCTCGATCAGATGTTTCTCAATGAAAGGCGCGCCCTCTTTTGCACCTTGCGTAGGTGATTTCAGGCAACATTCCCACTCAAGGACGGCCCAACTGTCGTAACCGTACTGGGACAGCTTGGAAAAAATTGCGCCAAAATCGACCTGTCCGTCGCCAAGGCTTCGAAAACGTCCGGCTCGATCTACCCAAGGTTGATAGCCGGAATACACGCCCTGCCGGCCATCGGGGTTGAATTCAGCGTCTTTGACATGAAAAGCGCTGATCCGATCGTGATAAAGGTCGATAAAGGCAAGGTAGTCCAATTTTTGCAGCAAGAAATGACTGGGGTCATAGTTGATTCGCGCAGCCTCATGCTGACCACAAGCATCAAGAAACATTTCCCATGTTGCACCGTCAAAGACATCCTCTCCGGGGTGAAGTTCAAAAGCGATGTTTTGGCCGTGGTTCGCATAATGGTCGAGGATAGGCTGCCATCGGCGGCCAAGCTCTGCAAATGTTTCCTCGATGAGGCCTTCGGGGCGCTGGGGCCAAGGGTAAAGAAACGGAAAGGCTAAGCTGCCGGTAAAGCTGACTGTATTAGTTAGCCCTAAGCGCTCACTTGCTACTGCAGCCTTCATCAGTTGGTCGACGGCCCAAGCCTGCCGTTTCTTTGGATTGCCGCGACAATCCGCGGGCGCAAAGGCATCAAATGCAAGATCGTAGGCCGGATTCACAGCAACCAGTTGGCCCTGAAGATGCGTGCTTAACTCGGTGATTTGTACGCCTGAATCCGCGCAGGTGCCTTGCACCTCGTCGCAATAGGCGGCACTTTCTGCTGCCAGATCAAGATCGAAAAACCGCTTGTCGGAGGTTGGTATTTGAACGCCTTTGTATCCAAGTCCCGACGCCCAAGAGGTGATTTCCGCAAGCGAATTGAACGGCGCGGCATCGCCAGAGAATTGAGCCAGAAACAAGGCTGGACCTTTAATTTTAGCTGCCATCACATGATCTCGCTGTGCATTTTTAGATACCGAATATTCACTGGGCTGGCCAAAAGCCGGTCCACTTGCGAAAACAATGCCGTAAGATGGGGCATATCCATATGAGCATCGAGATCCTGTTGGCTGCGCCAATTTTCATAGAAGACAAAAACACACGGATCGGTTGCATCGACATGGAAGTCATAATTGATACAGCCAGTTTCTTGGCGCGTCGGGCCCACTTGTGCGGACAGAAGTTTTTGCAGCTCTACTCGAGTTTCAGGTTTTGCGGTAACTGTGCCTATGATTGTCACATGGTTCATTGCTCACGCCCTTTTTTGGCTAAGTGCGACCGCAAGGATAATGATTCCTCCTCGCGCGATCAGTTGTTGACTGAATTCCAGCCCCATCAAGATTAACCCGTTGTTGATCAGACCAATCATCATTGCGCCAACGAGGGTGCCAATTACCGTGCCCTTACCGCCGAATAGAGACGTACCACCCAGCACTGCTGCGGCGATGACGGAAAGCTCATCGCCTTCGCCTAGCTGGAAACGGCCCGATTGCAGGCGACCCGCATAAAACATCCCCGCCAAAGCTGCAGCAGTAGATGAGATGACCAAAACCCGAAACTTGATCTTGGCGGTGTTGATGCCGGAATAGCTAGCGGCTTGCTCGCCACCACCCGTGGCCAGCACCCGGCGACCAAAACCAGTTCGGCGTAAAACGACGTGACCGACTGCACCGAGAATTAGAATCCAAAACAGCAACACCGGAATAGGCCCGATGGAGCCACCGCCGAACCACCAGATATAGCCCTGCGACAAGATCGGAACAGCGGCTGTGCCTGACACCCACATGGCAAGCCCCTTGGCTATACCCATCATTGCAAGCGTCGTTAAGAACGAGGGTATGCCAATTTTCGTGGTCAACCAGCCGTTAAAGACTCCAACGGCAATACCTGTTGCAAGACCTGCAATAATCCCCGCAAATGGCCCAGCGAAGGAAACCGCCAATGCAACGGTCACACTGGCAAGGCCAGCGACAGCACCGACAGAGAGGTCAATTTCACCCGCTGACAATACGAATGTCATTGCGATCGCCATCACGGCGATCATCGCCGTCTGTCGGACAATGTTGAGCAGATTATTGGGGTTCAGAAACCCTCTATCATTCAGAGTCAGAGCGAATATTAGAAAAATCGCAATAAAGCCAATATATATAATATTTTGGCGCCAATCCCTCAGAAACGCGTGAAGCACACCAGGGAGTTGATTTGTGTCAGTATTGGGCATGGGAATCCTTTTGCCCTGCAGCGAGGGCTTCTTGAATAGAGATTTGTAGCCGCTGTTCGGCGGCCTGTAGGCGGTGTGCAATGTCGGTATTTTCCTCAGCTGGGTCGTCCAACGCGGCGCGCGGGAAGTCGGCATAGGTCCGTCCGTCCGCCATGACAACAATGCGGTCGCAGGCAGTCAGAAGTTCCGACAACTCGGAGGAAATCATCAGAATGGCTTTGCCACTCGCAGCCAGATCCCGCACCAGTTTGATGATTTCGGATTTCGAACCAATGTCGATTCCAGCTGTTGGTTCGTCAAGCACCAGTACGTCCGGGTCAACCGCCAACCATTTGCCGATGACCACCTTTTGCTGGTTGCCACCTGAAAGCGTACTAACAGCATGATCACGGCTTGCTGTTTTAATAGAAAGTCGCTCGATTTGGGCATCTGTAACTGCGCGTGCTTTGGCGGCGTTGACGAAGCCGGCACTTGTAAGGTTGTCCAGCCCAGCAAGTATTACATTGTCGGTTACGGAATGGGATGCGATGATGCCCTGCGTCGCCCGGGCTTCAGGTACAAGGACCACTCCCGCCGCGATGGCGTCACCGGGTCGGCGGAAGTTAACAGCACGGTCGTTGACGAGAATTTCGCCAGAAGCCACTGGGTCAATCCCAGCGATGAGTTTTGCGAGCGACGTACGGCCCGACCCAAGTAAGCCGGCCAACCCGACGACCTCGCCTTTGTGGATCGAAAGCGAGATATTATTCGGTTTGTTGCGCCCCGACACGTCTCGCAACTCCAGCCCGATATCGCCGCGGATAGCTTCACTTCGCACCACATCAGCAAGGCCGAGGGACCGCTTGCCAACGATATGTTCGATCATCGTATCTATGGGCAGATCGCCGATATCTGCTGTGATAACATGTTTACCATCGCGTAGTATCGTAGCTCGATCAGCAATGCGGGCGATTTCGTCCATACGGTGGCTTACGTATATTATCGCGACGCCCTGCTTCTTTAGTTTGCGCAAAAAAGTAAACAGCCGATCAACATCAGAAACCGCCAGGGCAGTGGATGGTTCATCAAGTACGAGAATGCGGGCGTTTTGAGAAATAGCCTTGACAATTTCCGTCAGTTGTTTTTGCCCCGCACCAAGATCACCAACGATGGCACTCGGATCGACATCCACTTCAAGCATTGCAAAGAGTTTGGCGGCATCGCGCTCCGCCTCACTATCGTCAATTAACCCACCCGACTTCGCTTCACGTGTCAAATAAACGTTTTGAGCAACGGTCAGCGTCGGGATCAGACTCATTTCTTGATAATTCATCGCGATACCGGCGGCACGTGACGCCTCGGGTGAGTGAGTTGTTAGCGGTACGCCCGCCACTTCGATGTAACCCGCGGACGGCGCATGCACGCCGTTGAGCACCTTCAAGATCGTTGACTTTCCGGCGCCGTTGCCGCCCAAAAGCGCATGAATTTCGCCGGCCAATACTTCAAAGCCGACGTTATCCAAGGCTTGGACGCCGCCAAATTTTTTGGAAATACCCTTCATACGGACCGCGACAGTTGACACTATATGTTTTCCCATAAGCCAGTCTTACCTGAACGGATCAAGGCCTCAGCCACTTGTTCGGTTAACAGCGCTTCTTCAAAGTTTGGTGATGGCTGAGTGCCATCCATGATAGCTTTGCAGAAATCATAACATTCGATGATCTTGGTCTCACTGTAACCTATTCCCAGCGCAGGGATTGGCCAAAGGCCTTCACCATACGGGTGGGCAGGTCCGGTATAGATAGTACGGAAGCCGCGCGCATCACCCGGATCATCTGCGAACATGACCTGTAATTCATCTCGTCGCTCGTAGTTAAACAAAATCGAGCCTTTCGTACCATGAATTTCCAGCGTGATGAAGTTGTTGCGACCCCACGCATTGCGACTGGCCTCTATACTACCAACAGCGCCTGATTTGAAGCGCACCATCGATATGACTTCATCATCGACATCCACTTCGGCTCGCTCAGCATCTGAAGATTTTTCGGATGCACCGAGTTTGTCGACACCGCCTTGCTGTATGGGACGGGTTTTGATGTAGGTCGAAGTGATCGCTTGCACGTTGTCGATGGGACCAACAAGATGGTGAGCCAAGTCAATAACATGGGTGCCGATATCTCCGATAGCGCCAGACCCTGCGATTTTTTTCTGAAAACGCCAGGATAGTGGACCATCGGGATCTGCGGACCAATCTTGCAGATAGGTGCCGCGGAAGTTGATGACATCGCCGATTCTGCCTTCATCAATGAATTTCTTGGCAAGAGCAACGGCGGGTGTGCGGCGATAGTTGAAGGCGACCATTGTAGTGCCATTTGAGGCCCGCGCGGCTTCCGCCATTGCAATAGATTCCTCAAGCGTACTGGCAAGCGGCTTTTCGCAAATTACGTGTTTGCCTGCTTTTAACGCTTCGATCGCGATTTCAGCGTGGGCGTCGTTCGGGGTGCAGATGTCGACGATGTCGATGTCTGAACGGTTGACGATCGCCTTCCAGTCAGTTGAGGCTTCGTCGAATCCGAACCGATCGCGCGCCTCTTGAGCCGCCAGGTCTGTTAGATCAACCACTACTTTGCGGTGAGGGATTGCGGGGGCTGGCCAAAAAAACATCGGCATAGCTGCATAGGCCATGGCGTGAGCCTTACCCATAAAACCACCACCAATTAGTGCTACGTTCAGTGTCTTAGTCATCGGAATGCTCCGTCAATAAAAAGTTTAAGATGGCCCTATGGCGGGAGAGCTACCGTAGGGCCGGTTCCTAGTCAGTTAGTCCATACTGTCTAGGATATTTTGCGTTGGCGCGGCGCGGTAAACTGTCTCCCAAGCCTCAAGCAAATTGTCTTTATTGACCGGAAGTGCCGGAAGCGCGACAAACGCAGGAGCTTCTTTGCCCAACAGGCCGTATCCAGCAAGCATCGCTTCAGCTATACCTTGGTCAAAGGGACGTTGTGCACCCAGACCCTTAATGAAGCCGCCCTGCGCCATGTTGATCGCAACGTTTTCACCAAGGTCAATGGTGGTGATAACCAGATCGTCACGACCAGCAACACGCGCCGCCGAGATAACGCCTTCAGCCGGAACATCCCACACTGCCCAAATACCGTCGAGGTCATAATGCGAAATCAGCATAGCAGAGGCCGCTTTTTCGCCGTCGCCAGAGAAATCCGGTCCGCCGATACCTTGCTCTGCTACAATCTCAATGTTCGGGTAGTCCTCAGTGATTGTGGTTTTGAAAGCGTCATAGCGTTGACGTGTGACAAAGAAATCGGCGGCATGGAAAACCAGGCCAATCTGACCTCCATCTTCACCCAACGCTGCTGCCATTAAGTGAGCTGCAGCTACACCGTTGCCATAGTTGTCAGCTGAAACCACAGAAACGTAATCCACACCAGCTGTCATGCCCGGAGGAGTGTTCTCCATAAATACGATCTTCACACCAGCCGCCGCAGCCGCCATATAGGCAGCAGCTGTTGCCGATGGGTCTGTTGGGACAGAAACGATGATGTCGGGCTTCCGGGCCATTATTGTTTCAATATCTGCGACCTGCTTTTCCGGTTTAAAACCGGCGTCAGTAACAGCGATCACTTCGATTCCCAATTCACCGAACTGGAACTTGAGGCCTTCGATTTGTGCACGTGACCAGTCATTGCCGGCATAGTGCATCACGATGGCTGCTGTCGCGTTCATCGCCTTGATCTGATCGATTTCTGCAGCGCTCAGCTTCAAGTCGGTTGCAGGGCTCGGTTCTTCTCCGCTTGGGCCTTTGGACAGGACTGTTTCCTGCAGTGCGGCCAAAGCAGCGGATGGATCTGCTACAGCTGGTGCAGCGGATAGAGTCAGCGCCAGTGCGGCGGCGGCGGCGGCGGAACCCAAAATATTTCTACGTGCAATCATAATACTTCCTCTCAGCAGGTTGGGGCGAACCCCGGTTGGTTTTGGTCAGTTAGACTCGGTTTAAATAGTCAATACTGGCACGTGCGCCAGCAGCGGGGTCGTCCCAAGAATCTAGTTCAGTGCACACCCAGCCTGCGAAATTCGTTTCGCGCAAAGCGGCAATGATCCCGTCCATCGGCACATCACCGCGATCAAGCGGTGTGAATGCAAAGGGCTCTTTTTGAAACCCCTTGAGGTGTACATAGGAAATACGGTCAGCATGTTCCCGGATCATCTGCGCCGGATCACCACCAGCCGCAGCAAGATGTGCTGTGTCAGGGCAAAAATCAATTGACGTCAGACCGAAGATGCGACGCACCTCTTCGGGGCCCTCGACAATCGTAGACAGATGCGGGTGGTAATGAGCGGTAAGATTGCGATCCTCAGCCAATGACTTTACTCGATCAAGAGCTGCGCCCAATTTGTCATAGTCAGTATCGCGAACACCATCAAAACGCTTAGCGCCTCCACCGACCACCAAATGCGGGGCATCTAGTTCTGCAGCGCGATCAGCGGCGCGTGTAATGCGTGCTAATTCCTCCGGCAAGATGTCATCAAAAATAAAGTTAGCACCGGAATACGCTGCAACCAATGCCAGACCGTTATTCTTGAGCATGGTGCGAAAATCGGTGACACCGTAATCCAGCAGATTGCCGTCAAACAATTCAACACCAGTATATCCAGCGGCTGCGATTTCTGCGCAGGCCCGGTCCATATCTCCAAATGTACGATAACTGAGTTGCGTGATTGAGGTCACGCCCTCTGCATTCCCGCCAAGATTACCCCAGCAATTAGCTTGATACGCCAGCTTCCAGTCACTCATGTCGCACTACTCCATCGGTTGATAAAACCACCTTAAGCCGCATTTAGGCTGTAGTCAATATTTTTTATGCACAAGATTGCATTCTTTTGCTTTTTTAAGACATTAGTACAAGAACATTTTTTCCTCTGGATACACAAGCTTTAAAAAATCATCGATAGTCCAAAAACGAAGCATAAAACCCTGCATTCAACCCATATATCCGAACATTTTGCTATCAGATGGCTTTTTAGCACCCTTTTTCTAACTATTAGGCGCAACTATGATGTGAAGCTTTACAGGGTTTCTTAATGCTCGCCCCTCGCCTAAGATTATAAGCCAAACACATCACACCGAATCGAATACGATTACGAGCCAGCCCCAAGTAGCGGGCTTGGCCCATGCCATAATATGTAACTTCAGAAGCCCAAACACTCGCTCGACTGTGCAAGGTGTGCCTGAGGTCGGCCGGCATAAAAGCTGAGTAAGCCTCAGGACCTATCGTCGTTGGTCCCGAGCGGGTCTGGTTGACATGGCCCACGGCCACTGGCCAGTCGGCCGGTGCCAGAAAATAAGATCCGTGAGCAGCAGACGCGGGTGATCTTAGCGGTGGGTAATGAGCCTCAACATGCCAGTTTACCGCCCGTACGAAGCGGCATAACTATCGGTTCCTAAGGAGCTACCTTTTAATCGTGGATGACTCAGGCTGCAGCAGCTCGGCAGAAATGGCGCTTTAAACATAAACAAAGGTGGCCACGCTGCATTACGACGACGTTTGGCATGGATGTCACACAGTAGGTGTTCTATAACTTGCCAATCGATCATCTCATTTACATCATCCGATTTAGTCAGTGCTTCACGCCCAGACGTCAGGCTATTAGCTACACTCAGCTTAACTGCTTAAGGTTTTTCCATGCTATAACGTGTTCCTAGAGCGTTATTTTTGCAGGCTATTTTTACTCCAAACCGGTGATCCTTTGTACCAAAAAGACTTTAAATTGGTGTATTATTAATTATTGACGATATCGCAATGTGTCTTTGTATCTCTATATCTTTATATCTTTGTGCAAAGGTCTCTTTTCATACAAAAGAACGAACTTGTCCTGCAAATATGAGCAGAATATTGTTGTGATTATTCACCAGGGAGATACCCATTTTCGTGCACAAAGACAAATCAGCATCGAATAACCAAAGAGGAAAAGGACGGCCGCGCAACAGCGAAGTGGCTACAGCAAGCCTGGTTGCCGTGCTAAATCATGTGCGTTTGGGCCAAACTACGACCCGTCAGGATTTAGAACGCGTCAGCGAATATGGGCGCGCTATTATCGCCGACAGGCTTGCGATCCTTACAGAACTTGGTTTGGTTAATGAAAGTGAAACAGGCGTGGCCACAGGCGGTCGGGCGCCGCGCCGCGTCCAATTCACCAAGGATCGTGCGCGACTTGTTGTTGTCACACTCGACCAATCCGCCATCGGCGTCGGCCTTGCCGACCTCAGCGGTAAGCTATTGACGGAACATCACGAAGCAGCCAATATCACAGATCAGACCAAGACTGTGGCCCGTATCTACGCCTTGATTAATTGGCTAATGACGCGGCAGGCCGAAACTCCGGATTTGTGGGGGATTTCCATTTCCGTGCCCGGCCCAGTTCTCACCGACCCCAACGCCGCGTTTTTGCTCGAAACCCCCAACTTTCTTCCTAGTTGGGATAAGAGCGGTCTTGTCGAAGCACTGATGCAGCGATTTGATGCCCCTGTCTGGATGAATTCTAACGTTGATGCTATGACGATGGGGGAATTACATGGCGGCACTGGGATAGACCAACAAACCATGCTGTTTATCAAAGTCGGACAGCGAATTGGCGCCGGTCTGGTCAGTAATGGCCAACCCTACCGCGGGGCCGTTCGTGCCACTGGTCTGATTGGACAATTACCAGTGACATCTGGCGACACCACTGGAACACTCGATGCCATGGCTGGGGCGAACATGATCAAAGCGCGGGGTACCGAGGCCGCACAATCGGGGGAAAGCGCTTATCTGGCCGACTTACTTGTGCGTGGAACCGACATTACGGCGATTGAGGTTTGTCAGGCGGCACAGATGGGCGACGCCGTGAGCACAGAAATCATCGTGCAAAGCGGTCGAATCATTGGCGGTGTCGTAGCAACCCTTGCCAATATGCTGAACCCACAACTTATTGTCATCGCCGGGTCGATTGCACAGACGAATGACATCTTGCTCGCAAGCGTACGTGAAACTGTTTATGGTGCATCGCATCCGCTTGTCACACGAGATCTACGCATCCTGCGATCGCAAATGGGCAATTCCGCTGCCCTTTTGGGTGCGGCCGGCATCGCTGTTTCGGCGCTATTTGATCCGACGTTCTTGAAAGGCTGGATATTGTTGGGATCTCCAACCCGGCATCCAGACTTTTTACATGGTTTGGAAACTTTAGGCTCTATTACGCAGCAAGCCAACGACGGGGCCCAAGCCCCACCGGGCCGTTGAGGAGATTGGTATGAAAATAGTTGGACTTGGACCACACGGTGAAAGTGCTTCTCCGCCAGAGCGGGTTACCCTTTTACCACAGGACATAACTGCGGCATGTGCAAAAAAGTTACGCGTCGCCATTGTCATGCACACCTTAGAAAGCAACTGGGCCAGGCTTCTAGTGCAAGGGGTGATTGGGACATTGGGTGAATGCGGTGCGATCGTCATTGACGTTGTGGATTGCAACTTTTCTTCCGCAACGCAAATCGATGCCTTGGACCGTTTGCGTAAGGAATCGCCTGACGCTATTATTTCCCTTCCTGTCAACAATACGACCGTCACAGAGGCCCATCTTGCGATCTCAGAAGCGGGTATAAAACTCGTTTTGATTGACAATGTCCCCACTGGAATGCTTCCAGGCAAAGACTATGTCTCGCTTGTTTCAGCTGACAACTTTGGCTTGGGCAGAATTGCAGCCGAACTTCTGTCTGACCACTTACCGCAGGGCGCTGCTGCCGGGGTGCTCGCCTATGATGCAGATTTCTTTGCCACAAATGAACGTGAAATCGCTTTTAGTCGTTGGATGGAGGTCAACCGCCCTGACGTCGCGGTGAAAACAGCGAGATTTTCAACCATTGGTGACGCCGGACATGAAGCTGCCCAACTCATAAATGACCACTCGGAAATTGCAGGACTGTTCGTCGTCTGGGATAGTCCCTGCATTGACGTCGTCAGGGCAGTTTCAAAACGAAACCCGATTCCGCCCATTACAACGGTGGATCTTGGGCACGAGGTGGCAGAAAGCCTTGCAAAAGGGGGGCCTGTGATTGGGGTGGCAGGCCAGCGTCCCTTTCAGCAAGGTGAAGCCGTCGCCCGCACTACAATCACGACGTTGCTTGATCGCAATTGCCCAGATTGGGTTGCCCTGCCTGGCTTAATCGTCTCTCGATCAAATGTCATTGAAAGTTATCAGACCATCTGGCGCAAGCCTATGTCTCGCGAAATTTTGATCGAGCTCAACCTTTTAAAATCAAAATGAGTTTAGTGGTCTTTGTCCCAGAACCTGGGCCTGAGTGGAATCTTATAAGCTTGCGAATAACAAAGCACACCGGTTACTGACCGCTCAGGACCAGATCAACCTAGTTCTCCGCCCTCGTGCACTTGTTCCTCAAGTAAGCGGTTTAGGAGACCTTTCAATAATTATCGATGGAAGGGCAATTGAGCAAACCAAATTGCTGTTGGTCAATTGGGACAGCAGGCGGGCGATACAAGTGGATCATTTTATCGGTAAACAACCGAGATCCCTGCTCGCTGGTCACTGGTCGACCTAGGGCTTGTGAACCTAAACAGTAGAGGCGTCGGAAAAATATCTACACTTTCTTACCTGTCGGGCAATGGAGACGTTTGCCAACATCAACTATGATAGTAAATATGAGTACATGCCCCCCCCCGCCCCGTTTAATCGAAAAGGTTTTTGAAATTCATGTTAAGTGCAACGTCAAAGGCTTCGGTAATCGCCTTATTGAAATTATTCTGTGTCTTCTTTACTGTCGCACTCTTAGGCGCGCAGGAGAACGTTGAGCCGGTAAAATCTGCAATTAAAAAAATTGATGCAAATATCGTTTTCATGCGCCATGCCATTGCCCCGGGTTTTGGTGACCCCATAGACTTCAAGATTGGTGACTGCTCCACTCAACGCAACCTAGACCAGGCCGGCCAACTGCAGGCACAACGTATTGGTGAATACATGCTGACAAATGGCCTTGACTTTGATGAGGTATTATCGAGTGAGTGGTGCAGATGTGGTGAAACTGCAAGATTGCTGGATCTAGGGGAATGGCAAGCATTTTCGGGCCTGAACTCATTTTTTCAAAGCCATGCTGATAAACAAGAAACGCTAACAAAACTAGAGAGCTATTTAGCCGACAACAATCATGGCCTTAGCTTGTTAGTGACCCATCAAGTAGTCATACGGGCTATCACCGGCCACAGTGTCGAAAGTGGTGGCTTGGTTGCATACAACTCTACTACCGGACAGGCAGTGCCTGTTAGGGTGGACTATATTGGCAAATAAACTCAAAATTCCGGTATTAGAGAGTCTTTTTTTTCGTATCCTGTAATCAATGATGGCAAAGTAGCCAATAGGCATCCCGAGGGGCGACAGGACGCTGGGTAATTCTCGAGAAGGCACTCAGCACCAGATGAACCGACCACAACCTAGCTCCGCAATAATGGGAACATGTGGAATTTTGCCATGTTTGTCAAGGATTCTCAGCCCTGTGATTACGCTTAGAGATTTCTTATGGCTAAGTGACTCAAGACACCTCAGCGGCACAATCCCTTGCCAAACGAGGTAACAAAGCTGGCTAAAGTCATCCAGACAGAACGATAATTACATACTATTCTCCCACTTGGACAACTTGGTAGGATTATTTAACTGTTTTTCGAAGTAAAACTAAGTTATCCAATACCAGATTAGACGACCAAATAAATTCAGCATCAGCTCTTTTTGCGTCAAATACATCGAGAAAATTCATGTATGATTTTTTGTTTTTAACCCCAACGGTGTCATTAGTGAAGGTCTCAGCTGCAGGCCATGCACTGTCATCAAAATTCGGCTTCATCCAGTCTTCCGCGACTGTCCAATGAGCCGCTGAGGTTTTTTTAGCATCAGTTACTTTCTGCTTATCACAAGCTGAACTATCGCGCAACGAGCTACTTACTACCAAACAACGTCTATTGACGATGGGGGAGGTATAAAAAGTTTGAGCCTTCCAAGTATCATCTGTTATAGCTACAGTCTGGCCTTTTGCATCTTGAAAATGGGCCACTAAACCACCATCGCCAGCATGAAATTTAGTACCACGATTGCTCTCCATTCCTAAACCAAGCGTCTCTTCCCAGTCCACCATTTTTATAGCGATAGTTAACGGACGATCCGCTTTAAAACGTACAATAGTAGAATTAAATGGCGTAAAAACAACGGGGTCAACAGCAACTAGTATTCCGTTTACGTATAGCTCAAAGTAGTTATCGGGGAATAAATATACCGTAAACTCCTCTTCACCTCCCGCATCCATAACTGTCACATCGTTTAAGTTTAAGTCAGCGAGTGATTTCAATACCTTACCACCACATTCGTTAAACAGGTCTCCTGCTTTAGGAGCCATTTCATAGTTATTCTGTGCTGGTACAACCCACATTCTTCCATCTTCCGATGTGATTTCACCAACAGCACTAGGGCGAGATTTTCCACCACAATTAATCAAACCAGCATGCGTTTGAGTTGCAGGGCCCATAGTAAAAGTTGGCTGTTCTGCCACAACCGACGCTGCTAAAAATATCGAAGCAAAAATTAGTGGAAATTTGTTCATAGTTGTTCCTTTACTGAATACTAAAAATATTACTTTTAGGTTGGAGTAGGCCAATTTTACGCTTATAAATAAACACCATTGGTTGCTCTGTAACTGATCAGACGTCAATACCAATTGGAAGCTAGTTAATTTCCGCATCAGTTGAGGTGAATACGAAGAGCTGACTGGGGTATCAGTTATACCACTTTCGGGTACCGCGAGTATATCAACACGTTTTTGAGCTTTGGTTTTAACTTCTATACTTTTAGATGGCGGCCTGGCTAGCTGATCAAAGGCGCGCTTGTCGCTAGCGATTGGGCCACCGCACACCCATAGTTGGGTGAGCTGGATTCCTCGATACGTAAAAGACACTGCCAGCTAAATGAGGAATTATTAAAGCTGGCAGATTCATTCCTTGCTTAATATATCGACACAAAAGCAGTTCAACAATGGTATTCGAACGCTTCCAAAAAATGAGATAATTCCCGTATTTGGCTATAGAGTATTTTCGTATACATCCATCGCTATCGCACACAGCAACGGCATGGCAGCTCACACAACGCCACACCCAGGGGCCCAGGCAGTCAGAGCTTGGAATGATCAGGAATTGTTGATGTTGGTGGAGTTATCGAGGAACCTGTTTGGTACTGAGCGGTTGTCGTTCCAAATGCTAACCGAAGATGATCGCGAGCCACTATAAAACCCTTTGTCCAAGCTTGATGGCTGATGGTGACTAATCCAGTGCAAGCGCAACGTAGGCCGTCCGGCTAAAAAGCACTGGATTGTAAGATGGGTTTTTAAGGCGGTTTTATCGCAGGCACAAAAAAGCCCGCTTCATAGCAGGCTTCTAAGTAATATTTGGTACCAGCGGCCGGACTCGAACCGGCACGCTTTTAAGGGCGCGGGATTTTGAATCCCGTGTGTCTACCATTTCACCACGCTGGCACTGTGGGGCGCTATTCTAGGGATTAATTCTTTTGTGTCAAGCACTTAGCTTAGGTTTTGGGGTCATTGGCTGACTTTCCCAGCTATGGCTGCGAATCCCCGCCATATACAGTCAACTTTGAGGAAATCGGTACCCGACAGGCGCAATTCGACCTAGGGGCCGAACTGGGTACCGGCTGACTGCTTATTGATCAATGAATGACCGCATTTACCCTACTGCGCACAACAGTCCATTAGTTTTGCAAGCCAGACTGTCATTATCGCCGCTAAGAATGGCCCTGCACCATAGAGACGGGCGGACAAATCAGATAGAATGGTCGGCCTTTTTTGGTACCCTGATAAGCCCGCATGCACCTAAACGATTTTGACTTTGAATTACCCGATAATTTGATCGCCCGCCACCCGGCCAGCGAACGCACGGGCAGCCGTCTGCTGCATCTGGCCGGTGATACCGGTCAATGCCAACACCTGCGCTTTCCGCAGTTTGAAGATCTGGTATCGCCTGGCGATCTCTTGGTCTTCAACGACACCCGGGTGATACCGGCCCGGCTGTTCGGCCAAAAGACCTCCGGCGGTAAGATCGAGGTGCTGATTGAGCGGATGACCTCCAGCCACACCGCCTTGGCGCATATTCGGGCCAACAAGAGCTCCAAGGTGGGTACCGAGCTGCTGATGGAAGGCGGCATCGAGTTGGTCGTGACCGGCCGCGATGACAATCTGTTTAAGATTGAGTGCCGCAACCCAGAGCCACTGGTCGATCTGCTCGACCAACACGGCCACATGCCATTGCCGCCCTATCTTGAACGGGCCGATGACAGCACCGACCGTGAGCGTTACCAAACCGTCTATGCCGACAAAAAAGGCGCCGTGGCTGCGCCGACGGCCGGGCTGCATTTTGATGATGCCCTGATGGCTCGACTGGCCGACAAGGGTGTCAACACAGCCTTTGTTACCCTGCATGTCGGTGCAGGCACCTTTGCACCGGTTAAAACCGAGCAGTTGGCTGACCACATTATGCATGCGGAGTGGGTCGATGTGTCGTTCGCCGTGGTTGAGCAGATTCGCGCCACACAGGCCGCGGGTAAGCGGGTGATCGCGATCGGGACTACCAGTGTCCGTTCGTTAGAGAGTGCCTCGAGCTCTGGCGCTATTGAGCCCTTCACCGGGGACACGCGCATCTTTATCTACCCGGGTTATCGCTTTAAGACCGTCGATGCCATGTTAACCAATTTTCACTTACCCAAATCGACCTTGATTATGCTGGTCAGCGCCTTTGCCGGGCAGGATGCGGTGATGGCCGCCTATGCCGAAGCCGTGCACGAGCAGTATCGTTTTTTCAGTTATGGCGATGCGATGTTTGTCACCCCCCATAACCTACCGCCCTTAGCTAGCGAGGCCACCGCATGAGCCATTCCAGCTTTATGTCCTTCACCCTGCACAATACCGATGGCAAAGCGCGTCGGGGTACTTTGAG
Organism: Reinekea forsetii; assembly: GCF_002795845.1. Taxonomy (GTDB): domain Bacteria; phylum Pseudomonadota; class Gammaproteobacteria; order Pseudomonadales; family Natronospirillaceae; genus Reinekea; species Reinekea forsetii. Next base: position 3,004,254 of record NZ_CP011797.1, read on the forward strand.
CTTTCCTCGGGGTGACGTGCAAACACCCGCGTTTATGCCGGTCGGCACCTATGGCACCGTTAAGGGCATGACGCCAAGAGATTTAGAAGACATCGGCGCGGAAATTATTCTCGGCAACACCTTTCATCTGATGTTGCGGCCGGGCACCGAGGTGATCAGCGACCACGGCGATCTGCACGACTTTGCCAATTGGTCCAAGCCCATCCTAACCGACTCCGGTGGCTTTCAGGTGTTCTCCCTGGGTAAGATGCGCAAGATTACCGAGGATGGGGTGACCTTTCAGTCGCCGGTCAACGGCGACAAGGTGCATATGACGCCCGAGAGCAGCATGGCGGTTCAGAAGGCGCTCGGTTCCGATATCGTAATGATCTTTGATGAGTGCACGCCCTTCCCGGCGACCCATGCCGAAGTGAAGAAATCGATGGAATTGTCACTGCGTTGGGCCAAACGTTCCAAGGATGCCCACGGCGACAGCCCGTCGGCGCTTTTTGGTATTATCCAGGGCGGTATGCTGCGCGATCTGCGTGAAGTCAGCTTGGCCGGTTTAACCGAGATCGGCTTCGACGGCTATGCCATCGGCGGCCTGAGCGTCGGCGAACCCAAGGAAGAAATGATGCAGGTACTCGATTACCTGCCCGCCCTGATGCCCGCCGACAAGCCTCGCTACCTTATGGGCGTGGGCAAACCGGAAGATCTGGTTGAAGGCGTGCGCCGCGGAGTGGATATGTTCGACTGTGTAATGCCGACGCGCAATGCCCGCAATGGCCATCTGTTTGTCACCGATGGTGTGGTCAAAATCCGTAATGCCAAGTATCGCCACGATACCAGCTCATTGGACGCCGACTGCGATTGCTATACCTGTCGCAATTTCACCAAGGCGTACCTCTATCATCTGGATAAATGTGGCGAAATGCTCGGTGCACAGCTCAATACCATCCATAACTTGCGATATTATCAGCGTTTAATGGCACAATTGCGCGGCGCAATAGAAGAAAATCGCCTCGATGCCTATGTCGAGGGCTTTTATCAGCTGCGTGGCTTGGAAACGCCGGCTTTGACACCATAAGACGACTATCCGATTTTTTGTCAACGGCCTGTATTGATTCTCGGAGCGGCACCTGCGTTCCGGCCCACCCGGTTCGGCTCGATGGACCGGGGAAGAATTTTAAAAAAAAACAAACCCATTACTTGGAGTACATCATGAAAAAGCTCGTCGCACTTGTATTAGCTTTAATCCCTGTTGCTGCCTTGGCCGCAGGCGAAACCCCAGCACAGCCCGCTTGGCAATTGCCAATTATGTTAGGTGTTTTCTTTGTGATCTTTTGGTTTATGGTTTGGCGTCCACAGTCCAAGCGTGCCAAAGAGCATAAAAACCTGCTCAGCTCGATTGGTAAGGGTGACGAAGTGGTCACAAATGCTGGCATCGCCGGCAAGGTCACCAAGGTAACCGACGACTATATCCAGGTTGAAGTGGCACCGAACGTCAGCTTAACGTTCCAAAAACACGCCATTAGCGCGACCTTGCCTAAGGGCACGCTCAAAGCTATCTAATATCGACAAACACCCAGCCTCGCTGGGTGTTTTGCTTCATCGGCCAGGGAATCACCATGCTAAATAAATACCCGTTGTGGAAATATCTAATTATCGGCTTCATTTTGGTCATTGGCGTCTACTACAGCCTGCCCAACCTGTACCCCAATGATCCAGCCGTACAAATACGTGCTACCAAGGCGGGCGTCATCGTCAACAACAATACCTTGGCACAGGCCACTGCGGCCTTAGATGCAGCGCAAATCCAATATTTCGGTGCCGATGTGCAGGCTCAATCGCTGCTTATCCGCGTCAACAGCAATGAAGATCAACTGCTCGCTAAGGCCGCCTTGCAGGTTGGCCTGGGCAGTGACTATATAATCGCCCTGAACCTGGCCCCGACGACGCCCCAATGGCTCTCGGTGCTCGGCGGCAAACCCATGGCCTTGGGCCTAGACCTGTCCGGTGGTGTGCATTTCCTGATGGAAGTGGACATGGACAAGTACATCGGCAATCGCTTGGCCAACTTTGAAGCGGACATCAAGCGCAGCTTGCGTGAAGAGGGTATCCGCTATCGCGCCGTCAATGTGACCGGCAGTGACAGTCTCCAAGTGGTTCTGGTCGACAGCGCCTTCCGCGATCAAGCCAAGACTTGGTTGAAGCGTAACGTCCCCGAGTTCCTCTATTCCGATACCGAGGTACGTGAGTTACCCTCGCTCAATCTGGTCTTGACCGAAACGGCCATCAGCGCCATGGAAGACTATGCGATTAAGCAAAACCAAACCACGCTGAGCAACCGAGTCAATGAGATTGGCGTCGCCGAGCCACTGGTTCAGCGTCAGGGTCGTAACCGAATTGTGGTTGAATTACCCGGCGTGCAAGATACCGCCAGCGCCAAAACCATTTTGGGCAAGTCCGCTAACTTGGAATACCGTCTGCAATCCAAAGACGGTAATGGTGACCTCTTTACCTTTAAAGATAGCAGCCGCACGGTCATGCTGGAAAAAGACATAATTGTGACCGGCGACAGCGTCACCAATGCCTCAACCACATTCGACGAGAATGGTACCGCGGCCGTTTCGGTCACGCTTAACAGCGCCGGCGGCGCGCGCATGGGCGAGACCACCAAGAACAATCTTAAGCAACCGATGGGCGTGGTCTTTATCGAACAGAAGTCTGAGCTGCTCGGCTATGAGACCATCAACGGTGAGCAGGTGCCGCAATATCGTAATTTTGAAGTACGCGAAATCATTTCGCTGGCGACCATTCAGGGCATCTTCTCGTCCAACTTCCAGGTCACCGGCCTCGATAGTCCGGAAGAAGCCTCGGAACTGGCGCTGCTGTTGCGCGCCGGCGCCCTGGCCGCACCGATGACCTTTGTGGAGGAACGCACGGTGGGCCCGAGCCTGGGTGCTGAAAACATCGCTAAGGGTTTGGAGAGCGTGGTGATCGGCTTTGGCTTGGTCATACTCTTTATGATTGGTTTTTATAAGGTCTTTGGCGTCTTTGCCAGCGTCGCGCTCTCGGTTAACCTGATCTTGGTGACCGCGGTTATGTCGATCCTCGGTGCCACCCTGACCCTGCCCGGCATTGCCGGCATCGTCTTAACGGTCGGTATGGCGGTCGACGCCAACGTGTTGATCTTCTCGCGCATTAAAGAGGAACTCGCCCTCGGCCGACCGATCCAGACCGCCATCGACGCCGGTTACAACCGCGCCTTTGTGACCATTCTGGATGCCAACATCACCACTCTGATCGTTGCCGTGATCCTCTACGCCATCGGCACCGGTTCAGTCAAGGGCTTCGCCGTGACCCTCTCGGTCGGTATTATTACCTCGATGTTTACCGCCATTATGCTAACCCGCGGCCTGACCAATCTGGTCTATGGCGGCCGAGTTGTCACCAAGTTACCCATTTAAGGAGACCAGTATGTCTGAAGTGAAAGTGCTCGACTTTATGGGTAAACGCAAAATAGCCCTGTTTCTGTCCGCCGTCCTATTGCTGGTCTCGGTGCTATCTCTGGCGACCCGCGGCCTCAATTTCGGCCTCGATTTCACCGGTGGCGCGCAGATTGAATTGGGCTTTGAACGCAGTGTGGATGTTGAACTGATCCGCTCTACCCTGGTCGATGCGGGCTACAAAGATGTCGCGGCGCAGTATTTCGGCAATAACACCGATGTGCTCATCCGCATGCAGGAAGACAACAACCCGGCTCTGGGTGAGGAAGTTCTCAGCTTGGTGCAAGCCATGCGCGACGACGTCAGCTTGCGCCGCAACGAATTTGTCGGCCCTCAGGTCGGTGAAGAACTGGCCAACCAGGGCGGCATCGGCATGCTGGTCGCCTTGGGCTTGGTGATGCTCTATATCGCCTTTCGTTTCCAATTTAAGTTTGCCATCGGCGCCGTGGTCGCCTTGGTACACGATGTGCTGATTGTGCTCGGGTTTTTCTCCCTGACCCAGATGGCGTTCGACCTCACGGTGCTCGCCGCGGTGTTGGCTGTGATCGGGTACTCGTTGAACGATACCATTGTGGTCTCTGACCGGATCCGCGAAAGCTTTCAGACCTTGCGCAGTAACGATATCTCGTACCTGATCAATATTTCGCTGACGCAAACGCTGGGCCGAACCATTATCACCTCCTTCACCACGGTCTTGGTGCTACTCGCCTTGGCGGTGCTCGGCGGTGAGATGATCTTTGCTTTCGCCATCGCCTTAATCGTCGGCGTGGCGATCGGTACCTACTCGTCAATCTATGTCGCCGCCAACATCCTGATGCTAATGAACATCTCGAAAGAGGATTTGATCCCGCAAGAGCGCGAGCAAGTCGATCAGGATGAGGTGCCCAGCTGGCTTAAAGATGAAGGCAACGAAGCCGACGAAAAACCTTAGTCAGGCGCGCCATTGCAGAGCCGAAGGCCGGTCTTAGACCGGCCTTTTTTATTGTTTCCGCCAGTTGCCCGGCACTTGTCGCTTATAGTACAGTGCTGGGCATAGGCCTTACTGATTAGACGAAACCAACATGACAACAACACGTGTACTAACGGGTATTACCGCCACCGGCAACCCCCACCTGGGTAACTACGCCGGCGCCATACGCCCTGCTATCTTGGCCAGCCAAAGCGCCAATGCCGAGTCCTTTCTTTTTTTAGCCGACTACCACGCCCTGATTAAAAGCCATGAACCGGCGCTGATCCGTGAGTCCGCGCGCTCGATTGCGGCCACCTGGTTGGCCACCGGCCTGGACCCGAATCGGGTGACCTTTTACCGCCAAAGCGATGTCCCCGAAATACTCGAGTTGTGCTGGATTCTGACCACCATCACCGCCAAGGGCCTGATGAATCGAGCGCATGCCTATAAGGCCGCGGTGCAGGATAATTTGTCGGGCAGCGAAGCTGATGCCGACAAGGGTATCGAGATGGGTCTGTTCAGTTACCCGATCCTGATGACGGCCGACATCCTGATGTTCAATGGCCAGAAAATACCGGTCGGCAAAGACCAGGGCCAGCACATCGAAATGGCGCGTGATATTGCCCAGCGCTTTAATCATCTCTACGGCGAGACCTTCAGCCTGCCCGAGGCGGTGATCGATGAAACGGCGATGATTATTCCTGGCCTGGACGGTCGCAAGATGTCCAAGAGCTATGGCAATACCATCCCGTTATTCGAAGACGAAAAGAAATTCCGTAAGTTGATCAATAAGGTGCAAACCAACAGTCTGATGCCCGGTGAGCCGAAAGATCCGAATGGCTGTACTCTGTTTGCCATCTACTCGGCCTTTACTGGCCCAGCCGAGCAAGCGGCCTTGCGTCAACGCTATGCCGATGGCATCGGTTGGGGCGAGATGAAGCAGTTCCTGTTTGAGTTTTTAAACGAGGAGCTCAAGGACAAGCGCCAGGAATACAACCGACTGATGGCCGATCCGATTCAACTCGATCGATTATTGCAGACCGGTGCCGATAAGGCCCGTCTCTATGCCAGCCCATTCCTGCGTGAGATCCGCAGCAAGGTCGGCATCGGTCCCTTGGCCTAATCAACAGCGGTCCTGATCAACATCGATCCTAATCAACACGGTGCCTGATCAAGCCAATAGCCAGCCAATAAAAAATCCCGCAGCCGCGGGGTTTTTTTTGTCTGATGATCGCCCCTTGAACTTACAGGCTCTTCTGCCAAAACTCGGCATGGCCTATGCTGGGGTCGAGGGCATAGCCTTCATAACCAAACTTAAGGTAGGCATTTTTGGCCACCTGATTGCCGCTCAGTACCTCCAAGGTGACCTTGCAACAGCCGCGTTCACGCGCGATGACTTCGACTTCGGCGAGCAACAGCTGACTCAAGCCCAAGCCACGAAATGCACTGCCCACCGTCATATCGTGAACATTCACCAGGGGTTTACATTTAAAGGTCGAAAAGCCGGTAAAGCAATTGGTCAGGCCCGCCGCCACGCCATCGACATAGCAAAGGATGCTGAAGGCGCCCGGAAAGTCCCGCAGCGCATCCACTAGATGGTTTTGGCTGTGAGCCGATAAGTCTTCAGCGCCACCCATTGGATCGCAGGCATAGTCGTTGAGCAGCCTGATTAGATCGCTCGCCTGTGCGCTGTTATGGTAATCCACTCGAACTAATTCCGTGCTCATCTCGTTCTCCTCGGCGATGATAATACAGATATAGACGACCAACTGCCCCGCAGAGGGCGGACCAATAGCGCCAAAAATTTGCTCTAAAAGCTAACAATACAACTTACCCTGGCAGCAGAGCCCTAGCCCAGCAACAGAGCCTCATCGATGGCGATAAAACGGTTGGCGGCGTCCATCAGGGCCTTGGCGGTGAGCTTGGGCACACCATAGACCTCAACCGTTTTACCATGGCTCTGGCGGATCTTGTCGACCAGAATGGCAAAGTCGCCATCACCGGAGACCAGCACCACGATATCGGCCTGTGCCGCCGCCTCGAGCGCGTCGATGGTAATACCGACATCCCAGTCGCCCTTGGCTGAACCATCGGCCCGTTGAATAAAGGGCTTAAGCTTTACCTCAAAACCGATGGCGCGCAAAATATTTTGAAACTGGCGTTGCTTCTCGTCGCCCCGGTCGACGGCATAGGCATAGGCCCCGACTACCTGACGATTGGTCGTGGCGGCGGCCCAGAAGCCGTTGTAATCAAAGTTTTTCCGATAGGCGCTGCGCGTGGTGTAATAGACGTTTTGCACGTCGACTAAAATTGCGACCGTTTCCATAGAGCCCTACAGCAAAAAAAACCAAATACCAGTGTACCTTGAGTCCCGGTCGCGGACAAAAAAACGGCCGCTTGCACGGCCAACTGGATTCAGGGGAACCCTACTCAGCTGAGCTGAGCTTTAAAAAAATCAACCGTGCGTTGCCAGGCCAATTCCGCCTCGGCTTCGGCATAGCGGCCGGTCGAGTCGTTATGAAAACCATGGTTCACGCCGTCGTATATATAGGCGTTATAGTCGACGCCATTGGCTTTCAGAGCCTCTTCATAAGCAGGCCAAGAGCCATTGACTCGATTGTCCAAGGCGGCAAAATGCAGACTCAACGGGGCCTTTACGCGACTGCGCAGCGCCTCGGCCGGCGGTGTGCCATAGAAGGGCGCACCGGCGTTCAAATCATCGGGCAGCGCTGCGGCCAACATATTGACCACATAGCCGCCGTAGCAGAAGCCCACCGCGCCGAGTTTGCCATTACTGAGCTCATGATTTTTGAGGAACAGGGCCGCGGCAATAAAGTCTTCTTCCAACTTGGCTTTATCGAGTGAGCCTTGCATCGCTCTACCCTCATCATCATTGCCGGGATAGCCGCCCAGTGGATAAAGGGCATCCGGTGCAAAGGCGATAAAACCGAGCATGGCCAAGCGGCGGGCGACATCCTTTATGTAAGGATTCAGGCCACGGTTTTCATGTATCACCAAGACCACTGGCGCGGTGCCGTTCAGCTCTTTCGGCGTAACCAAATAGCCCTGGCACTCGCCATAGCCCTTCGGTGAGGCGAACTTGGTGTAGGTTGCCTTGATACTGGCGTCATTAAACGAAACCTGTTCGGCCGCGGCGTAGTTCGGCATCAGTGCCGCGGTCAGCACGCTCATACTGAAACCCAGTGCCGTAAGGCCCGCCAGCCGTGCCATAAAGGTGCGCCGATCGATCAGACCGTGGGCGTATTCGTCGTACCAGTTAAAGGCTTCTTGCGGGATGGGCCGTGCCACTGAGTTGTCATTGGTGGTTACCGGGATAGGTTGCAGGGATCGTGTTAAGGTCATGTTTCTCACTCCGTTTCAGGGAACAGGGTTTAATCGAGTTTAGGCAGGGAAACAACCGGTGAGCGCGACGCTATCTGCTCACTTCCGTGCCGAAGTTAATTTTACGAGCAGTCCGAAGAGGCAGATCAAAATTTAGTCAGAATATTCTTTTTAGTCAAATCTTGGCCCGCGACCCTGTTCCCATCGCCTGCTTTAGCTATACTGCCCAACCGATCGCGAGCAAAGGTTTACCGCATGACCCAAAGCCTAACCCTGGTTGCCCTAACCAACCCCAAAAGCCCTACCAATGTCGGCTCGGTGTTGCGCGCAGCAGGCTGTTTCGGTGTCGACGAGGTGCTCTACAGTGGCACCCGCTACGATATGGCCAAGAAGTTCCAGACCGACACCAAGGGCGTGCACAATAGGATCCCATTGACCCATGTCGAGGATTTTTTTTCCGCACCCAGCGCGCCGCTGACCCGAGTCTGTGTCGATCTGATTGAGGGCGCCACGGCCTTGGGGGATTTTGTGCACCCGGAGCGGGCACTCTATATCTTTGGACCGGAAGATGGCTCGCTCAGCCAAGCCGTAATCGACCAGGCCGATGCAGTCGTTTACATCCCCACCATCGGCTGCCTGAATTTAGCCGCGACGGTGAATATTGTGCTTTATGATCGGGCCGCTAAACTAAATTTAGTCCCGGGTGGCGATCGCCTAATCCAAACCAGTCGCGACACCAATAACAAGACCAACCACGGCGGTCGATAAGGCTCGACCGAGAATCTCTAGGCCGAGTATTCCGATGCCAGTAGCGAATAGATGGCGTGATCGACAAAGTGCGTGTAGAGCCACTCGCACTGGCGCAGACTGCCCTCGTATTGAAAGCCCAGACGCTCCGGAATCGCCCGGCTTTTGTGATTGTGTACCGCACAGTGAATTTCAATCTTATTGAACTTTAACTCGCTAAAGCCGATGCGCAATAGTTCCCGCACCGCGGTGCTGACCACGCCCTGCCCGCTGCTGCCTTGCGCCAGCCAATAGCCGATCGAGGCCGAGCCATGCATTTTTTTCACCGCATGAAAACCGGCGACTCCGCACAGTTTATTGTGATGAAACAAGGCAACGTTCGGCACCCCGTCGCGGGTGCTTTGTTGGCCCACCGATTGCACGAAGGCGGCGCTATCTTGCAGGGATTGAATATGATCCAACCATGGCAACCATTGGCGCAGATGCGCGCGATTGGCCTCGGTCAAATCATAGAGCCGTTGGCTATGCGCCGCGCTGAGCGGTTCCAGGGCAACATTATTGGCGAGTTCAATTCTCATTATGGCCATCCTAACTGTTGATTAATGCGCCCCGAGCCTACTCCCTGGGGCGCCAAATTCAATCCACAAACAGGCCCAACTCGGACGCTGTCAAGTCGCGCCATTGGCCTTCGGCGAGATCCGTTGCCAGCGGACTGGTCCGGTCAGCGTCCGGGCCGCCGTTCAGATAGAGCCCCCCGATGCGGAACCGATGCAGGCTCAGCACCGGATTGCCCATGCGGCCAAACATCCGTTTAATTTGGTGGTACTTGCCCTCGGTCAACACCAGATCGGCGACGCGATCGGCGACGATGGTCAGGATCACCGGGGCCGTGGTGCTGTCTTCGAATTCAAAGTACATGCCGGCGGCAAAGGCCTGAATATAGTCCGGCGTGATCGGATGAGTCACCCCGACCCGATAGTGCTTGGCGACCTTGGTCTCCGGCGCGCTGAGCCGCTTCGACCAGCGACCGTCGTTGGTCAGCAACATCAAACCGGTGGAGTTCAGGTCGAGGCGGCCGGCCAGGTGCAGGCCGGGGATGGCTGGGCCGTCGATCAAATCCAGAACCGTGCGGTGAATCGGGTCCTCGGTGGCACTGACCACGCCGACCGGCTTGTGCAGCATCCGGTAGACTCGCTGCCGCTCTTGCAACAGCTGCCCCTGGCAGCTGATAGTAGAGAAACTATCGATCTGCAGCGCGGCATCGGATACCCACTGACCGTCGACACAAATCTGCCCTTGGGCCAGCAATGGCTTGACTTGGCGCAGACTGATTTGACAGGCCTTGCTGATAAACCGATCGAGCCGGCCGCGTTTAGCGACCATTCAAAAGACTCCCACTGGCATGCAAAAGACACCCATCGATCATAAAACCCCCACTACAGCAATCCGGCTGCCCAGTGGCGACGGCTCTATATCGATGCGCAGTTGCATCTGTTCGCGCATCTCGCTGACGTGTGAAATCACCCCGATGGTGCGCCCGGTTTTACGCAGGTCAATCAGGGTTTGCACGGCCAGTTCGAGCGATTCCATATCCAGCGAGCCAAAGCCCTCGTCGATAAACAACGTCTCCAGGCGAATGCCACCGGAATAGCTCTGCACCACGTCGGATAAGCCCAGCGCTAAGGCCAGTGCCGCCATAAAGGACTCACCCCCGGACAGGGTATTGGCCGGCCGAGTGGCGCTGGAGTAAGCGTCTTCAATCTCCAGTTCCAGACCCGAGGTCTTATTGCCCTTGCTGCGCTCCAGTTTGCGTTTGAGAATATAGCGGCCCTTGCTCATCAGCTGCAAGCGCTGGCTGGCCTCGCGCAGAACATCGTCCAGCAAGACCCCAAGCACAAAGCGTTGCAGGCTAATACGATTGCCGCTTTGACCACTGGCGACATCCGACAGGGTGCCGTAAATGCGGTAATCGGCCTCAACTTGCGCCAAGTCCCCTTGGTTTTTCTGCAACAACTTACTGACCCGCAGCAGTGAGTCGCGCTCGCTGGTGGTCGCGCTCAAACCTTGGCGAGCCAGATTCTTCTGCGCATCGGCGGCCTCGAGTGCCTGCGCTAAGGCCGGCAGATCGGGTCGGCTGTGCTGCGCCAGTTCTCCTTCGCTTTGGGCCATGCGGCCGGTCAGTTCGGCGACGCGCTGATGATAGGCCTTGAGCTCGGCCACCAATGCCGAGAGCGGGCCGTCCTCGAGCAGAGCGGCCTGAAACAAGGCCACGCTGGCGAAGCCGGCCTGGCTCAGCTGTGCAGCCCAGGTCAGTTGGCGTTGCTCGATATCGGTGGTTAAGGTTGCGATACGGCTCAGTCGATCGGCCTGCAGAGACTGCTGACTGACCAACTGTCGCTGCACGCCCTGCAACGCTTGTTGACTGCTTAGATAGCGACTGTCGATCTGTGCAATCAACTGCGCCAGCCGATTCAGTTGGTCGGCTACTCGACCCGGCTCGCGGTCCGCCTCAGGGATTTGCTGTTCCAGTTGCTGCACCGCGGCACGGTATTCAGCCTCGACCTGCACACATTGATCACGGTTTAGGGTAGCCCGACTCAGGGCGGCATCGAGTTCGAGCCGCTCGTTGTCGCCCGCTTCGATCTGCGCCAGTTCACTCTGCTGCTTGTGCTGCACCACCAGCAACTGTTGGATCTGTTGGTTGAGGCTGTGCCATTGCGCCCGAAACCAATCGATCGATTGCTCGGCCTGCGCGCCGATCTCGGCCCACAGTTCGTCGGCCCGCTGCTGCTGTTGCGTCAGGGCAAAGGCCTGCTGTTTTACCCGAACCTGCACCGCCGCGACGCCCTGCTGGGCTTGGCCGGCTAGGGCGCGCACTCGATCCAGCTCGGTCTTGGTGGTGAGCACCGCCCCGGCGGCCAGGTGTGCCGGGTTGGGATGCGTCAGGCTGCCACAGACCAGACAGGCTTGATCATCATTGAGCTGACGCGCCAATTCCGCGGCCTGACCCTGATGCCAGGCCAGCTCGGTCTGTTTGGCGCTGAGTTCGGCCTGCTCTGCCGCGCGCTCGGCTTGGCCGAGCAGCAGTTGGTCTTGGCTGAGTTGCTCCTGGCCCTCGCTCAGGCTGGTTTGCAGATCGTGCCACTGCTTCTTCAATAGCCCCTGGCGTTTGCAGTGCTCCAGGTCGACCTTGAGCTGCGGCAGTTGCTGCAGTTGACGGCCCTGCTCGTGCTGCAATGCATCCAGTTGCGCGCGCTGTTCCTGCAGGAGCCGTTGCCGATCGGTTATCTGACCTACTGCCTGAACGGCCTGGGCGCTATTGGCTTGAGCGCGCTGCATCTGGGCCAGCTGTTCGGTCAAGGCTTGCAGGCCTTGCTGTTTCGCCTGCCAGGCCGACAGTTCGGCCTTATGGGCGTCGAGGTGTTGCCAGTCTTGCGCGGCCGCGCTGAATCGACTCTGCGCCAGCGTTTGGTCTGTACTAAGCTGTACGATTTGAGCGCCGAGCTGCTGCTGTGCTGCTTGTTCCTGCAGCAATCGATCCTGTTGGTCAATCAATGTCCGCTGATAGGGCGCAATGGCGCGTGCCGCCTCGGCTTGCTGCAGACGAACGGCCTGCTCTTGCATGCTGGGGGCCTGGGCCATCAGCTCGGCCTGCTCAAGCTGCAAACGCTCGTATTGGGCAAACTTATCGGTCAGGCTATTGGCCTGCGCCACGGCCTGTGCGGCTGCGGCCGCCACGACCTCGGCCTGCTGAAACGCCGCCTGTTCGGCGAGGAAACGCGGTTCGAGTTCGGCCAGCTGCAAGACTAGGCTCTCACCATCGCTCAGATGCACCGAGGCCAAGAGCCCCTCGGCGTGATCGCGCAGGCTTTTGCGTTCGCTGCGCAACTGGGCCGACTCGCTTTTGAGCCGGTCTTCGATCTGTTTGAAAATTTGCGTCTGAAACAGCTGACTGAAGATCTGCTCGCGCTCGTCTGAGTCGGCCAAGAGCAACTTGCGAAATTGCCCCTGGGGCAACACCATCACCTGGCGAAACTGCTCGGCACTCAGACCGGTAGTGGTTTTGACCCATTCATTGATCTCCTTGATGCCCTTGAGCGCCAGGAGGCTGGCTTGGCTTTCATCGAACGGCGCGACAAAATCGGCCGCGGCGATACGATAGACCGAGCCACTGGGCGCGCGCAGCGTGGTGCCCGCGCCGACCTTCTTGGCCACTTCCTGCTGTGGCCGGCGGTAAATGCGATAGACCTGGTCGGCCAGACTGAAGTCGAACACCACCTCGGTGTCCAAGTCGGGGGCGGACAGATCGCAGCGCATAAAGACGGCTTCGCGTTCATTGCCAGTACTCTGGCCATAGAGGGCAAAACAGATGGCATCGAGCACGGTGCTCTTGCCGGCGCCGGTTGGGCCGTTAATCAGAAACAGCGGATTGACACCGAGTGCCTGGAAGTTGATCCGCTCGGTCCCGGCAAAGGGACCAAAGGCCTGGATCGACAGCTGAATAGGTTTCATGATGGCTCTCCTGGGCTCGCGCTTGCGCCGCCTGGTTCAACCGGCGCACTCGTCCGGGATTCGCTCTGATGCAGAGCGCCAATCACCCGCGCCAAGGCCTCGCTTTGGGCCGGTAGCATGGCCTCGCCCAGCGTTTGTTGAAAGAAGTCGGCAAAGAGCTCGAATTCACTGCGCTTGAGCTGTTCTTTTGACAGCGACCCGAGCGGGTTGTCGACCATCACGCCGGGCTTTTCCAGATGCAGTAGGTTCGGGTAGAGGCCGCGTAACTTGCCCATGGCATCGAGAATTGCGGTCTTGTCGGTCAGGCGAATCAGCAGGTAGTCGTCGGACTGCGGGTCGTCAAAGGCAGCGGCCACTATGGTGTCAAACGTCCCTTCGATGATGCGCATGCCGCGTTGCGCGACCAAGGCTTCGGTGCGGATCTGGGCGGGTTGGCCCGGAAGCAGATCGATAATAACCACGCCCTTGTCCTGGCTCACTTCGGAGAAGCTGTATTTGAGCAGCGAACCGCAATAGCGGATCTGCTCCTGACCGCGAAACTGCGGTGCGTGCAAATGGCCAAGCGCGACATAGTCGAAATCGGTCATCGGCTGCCAACTCACCGTATCGGCGCCGCCGATCGACAGCGGTCGCTCCGACTCACTGACCAGCGCACCGCCGACAAAGCAATGACTGAGCAATACATTTATCGTGCCCGGCGCGTCTTGCGCAAGGTGCTTGCGAATTTCATCCACCAGATAGCTATGGGCCGCATCGAAGCTGTGCACCGGCACCTGAAACTGGTGCCGGACCCGCTCCGGTGTACAGAACGGAATACCGTAAAAGTGCACGCTCTGACCGGCCCGTTCAATCACCACCGGCCGAGTGATATGGTCCAGATCGCTGATAATATGCAGGCCGGCAGACTGCAGTAGATCGGCGCCAAAGCCCAAGCGCTCGGCCCCATCGTGGTTGCCACTGATCATCACCACCGCAACCCCCATCTCCAAGCACAGAGTCGACAGCGTCTCATTCAACAGCGCGACCGCTTCGGCCGGCGGCACCGACCGGTCATAGACATCGCCGGCGATCAACACCACATCACAGGCCTCGGTGCGCACGCGCTCAATCAGCTGGTGCAAGACATGGCGCTGATCCTCGAGCAGGCTGACATTGTGGAATTGTCGGCCGAGATGCCAGTCGGAGGTGTGCAGCACGCGCATAGGAGGTTCCAATGGGGTAAGAGCGGCTACTATAGGCAGGCGATGAGCTGCACGCAATAATTCGCTCGAATGCTGGTCAGCAATGCGACCTAGGCTGCACAGGGTGCCCGGTAGCAGATTTGGCCTGAAATGGGCCCGACCGGAGAAAAGGGATAAGCAATAATTAGGGGATCGATCTAGGTGGGTAAGCACCCAGATCGATGCCCCGCGCCGCAAATGTTGCCGGCACGGGGTGGGCTGGACTTACGCTAGATCGAAGCGATCCGCGTTCATCACCTTGGTCCAGGCGGCAACAAAGTCCTTAACGAACTTTTCTTGATTATCATCCTGGGCATAGACCTCAGCATAAGCACGCAGTATCGAGTTGGACCCGAACACCAGATCGACCCGGGTCGCCGTCCACTTGACGGTGTCCGTTGCCCGCTCGCGGATTTCATAGAGATTATCTCCGGTTGGCGCCCAGCGATAATTCATATCCGTTAGGTTCACGAAAAAATCGTTGCTCAACGCGCCTTCACGATCCGTCAACACACCGTGTTTGCTGCCGCCATGATTGGTACCCAGAACGCGCATACCGCCCACCAGCACGGTCATCTCGTGCGCCGTTAGGCCCATCAGTTGGGTGCGTTCGAGCAGTAACTCTTCCGCGCTCACGGCGTAGTCCTGTTCAAGCCAGTTACGGTAACCATCAAAGATGGGTTGCAAGACCTCAAAGGAGTCGACATCGGTCAGCGCCTGGGTAGCGTCGCCGCGCCCGGGAGAAAACGGCACCTGGGTTGGGAAGCCGGCGGCCTTGGCGGCCTGTTCAACACCAACGTTCCCGGCGAGCACGATAACATCCGCCACGCTGGCACCGCACTCGCTGGCTATCGGTTCAAGCACGGCGAGCACCTTGGTCAAGCGTGCCGGTTCGTTGCCGGGCCAGTCTTTCTGAGGCGCTAACCGGATGCGAGCCCCGTTGGCACCGCCGCGCATGTCCGAACCGCGATAGGTCCGTGCGCTGTCCCAGGCGGTGGACACCAGTTCGCCGATACTCAGGCCGCTGGCCACGATTTTGGCCTGCACGGCCTGGACATCGAAGTCGACTCGACCGGCGGGCACCGGATCTTGCCAAATAAGATCCTCACTGGGCACATCCGGACCGATGTAACGGGCCTTGGGGCCCATATCGCGGTGCGTCAACTTAAACCAAGCGCGTGCGAAGACATCGGCGAAGTGGCCTGGATCTTGGTAGAAGCGTTCCGAGATCTTACGATATTCCGGGTCCATCTTCAGGGCCATATCGGCATCGGTCATGATCGGGTTGCAGCGGATCGACGGATCTTCCACATCCACCGGCATGTCTTGCTCTTTAATGTTGATCGGTTGCCACTGCCAAGCACCGGCTGGGCTCTTTTTCAGTTCCCACTCATAGTTGAGCAACAGGTCGAAATAGCCGTTGTCCCATTCGGTTGGGTGCGTCGTCCAAGCGCCTTCAATACCGCTGGACAGGGTGTCGCGACCCACGCCGCGAGTGGTCTTGTTTAACCAACCCAGGCCCTGATCATCGATACCCGCGCCTTCTGGTTCCGGTCCCAATAGATCCGGACTGCCGTTACCGTGCGCCTTGCCAACGGTGTGACCGCCAGCCGTTAAGGCCACGGTTTCTTCATCGTTCATGGCCATGCGGGCAAAGGTGGCGCGCACGTCTTGAGCGGTCTTGAGCGGATCCGGATTACCGTCCACGCCTTCTGGATTGACATAGATCAGACCCATCATCACCGCGGCGAGTGGGTTGACGAGATTACGGTCGCCCGAGTAGCGGCTATCGGGATTATCGGTTGGGGCAAGCCATGCTTTTTCGGCACCCCAATAGATGTCCTTTTCTGGATGCCAAATATCCGCCCGGCCGAAGGCGAAGCCGAAGGTCTTCAGACCCATAGACTCATAGGCCATGGTACCGGCATAGGCAATCAAATCGGCCCAGCTGAGCTTGTTGCCGTATTTTTTCTTAATTGGCCAGAGCAAACGACGCGCCTTATCTAGGTTGACGTTATCCGGCCAAGAATTAAGCGGCGCAAAGCGTTGGTTGCCGGTTCCGGCTCCGCCTCGACCGTCGGCGCTGCGGTAGGTCCCGGCCGCATGCCAGGACATACGAATCATCAGGCCACCGTAATGGCCCCAATCTGACGGCCACCAATCTTGGCTGCTGGTCATCAAGGCGTGTAGGTCTTGCTTTAAGGCGGTTGTATCGAGTTTGGTGACCTCGTGCCGATAGTTAAAAGCGGCGCCCATCGGGTTGGTCTTAGTATCATGTTGGTGCAGAATGTCTAGGTTGAGCGCCTTAGGCCACCATTCAACGTTTGACGTACGGCTTACTGTGGCACCACCGTGCATCACCGGACACTTGGATTCTGACATCGGTTAATCTCCTGTTTCGTGTTTAAAAAAACATCCTCTACCAGTCCGACCGAATGTCGCAGTGATAGTACAAGCTCCCTTCCTCTATTTGATATTTTTTTACTATTAAATATATTTCATCGATAGCCTAAGACTATTTTGTATTTTTATCCAATAGCGACTAAAAGGTAGCCCAACTATTGCGCCAATGCCATCGACCCAGATCAACCTTAAACACCTTGCAGGCCCTCCTCGCCTCTATGGCCGACAGGTCACCTAGGTTCTCGACAACACCGCCCTAGGTTTCGACTAAAGATGGGCAGGATTAACGTGGTCAAAATGCGGCTGTAGGTCTATTCTAGACACCTCTTTCAGTCGCTCAGGAATCAAGCCATGCGAATCTTATTCACCGGCGGCAGTGGCAAGGCCGGCAAACATGCGATCGCGCATTTACTCGAGCAGGGCCACCGTGTCACCAATGCGGACCTAATGCCGCTTGATCTGCCTGGCGTTGATTCGCTACGAGTTGATCTCACCGATGCGGGCCAAGTCTTCAACGCCCTGCACGCCTATGCCGGTTTTGATGAGCTTGAATCCGGCACCGGCGTGCCGAGCTATGATGCGGTCGTGCACTTTGCCGCGATCCCATGCATTCTGATTCGGCCCGACAACGAAACCTATCGCATCAATACGCTAAGCACCTATAACGTGCTCGACGCGGCCGTTAAGTTGGGCATTCGCAAAGTCATCTTTGCCTCCTCGGAAACGACCTACGGCATCTGCTTTGCCGATGGTGATAAAAAACCCGACTACATTCCCATCGATGAAGATCACCCGACGATTCCGCAAGACAGCTATGCCATGTCGAAGGTGGTTAACGAGATCACCGCCCGCTCGTTTCAAGCCCGGAGCGGTTTTGATATTTACGGCTTGCGCATTAACAATGTGATTGAGCCGCACGAATACGCGACCAATTTCCCCGCCTTCTTAGACCAGCCTGAGCTGCGCCGGCGCAATATCTTTGCCTACATCGACGCCCGTGACCTCGGTCATATGGTCGACTGTTGTCTTAAAACCGATGGCCTAGGCTATGAAGTTTTTAATGTCTCAAACGACGATCTGTCGGTCGGCATTAGCAATCAGGCTGTTATCGAACGTTTCTATCGGGGCGTGCCGCAAAAGCGCGACATGGGTCCCAATGAGACGTTCTATGCCAATAACAAGGCCAAACGACTGGTCGGCTTTGCACCGCAACACTCCTGGCGCGACGTGCTCTAGGCAGCGGCGATGCGCAGCGGTCCGGCAACGGACGCTGCTCGTTGTGGGCCTAGTGACCACCACCATTACTATTGCATAGCCAGCCTGAGAACCTCCATTGAATATCAGCAACTTAGCTCACTACACCCTTGATGGCACTGCTACTTCGAGCCAAACGCTAGAGCTGTCGCTCAGCGGCATAGTCGCCCATCAAGACACCCACCCTTGGCGACAAATTCTATTTGTGCCCCAAGCAACCTTGGATGGCTTTGCGCTCTCGGCCACCGCGCTCAGAGCCAACGTGGTTATTCGGGGCAGCACCAATATTCATGACCTACCTTCGGGCACTGTGATCACCATCGGCGCGGTCAAAGTCCGCCTAACCTTTCACTGTGAACCGTGCAAGAAGATCACCGGTGTGGTTAGTACCAAGGCGATTTTGCACCAGCGTGGTTATTTTGGCCAAGTCATCCAGCCGGGTTTGATTTCATGGGACGATAAGATTGCGGTCAGCGCGGAACGAATGCCGGCCATACCCTATGCGGTGGCAGATCGGGTGCGCTGGTACCTTGCTCAACAGAGCGAGCCAATGACTGCCAGCCAATTGCTCCGGGATTTGGGTGTGCCACTCAGCTATTGCCGAGCGTTGCCCAATATTATTCGCAATCGGCCCGATATCGATCCGGCGCAAATCATCTATGCCTCGGCCCGAAAGAAGCCATCCAGATAACAGCGCATACTCTCACGATTCGGCTGTGCCGATCTGTATCACCACACTGCCTAGGCGTTGTTCGGACTCCACTCGCCGATGCGCATCGACCGCCTCACTCATCGGATACACTCGGTCCACCACAGCCTTTAATTCGCCGGTGCTGAGCATCTGCTGCAAGCAGTGTAATTCTGCGCGAGTTTCACCGGCAAAGGCGAACAGGGCTCGCTGGCTTGAAAATATTGAGGTCACAACGGACTGCAGCATTTTCAATAGGGTCGGGTTAGCCATCAGATATCGGCCCTTCGGACGCAGCGCGCGCATCGTGCGGCCATAGGGACTGGACGCCACCATATCCAAGATAACGTCATAGCTGGCCGGACTCTGGCGAAAGTCGGTCTGACGATAATCGATCACCCGATCGGCGCCAAGCCCGCGCAGTAGCGCGGCCTTGGTGCCGCTGTCGACGGCGGTGACCTGCGCACCCCGTTGTTTGGCGATTTGCACGGCATAGGTTCCGATGCTGCCACCGGCACCATTGATCAATACATGCTCGCCCGCTTGAATGCCCGCCCGATCCATAAAATGCAGCGCATTCAAGCCACCGAGTGGCACCGCGGCCGCCTCGGCATAGGACAGGCCATCGGGAATGGTGGCCAGGGTGTAATCACTCGGCAGACACAGGTATTCGCCATAGGCGCCAAAGCGCAGCTGGCTGGAGCCAAACACCCGCTCCCCGGGTGCGAAATTTTGCACCGCCGCACCCACCTGAGTAATTTGCCCGGCAAAATAACCGCCCAAGATCTGCCGCTTGGGTTTGCGGATGCCCAGGGCAAGCCGCAATGGCAGCCAGAACCATTGCACCGGAAAGTGGAAGCTGCGCAACTCACAGTCGGATTTGGTCGCCTCTGCGGCATGCACTCGGATCAACACTTCATTCGCCAACGGACTCGGGGTCGGTCGGTCGGCCAACTGCAGTACCTCGGCAGCGCCGTATTGACGGTAGATAATTGCTTTCATCGGTTGTTCTCCTTGCAACAGGTACCTGATTTGCTAAGGGTAGCATAGCGGCTCAACAACGCAGGACAACACAGATGCCTCACCCGCGTGACGCGGCCGCACCTGGGCGGTAAGATGCTGACCTGCACCACACCGCTGACCCAGGTCGTGGGACGGTCACTCACCCCTTACTTCATTAGAGCAGGTTTTTATGCGTACTCGCTGGGACATCTTTTGCCGTGTTGTCGATAACTTTGGCGATATCGGGGTGACTTGGCGCTTGGCGCGCCAATTGGTCGCCGAGCAGGATATGGCCGTCTGCCTTTGGGTCGATGATCTGAATGCCCTCTGCCCGCTCTGCCCGGAGGCCGATGCCAACCTCGATCAACAAAGCCTGAGCGGCGTTACCGTCAAACAGTGGCCAACCCAGTGGCCCGGTGCCGAGGCCGCCGATGTGGTCATCGAGGCCTTCGCGTGCGATTTGCCAGCCGCCTATATAGCCGCCATGGCCGAGCGTGAGCGACCCTCGCTATGGCTCAACCTGGAATATCTCAGCGCCGAAGACTGGGTTGAGGGCTGCCACGGTCTGCCCTCACTGCAAGCCAAGGGCTTACACAAGTTCTTCTTCTTTCCTGGCTTTAGTGCCCAAACCGGCGGTCTATTACGCGAGGCCGATCTGCTCGATCGCCGGCGCGCGTTTCAAAGTTCGCCGACGGCTCGGGTGCAGTTTTTACAGGGTTTGGGCGTGGAGATTGCGCCGACAGAGCGGCTGATGAGTCTCTTTGGCTATGAAAATAGCGCCTTGCCTAGCTGGCTCGACTGTTTGGCCAGCGACACCGAAGCGACCCTGCTGCTGGTGCCGGCTGGGCGTCTCGATGCCGAGCTGCAGCAATGGCTGAGGATTGCCGATTGGCCCGTTGGCGCGCGCGCTGTGCGTGGCCAACTCACGGTGCAAAAGATTCCCTTTGTCAGTCAACTCGATTATGACCGGCTCCTGTGGAGCTGCGACCTCAACCTGGTGCGCGGCGAAGACTCCTTTATCCGCGCCCAGTGGGCCGGCCGGCCGCTGCTCTGGCATATCTATCCGCAACAGGAGCAGGCCCATCTGATCAAGTTAGAGGCCTTTTTACAGCATTACTGTGCCGCTCTGTCTCCCGCTGCCCAACAGACCGTGCAAGCCCAATGGCAGGCCTGGAATTGCGGCGAGCCGATGACCCAAAGTTGGTTGGCGGTGCAGATGGTTTGGCCAGAATTGACCGATCACGCCGAAAAATGGTGCCAAAGGCTGGCAAAACAACAAAATATGTCCCAAGCCCTAGTACAGTTTTACCTAAATTGGTTATGATGCGGCTCCAGGAAATTAGTCTTCCCATGCCAATCGGACATAATTATGAAAACCGCACAAGAAATGAAGCCCAATAGTGTGGCACTGATCGACGGCCAGCCGTGGCTGATTCAAAAAGCCGATTTCACCAAATCCGGCCGTAACAGCGCCATTGTTAAGATGAAACTCAAGAATCTGCTGACCGGCTCCTCGACTGAGACCGTGTTCAAGGTGGATGACAAGCTGGAACCGGTCATTCTCGACAAGATCGAAGTTTCCTACTCTTACAACAGTGACTCGGTCTACGTGTTTGTCGATGCTGATTATAACCAGTATGAACTCGATGCCGACGACCTGGAAGCTGTCTTACCCTTTATTGTCGATGGTATGACCGACCTCTGTGTCGCGATCTTTTTCGAAGGCAAGGTCATTTCGGTCGACCTGCAGACCACGATCGTGCGTCAACTGACCTACACCGAAGGATCTGCCCGCGGCGATACTTCCGGCAAGGTGATGAAACCGGCGCAACTGTCCAACGGCACCGAAATCAAGGTACCGGATTTCTGCAATATCGGCGACTGGATCGAAATCGATACCCGTACCGGTGAGTACAAGTGTCGCGCTAAAGCTCCGGTCTAATAACCGGCGCGGCCGTCAAACCCTAAAAGCCCGGTCTGTGTACCGGGCTTTTTTGTGTCGATCGATTAGCGCGCTAGAGCCACTAACCATTGGCCCAATTGGTCGCGCTCGGCCTGGGTCATCTGGGTCAGATTGCCGAGCGGCATATCCTTGTTCACCACCGCCCGAGTGCGGATCTTATCGGCACTGAGCTGAACCTGGGCCAAGGTGTCCAACAGGTAACCGGCCGGCGCCGTACTAAACATGTTCGACCGCGGATTACTGCTGTGGCATTCGGTGCACCGCAAGTCGATTAGCTTCATCGCCTGCTCATCGCTCATCAGACTGGTCGAACTGGTCGAACTGGTCGAACTGGCGCTCCGATTCAGTTCCGACCAGGGCGCAATGGCCACCATGATCGCTAAGAAGGCCACCAAGCCGCCGATCAAAACCAGCGGTTTGACCTCACCGCGATGCCGTAAATTGAAAAAGTGGCGAATCCACATACCATCGACAAACAGCGCCATCAGCACCAGCCAGCCGAAGGGATGGCTGTAGGTGAAGGCAAAGTGATTGCTGAGCATAATAAAGATCACCGGTAGGGTCGCGTAATTGTTGTGGATCGAGCGTTGCTTGCCACGAATCCCAGGACCGGGGCCGGGCACCCGTCCGGCGGCAATTTCGCTGACCATAAAACGCTGGCCGGGAATAATGGTGGTGAAGACATTGGCCGCCATGCAGGTACCGATCAGCGCGCCGATGTGAATATAGGTCGCCCGATCCGATAGAAACTGGTCCAGTGCCCAGGTCCAGGCCGTCAACAGCAGGGTCACCGTGACGGTAAACCACAGGCCCTGCTCCACCAGCCGGGTGCGGCACAGGCCTTCGTAAACGATGAATCCGACTAGAATACTGCCGATCGACAGACCGATGGCACTGGCCGCACCGATGGCGGATTTCGAGGCATCGAGCAGATAGGCGTCGGCACTGACGTAGTAGAGCAAGGTCAATAGCAACGCGCCACTGATCCAGGTGGTGTAGGCTTCCCATTTAAACCAGTGCAGGCGGCTCGGCATCTGTTCCGGCCCGTGCTGATATTTGGCCACCTCATAGAAACCGCCGCCGTGCACGGCCCATAGATCCCCCTTAATACCCTTCTGCTTCTTCCACTGCGGCGGCTCCTGCAAATTATTGTCGAGCCAAATAAAATAGAACGAGGCACCGATCCAGGCGATGCCGGCGACAACGTGAAAGTAACGCAAAATCAGGTGCAGCACTTCGAGAAAATAACTCGCCATCGGTTTAACTCGCTTAGGTTGAGGGCCCGGCTATCGGGTCAGTGACTGGCGGCACCCAAGTGCCGGCCGGGTCTTTGCTGACCCGCTCACCCATGAGGTAGGTTGCGGCAATGGAACGGTCATCGCCGAGCATCATCAGGGCGAACAGCTTATCGTGCAGGCTGTGGCTCTGTGCGAGGCGAAATTCTAGAAACGGCGTGGCGGCCCAATCGAGCACCACTATGTCGGCTTCAACACCAACCTCGAGTTGGCCGATGGTGCCTTCCAGATCGAGCGCTCGGGCGCCCCCGAGCGTGCTCAGATACAGGCCTTCGAAGGCCGACAGCTTATTGCCCAGGAGCTGCTGCACCTTATAAGCTTCGTTGTAGGTCTGCAGCAATGAGAAGCTGCTGCCGCCGCCGACATCGGTGCCCATGCCGACGGTGATCTTGTGCTCGCGCACCGCCTTCAGGTTAAACAGCCCGGAGCCAATAAAGAGGTTCGAGGTTGGGCAGTGGGCGATGGCCGTATCATGGTCGTGAATCGCCGTGAGCTCGCGTTCATTGAGATGAATACCGTGCGCCAGCACACTGCGTTTGCGCAGCAGGCCAGCATCTTCATACAAGCCGACGTAGTCGGCCGACTCCGGAAACAACTCTTTCACCCACTCACATTCCTGCAAATTTTCCGACACATGGGTCTGCATATAGACATCGGGATACTCGGCCATCAGGTCGCGACAGGCGGCCAATTGTTCCGGTGTCGAGGTCGGTGCAAAGCGCGGTGTCAGCGCATAGGCCAGGCGGCCGCGGCCGTGCCACTTGTCGATCAGGGCCTTGGATTGGTGATAACTCGACTCGGCGGTGTCTTGCAGCGCCGGCGGGCAATTACGATCCATCATCACCTTGCCGGCGATCAGGCGCATATTCTTAGCCTCGGCCACCTCAAACAGAGCCTCGACCGACTGCGGGTGCACGGTGCCAAAGACCAATGCCGTGGTGGTGCCGTTGTTAAGCAGTTCGGTGGTGAAAATTTTCGCGATTGCGCTGGCATGGGCTGGGTCGGCGAACTTCTCTTCAGCGGGAAAGGCGTGTTCGGTCAGCCAGGTCAGCAGCTGTTCGCCATAGGCGGCGATCATTTCGGTTTGCGCGAAATGGACATGGCAATCGATCAGACCGGGGATAATGAGCTGCCCGGTGTGACGCTGAAGGGTAAAGCCGCTCGGGTACTGGCTGAGTATCTCGGCCTCAGGCCCGCGCGCGACAATCAGGCCATCGATAATAACCAGCGCGCCCTGGGCCTGATAACGCACCGCATGCTCGCCCACAACGGCCGGATCATCGGTAAAGTCGAGTAGATCGCCACAGAGTATGACTCGGTTGTGCATCGCTTAACTGCCCCTATAGGTTGAATAGCCAAAGGCCGTGAGCAGCAAGGGTATATGGTGATGGCGCTCGTCCCGGCGCTGAAAACAGATTTCGACCCAAGGAAAAAAGGCCGACTCACCCAGGTAGGTCTCGGTGTCGAAGCGCAGTCGATAAAGACCGAAGGGTAACTGGGCATCGTTGAGCGCCCAATTGAAAATACGTCCGTCGGCATCGGTCTGCTGGGTGTCCAGTTCCTGCCAGTGCTGATCGATCTGCACCGACAGCGTCACGGCAACGTTCGCCGCCGGCAGGCCTAGGCTGGTGTCGAGTATATGGGTGGTGATTAAACTCTTGCTCATAACGGGCTTCTTGTTAGGTCAGTCAGGTAGATCGTCGGCTCGACGGTATCACAGCGAGCGCTCATGCCAGCAACTTATGCAGGCGCAGGGTGGTAATCTTGTGCTGTTCGGCCGCCGCCAGGGGCCATTCCGACGCCTCATCATTGACCAAGCGCTGCTCCAGCAAGGCCAACATCTGGGCCGCACTCTTGCCGCTGGCACAGACAATGAAGATATAGCCAAACTTGGCGACGTAGGCATCGTTCAGATCAACTAGAGCTTGCAGCAGATCCGCCTCGGCCGAGTCCATGCCGGCCTGTTCGCCGGCCGCCTGATCGGCGGTATGGGCATATTTCTCGTGCAGGGTGTGAATATCACCGATGCGCGGGTGGCCGGAAAAGGCCTGCAAAATATCGACCCGGTTAACCCCTTGCCAGCGTTGGTCGGCCCGCGTCAGCAGTTGCTCTGCGCTGCTATAGGGACGGCCCTGCACCATAGCGGTGGCCCAAGCCTCGGCCGCGCAGCAGCTTTCGAATTGGCGTTGCGCCGCCGCTGGGCTCAGTTTGTTCAGTTCAGCCAGGCTCATCTAGTTCGACTCCTGCTCGGCCAGCAGCGCACGGCCGCGCGCGGGACCGGGAAAGTGGGGCCGGTCTTCATTGCTATAAATCAGCTCGCCAGCCAGCCAGGTACTGCGCACCACGCCGGTCAACTGATGGCCCAGATAGGGCGACACCTTATGGCGATGCTGAATAATCTCGGCGCTCACGGTGAAGCGCTGCTCGGGCGCAAAGACACAGAAGTCAGCCTGTTGGCCAATCGCAATCGCGCCCTTGTCGGTTAGGCCACAGAGCTCGGCCGGACGCTGCGCCATCAACCTGACTAGGTCGGTGAGCGGCATACCGCGCTGACGTGCCGCGGTCCAGATCAGCGACAGGCCAAATTGCAGACCGGAAATGCCGCCCCAGGCGTTTTCGATATCGCCGCTGTCGAGATTCTTAAGGTTTGGGGTACAGGGGCTGTGATCGGAGACGATGCAGTCGATGCTGCCATCGAGCAGGCCCTGCCACAGGCTTTCCTGATTCGACTGTTCGCGGATCGGCGGACAACACTTGTACGAGGCCTGGCCATCGGGAATGGTTTCGGCTGCCAAGACCAGATAATGGGGGCAGGTTTCGCAGCTGAGCAATAGACCTTCGGCGCGCGCGGCGCGAATCATCGGCAAGGCTTGGGCCGAACTCAGGTGCACTATATGAGCACGTGGGGTCAGGCCCTCGCTGACCAGTTGACGCATCACGCGGATCACCAGCGCGACGGCGTCGTTCTCCCAGCGCGCCGGGCGACTGGACAGAAAGCCTTGATAGCTGGTCGGTATCGACATCGGCTCGGCCGGACTGTGATCCAGCTCGGCATGGATCAGATGCGGCAAGTCGCGCCGCGCCAGTTGGCGCATGGCCAGGGTCAACTGCGCCTCATTGACCGACTGAAACTCGTCGATGCCCGAGTCGATGGTAAAGGATTTCACCCCGAGCACTCCGGCCGCGAGCAAGGCGGGCAACTCAGTCAGATTGTCGGCCGTGGCCCCGCCCCAGAAGCCGGCGTCGACCCACAGTTTACCGGCCAACACCGCCTGTTTGGCCGCAAAGGCCGCGGCGCTGATGGTCACCGGTATACAATTCAGTGGCATATCGACCAGGCTGGTAATGCCACCGGCCGCGGCGGCATGGGTGGCGGTATCGAAGCCCTCCCAGTCGGTGCGGCCCGGTTCATTGATGTGCACGTGGCTGTCGACCAGGCCGGGCATCAGCACCCGATCGCCGAAGTCGTGCTGCTGGTCGGCCGGCGGCCGCGGCCCATCATAGGGCAAGATATCGACGATCCGGCCCGCGCGCACCACGACACAGGCCGGCCGTTCGCCCTCGGGCATCATCACCCGTTGGCTGGAAAACAGTTGATGGCTCATCTCGGGCTTGTCTCCTCTGCATCGGCGGACACGATGACCGGCGATTGGATCAGGGTATCTTTCAATTGGCGCCACTGCACTCCCTGGCGCATCGGCGACGGGCTGTGGCGGCTCTGATAGAGTTCGATCAGTTGCCCGGCAACCGACACCGCGACCTCCATCGGCAGCTTACCACTGACCTGGGCCAGACCGATCGGGCACTGTAAGCGGGCCATCTGTTCGGCACTAAAACCCTGATGCGCCAAGCGCAATCTAAAGCGTTCGGCCTTGGTTGCGGAACCGATCACGCCGAGCATCAGGCCAGTGCCCTGCTTGAGTATGGCGCTGCACAGACGGTAATCGAGGGCGTGGTTGTGGGTCATTACCAGCGACACGCTGTTGGCTGGCGCATGACGCACCTGCTCGACCGGATCTTCATCGACCAGGACCTGGACATTAGCCGGCATCGGCGCGGGAAACAGCGCGGCGCGGCTGTCGATCCAGCGCACGCGCACGGGCAACTGCGCCAAGAGCGGCACCAAGGCTTGGGCAACATGACCGGCACCGTATAGATCGACCATAATCCCGTCCGGTACCAGGGTTTCCAGTAAGACACTGACCGAGCCGCCACAACATTGGCCCAGGCTGGCACCGAGCGGGAAGTGCACCAAAGCCTGCTCGCTTTGCCCGGTCAACAGGGCCGCACGGGCGGCCTCGATGATTTTCAGTTCCAGATGGCCGCCACCAACCGTGGCATAGATATCGGTTGCACTGACCACCATCTTAGTGCCGGCGGCGCGCGGCGTGGATCCGGCCGACCCCAGTAGGGTGGCGAGCACAAAGGCCTCGCCGCGCCGGGTCAAGTCGGCCACCGCATCACTCCATGAGGCGGCGTGAAAACCGGCTGTTGAGCTATTAATCATCGCGGCGCTCCTGCTGATTTTGCTTTTGCCAGTGCCGTGCCACGGTCACCGCCTGCAGAATTTTCTCCGGCGTGGCCGGTGGATCCAGCGGTGGCGCATAGCGGTAATCGGTTAGGCTCGCCAAGGCATCGCGCAGGGCACACCAGACGCTGTTAGCGAGCATAAAGGGCGGTTCGCCCACGGCCTTGGAGCGAAATACCGTCACTTCCGGATTGGCCGACTCATAGAGCTGGACGCTAAAACGGGTCGGCGTATCGCCGATGGCCGGTACCTTATAGGTCGCCGGCCCGGCGCTGAGCAGCGCGCCTTGGTCGTTCCAGCGCAGCTCTTCGTTGGTCAGCCAACCCATGCCCTGAATAAAGCCACCTTCGATCTGGCCGATATCCAGCGCCGGATTGATCGAATGACCGACATCGTGCAACAGGTCGACCTGGGTCACACTGCTTTCGCCGGTGAGGATATCAATTTCGACCTCGCTCAACGCCACGCCATGGGAAAAGTAAAAGAACGGTCGGCCGGTGCCGAGCTCGCGATCATAGTGAATTTTCGGCGTGGCATAAAAGCCATTGGCCGATAACGAAATACGCTGCAGATAGGCCAGATTGGCCAGCTCAGCAAAGCTCAGTTCGCCACCTGGGTAGGTCACCCGGTCGGCGCCAAACTCGATGTCGTCACGCGCGGCGTGGTAACGTTCGGCGACGAAATCGAGCAAGCGATCTTTGATTTTAGTGGCCGCATCCAATGCCGCCATGCCATTCAGATCGGTGCCGGCGGACGCGGCGGTGGGCGAGGTATTGGGCACCTTGTCGGTCCGGGTGGCGCTGATCGCGACCCGGTCCAGGCTGACGCCAAACACCTGAGCGACAATCTGCGCGACCTTGGTGTTCAGCCCCTGACCCATCTCGGTTCCGCCATGATTTAAATGGATCGAACCATCGTTGTAGACATGCACCAGCGCACCGGCCTGATTGAGGTGCTGCGCGGTAAAGGAAATGCCGAACTTCACCGGGGTCAGCGCCAGGCCCCGCTTGATGATCGGTGAGTTGCGGTTAAAGGCAGTGATGGCGGCGCGGCGCGTATCGTACTGGGCATCGTGGGCCAAGCGATCGATCATCTCGGCGACGACAAATTGCGTGACCTGCTGACCGTAGGGGGTGGTCTGGCGGCCCGGTTGATAGAGGTTGGCACGCCGAACCGCGAGCGGGTCCTTACCCAAGGCCCGGGCTATATCGTCCATAAGGGCCTCGGCCACGATCATGCCCTGGGGACCGCCAAAACCGCGAAAGGCGGTATTGCTGGCGGTATTCGATAGGCAGCGGTTACCGACGATGCGCACCTGATCGTAGAAGTAGGCGTTATCGGCGTGGAACATGGCACGGTCGACTATGGCATCGGACAGATCCGGTGAGTGGCCACAATGGCCATTGACCACTATATCGGCCGCACTGACCCGACCCTCGGCATCGAAGCCAACCTCATAAGTATTAAAGAAGGGGTGCCGCTTACCGGTAATGCGGAAATCATCGCTGCGCGCGAGCCGGATCTTAACCGCCCGGCCGGTCAAGGTTGCCGCCAAGGCGGCCAACACGGCCCATTGTGCAGCCTGGGTTTCCTTGCCGCCAAAACCGCCGCCCATGCGGCGCATTTCAACCGTCACCGCATGCATCGGTTTGGCCAAGACTTGCGCGGTTAGGTGCTGCACTTCGGTCGGATGCTGGGTTGAACAATGCAGATGGATCGCGCCATCGTCTTGCGGGATGGCCAGCGCCACCTGCCCTTCCAAATAGAAGTGTTCTTGGCCACCCAGATGCAACTGCCCACTTAGCCGATGCGCTGCCAAGCTTAGGGCCGCATCAACGTCCCCGCGGGCAATGCGATGGGGCGGGCGGACAAAGGACTGGTCCTGCAGCGCCTGGTGGATATCGAGTAAGGGTACAGCCGTTTGATATTCCAGCTTGACCAGCTGTGCGGCACGTCGCGCCAGATCATAAGTCTGGGCTATAACGAGCAGAATCGGTTGACCGTGATAACGAATCTCGGTCTCGACCAGGAGCGGATCACCGGGAAAGACTGGACCTATATCGTGACGCCCGGGTATATCGGCGGCCGTGATTAGCCTGACGACCCCAGCCAGGGCCAGTGCTTGGCTGGCATCGATCGACACAAGGGTGCCGGCCGCAATGGTCGACAAGACCGGGTAGGCATGCAGACAATTGGCCGGTTCAACCCGATCATCGACATAGTGCGCCCGACCGCTGACGTGCAGCAACGCACTATCGTGTGCCACGGCCTGGCCAACGACGCGATGCTCGTTCGGCGGTGGATCGGTTTCAAAGTGCCGCATGCGCTACCCTTACCTCAATATCGCCCTGATGTTGATACCAGAGGCGTTCGAATAAATTCTGGGCCACCGTCAAGCGATAGGCACTGGAGGCGCGTACATCGGACAATGGTTGAAAATCGGTGGCTAACTGCTCGGCGGCGCGCTGCAAGGTGGCCAGGCTAAAGTCTTGGCCCAATAGCGCCTGCTCTACCCGGCGAGCCGGGGCCGGCGTGGCCGCCATACCGCCGAAGCCGGTGCGCACCCGAACGATCTGATTGTCGTCCAGTTCATAAGCAATGACACAGAGCACCGCGGATATATCGTCTTCGATACGCTTGGAAATCTTGTAGCAGACCAGCTTGGTCGCGGCCGAATGGGCCGGGATGTGCACCGCTCGGATCACCTCATTGGGACGCAGCAGCGTTTGCCGGTAAGCGGTGAAAAAATCCGCCACCGGCAGCTCGCGCTCACCCTCTACCGAGCTGCACAGCACGGTCGCCGACAGCGCTAATAAGAGCGGGGCCGGATCGCCGATGGGTGAGGCATTGCCCAGACTCCCGCCGAGCGTGCCAGCATTGCGAATTTGTTCCGAGCCAAGTCGGGTCCAGAGCTCCGCGGCCTGCGGATAGAGCGCATTGATCGTTGTTTGAAATTCACTGTAGGGTACCGCCGCACCGATACTTAAGGCACCGTCCAGGGTGGTACAGGACTTCAGCTCGGCGACCTGCGCGACGGAGATTAGATCCGGACAGGGCTTGAGTTGTTGACTAAATTCCAGGCATAGATCGGTGCCACCGGCCACCAGACGGGCCGCCGGGTTAGCCGCGCGCAGGCGCAGTAGGCTGGCTAAGTCTTGCGGCAGGTAAATCGTCCGGCCCGCAGCGCTGAGACTCGGCTGCGGATCGAGCGGCGCCGCAAAAAAGGCCGCCGCCGCCGGGCTGGTTAACAGCTCCACCGGCGGCGCTTGAAAAAGGCTGCGCGCGGCATCGAGGATCGGCCGATAACCGGTACAGCGGCACAGGTTACCGCCCAGTGCGTGAATCACCACACTGTCGCCCGGATAGTCACGGTGATTAAGATAGAGGCCGGTCAGGCTCATTATAAATCCTGGGGTACAAAAACCACATTGAGCGCCGTGATAGGCGACCATGGCTTGCTGCACCGGATGCAGACGATCTAGAGTCAGGTCGCCGGACTCGGTTAAGCCTTCTACGGTGAGTAGGTGTTGGCCCTGAACCTGGGCCAACAATAGAAGACAGGCATTAACGCTGCGATAGCGCAGACCATCGGCGTCCATCGACCCGAGTAACACCGTACAGGCCCCGCAATCACCAGAGGCACAGCCTTCTTTGGTGCCGGCAAGCCCTTTTTGAGTGCGCAGCCAGTCTAAAACGCTCAAGTTTGGTGCCAGACCGTCGAGCTGGACTCGCTCCTGATTCAGTAAAAATTCAATCACCCTCACCCTCCTGATGCCGCCGCGTGCTTGATAAAGCTACTTATTTTGGCCTGTGCGCGTTATTCTTTTTTGTTAAGATTTTCTATTTCAATATTGGTTAGCTTATTGCAAGTACAGTACCAGAAAACTGACCATCTGGTCAGTAGAATTAGAATAGTACTTTTTGGCAACTAAATTCAAGCTCATGCTACACAAAACAGATAAAACAGGTGGTTAGGTTGGAAAAGAGCTGTCGTCTCACCATGACTCATATCAGCAAGCGTTATCCGGGGTGCATTGCCAATGACCGCATCAGTCTGGCCATCGATGATGGCGAGATTCACGCCCTGCTGGGAGAAAACGGTGCCGGTAAGAGCACCCTGATGAAGATCCTCTATGGTGTCACCAAACCTGATGAGGGCGCTCTGACCTGGAATGGCACGCCCACGCGGATCGACTCGCCGGCAGACGCGCGAGCCTTGGGGATCGGCATGGTGTTTCAGCATTTTTCCCTCTTTGAAACCCTGACCGTGCGCGAAAACATTGAATTGGCGCTCGGCGACCAGGTCGGTGACAGCGCCAATCTGGCGCAACGGATAGTGGATACCTCGGCGCGCTATGGTCTGCCGCTGGACCCCGAACAACGGGTTGCCACCCTATCGACCGGTGAGAAACAGCGGGTCGAAATCGTGCGTTGCCTGCTACTCGACATACAGTTGTTGATTCTCGATGAACCCACCTCGGTGCTGACCCCGCAAGAGGTCGAGCGCCTGTTTGAGACCTTGCGCCTGCTCAGCCAGGAGGGTTGCTCTATTTTGTTTATCAGCCATAAGCTGCATGAGGTGGTCAGCCTGTGCGATAAGGCCACCATTCTGCGCCACGGTCAGGTCACCGGCCAATGCCGACCCCAGGAAGAGACAGCGGAATCCATCGCGCGCATGATGGTCGGTGACGACATCCCGATCAGCAACGACACCCAGCGCGCGACCGGCACCGGTGTGTTTCTCGATATCCGCCGGTTATCGACCAAGGCCGTCTCGACCTTCGAAGTTGCCTTGAAGAATATTAATTTCAACGTTCAATGCGGTGAGATTGTCGGTATTGCCGGCGTTGCCGGCAACGGTCAGGAAGAATTACTGCGTGCCCTATCCGGTGAAGATACCCGCTCGACCCAACAGCTGTGGATCGACGGGCACTGTGTCGATGCCTTGAGCCCGCTGCAACGACGCAGACTCGGCCTGGCCTTCGTGCCCGAGGATCGGCTTGGCCGCGGTGCGGTGCCGGAAATGGATCTTAATCAGAACACCCTGCTGACCAGCTTTGACTCCGGCCTAGTGCGCCGTGGATTCCTGCGACCCGGCGCGATTCGCGCGCTAACCGAGCGCATCATTGCCAAATATAAGGTTAAGACGCCCTCCGCGGATGCCTCGGCGGCGAGTCTATCGGGCGGTAATTTGCAAAAATTTATCATCGGCCGCGAGGTCGAACAGCAACCCAAGCTGCTGATCATGGCGCACCCGACCTGGGGGGTCGATATTGGCGCTCAGGTGGCCATTCACAACACCATCTTTGCGCTGCGCAACCAGGGTTGCGCCGTTCTAGTAGTGTCGGAAGATCTGGACGAACTCTATAAAATTTGTGACCGCCTCGGGGCCATCTGCGATGGTGCCGTATCGCCTTTGCGCCTCACCGACCAGATGCCCTTAGCCCAATTGGGTCGCGCCATGGCCGGTGACTTTGACGCTAACGAGGAGGCTGCCTGATGATTCGCTTAGAAACTCGCCCGGCAACGTCCAAGTTTTGGACCTATGTTTCGCCGCTGATGGCCGTTCTACTGACCCTCTTGAGCGGCTACGGTCTGTTTGCCGCCCTGGGTCAGGCGCCGCTGCCGGCCTTGCATACCTTCTTTATTCTACCGTTGGCCGACTGGTACGGGGTCAGTGAACTCTTCGTCAAAGCCATTCCTATTCTGCTCTGTGCCTATGGCTTGGCGCTCTGTTATCGGGCCTCGGTCTGGAACATCGGTGCTGAGGGCCAGCTCTTAATGGGTGGGGTCACCACCACGGTGATGGCCTTACAGTTCACCCAGTCCGACAGTGCCTGGGCCATGCCCTTGACGGTGCTGGCCGGTATCGCCGGCGGCGCGGCGTGGGCGGGCTTGGTCGCGTTTATGAAGATTAAACTGAATACCAATGAAACCCTGACCACCATCATGATGAACTACATTGCGCTGAACCTACTGCTCTGGGCGGTTTACGGTCCGCTCAAGGACCCAGACGGTTATAACTTTCCCGAGAGCGCCCTATTCGGTGACAGTACATTGCTGCCGATCCTGTTCGACGGCACCCGACTGCATCTGGGCTTGGCCTTTGCCCTGCTAGCCCTGGTGGCAACCTGGGTGCTAGTGAGCAAGTCCTTTATTGGCTTCCAGATTCAAGTCATCGGCCATGACCCGGCCGCCGCACGGATGGCCGGCTTTAGCAAAAACAAACTGGTATTGACCGTACTGCTGATCTGCGGCGGCTTGTCCGGCCTGGCCGGTGCGGTCGAGGTGGCTGGCCCAATCGGACAGCTGGTACCTCATATCTCGCCCGGCTATGGCTATTCGGCCATTATCGTCGCCTTTTTAGGTCGTTTGCATCCGGTGGGCATTACTCTAGCCGGGCTGTTGATGGCACTCATCTATATAGGCGGCGAGATGGCGCAGATCACCATCGGTCTGCCCAATGCCATCACCGGGGTGTTTCAGGGCCTGATTCTTTTCTATCTCTTATCCTGCGATGTCCTGATCCGCTATCGTATCCGCACCGACTTTAATTTCGCCTGGTTTGCGAAACCTGCCCAGGGAGAGCGCTGATGGATATCGAACTGCTAACCAATATTTTCTACCTCACGGTGCGCACGGGCACACCGCTGTTACTCGTCGCCCTAGGTGAACTGGTGTGTGAAAAAAGTGGTGTGCTGAATCTGGGTCAGGAAGGCATGATGCTGATGGGCGCGGTGATCGGCTTTATTACCACCTTCTATACCGGCAACCTGCTCCTTGGCTTCACCATGGCGGCCTTGGCCGGCGCTCTGATGGCGTTGCTGTTCGGCTTTGTGGCCATTACTCTGAACGCCAATCAGGTCGCCTCAGGTCTGGCTCTGACGATCTTCGGCACTGGCTTGTCGGCCTTTATCGGCTCAAGCTTTGAGGGTAAGACCATCGACGCCCTGCCGACGATCCATATCGGCTTACTGGAGTCGATCCCGCTGATTGGTCGGGCGCTGTTTGCCCAGGATGCCATTGTCTATTTTAGCTGGGTGTTGTTTTTTGCCATCTATCTGTTTTTCCGCCGAGGACGTGCCGGCTTGAGCGTGCGGGCCGTCGGAGAAAACCCAACCGTGGGCAGCAATCTCGGCTTACGGGTACTAAAGATTCGCTATAGCTCGGTGATGTTTGGTGGGGCACTGTCCGGTTTGGCCGGTGGCTATCTGTCCCTCGCCTACACCCCGCTATGGACCGAAAACATGACCGCTGGACGAGGCTGGATCGCCTTGGCGTTGGTGGTCTTTGCCAGTTGGCGGGTCGGTCGCATTATGCTCGGAGCTTACCTTTTTGGCTTCGCCAGCATCATGCACCTAATCGCGCAGGGCTTTGGCCTGTCGATATCGTCAAATCTGCTGGCCACCTTACCCTATGTGGCCACCATCGTTGTGCTTGTCTTTCTCAGTAAAAATATTGAACGACTTAAACAGTTTGAACCCATGGCGTTAGGCAAGCCATGGCACAAACCGCACTAATTCCATTAACCCTTACAGAAGAGACTACCATGAAAAAAATAATCACTGCACTCGGCCTAACCCTTGGGTTGGCCATCACAAATACGGCTATGGCGGCCGAGCCGTTGAAAATCGGCTTTGTATACGTCAGCCCAACCGGTGAAGCCGGCTGGACCTACTCCCACGATGAAGGCCGCATGTTTGTTGAAGCCACCTTCGGCGATCAGGTTGAGACCACCTATGTCGAAAACGTCCCTGAGGGCGCTGATGCTGAACGTGTCCTGATGCAGTTAGCGAAGAGCGGCCACGAGTTGATTTTCACCACCTCGTTCGGTTACATGAACGCAACCTTGAAAGTTGCCAAGAAATTCCCGAATGTGAAATTCGAACACGCGTCGGGCTATAAACGTGCCGACAACGTTGCAACCTACTTCGACCGCATTTATGAAGCCCGTTACTTGAGTGGTGTCGTTGCCGGCAACATGAGCAAAAGCGGTGTGATTGGCTATATCGGTGCGTTCCCAATTCCGGAAGTCATCCGTGGCATCAACGCCTTTACGCTGGGCGCTCAGTCGGTTAACCCGGATATCAGTGTTCAGGTCGTCTGGGTGAACACCTGGTTTGATCCCGCTAAGGAACGTGAAGCGGCCGACAGCCTGATTAATCAGAAAGCCGACGTAATCACCTTCCATACCGATTCGCCTGCAGCCGTTCAGGCAGCTGAATCCGCCGGTGTCTATGCAGTTGGCTATCACTCCGATATGTCTTCGTATGGCCCAACCGCGCATCTGACTGCGGCCGTGCATAACTGGAATGACTACTATGTCGGTCGCGTTCAGGCTGCCTTAGATGGCACTTGGTCCTCTACCGATACTTGGAAGGGCATTGCGGCCAACATGACGACGATGGCGCCAATCAATAAGGCGGTTCCAGCCGATGTCGTGACCAAGGTCGAGATGCTTACCAAGCAGATCGCAGCGGGTACCCTGCACCCCTTTACCGGTCCCATCAACAACCAGGCCGGCGTTGAAGTATTGGCCGACGGTCAAGTTATGGACGATGGCGCACTGTTGGGCATGAACTATTATGTTGCCGGTGTGGAAGGTACACTCGAGCAATAAGATTGATCGACAAACCCCGGCGGGGTTTGTCGTTGTCGCGCCAGAACGACTGGCGCTTTTAAACAGCCCTCCCCACGCCTCTTCCTATGCCAACCTAGCACGCAACTCAGTAACCCCTTTAATAACGCTCAAGGCTAATGTCTGCAGCGATACAGGCCTCGTAGCCTTACTCAATATCAGTGGTGCGTGGCTTAATCCGTTCTGGATGGATCAGGTTGCTGACATAGGGCTTATGGGCATCTATTTCTCCCGGCGTCAGGCCCTTTAACTCGTAGGGGAAGACCAGCCAATCAGTGGTTTGGTGCAAACAATAGTCCGGTTTTAAGTCGGTTCGTTGAAAGTCTGAGCGTTGAAATAGGGTCGCGACTCGGACCTGCTCAGGCATATTCAATTTAAGCTGAGAGCGCAGCCGGGCCAGCGTGGCTTCGATGCTGTGGCCGGTACTGAACACGTCGTCGACGATCAATAGCCGGTCACCGGCATTCAGATGGTCGATCAAATACTGGGTACCGTGGATGCGAATAGCCGAAGGCTGATCCACCATCGACTGGTAGGCCGGCAAGCCGGTATAGGACGTGCGAATCGAGATATGGTCGGTGTCGACGCCGAGTGTCTGCAGGCATTCTTGTACATAGATACCGACCGCACTGCCCCCGCGCCACAGGCCAACGATAAAGCTGGGGCGAAACCCGCTTTCAAAAATCTGCAGCCCGAGCCGAAACGAGTCCTCGATCAGGGTGTCTTCGTCCAGGTAACGTTTTTTCATGCGGCGTCCTTGTGAGACCCTCGGAAAAGGGTTGGTTTAACCGACTCGGCTATCTATACTCGGGCTCATTAGGCCACAACACTGAGCGATGCTCAACAGGAGGTTCGGTTGCAAAAAACCTATTTAACCGGCGAACAATTACTGATCGATTCGTTCAAACTCGCCGAACAGGTTTTACTCAGCGGCTTCCGCCCCAGCTTTATCATCGCGGTTTGGCGCGGCGGCGCGCCGATCGGGATTGCAGTCCAGGAATATTTAAGCTTTCACGGCATCGAAACCGATAATATCGCTATTCGCACCTCATCCTATGCGGCCGGTATCGATCAACAAAGCCGCACGGTGAAGGTGCATGATCTAAACTATCTGGTCAAAAGTGTCCAGCAACACGATAGTTTGCTCATAGTCGATGATGTGTTTGATACCGGTCGCTCAATAGAGGCCATTATCGGCCAACTGGCACAGCGAACCCGGAACAACATGCCCCAAGATATTCGTGTCGCAGTGCCCTACTACAAGCCATCGCGCAGTGAAGTCAGCCGGATACCGGACTACTTTATTCATCAGACAGCCGCCTGGCTGAAATATCCGCACTCGATGGAAGGGCTCACCGCTATGGAGATGGCCGAAAAAAGACCGGCCCTGTATGAGATCATCAAGGCGCATCTGCCCAGCTCGGACGCACCCTAGCATTAGGCTTCCAATTTCAAATTTCGTGCTAACTCAACCGCATCGGCGCGCGTTTCAAACGCCAATTTTCGATTGATCGACTTAATATGAGAACGCACCGTCGACACCGTAATATTCATATCGGTGGCAATTTCCTTATTTTTTAATCCAGTGGTCAACAGATACAGGACCCGAATTTCCCGCCGAGTTAGCACTCTAAAGATCAACGCCCGGGAGTGCTCGAAATTTATATTAAATCGACTCTCTATCGGCAGGCCGTGAGCAATTAAAAATTCTGCTTGGCACTCATTTGCGGTCAATTGAAATACATTCACTAGTAGTTTAAATAGATGTTCAAAACCAAGCTCTGCCGACTCCGCCCGTAACATCTGGCAACCTTGCTCTGGATCTGCGTGCATAAAATGGGCGATACCCTGAGTGATTCGAACCTGCAGACAAAACAAGGCGGCCCCTTGGGCCATGCCCTGTGCATGCGAGGCATCTAATAGGTGGACGGCGCGATCAAATTCGTTTCGCGCCATATAGGCGAGGGCCCGCGTCCAGGACTCGGTGTTGCCAAAGCTGACCACAGCCTGAGCCGGGCCCTTTGGCACCCGCAGGTAGGAGCGTAGCTTGGATACCCGACCGGCATAAATCCAATAGAGCACTAAGGCGGCCTCACCCTCGACCCGCCACGCCTGACAAAACCTATGGTGCTGCTCTAATTGGCAAATATCTGTGGCCAGCTTTAGCAGTGCCTCATTGCTCTGTTTACCGCTTGCCATCGCAATAATCAATTGCTCGACTAGGGTGGGATATCGCCAATAGTTGCCAGAGGGTCGTTTGATCGATTCCGCCAACGTCAGATACTGCTGCGCCAAGCTATAGCGGTGCAGAGTTTTTAAGGTCGAGGCATGGGTAC
Organism: Reinekea forsetii; assembly: GCF_002795845.1. Lineage (GTDB taxonomy): Bacteria > Pseudomonadota > Gammaproteobacteria > Pseudomonadales > Natronospirillaceae > Reinekea > Reinekea forsetii. Next base: position 3,042,619 of record NZ_CP011797.1, read on the forward strand.
GATAGAGATGGTCGAGCGGAAATATTTTTGACAGGCCCTGGTCTCGACCGATGTCCAATGCCGCTTGCTGCAGCGCCAGACTTTGCTCGAGTTTATTTTGCTGAAAAAGAATGCGGGCCTGTAGATGAAAGGTCCGCACCTTGAGCGTGGTGTAGTTATTTTGCACGCAAACCGCTTCAGCTTTTTGGGTATAGGCTAGGGCCACGGGGAAATCACAATTGTTAAAGTAGGCTTCTGCTAGGGCCAGATAAGCCTGACATCGCTCCCATTGCAGCTGTTTATCGTCTGCCTGGATAATGGCCGCTTGACCCCATTGAATGGCCTCGCCATAGTCTTCTTGGATGGCCGCAATGGCCGCCTTAACACCGGCCAAACCCGAATAAATGGTGGGCGTCAGCTCACCATTTGCCAAGAAAACCTGCTCGCCCTCGTTGACCACGGCGCTGGCAAGCCCAGTGCGTTCATTAACCAATGACAACCAGGCAAAGGTCAGGGTCAAGTATGGCTGGGCAATGATCTGTTCCCAGCTCAGCGCGTCAAAGCAGTGGTTCAAAACTGGGTACTGGCCCTTGCGATAAAGCTCCCAACCCCAGTTGACGATAAAGACAATCAGGGCATCACGATCGCCCGAAGCAATAAAATGATCGGCCGATTCCAGATAGTAGCCGCGTTCCAACCACCACTGAGCGGCGATTAAATTTAACGCCGACAACCCCAATGGCAAGCAAGCTTGGCAATGTTTAATGACCGCGGCGCGAAAAATACTGTGATAGCGATACCAAACGTCTTTCCGACCGGTCGTGGTGACAAACAGCTGTCGCTGCTGCAAGTGTTCCAGAATTGGACCGGCCGATGTAAGACTCGTTAATGCCTGGGCCAACTCTAAATTAAACCGCCGGCAAATGGAGGTAGCAGCCAAGAAGACCAGTGTTGGCTGGTCGAGCGTGCTGATAATTTCTTCCAGCAGATAATCTCCAATCATGCGCCGTTGCTGCAAGTCCAGACTCGGTTGCCATGACGGCTCAGACAGGTGGGAGATGCGAATCAACTGCAAGGCTGCGACCCAACCATCAACTTCCTGCAGCAACTGTTTGTCCTGGTGGATATAATGGCGAACACTTAGGTCATCGAAAAAAGCGCTGGTCTCTTGCTCGGTAAACTTCAAATCTTCCATGGATAATTCACAAAACTTATAGTCCGCTTTAAGCACACAGGACAAACCCAAAATAGGTAACCGCGATGCGACCACCAGATGCATCTTGTCGTGTGCACGCTCGAGGATTTTGGCCAGCAATTCCACAATTAGGGGTTCAGAGATACAGTGCCAATCATCGATCACTAGCAAAGGGGGCCGGCAGAAATGACGTAGCTGTTGACAAAAGAATTCGACAATCTGAAGAAGATTTGTGGAGTTTATTTTCGTCGTGTCGGAGCAGAATCGGGCCACCTTTTTATCGGGCATCTGCGCAAGCAGGGCAAATAGATAAGTTACAAAGCGGGGGAAATCGTTATCCAATTCATCAGCGGTAAACCAGCCCTTCTGGTTTTCCTGTTGTTCAAACCAACTTCCAAGCAGGGTTGTTTTGCCAAAACCAGCTGGCGCTTGAATAAGAGTCAGGGCATTGGTTTGATTTTCATCCAGCCTCATGAGCAGCCGATTTCGGGCAATTAGATGTTGAGGGCGGGTCGGGCAGCGCAGCTTGGACGAGAGAATTGCATGTTGCTCGAGGAAATTATTTTTAATCTTCATGTAATTAGCATAGCCACAGCGTCGAGGTTTAACGTTGATTAATCGACTATCTTTTATCAAAACGGTAGGAATGTCAGTAAAAATATTTTAGTTTTTCGAACTAAGTTTATATTTAAATTAACATTATTATCAAAAAGAAATGGACTGTATAGAAGTATCGGAGCGAGGACATAAGACTAGCAGTTCGCCCTGGCTAGAAAGCGGACGCGCGACAATGGGCCGCCCGTCCGGATCTAAATTAGCGCACAGTGGTTAGGCTGTAATTTTGACCATAATTATTGTCCCAATAAACTTGACCGTCGACGCTGTATTTAACCGCAAACTGAAGCGACTCGGCGTCACTCTGAGCTTCCGGTCCGGCGCTGTAAAAGTTCCACACCTCAACATCATTGGCATTTGGATAGCTCACCCAAGAATAGCCCTTATAACGGCCCGAGACGAAGCTGGCATTGCCGATATGGGTGGTCTGCCAGTTATCATAGGAGTAGTGAATTTCGACATCCTTATACATGGCATAGTTTTGCAGCATCACATCGATACTAAGATAGCCGTTTACATGACCGGTGTTGCCATTGTAGTCGTAGTCATAGGGTGCCCGAGAAACGGCCGTATCGACCAATAACGGCTTGGGCGTGTATTCACCTGATCCGGCCGGAATAAAATAGTTTCGGGTCAGGTTATTATCCCAGTAGACCGCGCCGTCAACTTCGTAGCGCAATACAAACTCCAGATCCAAGGCCTCACCCTCTGCATAAGGGCCAGTTATGTTGCGATTAATCCACAATGACCAGGTTTCCAAGCCATCCCCTATTGAACCGGAATAGCTCAGATCTTCGGTCGCCCATTCACCGTCATCGTCGCGGTACATCAGCTGTACTTTTTTCTCATAGGCTAGGTTTTCCACAACCGCTTCAATATTAATACCTTGCCACCTAAAGCCATATTTTGAATGCAATCGACTATCGACCTTATTCAATTCAATTTGCGCGGCCTGGGCGGAGATGGCTAACAACGACAGCCAAACTAACGCTATATATTTAACAAATCTCATTCCTAAATCCTCTCATCCTAGTCAGTATTAAACACCGCTGTATATCCTTTTTTACCAACTGTAGGCCAGCGGTGGTGTTTGCCACCCGCTAATAAGACCAGATTTTTATGAGCTCGGGAGGGTTGTTTAAATCGATTTGGCGAAATTAAAACCAATCTACCCCTGCCCCAGATATAGGTTTGCGGATGCTATTCTAGCGCCGAACGACGCTAGGATGGGTTGCGCTGACTACGGGCAGTACTGTATATTCATACAGACCCAAGACATTTCGAAAACAGACACTGCACTGAGACCGAGGTACTAATGACATATAATTATGAGGTGATTGCGAAGATGGCTGGTGATATTTCCAAGCAAATGCTCAAACTCAATAACCAGCTCGATAAGATCATCGACAAGCAGAATGAATTGACCGAACCGGACGTTCAGCAAGCGCTGGCCATCGAGTTAATCACGGCATTGAAATGGGACGAGGCTGCAAAGCTGTGTAGCGAGCAGGGCAAAGAGGAAGCCAAACGCACTCGATTGGCTGAAGATGAGGCATTGGTGCGCGAAGAGCTAGAGACCTTGCGAGATGAGTTGGTTGGGGTCTCCACAGGCGCCGTTACCGAGTCAAACACGGTCAGTCAAGCTGATGGGCCAGACTCGGCCGACGGCAACGACTAGAGCAGTGCAGCCGCTCACCGAACAACCGCTCGAGGGCGATTGCTCGGTGAGGCGGCCGGTGAGCCGTTAAAAGATCTCATCCGGAGTCAAGCCAAAGGATGCCGGGTCACCACCGTCCACGTCCTCGCCCTGTTCTTGCACAGGTATAATGGGCTTGTCGTATTCAGGATTGGTGCGCCTGATCAAAATTTCCACTCGTCGGTTTTGCGACCGCCCTTCCCGGGTATCATTTAGCGCCAAGGGTTTACTGGCCCCATGGCCGACGATGGTAAAGCGGTTCTCCGACAGTTCCGGTGCAATAAACAAATATTCCGCCACGGCCAAGGCTCGAGAAGCACTCAACAGCCAATTATTGCGAAACCGACTGGTGGCGATAGGCCGGTCATCGGTATGACCCTCGACCAGAATCTCGCCGGGTGTGGTCACCAACAGGCTGCGCACCTTATCCAATACGGGTAAGAATTGATCGGCCACATAGTCACTGCCCGCGCCAAAGCTCTGCTCCTTAACGCGAATAACAATGGTCTGATTGACCGCTTCTATTTGCAGCATGCCTTCAGCAATTTCCTCAGCCAAGGCCTGGGCCATTTGTTCGGCGATTTTTTCGGTGACGGCATCGGGCATCATTATCTCACGGGTCAGACCGCCGTCTTCACCCTGCCGCTTTTCCTGCATAGTAAAAGTGTCTTGGCACAGCGTCTCCAATGAATCCTTAAGATCGTCCACTGTATCCTGCTTGATCACGCTCAACGGCGTCGGATCTGGGCGACCAGGACTGAAATTTTGCGCAATAATACTGGTCCCCTTAGGGATAGCATCGGCGTAAATCTGAGTCTGCACACCGAAGGCGTTGCGCAACGAACCCGCTAGACGCTTAAATTTTAAGGCATCCATTTCGGAGAAGGACAGCAACAGCACAAAAAAGCACATCAGCAGGGCCATCAGATCCGAAAAGGTGCCCATCCATGCGGGTAGGCCGGGAACACATTCGGGACAATCGTCTTCTTCATCATCATCCATAGTCTACTAACTACCTTTCACTAACCGCCAACGCGTATATTGGCTGGCAAATAACTGTTTAACATCGTTTCGACAATACGGGGGTTTTGACCCGCCTGAATCGCCAATATCCCATCGATGGCCATTTTCTGGATAATTTCTTCCTGCGTGGCGCGAACCGCCAACTTGTCCGCAATCGGAATGGCAACCACCGTGGCCAAGAATGATCCGTACAGGGTAGTCAGAAGTGCCACCGCCATGGCTGGGCCAATGGTTTTCGGGTCGTCCATGTTGGCCAACATGCCCACTAGGCCAATCAGGGTGCCGATCATACCCATGGCGGGGCCAACATCGGCGAGCGCTCGGAAAAATAACCCACCGTCAGCATGCCGGGTGGTGGTCATGCTGACATCCTTCCTGAGCAAGGCATTGACCACTTCAGGATCGTGGCCGTCGACCAATAACTGAATGCCCTTGGACAAGAAGTCACTCGAGGTTTCCTTGCCTTCCAAGGACAGCAGGCCGCCTTTACGGGCTCCATCAGCGAGCTCTACAATCTCGGCAATCATATCTTCGGGCTTGGCCATCTTAAAGGCAAAGGCCTTACCGACGACCTTGCCGACACCGAGGAACTGCTCAAGGGTCATTTTTGACATGGCCACAAAGGTACTACCGGCGAATACGATCAGGACCGACGGTATGTTAATGAATATGGTTAGGCTACCACCGAGCAACATTGCCATTAGGATCATACCTACGGCGCCGACTAACCCAACCAGCATGGCTATATCCACAAATTACCCCTTTATAAAATTTTTTGACCTGAACGGTTTTCAACCTACTGGGTCATTTTAACACTAAGACCAAGCCCTTTTCGGCATAGTCACCATTATGCGACGAATGCTCGAATGGTGTCGAGCGACCGGAGCGAACACGGGCCATAATACATCCCTATTGCCGTATATCTATCGGCTTGGAAAAGGATATATTGACCCCTATTTTTCAAATCGTTACCTTTAGTACAATCATTATTGAGGAAATACCATGGCGAGCAAGAAAACTCCGGCCTTTGAAGACAAGCTAAGCACCTTGGAATCCTTGGTAGAGCGGCTAGAATCAGGGCAATTGAGCCTGGACGAGGCTATGGATGCCTTTGAACAGGGTATAAAGTTAACGCGAGATTGCCAAGAATCGCTCGCGACGGCTGAGCAGAAGGTACAGATCCTAATGACCAAAAGCGGCCAACAGACCCTCCAGCCCTTGCCTGAACAGGGTCGTGAATGAACCTCGAAGATTTTTTAAGCGATACCCGTAGCCAACTGGAAGAGCGACTGTTAGCCAGTTTTGCAGCACCACGCAGTGAACGACTGCGCACCGCAATACATTATTCCCTACTCAATGGCGGTAAGCGACTGCGGCCAGCCCTGGTGCGCGCCGCTGCCCTCGCGGCGGGCAATGACACCCAAGACTGGCTCGTGCCGGCCATGGCGTTGGAGATGGTGCATGTTTACAGCCTAGTGCACGATGATCTGCCGGCCATGGACAACGACGATTTGCGCCGCGGTAAGGCCACCAATCACAAGGCCTTCGACGAGGCCACAGCGATATTGGCCGGTGATGCTCTGCAATCGGAAGCATTCGCCATCCTAGCCGACGACGAACATTTGACCGACCGACAAGCTCGCCAGATGATTGCCCAATTAAGTCGCGCAGCCGGTGCCAATGGTATGGTCGGTGGGCAAATGATCGATTTACAGTCGGAACAGCAAAAACTGACCCTCGAACAACTGGAGACGCTGCATACCCTTAAAACTGGTGCACTGATTCAGGCCGCCTTGCGTCTGGGCGCACTGTGCCACAGCCAAGCCGATCCAGCCCTGCTCCAAGCCTTGGATGATTACGGTCATGCCTTAGGTTTGGCGTTTCAAATCACCGATGACATTCTTGATGTGACCGCCTCCACCCTAGTGTTGGGTAAACCGAGCGGCAGTGATTTGGCCTCGGATAAGGCCACCTACGTGAGTTTGCTCGGACTTGACGGTGCACGCCAGCAGGCCGATGAGCAAGGCCGTTTGGCCTTAGCGGCACTCGCACGCGTTGGTTTGGACTCACAGAGCCTAATGGGTCAATTGGCCGAGTACGTGATCCAACGCGATTATTAAGCCAACCATTCACCCCTAGCGGAGTCTCTAACCTATGCCCGAACTAGCCCCCCAGCCCCAGCTGGCCGATTTTCAACGCTATGTTGCCGAGCTGGAAGTTGAACGCGGCTTCGACCAGCAAACGGGCCGCGATAAATGCCTGATGCTCGGCGAAGAGGTGGGCGAGTTGTTTAAGGCGGTGCGCCAACGGGAAGGCTTGGCCATGGACCCCAATTCGCAGGTCGGCAGCATCGATGCCGAGTTGGCCGATGTGTTTATCTTTGTCTGTGCCATCGCCAACCACTATCAGGTTGATCTGGCGGATGCCTTTCTGGCCAAGGAAGCGCTCAATAAAACCCGGTCCTGGCGTTAAGACTTGGGCGTGAACCCTTGGGGCTTAATACTGAGGCAAATGAGCGTTGAAGCGATCGAGCAGGGCATCGCTCACCCGCCGACTGCACATTAGGTGCCGATTGGTGCCTTGCGCCAACTCTACAAAGGGTAGGAACTGATAATCGGCCCGAGCGAAATCATTGATGCCAATCAAATAGTCAATTTCCTCCACTGCGGCAAAAAAATAATCCACCCGACCGGCATTGAGCATGCGCAGCATGCTGAGGTTATCACCGGTGACCACGGTGGTTTGGGGCTTAAGTTTCACCAGCAATTGATCAACCACCGGTCCATAGGAATAGCCGGACTTAACCAATAGCTTTAACGACTGATCCCTAAGCAGTGCACTCAGGCTAGTGCCCTTGGTGACTCGGCGATTCGACTCTAGGGCGATGACCCGCTGCGGCTTATCTCTATAGATCGGCTGGCTGAAGCGGGCAAACTGTTCCCGCTCAGCGTTTTTAAACCAACCGAGCACGCAATCATTGGCGCTATTACCCTGCACCAGCCGCAGCTGCCGGTTCGATGGCGTTTGGATCCAAGCAACTTGAACACCCGCCTGACTGAAGGCCTTGACGACCGGACTGGCCGTTAAGCCACTGACCATTCCGGACGGGGTCGAGACGGCATAGGGAGGCCGATCGTGGTAGTGCACATTTATCACTTCGTCACTGGCAAGCGCTATCGCCGCGGGCTGGATCAGCCCAAGTATTACAAAGCCAAAAATTATCTTCATCCGCATCGAGGCGCACTCCCATTAGACCGCTGCGCCGCAGCCAACGAGCTCCGGCTTCTTTTCGTCAGGCGCACTGATAAGCTTGTTGACCTGCCTTGCTCGAAGAGTAGGTCAAACCGATGATGAATTCAAAATCGACGTGACTGGCTGGTTCTCTAGCCCGCGCTTGAGCCCTGTGGGGACTTGTGTAGCAGAGCCCCCAGGGTGCTGAAATAGCTGGCAAAGGCTCGATTAACCTCGCTGCGTTGCGTGGCCTTAGGGTACAGACCAAGCTCTGCCTCCGCAGATTGACGGGTGCCCTTGACCAGATAGGTGTTTTTAATCGCGGCGTCCTGCACAAAGGCTTCGAAGGCGCGCGCGCACATTTCCGCTGGCAAGCTGTAGTAGCGTCGACCGGCACGTCGATCGGCCTGTTGGGCCGCGAGCAGCAACGGACTGGCTACTCGGCTGTCCGGTTGGTAAAAAATCTTCTCGAAGCAAGCAAATAACAATTGGTTGAGCGGGTGATCGATGGTTGGCCGTTGGTTAGTCCATGCGCTGGAGGCGAAGTCCAACGGCGTCGGGTCGATGATGCTTTTGCCCGCTATATAGTGATCGAAGGCATGGAACCACTCATGAGCTATACTGCCGGGACCGGCATTTTTGGCCAGCGCAAAGGCGCGCATGGCCGGAGTGTAATGGGCCGCGACGCCCCATTGACCGCCGGTACCATATTCCAATGAAAGAGTTCCACGCAATGATATGAGGATTGCCGGGGCTGCCAAAATGCTCATCAGATCGGCCAACGCATCGTAAAAGAGCGGCGCCGAGACGGCCTTTTCCTCGGCCGTTACCCAGCGGCCAATGCGCACCCCATTAAAGCCAAAGCTTTGGTGAACATCAGCGAAGCTGACCAGCCACCCACCACGATGATCCTGACCGTTGCGGTAAAAGCGACCCTGGTCCGAGACCGACACCTGGCTATGGCTCTATCGCTGCCAACACCGGTTCAGCTAACGAGCGATCTGTCGGGGTATTGAACCGGGCCAAAAAATTCTCCAACGACAGTAGCATGGCGGGCACGAAGAGCAGAATCAGCACGATGCCATACATCAGACCGAAAGCGATGCCGGCCGCTAGGGGAATCAAAAATTGAGCATCGAACGAGGTTTCGAACATCAATGGTGTTAGGCCGCCCACGGTGGTCAGCGTGGTCAGCAGAACGGCGCGGAAACGCTGCACACTGGCCTCGATGACCGCCTCGCGCATCGGCATGCCTTGGCTACGCAATTCTCGATAGAAACTAACTAGAACAATGGAATCATTGATCACAATCCCCGATAAACCGAATAGCCCGTAGATACTTAACACACTCAGATCCAGATCCAACACCCAGTGGCCTACGATGGCACCGGTCAGGGCGAATGGAATCGCACTGATCACGGCAAAGGGCCAGGTCCAGCTCTCAAACACCCAAGCTAGGGTGATAAAGATCAGCGCTAGACCGAACAGTCCGCCGGTCTTAACGTCGGCAAAGAATTCCGCCTGAGACGCTTGATCGCCCTCTACATCGAGGCGAACATTGGGAAAGGCATTACTCAGTTGGGCACGCATGTCTTGATCGATCGCCTGATTGATTTCAGTCAGGTTAACGCCTCGGTTGGCCAACTGGGCGGTAATGACCGCTGACAGCTCGCCATCGACTCGGCTAAGTTGTTGAATGGCTCGCTCAGAGCTCGGGCTGGCCAAGGCCGCGAGCGGCCGAAAAGCACCATTGCCCAAGGCGATTGGTAATTGCGCTAAGGCAAACCAACTGTCGACATCGGTCTCACGGATACGCAACACCAGCGACAACTCCTCGCCCTCGACCTGCAGACTTTGTACTTCATAGCCGTCGACAAATTCACGCAATGAGCGGGCCAGCATGGTTGGGGTGAGCCCCAAAGCCTGGGCATCTGCCGTCAGCTTCAAATTTATTTGTTCCGCGCCTAAGGGCAGGTCATCGCGAATATCGAGCAGACCGGTCATTTCCGCTAACTCCATCTTGAGCAACTGACTGGCACCCTGCAATTGGGCTAGGTCTTCGGAGATTAAACGCACACTCACGCCGTTGGTAGAGGGACCTTGTTGACCTTCCACAAAGCTAAGCTTTACCAAGCCAGCCGGTGGCGTGACCTTGGCCCGCCAGGCGCTGATGATCTGGGTATTGGACAGACCGCGATCGGTACCGGCATCGAGCTGAACAAAGAGCTCGCCGCGTTGCGCTGAGCCGGCCTGCAATTCACGGATGATGGTCGATACCAGAGGCTCGCCAGCATCGCGTTCGACGCTCAACAAGGCTTGCTCCATATCAATCAAGAAAGCCTCTATGGTCGCTTGCGGGGTACCTTCGGCAAACTCCGCCTGCAACTGCACCTGAGGGGCTTGAATGGCGGGGAAGAAGACGAATTTGACCCGCCCAGACACGACCAGCATGATCGACAGCACTAAGGCCATGATCACCAGCGTGAAAGTAGTCGCGCGATAATCGACAGCCCAAGTCACCACACGGCGTACACCCTTCTGACGAAAGGCGTCAAAACCGCGTTCAAAAGCTTGCCGCCAGCGGCTCGGCGTTCTGGCTTGGCCCTTCTTAAAGCTGTGCGCCAAATGGCCCGGTAAGATCAGAAAACATTCGATCAGCGACGCGAGTATGGCCATAATCACAACAATCGGGACACCCTTGGTGAACGCGCCCGATGGCCCGCCGACCAGCAACAACGGCAGGAAGGCCGCGATGGTAGTCACCGATGAGGCAACCACCGCCGGCAACATGCGTTTCGCCGCTTTTATCGCCGCCGCCTCTGGCTCATCGCCATTGGCCATATTGGCGTAAGCGTTTTCCCCCACCACGATGGCGTCATCGACGATCACCCCGAGCGCAATCAGAAATCCAAGCAGGCTGATCACATTGATTGAATTGCCGGACAATTCCAGGAACATAAAGGTTGCTAAAAAGGACACCGGCACGCCAACGGCGACCCACCAAGCCAGTCGATGATTGAGAAAGATAAATAACACTATCAAGACCAATACCAGCCCACTCAGGCCGTTATTGACGATAATACTGACTCGCGATTGAACAAACTTATAGGTCTCGTTGTAGACCAGGATCTGGGCTCCGCCGGGCAATTGTTCGGCGAAATCGGTCTGCCAGGCGGCCAATGCATCGGCCATTTCCAGCGTATCCTGTTCACCGGAACGGCTCAGGCTGAGCTTCAAGGCAGGCAAATCTTGATAAAAAATCAGGCTCTGACTGTCATCGCGAAGACTCGACACGTCGGCGATCTGGTCGAGACTCAACAGTTGGTCATTAAGCGTGACGCTCTGTCGGGCTAAATTAGTGGCCGTCTGTTCGGCATTACGCACGCGAATCTGCGTGGTTACCGCGTCGGCTCCGGTAATGCCGGCTGGGGCATTGATGTTCGAGCGAGCAAACTGCTCGCCGATCTGGTCCAGACCAACCCCGACACTGAGATAGTCATTGATCGTTAACTCCGCTTCAATGCGCCGCTCCGGTAGGCCACTGACCACAACTTGGCGAATCCCTGACGCCTTGAGGCTTTTTTCAGCCCGGTCGCTGAGCAGTTCCAACTCCTCAAGTGTCAGATCCCCGTAGATCAGGACATCGGCGACTGGGTCGAAGACCACTACGGCATCGACCACCGTGTCGTCGGCGCCATCGGGCAGCGACAGAGCGGCAATGACGCTCTCGATATCGCTCATGACCTGCTCGATCGGAGCGGCCGAATCGTTTAGCGTCACGGTCATCTCTGCCCGCCCCTCGATGCTGGTCGTGGTGACCCGCTTGACGTCGGTCAAACCAAGAATGGCGCGTTCGACCGGGATAGAGAGACCCTCTTGAACATCTTCAGCACTGGCACCCGGCCAAGGCGTACTGACCCGCACCAAATTAAGATCGAAGTCGGGTAAAAACTGGGTATTGAGCCGATCCAGGCCAATCAGGCCGAGAAAGATAACGATAAACATCATCGCATTCGGGGCGATCCGATGCTTGGCAAAAGCGCTTATGATTCCGGTCATCGAATTCTCCTAGCGCAAAACAAGCGAGTTGGGTGTGCTAGCAACACGCACCGCCAACCCTTGGGCGGCTTCTTGCAATCGGGTTGCTAATACCTTGCTACCGTCAAGGTCACCGGTGACCAAGCGCCAGAGCTCACCATCCTGCAAGCGATCGCCGACCATCTGGACCGGCACCCGAACCAAGGCATCGTTCTCGACTCGATAAACATATTGATCACTGTAGACCGAGGTTTGCGGCACGGCGAAAGCTTCCACTCGCGGCAGATCGATCCACAGTCGATAATAGCGATTGAGCACTAAGGTATTAGCCCCCGGGTCAGTGGCGAAAAACAACCGCAGGCTGCCGCCATCTGAGGCAGGATCAACATAGGACAGCGCCACACCGACGGTCTGAATGTCGGCTTGGTTACCCAGTTGGGCGTCCAGTGCCAGGTTGCCGCTGAGTCCGCTTAACAAATCCACGCCGGCCAAGCTGCTCGCCGCGGCCCACGCAACGAGCTGCTGCTGATCGGGGTCCACTAGGGTCAGTAACGCTGCGCCAGACTGGACCTGCGCACCGACCTGAACCAGCACGCGCGAGACGCGACCGGCAAAAGGAGCGCTGATGGTCGCCTCGGCCAGGGCTTGTTTGGCCTGATCGAGTTGACTGTCCAAATCGACACCCTGTGCCTGATACTGCTGATCCACTAAGCGGAATCGTGCTATTGCCAGCTCACGATTCTGCAGTGCTAAGAGTTGGTTTTGATAGGTGCGTTCGACTACTTCCATTTCAGATGAGGACGTCAGATTACGAGCCTTCAGGTCGGTCAAGCGTTCGACGCTGCGTCGCGCGATGGCGACCAGATTGCGTTCGATGTCCAGGGCCTTCTTATTGCTGTCATGCTGCTGCGCCTCGAGCGCGCGCCGAGCATTTAAATCTTGGCGACGTGCTGCTAATTGATCAACCTGACGGGTCAGGGCGCGGGTGTCTAATTCGATTAAAACCGCGCCAGCCTCAACGCTATCGCCTTCTTGGACCCGAACTGCCAACACATCGGCACTGGCCGGACTGGTTACCGAGACCTGCTGGCGACTCTGCAACTGACTGTAGAGTTGCATCTGCGGAGCATAAGATTGAGACAACGGCGCTAGCGCCGCCACCGTTGGGGCATCGAGCAAGGGGTCCACAACCACGCCGGCCTCTGGTTTACCCGCGCGGGCGACCGGATTAGACATCAACCAACTGCCCACGGCGGCGCCAACGATCAAAACCAGCAAGGGATATAACCAACGACGCCAGCGAATAGACATACAAACTCCAAAAAAAATTTAAGAATAGTCTAACATACGCCGGTCAAACCATCTTGGATGGCAGAAATAAGACAATAGGCACTCCCATCGGCGATTCTTTTGGGTACACTAGCCGCAGTCCGCTCTGGGCGCTGCGCCGTAGGCGGTTTTCTGTAAAATCAGGGTAATAGATGAAGGTTTTTGACCACATTCCGAAAGTTCGCCCAACCACCGAGTTGCTCGATACGATCGACAGCCCCGCCGATCTAAAGCAGCTGGCTGTGCATCAGTTACCGCTCCTGGCCGATGAGCTGCGTGCCTTTTTGCTTTACAGCGTCGGTCAATCCGGCGGCCATTTTGGCGCCGGTCTGGGCGTCGTTGAGCTGACCATTGCCCTGCACTATGTCTACGACACGCCGGCGCAAAAATTGGTTTGGGATGTCGGCCATCAGGCCTACCCGCATAAGATCTTGACCGGGCGCCGCGAGCGCTTGCCAACCATCCGCCAGGAAGGCGGCCTGCATGCCTTCCCGCACCGTGCCGAAAGTGACTATGACACCTTCGGTGTCGGCCATTCCAGCACCTCCATTTCTGCCGCGCTTGGCATGGCCATTGCCGATCGTTTACAGGGTCGGGACCAACAGGCGATTGCGGTAATCGGCGATGGCGCCATCACCGCCGGCATGGCCTTCGAGGCACTCAATCACGCCGGCCACGATGGCGCCAACATTCTGGTGGTATTGAACGACAACGATATGTCGATCTCCGAAAACGTCGGTGCCCTAAATCGCGCCTTCTCACGCGTATTCTCCTCCAAGACTTACTCTCATCTGCGCGAGAACAGCAAGAAGGTACTGAAAAATCTGCCGCCGATGCTGGAGTTCGCCCGCAAAGCCGAGGAGCATATGAAGGGCATGGTCGCACCCGGCACCCTGTTTGAAGAACTCGGCTTTAACTATGTTGGTCCGGTCGATGGCCACGATGTGATCGAGCTGGTGCAGACCCTGAGCAATATCAAGACTTTTAAGGGACCGCAGTTTTTGCACGTCGCGACCCAGAAGGGTAAGGGCTTCTTACCGGCGGAAAATGAACCGATCAAATATCACGCCATCAATAAGATTGAGCGCCAAGCACCCGCCGATGTCGTCAAAGGGCCGACTAAACCCAAATATTCCAGTGTCTTTGGCCAATGGCTGTGCGATATGGCCGCGCACGATAAGCACCTGGTCGGCATTACCCCAGCCATGCGCGAAGGCTCCGATATGGTGGCCTTTTCGGCGCGCTATCCCGAGCGCTATCACGATGTCGCGATCGCCGAGCAACACGCGGTGACGGTTGCCGCCGGCATGGCCTGCGCCGGCCTAAAGCCGGTGGTGGCGATCTACTCAACCTTCTTACAACGCGCCTACGACCAGCTGATCCACGATGTTGCCCTACAAAACCTGAATATCCTCTTCGCCATCGATCGGGCCGGCTTGGTCGGTGAAGACGGCCCGACGCACGCCGGCAGCTTTGACTATACCTTCCTACGCTGCGTGCCCAATATGGTGGTCATGGCCCCGAAAGACGAGGCCGAGTGCCGACAGATGCTCAGCACCGGCTTTATGCACCCGGGTCCGGCGTCGGTGCGCTACCCACGCGGTACCGGTCCCGGAGTTGAGATTGCCAACGACCTAACCTGCCTGCCCATCGGACAGTCTGAGACATTACGCCAGGGCCATCAGGTCGCCATCCTCGCCTTTGGTAGCATGGTGGCACCCTGCATGGCGGTGGCCGAACAACTCGATGCTACGCTGATTAACATGCGCTTCATCAAGCCAATCGATCGGGCGGCGATTATCTTGGCCGCTCAGCAGCATGAACTGATCGTCACAGTAGAAGAAAACACCATTATGGGCGGCGCCGGATCGGCCATCACCGAGGTGCTCAGCGCCGAGCGCATCCTGTGCCATTGTTTGCAGCTCGGCTTGCCCGATGCCTACACCGACCACGCGCCACCGCAGCGCATGTTGGCGGCCGTGGGCCTAGACAGCGCGGGGATTCTGCGCTCGATACAACAACGTCTCGCGGAGGCCTGAGTATGCCGATTATCCTGTTAGTTGTGCTGGTCCTAGGCCTATTGGTTGGGCCGGGCCTGTGGGTGAAGCGGGTTTTGGCGCGCAACAGTCGGGTGCGCGATGATCTGTCCGGGACCGGCGGTGAACTGGCCACGCATCTGATCAAGCGTTTTGAGCTGAGCGAGGTGTCGTTGGAGCTAACCGAACTGGGTGACCACTATGACCCGGAGAGCAAAACCGTCCGCCTGACCGATGCGGTCATGAACCAGAAGAGTCTAACCGCGATCGCCACTGCGGCGCACGAGTTCGGCCACGCCTTGCAGCATGCCAAAGCCTATCGGGCGCTGAGCACTCGCACGATACTGGCGAAGCAAGCTGTAAAGATACAGCGCTTGGCCGGCTTGGCGGTGTTTGTAATTCCGCTGCTGGCCATGGTGCCCGGGCTGGCCCCCGTGGCACGACTGGTATTGGTTTTTTTTATCGGTTCAATGTTCTTATCGACCATTATTCATTTTGTCACCCTGCCCGTCGAGTTCGACGCCTCATTCGGCCGGGCCCTGCCGATCCTGAGCGAGGGCAACTATGTCTCGAACCGGGATATGAAAAAGGTGCGCACCATTCTGCTCGCCTGCGCCCTGACCTATGTCGCCCAGGCACTCTTGGGTGTGCTCAATTTCACTCGCTGGTTTGCGTTACTAAGGCGCTGAGCGTTCGTGGCGACAAGACCAACACAGTTCAAACGCGCCACCATTCTGTTCGCCGCACGCGCCACAAAACCACTCCTCCACGTCTGTGGCGGTGGCCTCCTGAATCAGCCGCTGCGCTGCATCGCGATCCCATTCGTTCACTAGCCAGAGCTGCGGCCAGACATCGATCGGTGATAACTCACCGGCCCCACCGGCGGCAAATTCATTGCGTAGACTGGTCTCAATGCGTTGCAGGCGCAAACTGTTTTGGACATTGACCACCTGGTATAGGTTGGGATGGGCGTAAATTGGCTCGGGTTTCTGGCGCGGCTGGACATTCATGGGCATCAGTATCGATAGGAGGTGGTGAAAAAGGCCGTCATGCCCAAGATCGTGGTTTGCTGGATCGTAGTCGAATCCTCTACGATCTGGCTATCGCCATTGCCATAATTGCCCATTAGGCCTATGGATATGGCCGAACCCTCGTTAAAGCGGGTAATGCTACTGGTCACGCCATAGATATCAATATGAGCTTCTTGAACTTGACCTGAACGGGTTGGATCCACCTCTGGTGTGCTGGCGAAGGCGGTGTAGAGTCCAGCGCGCAGGGCCCAGCGCGGTGTCCAATACCACTCCAGGCCCACTGCTCCATCGAGCGTCGGCTCTCGGCCGCTAAAGCCACCAATGGCTGCTGAGCTCGTGCTATAGATAGCATCGGCACTGATCAGCAATACACTGCTCGGGAACCAAGCAATACCCGTGCGCACTTGCCATGGGTAAGTTCGGGTATCCTGATAAGTAATAATCTCCGGCACCTGCTCCGTTAAACAGCCAACAGCAGTGCTATCGGTTACACATCGGGCCAGCTGCCGAGTTTCGGTGGCGCTAACCAAGAAGGTCTTATCAACCATCAGACCCAGCGACCAATGCGGCAGGGGCGACCACTGAATCCCCAGCTTGGGGCGAACACCCTGCTCGCTCAACTTGCGATAATAATTAACCCACTGGGTATCCCGATTATTCTCGTCGGTAGCGTTGTACTTAACAAACTGGTTATTAACAAATTCGGCCCGCCGATAATGGAAATGCAGCGATAGACCGATGGACAGATCATCGTTAAGTTTCTTGGCGACCGTTGGCCCCACATTATAGACCGTATCGAGATTGCTAATATTGAGGATTAAACTTTCAATATGGTCAAAGGCGAGAAAACTCTGGTCCTGATTTTCTTGCGCCGAATCGACGATCGACGAGGAGAAGCCAACCATCCACCCCCCCAAAGGCTGCACCACACCAAAGAAATTGGGCAAGACCTGGAAGCTGTTGCGATTGTAATCGAATTCTTCGGCCAAGGCGTCCTGGTAGGTAATGTTGAGCGATTGCACGGTGTTGACGTTGGCCGAAATATTGGCGCTGCGACTGTAAGCAATACCAGCCGGGTTGTAATACATACCGGCCGGATCGTCGGAAATCGCGGCATAGGCACCCGCCATGCCCAAGGCGCGGTCACCGACTACCTGATTGATATTGTGATTCGGATTCGCGTACAGACTGAGCGGTGCAATATAGAGCGCCAACAGCGCTAGCACTTGACGGGTCATGGATTTCCTTCCTAGGGCCGACCGCAACGGAGCGTTCACGGGTTAAAGGCCTTAAATCTGTTCACCAGTAGAGCATAATCGAGGTCATTAAGACCATGGGTGATTTTAATGACCTCGATTTTGTCTAGCCGATCCACAAAGGACGGATGGGTCTGAGACATCTGAGCCCGGTCGCTGCCGGCAGCCTGACTGACCCGCGCCAGAAACTCGGAATAGGCATCCGGGTTATAACCGGCTTGGACCATAATAAACAGACCAATTTCATCGGCGCTGAACTCGTCATCCTGCTGCAGGCCATCGGCCTGTAAAATACCCAAGGCCGCATCAGTCGCCTGATCCAGCGCGACACGAAAGGCATCACTGGCACCGGAGGCGAGCTGAGAAAGCGTGGCGCCGGAGCCCAGCCCGCGAATATTGAGCGCCTTGACGATGTGTTTTTCTCGTACATGGGCAATTTCATGGGCTAGGACACCGGCCAATTCGGCCTCGTTGCGCATTAGGGCTAAAGTACCTGAGGTTAAGAAAATATAACCACCCGGCATCGCATAGGCGTTAATAGTCGGCGAATCGACCACTCGAAAGTGAAAAACGAGCTCGCTACGTCCGGAATATTGTGCCAAATAGCCGCCTAAGGTACTGACGTAACGTTGCAGTTCGTTGTTATCGACAGCATCGACGACACCCAAGTAGCGTGCGGCAACTTCGCGGCCGAAGCGGATTTCAGCATCCACATCGGCGGCATTGTCGGCCGTTTTAAGTAAATCGGAGGCACGGGCGCGAAAATCGCCATCCGTTGGCATCGTGTTGCAGGCGGTTAGCATCAGCAGCGGCAAGGCAAATGTGCGCCAGAAATTGGAGTTTAAAATGACTTAGCCTCCGGTAATATTTTATTGCATTCGCTCGGCGGTGCAATAGGGCTATCCCGTCATCACCGCCCTGAGCGGCATTGAGCCGTGTCGGCAGCGGTGACGATGGTTCTTGTCAGGAGCGAGTGCCTAGTAGCGATAGGACGTGGTAAAAAATACCGTGCCGCCGACGATTGTGGTTGTTTGTAGTAACGATGCAACGGTCGGGAAAAGCTGACTTTGACCCTGACCGTAGTTAAGCAAGGTTCCTAGTGAAATAGACGAGCCCTGATTAAAGCGGGTGATACTCACGGTGGCACCGATCAAGTCGACGTGGCCGGCCTGATTAATCGAGCCGAGGGCCAGTTCCGGCGTATTGGCATTAGCGGTGTAGAGACCGGAGCGCAAAGCCCATTTCGGCGACCAATACCATTCCACACCAAGCGCGCCATCAACCGTTGACAACAACACGCCGTCACCGGAGTCATCATAGGTCGGGCTGTTGTAGATCAGATCGGCACTGACTAGCAGGACATTTGACGGGAACCAGGCACCGCCCATGCGCACTTGCCAAGGGTAGTCGCGTTCAAACGCGGTTGCGGTGATACTTGGGTCACTTTGTGTTTGGCAGCCTATATTCGTCAAATCCGTGCCACACGCGCTCACCTGACTGGTCAGGTTGCCGCTAATAAGAAAGGTTTTGTCAGCACTTAGGCCGAAGGACAAGGACTGCATCGGAGACCAAATAAGGCCTAACTTGGGTCGAATGCCAACTTCTTTGATTTCAGCGTAGCTATTATTCCAGGATATATTGTTGCCCGATGCGGCAGAGAACTTAATGTGTTGATTCGAGATCGACTCCGCCGAACGATAATGCAGATGCATACTGAGGCCAACGGCCAGCTTATTATCCAGAACCCGAGCCACGCTCGGCCCGACATTGTAGGTGGTATCAATGCGATCGAAATTGAAGACAAATTTGTCCACATTAATGGCGGTCAGATCGCTAAAAGTCTGACTCTGTTTTTCTCGTACCGAGTCGACGATGGTCGACGAAAAACCGACCGTATAGTTGCCGAGTGGTTGAATAACCCCGAAAAAATTGGGTAAGACCTGGAAGCTATCGCGCACATAGTCGAACTCACCGGCCACAACATCATCATAGGTAATAGCATAGCTCTGCAGCGTATTCACGTTAGCGGAAATGTTCGCGCTACTGGAATAGGCGATACCCGCCGGATTGTAGTACATACCGGATGGGTCATCCGACACCGCGGCATAGGCCCCAGCCATACCGATGGCGCGATCGCCCACGATCTGATTGATGTTACGGCCGGCATCGGCGAACAGGTAGGGGGCCACTCCCAAAAACAGCCAAACTGCTGTGCCATACCTAAACATAGAGATCCCTTAGCGTTTGAAGGTCAAAAATCTGTCTTCGACGACAGCATATTGTAGATTGTCCAGACCATTGGCCTCGCGCAGCCCTTGCAATCGACTCAGTCGAGTCGACATGTCCGGATGCGTTCGACTCACCTCTTGGGTCGACAGCTGCTGGTCTTGGTCGATGCGAGCTAAAAAATTGAGATAAGCTTGGGAGTCGTAACCGCTTTGCACCAGAATATAAAAAGCCAGCTCATCGGCATCAAATTCATCCTCCTGTTGCAGGCCGTCGTCGGTTAATATCGCCAAGGCCGCTTGCGATGCTTGGGTCAAGGCAACGCGAAAGGCGTCGTTACCGCCTGAAGTGAGCTGCCCCAAGGCGGCGCCGGTCGAGACACCGCGAATATCCAATGCTTTAACGATATGCTTTTCTCGGACGTGAGCAATTTCGTGTGCCAGCACACCCGCCAGTTCGGCTTCATTGCGCATGGCCGCGACCGCTGCCGAGGTGACAAAGATGTAACCTCCGGGCAGGGCATAGGCATTAATTTCGGCAGATTGGATAATTAAGAAATGAAAGTCTATCTCATCACGACCGGCAAACTGGACCAGATAAGCGCCGACCTGATTTACATAGTACTGCAGCTCCTGGTCTGACACCCCATCGTAACCGCCCAGCAGACGGGCGGCGACCTTACGACCAAAAAGCACTTCTGCCTCGACATCGCCTTGCGCATCGGCTGATTTGTCCAATTCGGACAAGCGCGCCCTGAAGTCTTGGTCCATGCTGACACAGCCGGCCAGCCCAAGTGCGGCTAGGACCAGCAGAACCCGATTACCCAAAGCCCTCATTCGCCGTTTTCACGCACAATAGCATCGGCAAATTCTATTATTTCTTCTCCGGGCACACTAATAGCTTCCATCTCGACCAATTCATTGTAATCGGACACACCATCATCTGTGCTCGCATCCGACTCGGTGAGGCCACGTGTTGCACCTGCTGTCGACACTTCGGAGGCACGACTGCGCGTTTGCCCGGTGATCTCGACCGCATCCGAGCCGATCACACTGACCTTATCCAAGGGTGGCTCACTCTTGACCAACAGGGAAGACACCCAACCGGTCTGATCATCGAATTGCACGAGAAACCAGCGTTTCTGCTGCTCGATCAATACCAGTTCGGCGCCCTTCTCGACGCTTACTAGGATGTCGGCATTGAATTTAGGCGCCGCCAGCAGAGAGGCTTTTGCGCTGTGCACGTAGAGCGATTCAGCCGCGACCAAGGGGCTCAATGCCAAAGCGGCAAGTAACCAGACCATCGGTTGTTTCATCATATACGGACCCCATCGTTTCATTTTGATTCGAAAGTATAGACACCATCCCAGTTTTCAGGAAGCGAATTGACCCGAAAGTTGGCAATCCGCGCTAAATAGAGGTCCCGTAACTTCTCAAACGGCAACAGCGCGTAGAGCGATTCTGCTTCAGACCAGTTCCCGGCCTGATAGGCCGCAAAGGCCGCCTGCCCGTTTGACGCAACATCGAGATGCTGCTGATAGTTGTCGGGTTCTTCCTGCTGGTTCGGCAGCGGTAAATAGATCGGCACGGGCTGCAGCTTGCCCTTCACTCGGACGTGATCCAGGATCAGACAGGGTCGGTCGGTCTGCAGGCTCAGACGGGTTGACTCGCTAATCACCAACGGCACGCCATAGCTTTTGGTGATGCCTTCCATACGCGACGCCAAATTCACCGCATCGCCAATGACGGTGTAGTCGAGCTTCCGATCGGACCCTATGTTGCCCAAAATCACCCGGCCGGTATTGATGCCAATGCCGATTTCAATCGGCGGCAACTGCTTATCCGCTAACAGCTGATTTACCACAACAATTTGTACCAGCATATCCAGGGCGGCCTTCACCGCTAGATCGGCATGGTTGTTGACCTGAATCGGCGCGCCCCAAAAGGCCATCATGGCATCGCCAATAAACTTATCCAGAGTGCCACTGTTATTGAAAATAACTTCACTCATTTCACTGAAATGGCAATTCAACAGTCGAACGACATCGACGGCCGGCAAGGTCTCTGAGAAGTTGGTAAAACCGCGAATATCTGAAAACAGAATCGACAGCTCCTCCTCAACCCCGTCGCCGGCGTGGAGGATATCGTCTGACTGGGCCATGGCCTGGTCGAGCATGGCTGCTGAGACATACTGAGACAACATGCGCTTAACCCGTTTCTTGGTTGCACCCTCGGTAAAGCTTAAATAAGTAAAGGAGGCCCCGGTTGTGAGCAACAGCGCCAGTACCGGTAGGGAAAAAGCTATGACCCCGTTTTGCTCTAGGGCTCGACCGGTGACGAACCACCAAGCCACCGGCAGGGCCGATAACAGGGCGATCTTTAACGAGAACGACGGCACCATAAAGATCAGCACCAGGGCCAGTATGGCGGCCGCAATCACCGCAGAGCGGGTCACCCAGGGCTGAGCGATCCTCAGGCCATCATCGTCTATTATATTGCCGTAAGCGGCGGCGTGCAGATAGACACCGGGTGCTTTGCGGTTATTGGCGAGCGACTTGATATCTTCTAATCCGACCGCGCTGGCGCCAATAAACACCACCGCATTTTCAAATTCATAGGGATCGATTGCCAGCTGATCGAGCTCGCCTTTTTTAATTTGGTCATAGGCCTGAAAAATACGCGCGATCGGATAGGGTCGGTAGTCGCCGTAGACATTGATTAAGAGTCGGTCGTTCTTGTCCGTTGGGATAACGCGATCATTGAAGCGCATCTGGTAAGGACTGCTGACTATTATGGGATCGGGCTCATTGATCAACAGTGGGGCCAATGAAAAGGCTGGAAAATAGTCACCTTGATAAGGCCATAACAAACGCAATCGTCGATAGATACCGTCTTCATCGGGATCGGCACCGACCAAGCCCAGATGGGAACTTGCGGCGGTTAACTCCGGCAGCGGCAGGGTAAAGCTGTTTAACTTAGCGGTACCGTTCGATTGCACCTGCTTGATACTGAATTTCTCCACCACGCCCGGCGGTAAAGCCTGGTTTAGATCATTCAGCTCCTCATCGATCGTATCCAAATTAAACATGGCCGCGTGAACGCTGAAGGGGAATTCGGCCGTGGCCTCCACCAAGCGCGCATCGTGGTCGGACAGGCTATCGCTGTTACCGAACTGGGCGCGCTCCGGCTCGGTAAACAGAATATCAAACAGCACCGCCTGCGCACCGGCCATATCGAAAAATTCCAACAACTCCGCGTAGACGGTTCGAGGCCATGGAAACTGACCGAGACTCTGGGACATCTTGGCCATCGACGATTCATCGATCAACACGACCTTGACGGCAGAGGGCAACACTGTGGCGGACCGTGTTTGGGTGATGCGGTAATCGAACAGGGCATTCTCCAGGCGGAGCACCCAGCCTTGGCTGTCCATCACCAGCACAGCCAATACCGTCACTATAAGTATGGAGAGCTGGATACGCATACGCACCAATAGATTTCGGCTTAGGGTTTTTGCCACGGGCGACTTCCTGCTGATAAGGTTATGACCGGCCATTATAGGACTCTTTGGCCACTAATAACGACTCTAATTGGTGCGATACGGCATTATCCGATACCGACCCGCTGCTTTTATATTTGAGATCATCCTTAAAAAAGCGAATCAACTTCCTAATAAGCACGATAAAAATTACACAATGAGCCTTAGCGTCAAAATATAACCGCACAAAAAACACATAAGTGTCAATGTAGCTACTACGCAGCATTACTATTGCTTAGCTTATTGTTTTTTTGGGTTCCTCAGACGAGAAATTGCCACATATGTCAATAAGACGAGTTGGAGCGCGACCTAGAGGCAGATGCTATGCTAACCTCAGCAACAAATGCACGCTAATAACAGTTGGGATCCCTTTCCGCCTATATGCAGACTGGGATTTAATACCAATTCATTTCAGGATCAACACTATGATTAAAAATTCTGCACTCGGCTTCTGTATCGCCGCAACAGCTCTGGTTCTCAGTGGCTGTGAAGTGCCCGTAGATGACGGCACTAGTAGTAGCACCGATAACAACGACTTTACGACCATCACCCGCGATGGCAACGTAGACGTAGTCATGAACTTTGCTATGGACTCGGCTGTCGCCTTGGTCGCCAATGCGGATATTACCGAGGGGACTCGTTCGCTCGAAACAGGCCTGTTCGAATACCGCATTATTGGCGGCTCTAGGACACGCATGGGCATTTCCGAACGGGCTGTGCTGTCACGCGATTCGAGTGACGCATCCGAGGTAGTGGGCTCAAACCTATTAGCACTCGACGACCAAGGAGACCTTACGCCGGCTATGGAGACCAACTTTCCGACCAAGGTAATGTACTCAGTGGGCAGCCCGAGTGGCAATAAAATTTATCTGGCACTTGACCCAGGCTGGTTCGACGATGAACAGGCCGTTGACGCCGACGGTCGCCGGATTGATTTTTCCCGGGTAATCGCGGAAACAAAATGCGCCCTAATGGAGGTAACCGTTGCCACCAACGAGCACAGCTGTGTCGCCGAGGGTATCTTCGTGCAGAACATGAATGACGAGTACAGGCAAGCAGTCAGCGGCAATCAAAAGCCGATCCAATTCGATGGTGACGGCAATCTGTACTTTGCCGGCACCACCTTTTCGGTGCAAGAAGACAGCTGGACCGATTGTTTTTTTGATGATCAAAACGACCAAGAGATCTGTGAAATTCGAACTAACAAATGGCTCGATACGACCGATTGGCAGCCTAGAATTTTCCGTCGTTTGGTCGGTGAAGACACAGCCACCGCCATCACCCAAGATAACGAATATATCGAGTTTTTCTCGGTGCTGAAATCCGGTGAATTGGTTTACCAATCCCGCAATGAATCAACCTGGTCGGCCGAACTGAAGATGTTACAAGGCGATAGTGTGATAGATCTCAGCTCCGGTTGGGGCCTGGATTTCTTTACTGTTGACGACAGCAATACAGTTATCTTTGGCGCTGAAGGCTCTGGCAGTGCGGCAAACGGCTTACGCTTTGCTCGGCCACGTGCTGCAGGCGGTGTTGAGAAAGCCAGCTTAGATACCTCGCTCTTTGGCGGCGATAGCGGCGGCAGTGGCTGGGGTAACCCGAAACCGCGCCGTTTGTTAGTCGGCGACAACGGCCGTATCTACGGTGTGTTTGAAGGCGGTCGTGATACCATCGATGCGAATGGCGTGCACTCGGGTTGGGAGACCACCCTGACCGTCTATCAAATCTTACCCTTTGATGGCGTGCCGAAGCTCGAGCTGGTCTTGGCTGACGGCGTCAGCTGGTGGGATTGGATGCAAAATACGCCCTTCCAGGTATCCGGTGATACGCTCTATTACAGCGACTCGGTCGACGTACCCTTCTTAGGAACCGCCAACGTTATTATTATGGTTGACCTCACTACTCGCCTCCAGACACAACTGCTCACACCTGTTGATGGCGTGGGTCGTTATGAAATATACAACTGGCGTTTAGCCGGCGATGAGCTGCATTTCTCTGGGCTTAAGAAGGATAACAACAGTGTGGTTACCGGTGTTATCGAAACAGCGCGGTTCACACCGGAAACCGACAGCTCTGTCTACTTGACTGTAACCGAGTCCGCCTCGGCCTCTGGTGCAGCATCGGCCATTCAAGATATCGAAGTATTGCGTGCGGTCAGCACTGAGATTGACCCGGGAGACGAGCCTAACCTGACGTTTTTCCAGTCCATGGACAACCTCTATTCCATGAGCATCGACTTCAGTACCAGCATGAATACTGCTTCGGTTGAGGAAAACCTGAGCCTAGTAGATGGGGCTTCGAACCCCATCGATATGATGAAAATCTGGGTCAATAAGACGCTGCATCTGATTCCCGACCTAGACGTCACAGGGCTCTCTGACAGTACTGGCACCGCGCCACTGGCGGCCAACACCGCCTACACTCTAACCGTGGCCGCTACCACCAATGATGTCTTCGGCAACGCTCTCGTCTCTGATGCGAGCCAAACAGTGACCACCCGCCCGAGCTCAGGTTGGTATGTCGATACTAACGAGACCCTGCTCTATGCCGGCCGGAGCGATGGTACCCGTAAGTGGTCAACCTATGATTTGGTTGGCGCCTCGGCACCGGATCACTTTGAACTGACCTTTGATGCTAAGAACTTCAACTGGCAGGGTGTTGAACTGTACCTATTTGACGTGGCCAGTGGCCTGCCAAATCAACGGACGGACTTCAGAATGGGCCTAGGTAGCTGGTCATGGGTGGACTACGAGGATACAGACAACAATTGGCACTGGATCGATGGCGAAACACGCAGTGTTTTTAACGGCAGCTGGAAAACCTATCGTATTCGTGTGTTTGGCAACGATCTGATGGTGGACACCAAAGTCCTGGGTGAAAATGATACCGCCTATGAGGCAGTCGGCAATTTAACCGTAACCGATTTGGCGACTCGTAGTGGCACCGACAATCGAATCTTGCTGCGGGTTCAGGAACCCGTTGGTTTTGATAACTTTATTCTCAATAGCCTAGACAGCAACGGTGATATAAGCATGAACGATGTCTATACCGAGGACTTCAGCGGCGGCATTCCCACGGCATATAATACGGATCTCACAGATACCTATGACGATATCTACGATTAATAATCGCGTCTAATACCCACAATCCATCAAACCGCCCTCGGGCGGTTTTTTTTGGTCTATTGGTTTACCCCCTAATCGATCTGCTGCACCGCAAAGCTAGGTTGCTGCAGGTCAGTCAGATCCACCGCAAATCGGTAGCGGCCGTCTTGAGCCACCTGCAGATTCATCACCCCGCCCGAGCTGTCGAGCTCCACCGGTATGTCAGTTGTTAGCACCGCGCCCAGTCGGCCCCAGTTCAGATCGGCCTTATTGCCGACGGTCAGCCGATAAAAGCCCTTACTGAGGCTCAGTTCAAGCGCGTAGCGGCCCTGGCCTTGATACTGAAATCTATTACTGGCATCGAGCACATCCCAGCTGGTCGCGGTGCCGAGCAAATGCAGCGGTGTGCGGCCGAGCGGCGGCCGCTGGCTGAGGTCTTTGCCGAGCACGGGCAGACCCGGACCCTGCTCGCCCTGCTGGGGTTGCACAAACACGGCGACGCTCAGGGCTGGCAGATGGAATTCGCCGGCGACAAAGGCTGCCCGGCGAATCGTTGGGTCTATCGATTGCTGCTGATTAGGGTGTAGCACAAAGTCTTGTGCACCCGGCACGGCCAGGCCCATGCTGACGTCGGCGGCATTGATCAAGACCAGGATGGCATCCACCTCGGGGTCCAGATCCGCCAGGCCTTGGCCGTCGTTGATCGATAGGGCAATCAGGCCGGGTACCTGGTTCGGGCCAACGTTGTGAAAATCGAGCCGCTGTTGCACCGCCTCGGCCGTGCTCAGGTGAAACAGCTGGCTGCTCTGGCGGATGCTGAGGAATTCTTTAAACACCGCCGCAGCCTGCTGGCGATCGGCGGGCGAGCTGTAAGTTCGCTCATTGGCAAAGGCCTGACGAATCCAAGCCCAGTTACCGCCGTCCTTATCCTGGCGTGGCAAGCCGCGGGCCCAGCCCGATTCCTGCGCGCTAAAATCGACGCTATTAAACCAATCGCCGCTGTCGTAGCTGTCGCGCTGCATCGACTTGGAGCGCAACAACTCCGAGCCCATATGGACGAACGGCACGCCCTGGACCATCAGATTGAGCGCCAAGCCCAAATTCTGCATGCGCACCCGGTCAGCTGTGGAGACCGAATCGGCGATACGATATTGGTTGTTATCCCACAGGGTTTGGTTGTCATGCTTGGAGACATAGGAGATGTTTTCTTGCGGATCCAGAGTGTATCCGGCCGGTTGACCGTTGTAGTCAATGTCCTGACCCAGGGCCGGGAAACCGGTGCGGTCGATCAGCACGAAGTCGCGCAGATTGCCCGCCAAGCCGACCCGAATCAGGTCGGCCTGGTGGAGCAGATCGGCCCGGTCCTGGTCGGCATCTTGGCGCAGTTCATTGGGCAGATAATAGAGGCCATTGGCAAAACCCTGGTTACGGCGCAACGCGGCACCCTCATCGAACGGACCGCCGCCGCGCACGGCATCGCGCAGTCGGTCGCTGAAGGTGCCGATGCCGGTGCCGGCCATGGTCCACTGCACCGCGTTTTCACCGCGCGCACCATCGGCCACCTCACCGAAGTTCCAACCTTCGCCATAGAAGTAGACCTCGGGGCGCACCGCTTGCACGGCCGTCAAGGCCTGCTCCATATTGGTTTTCATATGGTGACCCATTAGATCAAAGCGAAAGGCATCGATCTGATAGTCGCGCGCCCAGACCACCAGCGAGTCGATCATCAGCTTGGCCATCATGCGCTGTTCGGTCGCGGTGTTCTGACAACAGGTGGAGTTTTCCACGGCGCCGGAGGTCGGGTTGCGGCGCTGGTAATAACCGGGCACCACCCGATCGAGCACCGACTTATCGCTTAGCCCGGCGGCATTGGTGTGGTTATAGACCACATCCATTACCACCTTGAGCCCCATAGCGTGGATCGCCTGAACCATCTGACGATATTCCAGAATGCGCGCCGAGCCCTGCGGGTCGCTGGCATAGCTGCCCTCCGGCACGGTGAAGTGATAGGGGTCATAACCCCAGTTGAAGCTGTCCAAGGGCCGGATATAGGCCATCAAGGCCTGCTGTTGTTCGCTGTCGCCGGGCAATGAACGCAGCAGCGAGGCGATGCTCTGGTCGCTCTGACAGTGTTCGGCAAATGAACTGGTTTGCATGCTCGGGCTGAGCTGGCACAGCCGGGAGACTGGGTCGTCAAGCTTGACCTGTTGCTCGGCAGACTCGTTGATAGTGGCAATATCGAAGCTGGGCAACAGATGCAGATGGGTCAGACCGGCCTGCTGTAGCGCCTGAAGATGCGCCATGCTGGCGCGCTCGGGTTCGCCAAAGGCGCCGTATTTGCCATTGAGGGCGGCGCTACCGCTGGTGTCGCTCAGGGTGAGGTCGCGCAGATGGGCTTCATAGATCACCCTGCTTTCCGCTCCCCCGGCAGTGTTTGCGACAGTGTTTGCGACCCCGAGCCCGTGCTCCGTCTCGCCCCAATGGGTCGGCAATAGACTGGGGTGCTCAAGGTCGACCACCTGGGAGAACCGACTGTTGCGGCTCAGGCTAAGACTATAGGGGTCGGTGACCTCATAGCGTTCAATAGCCCCGCTGTCGGGATGATAGACCTGCACTCGATAACGGTAGTAGAGACCCTGGAGGTTGCCCGGGCGGGTCGCAGACCAGACCCCGGTCTGATCATTGAAGGTCATCGGTAGGCTCTGAGCCGGTTGGTCGAGCTGCGGATAGAGTTGCAGTGCCACGGCCTGCGCGGTGGGCGCCCAAAGTCGAAAGTGGGTAACTTGGCCAGTGCTCTGAGCGCCCAGCTGGATGTTGGCGGCCGCATCGGCATAGAGTGTGTCGAGCACGCCGGCGGTCTGCACCTGCGTCGCGGCCGCCAGACTGCCATCGGGATTAAAGGTCGCAACGACCAGTTGGCCCTTGAGGGCGGCGCCTATATCCAGGTCTACCGGAACGGTCCAGGCCTTAAAGTCGGCCAGATGCGGAAAACGGGCCCGCAGCTCAGCGCCTAAGGTTCTGCGCGTCAGCACGACCGAGCGCCCGCCGATGATTTTTTTCGCGATGGCATCGGTTTGGATATCGGCATCGGCGCTGTAATAGAGCCGCACGCTGGGCACCGGGCCGGGGTTAAAGACCAGGGTACGTCGGTCCAGCCAATGGGCCGCGGCACCCTCGATGGCGATCGGTGGCACCAAGTGAGGTTCGCTGAAAAGCTTCGAGACACCGGCAAAGGTAAACACCCGTTGACCGCCCAGCGTGGCCCGGTCGAACAGCTGATCGAGGCCGCCTAAATCCTTGTCACTGCCCTGGTGGACAATAAACATAAAGTCAGCCCAGTCCGGCCCAGTCATCGGCACGATAAAGTAGGCGCCATAGTCCGGGTGCACACCCGCCGGGGCGAGCGGCACATCCCAGGCCGTGCTGCTGATCAGCTCATTGACGCCATTGGTTCGGCCATCGCCATCCCAGAGGTGTAGGCCCCAGTCCTGATATTGGCCGTCGGCGCGCTTATAGTAGATCACGGCTTCATTGGGCTGGGCTTGATACAGCTCGTCAACAGACGCGTCCGAGGCCGCTGCAAGGGTCGATGCCAGTACCCACCCAGTGGCTAGCAAGACCGATACTATTCGAGTTAAGGCGATTCTAAGCATGGCAATTCCCTGTCATTTCTATTATTTTGGCGGGCTGTAGGGCCGGGCCGGCGCACTGAAGCGGTCAGGCCAACGATGGCACAAGTCGGGCTATCCTAGCCGTCATCCTTAGGCGGGGTGGAGCCGAATTAGCAAGGGGGATGAATTCAGATGACACACAATAACCAGGCCGCCGATCGACTCGACTACTGGCGCCAGCGTTGCCTGGCCAAGCTGGGCAGCAGCGAAGAAACGCCTTTTGGACCCGATGTGTTGGTCTATAAGGTCGCCGGTAAGATGTTTGCTTCCCTGTCGGTCAATACGCCGCTAACGATCAATCTCAAGTGCGATCCGCAAGAGGCGATGATCCTGCGCGCCAGCTTCGCGGCGGTCATACCCGGTTATCATATGAACAAAAAACATTGGAACACCATAGACCTGAGCGCCGAGCTGGACGAAGACCTGTTAGCGGGCTGGCTCGATGATTCCTATGATCTGGTCGTCAAGGGTTTACCCAAAGCCCTCCAGGCTCGCTTAGGCGGACAATCCTAATCCCGCTTTAGCCAGATTGATCAGGCAAAAAAAAGCCCGCAAGGCGGGCTTGTGCTATGCGCACGAAAAATCTAGTTTGGCCCAGTGGCTGCGGCCGTTAGATAGTGTTTGCGGGTCCACATTTTCATGGTGTCCAACTTGCGCAGACGTTTGGCGACATCGGCCATCGTCTCCTCAACCTTTACCTCACCGGTAACCATGGGTTGCAAGTTGGCTTGCATGGAGCTCCAGAAACGCTTCATTTCGGGTATATCGGGCATGGTTTCGCCGGTCGCAGCGAGCGCAAAGGTATGAGCAATATTGGCGTTCGACTCAAGCTCGGTCATCAAACGCTTATTGGCCACCGCGCCCAAGGGGCGATCAGCATCCATTGCCTTGACCCCTTCGTAGACAACGACATATTCTTCGAGGAATTTCTTTGCGAGGGCATCGTTGGGCGAAAAGCTGTTCACCGCCGCCGCCATAAAGCCAACGAAAGGTCGACCGGAGCCGGAATTTTTGTCCACCTGCGGGAATTTGGCCAGGCCGTAATTGACGCCCGAATCCCGCAGCTCGTTCCAGACCCATGGCCCGTTAATGGTCATGGCCACCTTGCCCTCTTTAAAGGCGGTCATCATTGCGCCCCAATCTTGGCCGTCGCTGGTTTCGATCACACCGGCATCGTGCAGCCGCCGCATCATGTTCAGCCCCTTCAAAGCACCTCGACTGTCAACACCGACATCGACCAGTTGATAGACCCGATTGACCTTTTTAAAGGAGTAACCACCCGCGGAGGTAATCAACGGCCACGCGAAGTAGGTATCGCCATACTTAAAGTGCAGGGCGCGCTTGCCGTCTTTGCGCAGTATCTTATCTAGGGCGATCACCTCTTCCCAAGTCTTGGGCGGTTTGGCCACCAGATCCTTATTGTAGATAAATGAAATCGCCTCCATGGCAATGGGGTAACCATATATTTCATCGCCTACCGTCACCGCGTTCCAGGCGAAATCGTGCAGCTTGCCGTAGAGCTCCTGGCTGGGGTACACCGGTTCCAGGTAGCCTTCGTTGATCCAGGACCCAAAACGATCGTGGGCCCAAAAAATGATGTCGGGGCCTTCGGTGGTCGCCGCCACCTTGGCGAAGCGGTTGGCCGGATCTTCACCGCCGTCCCAATCGTCCTGGGTGTTGACGATCACGCGCACGCCGGTGTCGGCGGTGAAGCGCTGCGCGACTTCGCGCAAGCCGTTGTAGCCCTTGTCATTATTGATCCACACCACCAGGGCATCGCGCTCAAAGGCGACGCTGGCCTGGCCAAACAAGGACAGGAAAAGAACCAGTGAGGCTAATCGTATTTGGGACATAAAGTGCATACCTTTCTCCGCTACGCTGTAAATATTGAGTTGTTTATCACGGCCGTCTAACCAAGCAAATACGGCTTTGTTGGTTGTAATTGTATTAGTGGTAAAGGTCGTTCCGAGCTAGGGGTGCGGGCCTCGCAGCAAGAATAATCAGTTTCTGAATGGCTTCGATTTAAAAATTATTAAAAAAAGTATCTTTTTCCATTGGGTGAACTATTCTGATCCATTACTCATAGACTGTTAGTATAGGAGAACGGTTACAGGCAATGAGTTGAATTATGGCAAGGTTCGAACTGGTGGTAGTGGGTGGAGGCATGGTGGGCATGACGCTGATTGCAGCGCTTGCGCCGGCCATGGCACAAGGCTTGGGCATCACCCTGATCGACCCTGCGGTACAGCCGCAACTTGGCTTGGCTCCGTCGCCAAGCTTTGACGGTCGCGCCACAGCCTTATCGGCCCAAGCCTTGCAGTTGTTTGCTGCGTTGAACATGGCCCAGCTCGAGCAGGCCCTGAGCGATATCACAGAGATTGAAGTCAGCGATCGCGGCCATGCCGGCTTGTTGGACCTAAACGCCCACGCGCTGGGTTTTGAACGCTTTGGCGCGGTGGTGGCCAATGCCGACCTAGGTGCTCTGCTCTGGCAAAAAATCCAATCTCTGCCCGTCCATTGGCGCTTTAATAGTCAGGTGGCCAACCTAGCGCCTAGCCAGAGTGGGCAAGTGGTGACGCTGACCGATGGCACCGTCTTGGCGGCAGATCAAGTTATTCTATGCGATGGCGGCCGCTCCAAACTGCACGAGTCGTTAGGCTTTAGTTTACGCGAAACACCCTTTCAGGCCGTGGCCCGGGTCGCGACCCTAACCACCGCGAAGCCACATCGGGGCCGAGCCTTTGAGCGCTTTACCGAATTGGGCCCGATAGCCCTGTTGCCCTTTGGCCAAGCGAGCACGCTGGTTTGGACTGTACCCGAGAAACTCATCGGCACCCTGCCCAACACGCCTGCAACCGCCATTCCTTGGCTAGAGCAGCGTATTGGCCAACGCCTAGGTCGTATTACCGGCCTGACGGATTGGTCGGAATACCCTCTAATCGAACGCCAAATGACGACCGCCTGCAGCCATGGTTTTTTAGCCTTGGGCAACGCCGCCGCAACCTTACATCCGGTCGCCGGTCAAGGTTTCAACCTCGCCATGCGCGGCTTAGCGCGCACCGCCAACCTGATCAATCGTCAGTATGACCAAGACCATGGCCTACCCTCGTTCCGCCAATTCAACGCGGTGGCCGAGACCATCGCCCGCGACCAGGCCCAAACTGCGAACGTATCGCGTGAACTGATCCAACTGTTTCAGTCATCGGCTCCATTGTTGCGTTGGGGGCGGGGGCTGGCCCTTAATAGCCTAGATCGTCATGCCACCTTGCGCCAGGGCGTTGCCTTGGCGGGGATGGGGCTATTGGCTGATGTGCCGGCACTCGCGACCACCTAATTCATCGAAGGAGATACCATCATGGCCGACCATTTCACACACGATATAATAATTTCCGGTGCCGGCCTGGTCGGTCTGTCCTTGGCCGCGGCCTGTGCTCAGGCCGGGCTCACGGTCGCCCTTATCGAACAACAGCCCAGAGTTCCGTTCGATGCCGATGCCGAGCACTTCAGCCCGCGGGTCAGTGCCATCAACTTGGCCAGCCAGCGCATGCTATCCAATCTCGGGGTTTGGCAGCACCTGCCGGCAGAACGCCTATCGGCCTATGATGCGATGCATGTTTGGGATGGCTTGGGTCAGGGCCAGATTGACTTTGATGCCCACGCAATTCAACAACCGCAGCTCGGTCATATCATCGAAAACCCGGCTCTTATTGAGGCCCTTTGGCGGCGTATCGACGAACTGGACAGTATCGACTTGTGCCTGCCGGATAGGATCAGTACGTGGCATCAGGATGACGCAGGGGTTAAGGTGGAGACTGAAATTGGCCGCGTGCTGGTTGCCCAAAGCCTGGTGGCAAGCGAAGGCAAACACTCGCCATTGCGCCAAGAGGCCGATATCGCTAGCTGGCAGTGGCCCTATCATCACACCGCCATCGTCACCACGGTACGACATGAATTGGCCCATCAGCGCTGCGCGCAACAGGTCTTTCTGCCGACCGGCCCACTGGCCTTCTTGCCGCTGCGCAATGCCGCTAGCCCAGAGCACCATAGCTCGATCGTGTGGTCGGTGAAGAGTGAGCAGGTAGCCGAGCTGCTGGCCTTGTCGAGCGAGGATTTTGCTCGAGCCTTGGCGCAGGCCTTCGAGCAGCGTTTAGGACGCGTCGAACAGGTAAGCGAACGGACATCTTTTCCACTCTCGGCGCAACAGGCTAAAACCTATTTTAACCAGCGCGTGGTCATCTTAGGCGACAGCGCCCACAGCATTCATCCACTGGCGGGCTTGGGTGCAAACCTGGGGTTTTTGGATGCCGCGACCTTGGCCGAAACTTGGCAACGCGCGCGCCAACAGGGCATGGACTTGGGCCAGTCTTTTGTTTTGCGCCGTTTTCAACGCCAACGCCAAGGCCACAACTTGGCCGTAGGCGGCGCAATGGAAGGTCTGAAACGCCTGTTCGATAGCCAATCGGCGCTGCCGGTTCTGCTGCGTAACAGTGGACTGCGCATGCTCAATGCCAGTGCATTGGCCAAACGCCCGCTTATCCTCGGCGCACTGGGCCAGATCGGGCCAGAATTGCCCGAGCTGTGCCGCTGAAGCGGACCGTTTAAGGCTCAAACGGGTCGTTTAACTGGGTTTAGAGGGCGCTGGCAAAGCCTTGTTGACGCCAGGCTTCATAGACGATGACGGCCACCGTGTTGGATAGATTCAGACTGCGGCTGGCCGCCAGCATCGGCAAGCGCAAGACCCGATCCGTTGGCAGTGCCGCTCGAACATCCGCCGGCAGACCCCGCGTTTCTGGCCCAAACAGCAGATAATCGCCCGGCTCGAAGCGGACCTCGGTGTAGCCGGCGGTGCCCTTGGTCGACAAGGCAAAGAGCCGTTCCGGTTTGGCCTCGGCTAAGAAGGTCGGGTAATCCGGCCACAATCGAATCGAGGCAAATTCATGATAATCCAAGCCCGCGCGGCGTAAAGCTTTCTCATCCATCGAAAAACCGAGCGGCTCAATCAGGTGCAATTGACAGCCGGTATTGGCGCACAGACGGATGATGTTTCCGGTGTTCGGCGGTATTTCCGGTTCGAACAGTACTATATTAAACACACAGAAATCTCCATTGATCGGCCAGCTCGGCATGATAGTGGAATTACCCCGGAACACAAGTCAGCACCTAAGCCTGGCCATTTTCACCCTGACCGAGACGGCCGTCATCAGCGTGCTTGGGTGCCAGCAACCGAAACCATGCCGAATGCAAAATCCACCTAAATATGCTGCTAATTGGGCAGTAAACAAAAACCCTTGCTAGACTGATTATAGGTTGTGAACTAATAAAAAAAGAGCTGGGTCCTAGATGTCTGCAAGTACCGTATACCTATATAACACCCAAAACTGGCTCTATATGTTGCCCAATGGTCTGACTTTGTTCGAAACGGGCAAGACCAAGAGCGGCCTGCCTTATCTAGCGATCAAGGCCAGTACAGCCAGCGCCAAGCCGTTTGAGCAGATCGATGCCCAGACCCGATGGGTTAAATCGCAGGTCGCCGGAAGGCTCAATATCTTGCTAGCCGATGGACTTTATCAAATATTATTATCGGACGTGCCGGACGTGCCGGAGGCCGAAATGGCTGCAGCTATCGAGCTCAAGGCCGGCGATCTGCTCAGCTATGATCTCGATGATGCTACCCTGGATACCATTCATCTGCCCAAAGAGGCCTACCGCGGCCGCATGCGCATGGCGCTGATTATTGCCGCGCGCAAGAATCCGCTGCGGCTCTGGCTGATGGGACTGATTCGTCTGGGTATCCGGGTGGATATTATCGATATAGAAACCACCCAATTGCGCAATTTAGCGTTGGTGAAACAAAATTTCAATGAATCCGGGGTTTTTCATCTAAAAACCCATAACAGTCGCTTGGTGCTCAATTACCATCAGGAAATGGTGCTGACGCGTACCTTCGATATTGGCCTTTCGAGTCTGCTCAGCGAAAGCACTGTACTGGAGGGCGAATTGGAAGTGACGGTGGCCGAGGACACCCAAGCGATCATCCAATTTGAAGCCCTGGTGCTGGAAATTCGCCGCTCCCTCGATTATTACGAGTCCCAACTCGGCCTGGGTGCGATTGCCGAGATTCAATTTTTATGCGATCCCCAGCACCATATACTGGCCGACCGGTTAGCCGATAAGTTGGGGGTGCGCTTCGAACGGCTCGACCCGAACGATCTGATGGACATTCGCATGGCCCAGAGCGACCAGGACCCGGCGGACTATTTTGGTTTGGCCGGCACCCTGTTCCGAGCAGCGGCGCAATGACCCGCCAGATCAACCTACTGCGCGACGACCTATTGCCCGGTTACGGCAAGATGCAATTGCCAGTCTTTGTCGGCGCGGTGCTGATTTCGCTGCTGCTGGCGGGCGCGTGGGTTGGGCTATCGCTACTGGCGCGCCAGGGGTTACTAAGCGAACAACAACAATGGCAGGCCGAGGCGGTGAGCAGCTTAGAGCGGCTCAATCAATTTCGTCAGCGCTACCCGGCTCTCACTAACGCAAGCCAATTGTCGAGCATCAACCTGCAGCTCGCTGGCCAACTGCAGACGGCTCG
The DNA here is from genome assembly GCF_002795845.1 of Reinekea forsetii. Taxonomy (GTDB): domain Bacteria; phylum Pseudomonadota; class Gammaproteobacteria; order Pseudomonadales; family Natronospirillaceae; genus Reinekea; species Reinekea forsetii. The sequence continues at coordinate 3,079,175 of NZ_CP011797.1, forward strand.
AGAAACCTATAGTGGGCTGACCAATCAGGTTGAGAATGCCATCGAGGGCTTCCACACTCCGTTGATTCATTTGGCGGAGCAGGATATCGACGGTCTCTGGTTGAACGCCATTGCGCTTAAAGACGGCCAACGGTTTTTCAGTCTGGACGGTTTTGTGCGCAACCCTGAACTTATACCGCAGTACCTCGATCGGCTTGGGCGGTCGAGTTTCGGCGGCATCGGCATCGATCAATTAGCGCTGGCCAAGTCCCCCGGCCGATCCAATTTATGGCGTTTCACCCTGTCCAATCATCGTGAACGCGTTAGCGTGGAGCGACCCTAATGCTGAATCGACAATCCTACGCGCTGCGCTTATTAATCGATCGCCGCTCAATGCGCGAGCGGGTCATGATCGTGCTGCTAATCGGTGCCGCCGTGCTGCTGCTGACGTGGGCCGGATTGCGGCTCACTGGCTTCGACAAACATACGCTCATACTCGAGCGCATTGGCCGGATTCAGACCGATGTGGCGCGCTATCAAGCCACTCTGAGCGGACTCGAAACGGCGCGCAACAATCCCAAAATCATTGCGCTGAAAAATAGCAATGACGATTTGCAAATGCAGCTGGATAGCTTGCAGGATCGGATCGCACGCATCGATGAATCGTTGATGTCGCCCGATCGAATGGTCGCCTTGCTAAAGGAGTTGCTCGACAAGCAGGGGCAACTGGCATTGGTCAGTTTTCAGGTTCAACCGGTCACGGTGATCGAATCCGATGTCGATGGCGCCCAGCTGTTTTACCAACATGCGCTCAAGCTCGAGTTGGAAGGCGGTTTTGATGCCCTAATCGCCTATTTAGCTAAAATCGAAGCCTTACCGACCCAGCTGTTCTGGGATGCCTTAACGATTCAGACCGAATCATTTCCCCTGATGCGCATCGAACTGATTGTCCATACTTTAAGTCAAGACAAGGACTGGTTGAATGTTTAGACTCGCACCCTCTTTACGGCTTCTGCTCTTGGTCATTCCGTTGATTAGCTGGGCCAATCCCATGCGTCCCGACCCGCAATCGGCACAAAACAGTAGCGTGCCCGACAAGGTGAGGGCGCCAAGCCCGCGGGTGCCGCAGTTAACTGGCATTGTAATTATCGGCGCTTGGCAACGCGCGATTTTTTCTGGCAATAGAGAACAGGCGGTTGGCGATCGGATCGATGGCTATACCCTAATCGCCATCGATGCAACCAGCGTGCGACTCAAACGGGGAAGTCAAACCACCCGATTAACTCTACAATCGACCGGTGAACTGGTTATTTCATCGGCACAAGAGGATTAACACCTTGATCAAACCTAGTATCTGGCCATGGCTGACCCTGATCGCAATCGGTCTGAGCGGTTGTGCCCATCAATCGGCTCAGGTCGATATGCCACCGCTCGATGTGCGCGCCGAGCTGGCAGGCGATCGTCCAGACACCGTCACCAACAACGCTGGGACGCTCGACCCGGTGCTGTCACCCCGCGCCCTGACCCAAGATTTGCTGACCTTAACGACACCGCCCGAAAGTGAGCAGCGCATCGACATTGAGGCCACCAATCGACCGGCCGCACTGTTTTTCGCCGAATTGGGTCGCAGCCAAGGGCTCAATATAGTGATCGATCCATTAGTGCTCGGCAGCATCACACTGTCGCTGCGCAACGTCACCCTAACCCAAGTCATTGCCGTCCTACGCGATATCTATGGCTACGAGTTTAGCCGCACTAGCTATGGCTATCGAATTGCTCCCAATCAGGTATCAACGCGCATCTATCGGCTCAATTATCTAAATATAGAACGGACCGGTAATTCCAAAACCACCGTCGGTGGCGACGACAGCAACACGGTCACCACAGCCTTTGCCACCAATTTGGTGGGCACGGAAGGGAATTTTTGGGACGGCATCAAACGCTCGCTACTGGGCTTTATCAATTCCAATGAGGGCAACAGCGATGCTGTGGTGATCAATCCGCAGACGGGTCTGCTGGTGGTCAGTGCTTCCAGCACCGAGCATGCGGCCATTGCCCGCTTTCTCGCCGATGCCGCATTAATACTGCAAAAACAGGTCATAATTGAAGCCAAAATAGTTGAGGTCACGCTCGACCAACAGTATCGCTCCGGCATCAATTGGTCGCTCTTTAACGATAGGGTTGGCGGGGCGAATGACTCGGTCGGTACCGGCTTGTCCGGCGACAATCTTACCGGCATCGGCAACGCCGGCGGTATATTCAATCTCAGCCTGACACTCGATAACTTTAGTGCCATGCTGCAATTACTCGATCATCAGGGCGATGTTCAGGTGCTGTCCAGTCCGCGGGTTGCGACGGTCAACAACCAGAAAGCGGTGATTAAGGTGGGTACCGATGAGTTTTTTGCCACCGTCACCAATGTTGCCTCCGGCACCGAAGGTCAGGTCACCCCGGCGGTTGAACTGCAACAGTTCTTTTCCGGCATCGCGCTCGATGTCACGCCACAAATCTCCGATGACAACTCGGTCACCCTGCATGTGCGACCGACCGTGACCGAGGTTGTTGGCCGCACCAAGGTGATCAACCTTGGCAGCGAGACCTACTCCCTACCCTTGGCCTATTCAAACATTCGCGAATCCGATAGCATCATCCGTGCGACCAATGGTCAGATTGTTGTGATTGGCGGACTATTGCAACAGAAGCAGGATTTGGGTTCGACTGGACTGCCCTGGTTTAGTAAGATCCCAGGGCTACGCTGGTTGTTTAACCAAGATCGCAATAGCCAACAAAAGAGCGAATTGGTGATACTGTTGAAACCCACGGTGTACGATCAATACACCAGTCTGAACGACGTGGACACTGTTTTGGAACGATTTGAATAATCATGTATGAAACTTTTTTCGGCTTAACTAAAAAACCCTTTTCGCTGACCCCGGACACCGGTCTGTTTGTTAATCTGCCCGGCCACGAGCGCTGCTTTGCGCTCTTGATTCACGTCTTAGAAAGCGGTGAGGGTTTCCTCAAGGTGGTTGGTGAAGTCGGCACCGGTAAAACCATCCTGTGTCGAAAACTATTGCGCTTCCTCGATGCCGATCAGGCCGAAGCATACCATTCGGTCTATATACCCAACCCGATGCTCTCATCGGTGGGACTGTATCGTGCCGTGGGTCAAGAATTGGGCTTGCTGGCCGAGCAGCAGAATGATCACGATGCCCTCTTGAGCCATATCACTGAAAAAATCCTCGCCTTGGCCGAATTGAACAAAAGTGTTGTGATTGTTATCGATGAGGCGCAATCGTTGCCAGCCGCAACTCTGGAAGCCTTGCGACTGATTACCAATCTGGAAACGGAAGAGAAAAAACTGGTCCAGGTGATCCTTTTTGGTCAGACCGAATTGGACACCCTATTAAATGAAGATCGCTTCCGCCAGCTGCGCCAACGCATTACCTTCGCCCATTATCTGCAACCGCTGAGCGCCTTGGAAACCGGCCAATATATTGCCTTTCGTCTAGGCCAATGCGGTTACAACGGGCCTGCTTTGTTTAGCAGCAAAGCCGTTGATCTGTTATTCCGCACGGCCCACGGCACACCCCGAATGATCAACGTAATCGCCCATAAATCCCTAATGGCGGCCTTTGCCGACCAAAGCCAAGAGGTTTTACCGGTCCATATACAGCGCGCAGTGGCCGACGGCCAATACGGTCAAGACACTGCGGAGCGAGCACCAAGCCTTAAGCTCGCGTCTTGGTTAACCCTAGTGGCCACGCTGTTATTTGCTGCCGCCGTCTATTGGAGATTGGTGTGAGCCTTATTCATAAGGCGCTGCGCCAAGCCGAACGAGCCTCAAGCCAAGGTCCAAAGAATGAGTACAACCCGCTCTCGACGCCCCAGGAATCCTCTCCAGCTACGATCTCACCGCTGGTTATTATTGGCGGACTACTGATCTGGGCAGCCATCGCGGTGGTCGCGTGGCCGGTCACCAAATCAGAGGTGCTTACTTCTGAGCCAGAAACCTTGATACCTGAGGCCTTAACCTCGGATGCATTGACGCCCGAGTCGCGGCTCGAGATCGAATCCGAACAGAGCTCCAGCAACAATCCGGCAACTGACGAGGTACCGGCAGGCGCCGCCACTGAATCGCGTCAAGATGCACTGAACCAGACCATCGTGACAGCTGCAGCCTTGCCTGGGGTAGCGCACAGCACCCTAACCCCGACCTCGGGGGATGCCCCGCCTAGGGTGGCCAGCGCGAGCGCGCGCAAAAAAACGCTCAGGTCCGACCGCGCAACCTCCGCTGCGGTGCAGAATGCCACCCCCACACTTCCTCCCGCAGCCCAATCGAGCCTAACCCAGGTCATACCAAGCACGGTTCAGACCCGGGCTAAAAGTCCTGTGTCCAGCGCCGCGCCATCCGCACGCTCGGGCACTGCCCGCGCCGCGAGTGGGGAGGGTTTGATCGACCCTGGCTTGCGCGCAGAGCTGATCGACTCGATATCGGTCGAGCCGCCGACTGATAAGGTTATTGTGCGCAGCAAGAACCTGTGGCAACAGCAGGTCCAGCAGGCCGTGGCCGAGGGGGCTATCGAACAGGCCGAAGCCATTTTAAAACAGTGGCTCGGCGCCGCCCCGAGTGATCCAGTACCGCGCATCTGGTTGGCACGCATCTACATCAATAGTGGTTTCTATCGGGCTGCCGAGCCGTTGTTAACGACCCTCACGGGCTCGGACGCCAACGCACTGCTCGGTCTAATCTATGAACGCACCGACCGCCCCCAATTGGCCGCAAAGCTATTCGAAGCGCTCTATCAGGTAAATCCCGAGAACGGTCGCTGGCTACTGTTTTGGGCGATTAACAGTGAAAACAGCGCACAACTGGCGAAATCCAGATCTCTGTACCAAACTTATCTAACACTTTTTGAATTAGAGGATCCGGCCTTGACGCAGTTTAGCCAGCAACGTTTGACCGCCCTCGGTGGGTATTAATGGCCCCGGGTAGATCCTAAGATGACGACGCAAGCAGCCTCATCGGCCACCAAAGGGGCAAGAATTCGACTCGGCGACCTACTCGTCGAGGCCGGTGCGATCACTTCCGGGCAACTGGGTTTGGCTCTGCAGGAGCAAAAAATCACTGGCAAGAAAATCGGCCGGGTGCTGCTCGATATGGGCCTAATTCAAGAACTGCAACTGCTCTCGATCCTGTCTGAACATCTCAAGATTCCCTTTATTGAATTGCGCCAATTTCAGCTCGACAGCAAGCTGATGCTGGCACTCGATGAGTCCGTTGCGCGCCGCTTTCGCTGCTTAATTTTAGCCGAGCACCAGGACGGCCTGCAGCTGGCCATGGCCGACCCGCTCGACCTGATGGCCATGGACGCGGTGGAAAAGGCCCTTAACAAAACCATTTACCCGGCAATCGTACGCGAATCGGAACTCTTGGCGACGCTCGACATTGTCTATCGCAACACCAGCGCAATCGAATCATTGGCCGGTGAACTCGACAGTGAGCTGTCCCACTCCGACTTCGACCTAGCCGGTCTGGCCGATGACAGCGACCTGCAGGATGCCCCGGTGGTGCGCTTGCTGCAGTCGGTGCTGGAAGATGCGGTGACCATTAAAGCATCGGATATTCACATCGAACCGGACGAGAACGTATTTCGAATCCGCATGCGCGTCGATGGCGTTCTGCAAGAGCAGGTGATTAAGGAAAAACGCGTCGCGTCGGCCCTGGTGATGCGTTTGAAAATCATGTCCAATCTGGATATCGCCGAACGTCGCCTGCCGCAAGATGGCCGCTTCAATGTCCGAGTGCGCAATCGTTCGGTCGATATCCGCATCTCGACCATGCCGGTACAGTTTGGCGAGTCGGTGGTGATGCGGTTACTCGATCAGTCGTCCGGCATTTTGAGCTTAGAGGCGCTCGGTATGCCAGAGGATATTCGCAAACGCTTTGAAATCATGATTGAACGACCCCACGGCTTGATACTGGTTACCGGCCCGACCGGCAGTGGCAAGACCACCACCCTCTACTCGGCCCTGTCGACGCTGAATACGCCCAGTCGGAAGATCATCACCGCAGAGGATCCGATCGAGTATCGCTTGAGTCGTATCAATCAGGTACAGGTCAACACCAAGATCAATCTGACCTTTGCCCATATCTTGCGCACGGCCCTGCGCCAAGATCCCGATATCGTCTTGATCGGTGAAATGCGTGACCAGGAAACCGTCGCCATTGGCGTTCGAGCGGCGATGACCGGTCACCTGGTGATGAGTACCCTACACACCAACGATGCGGTCTCCAGTGCCATACGCCTGGCCGATATGGGCGTGCAAGCCTATATGGTGGCCACCGCACTGCGCGGAATTTTGGCCCAGCGACTGTTGCGCCGAATCTGCTTGGAGTGCCGAGTACCGCACCAACCCGATTCGCGCCAACAGCTATGGTTACGCAATATGCTCGGCGGCAAATTTGCCAATGGCCAGTTCCATCGCGGCGAGGGTTGCTACCACTGCAATAATACCGGCTATACCGGCCGGATCGCCGTCTATGAATGGTTAGAGTTAGATGACGCGCTGTTGATGGCTCTGCGCGATCAAAATCACAATGCCTTTATCGATGCAGCGCGGAACAATCCCAACTTTAAGACGATGGAAGAGTTGGCCCTGGAATACGCGCAGGCGGGCATCACCCATCTGGATGAGGTGTTCCGCATTTCGATCGATCTCGATGACTTCGAGGGCGATCGACCCAATATGGCTGTGGCCCATATGGGGGCCGAGCTCGATGGCTGACTTCTATTATCAAGGCCGCGACGGCCAGGGCGCCCAGGTAGAGGGCATCCTAAGCGCTGAGTCGCGCAGCGCGGTGTTGGCGCAACTGAAGCGTCAAAGCCTGATCGCCACCCGAGTCGAACCGGCTAGTGGCCAACTCAAGGGCACCGGTCTGTCGCTGAGCACGCTTTGGGCGAGCCTATCAAGGCTCTTTCAACCCACTACCGTCTCGATCGACGAACTGATCATGTTCAGTCGGCAAATGTATGCCTTGGCACGCTCGGGCATTCCGTTGATCCGGGCGATCAGCGGCTTGGCCGATGCTACCCGTTCGCCGGTGCTGGCCCGGGTGCTGCGCGATATCACCCGCAGCCTAACCCAGGGCACCACCATGTCAAACGCCTTTCGCGGCCATCCGGAGGTGTTCGGGGAGCTCTTTGTGTCGATGATTCGCATGGGTGAAACCACCGGTCGACTCGACTCCGCCTTTAAGCAGTTGATCGATCATCTGGAACTGGAAAAGGACACCCGTAAAAAGATCGTCGCCGCGACCCGATACCCGATGATCGTTACCGTCTTTATCCTGATTGCACTATTTATTATTAATATTTTTGTGGTGCCACAGTTTGCCAGTATTTTCAGCAAGCTCGGTGCCGACCTGCCCGCGCCGACGCTGCTGCTCATCGCCAGTTCAAACTTTATGATCGCTTACTGGTGGGCCATCTTGGGCGTGCTCGCCGGCAGTATTATTGCCCTGGTGCGTTGGAAAAAAACCCCATCTGGGCTCCTCACCTGGGACCGATGGGTGTTAAAGGTACCGATTCTTGGCGGCATCTTCGAACGGGTCGCTCTGGGCCGCTTCGCCCGACCCTTCGCGATGATGCTCGAGGCCGGCGTACCCTTGCTGCAGGCCCTAGCAGTGACCGCCCGCACCGTTGGCAATGAGCATATAGGCAAGGGCATTGACGGCATGCAGAATGGCATCGAGCGGGGCGAGTCGCTCTTGGCGACGGCATCGAGCAGCGGGATGTTCAATCCGCTGATTCTGCAAATGATTGCCGTCGGCGAGGAGACCGGTAATGTCTCCGATCTGTTGGTCGACATCGCCGACTTCTATGACCAAGAAGTAGAATACGATTTAAAACGCATGGCCGAATCGATCGAACCCTTGTTATTGATGTTTATGGGCGCTATGGTCCTGATTTTGGCACTGGGCGTCTTTTTGCCGATGTGGGAACTGGGTTCAGCGGTCAACTAGGCCTTACCCATGCCCTGCTCAGCGGCTGCGCGTTCGGCCGCCAATGGCCACTCGCCTGGTACGATCCCCCTTAAGGAGTTACAGATGGCAGCAAAAACCGTGTCTTTGGTTCTCGGCAGCGGCGGCGCCCGTGGCATGGCCCACATCGGCGTGATTCGATGTTTGGAAGATCAGGGCTATCAGATCGAAAACATTGCCGGCGCCAGCATCGGTGCGCTGGTCGGTGGCTTCTATGCGGCGGGGCAGCTGGATCGGCTGCAAAGCTGGGTTACCGCCTTGGAGCGCAAGGATGTGTTAGGCCTGCTCGATCTCAGCTTTACCGGTGGAGGCTTCTTTAAAGGCGTTAAGCTGATGGATGCGCTCAGCTCGCTGGTCAAAGATCAGGTCATCGAGGACCTGACCATCAAATTAACCGTTGTCGCGGTGGATTTGGATCGCCAGAAGGAAGTCTGGTTTACCGACGGCAGCCTATTCGAGGCCATTCGAGGCTCTATTGCGATCCCCTCGGTCTTTAAACCGCACAACTATCGCGATATGTGGCTGGTCGACGGTGGCGTGCTCAATCCGGTTCCGGTGTCGGCAGCCATGCAGCAGGTCACGGATCTGACCATCGCAGTCAATCTGAATGCCAAACGAACACCCTTCAATATGGTTAGCCAGTCGCGCGAGCCGCATATCGCGCTCGATCAGGTATCGCAGCGCGGCGTGCAACGGGCCATCGGCCGGTTTATCGATCGTTGGAAAAGCGAGGATGCTGTGGAACCAGAGAGTCGACGTGCGAACGAATACAGCACGTTGGAACTGCTCAACCGCAGTATCGAAACAATGCAAAACACCATCGCCCAGATGAAGTTGGCGGCCAATATTCCCGATATTTTGGTCGAAGTGCCCTACGATTGCGGCGGCCTATTCGATTACCATCTTGCGGACAAAAATATCGAACGCGGCTACGATCTATGCCTGGACGCCCTAAAACGCTATGAGGCCCAAGGTGGCGAGCCGACGCCGGATATCATCACACCGCCCTTGACCATCGAAGAAGGCCTTTAATTAGGGCGCCCGACGCGCTAGCGGCCGTCGGCAGCCCAGCTAAAGGTCATCGAACCGATGGCCAGAAAGATCGCCGACATCAGCGCTAGAACCGCCAGATGATCGCTGATGGCGACAAAGCCGGCGCCATCGACCATGATCGCCCGCAGTGCTTGGACCAGATGGGTCAGAGGCATCAGCTGGGAAATCTGATGCACCAGGTGCGGAGCGCCCTCCAGTGAAAACCAGACCTCGGATAAGCCCATCATCGGCCAAGTGGTCATATTCAATAACCCGCCGGTAAATTCCTCACTGCGCAGGCGGGCGGCAACCAGCAACCCTAGACTGACCAACGCCAAAGCCCCCATAAACATGGTCAATACTAGCAAGGCCAGGCTGCCGAGCATCAAGGTCGAGAGCAAAAAACGCGCGCCCAGCAAGAGTACCAGACCGACAATCACCACCATCACAATGCGCGACATCAGCTGACCGCCGATAAATTCCAAGGCGGTCAACGGCGTCGCATTCAACCGCTTGAGCACCCCATTTTTACGATAGCGAACGATGGCGTAACCGACACCAAAGAGGGCACTAAACATAATATTCATGCCGATAATGCCGGGCAAGACCCAATCGACATAACGAATGGCGCTGCCCCGAATCACCGTGCGGTTAAAATCCGGATCCCTGACCGCCAAGATCTGTTCAGCCATATAGCCCTTTCGACTCTCCTCATTGACCCAGTATTGCGCTCGATCAATATCGATCAGCAGATCGATCTGATGGCGGGCTAAGGGGGCCAAGCCGCGCTCGAGGTCGCCATAGGGAATAAATTGAATGTGTTTGGTGGCCATAAAGACTGGGCGACTGATGTAGCCATCCTGTTCCGACAGGACCCCAACCTTATACATGGGTTGTGCTTGGCCAAAAATATAGTAGAAGCCGAGCAAGAGCAGAAATGGAAATAACAGATTCCAGGTAAAGGTACTGCGATCGCGAAAGAACTCGGTGTTTCGGGCCCGAAAAACAGCCAGCATACGTTTCATAGTGCCTACCCCCGTAGCGCATGGCCGGTTAGTTTGAGAAACAGATCATCCAGGTTAGCACTCTTGATCTGCATACCATCTAAAGGGATACCCTGAGCAAGCAACTGTTGTAGCGTCTTATCGAGCTGTTCCGTGAGTAACTCGATGTGCTGATTGCGTTCCACAAAGGCCAGATCAACCGCCTTGCCGACCAGATTGGCCTTGGGCAATTGCACCAGCACGCCCTGAAAATGCTCGGCCAACAGACTGCTGGGGGAGCCGCGCGCGACTATCTGACCCTGATCGAGAATGGCAATGGTATCGCATAACATCTGCGCCTCATCCATATAGTGAGTCGTCAGGACGATGGTTTTCCCCTGCGCCTTGATGGCACCGATCAGGTCCCAAAAATTACGCCGTGCCTGAGGGTCCAGACCGGTAGTCGGTTCATCGAGAAACACCAGATCGGGATTGTTGATCAACGCTAACGCGAGCAACATCCGCTGCCGCTGGCCGCCCGACAATTTGCGCGCGTCCTGGCGGATAAACTCACCCAGAGCACACAGCTCGACCAGTTCTGCGATGGCGGCCGGCTGTTCATAAAAGGATGCAAAGAGCTGCAGGGTTTCGGCCACGGTGAGATGATCCTGCAAGGCCGTATGCTGGAATTGAATACCCACACGACTATAGAGCGCCTTGCTGGCCGGCTGGCCAAAGAGGCTAATCAGACCCGATGTGGGCTTAACGATACCCTCAAGCATCTCGATGGTCGTGGTTTTACCGGCGCCATTGGGACCGAGCAGACCAAAGCAACTGCCTTCGGCGATGGCAAAGCTGATACCGTCGACGGCCAGCAGAGAGCCATAGGTTTTTGTTAAGGACCGCACCTCAATCACATCGGCCATGGTCACGCGTCTCCTGTTGATGCGTCTGCAGATCAAAAGCGACAGGCTAACTAAGCCCGGCCCAACTTACCAGCCTCTTCTGGCGTCCCTGCCTCACTTTGCAGCCGCTGACGGCAATACCAAGGCCGCCGCGGCAAAAATGTCAGCGTTCAAACGACGATACAAACTCACTCGATGCCTGACCCTGTGATATAATAACCGGCTGTATTTAACTTCGTTTAGACTCCGCTAAACCGACAAAAGGCTGTGATACTCTTGGAAAAAATGTTGCTGGTGTCACCTCTTTTGGCCCAAACTCTCGGCCTGGAAGAGGCTCTTTTGGTGCAGCTGCTGTTTGATCTGCAACAACTGCAGGGCAGCGCCGAAGTCCCGTTAAGTCGGCAACAACAGCAAACATTGGTGCCGTTCTGGACCGCCAGTCAATTCAGCCTCGTGCTTAAGCGCCTCAGGGCGCTCGGGCTGGTCCAGGTCAGGGGTGAGGGGCCTTGGACCATTGTCTGCGATACCGCCCTATTCGATAACGCAGCTAAGCTCCAGGTCATGGCGCCGGCGGAGCCCACGATCCAGGCGAGCCGGCCGGCGTTGCGCAGCGAGCCAGTGCCGGTCTACGCCCTAAGCGAACCTATAAATGAGACACGCCAGCGCAATCAATTCGACGAAGAGCTGGCCTATCTAAAAAACGATCCACCGGCAACGCCAGCCGGCCGAGCTCGCAAGAGCCGGCTCGGCCAAGATTGGGAGCCGAGTGACAGCTTTCCAAAACTGCTCGCCTTCCACGATATTCCAATGGAATTTGCCCTTTCCGAATTGGCGAAATTCCGGCAGTATTACACAGCCACAGACCGAACCGAAATCAGTTGGGATGTTCGCTTCCTGAACTGGGTTCAGCGATCCTGGCACGACTCACTCAATTCCAAGGGTAGACATGACCGACAACAAGCGACAAATGGTGAGTCTGCAGAGCCTGCTCGAGACAAGCGCACCCAGGTCCGAGATGCCCTCCGAAATATCCGGGATACTGACTGGTAAGCGGCCAAGCATTGATCACGACACCAAGGTGTTAATCAATATGATTTTTGCCCGCTTCCACCATATTTACACCCATCGCTTCGAAAGTGCCTACCGGGACGAAACTACGCTAAATCAGGCCAAACGCGAATGGGCCATGACGCTACTGGGTACCTCGGCGAATCTGATTGAGTTTGCCCTGGAACGCTGCAAACGTGAGCATGCTTGGCCACCGACCATCGCCGAATTTTTGAAACTACTGCAACCCTCACCCGAGACACTAGGCTTACCAGCCCTAGAAGACGCCTATTTGGAAGGGTGCCGTTTCAGTCATGATCCATCGAATCATGGTTGGAGTCATCTTATTGTGCAACTGGCCGCGCAGCAGGTCGGCTACTTTAGGCTGCGCTCAGAAACAGAACGCACCACGCGACCAATCTTTGCCCGTCAGTATCAGAAGTTGATTGAACGCTTGGTTCGAGGTGAGAGTCTGGAGCTAAAGGAGGTGGTCAGTTTACCGCCGCCAGATTTCGATGCCGAGGATCGCTTATTGGTGCGGCTGGATGAATTGGCGGTGCCGGCTGAAAAAGCCCAATTGATCGCTTACTACCTAACCAAACCCGCCGGCAGCCAGGTTCGGCAGCGCTATCGAGCGAGAGCTCTAAGCCAGTTAAGCGAACTGAACCTGGCACTCGAATTACCAGAGTAGCTTATGGCAAGTCCACTTCCGCTAAGAATCGGGCGCTGGCATAACCGGTTTCGCCCTCAACCTTGACCGCCATCCATTGCCCACCCACTTGACCCGGATAGGCCCAAACCCGTGCGTTGGTTGCTAACTTGATCAGCACCGGGCTGTCGACCAATGGCTCACGGCGAACGTTCAGGATCGTCGCGGTGACTTCCATCAAGACTCGACTGCCGAGCCACTGGGCCGATGGTGTGACTGCTGAGCGTGCGCGTTCTGCCAAAGGGTCGATGGTAACAACGCCAAGCTGTTCCGTCACGGCCAAGGGTATTGCCTCGATAACCGGTGGCGCTGGCGGTGGCGCTGGCGCTGGCGATTCAACGACCACCATGGTCACCGGCTCAAGCACCGCTTCGCCAGGCGCCACAACATCGCCCACCCGTTCGGCACGCATTTCTGTCGGTGCCGTGGGCTCCTGCTCAATGGGCGCCGATGCAATATTAGTCAAACCAATCGGTGCCGTCGGTATGTCGGCAGGGGCGGACTCGGTAGCGACTGCCGCTGGGCTCGCCATATCGGCAGGCAAAATAGCACTGTAGACCGGTTCTGGGGTGGTGACTAGCTTTGGACTCACCATCTCAACCGGAGCTGGGGCACTTGACGCCGGCTGAGCGTCGGCCAACAACCCATCATGCGACATGGTAGGGACCTGTAAACGACCCAGCTGCAGCGGCCCAAAAACCAGACCACCGACCAGTAGGGCACCAAAGACGGTGCCGCCAATAAAGCCATAGAGGCCGCCACGATTTTTGTCAGCCTGGTTCACAACCGGATAGGATGTACGCCGGTGCGTCGCACTGTGGCCATAGAGTCGCCACTCGACCCGGTCAAGATAACGCGGATCAATGGGCACCAAGGGTGCCCGGGGGCGCTCTAGATCGTCCTCTGCATATTCGTTAAATACAGCAGCGCCAATAACCATTTGCTGGCTGTCCTCAAAGTCGACTATCCGGCCGATAATCCGCAAGGCCAATGGCACCTGAGTGGGGAATTCATGGTCGACCAAGAGCAAACGCCAGCACGTATCGATCAAAAAGGGGATCTGTTGTTCGGACAGAGTGTCCGCGATCCATGTCAGGGCATCTATGTGACCTTCCACGTCTTGCTGTTCAAGAAACTGCGCCCAGCGCGCAGACAGGGCGCTGTCCGCATAGGGCAGCGCTGAATTAAGGATTCGATCGATTTGTTTCTCACTCGCAGGATAAACATGAGCTAACCACTGTAATGCCAGGTGAACCGACGCTTGGGTCGGGTCCGGATGGGTTAGCCAAAAAGCCATTGTCGATTCATCGAGTGGGTTATCGTTTGTCATTGTCATGTTTTTCAGTGAACTCAATCAGGGTCTGATTAGTAACAAATAAATAATACTTCTTTTACTATCCTAACATCAAATTAGCTCTTTCTGGAAATATGGGCGCCGTCAGGTCAGCGTTACACCTACGAACATACCCTTAGCAGGGTTAATGAGCGTGTGTTTATCTCGCTTCAGTGGACTCATATGATGCAAAGATGCCGCCAGAAACACTCTCTGGCGGCAGCGACCTGCTGGTGAGCAGGCCTGATGGTCGATGCTAGAGTTTGTAATGCTCTGGCAAAGGCAGACGCGCCACCCCGGAATCCACCGCGGCGCGTGCTACGGCACCGGCCACGCTAATTAACAGGCGCGGGTCCAACGGCTTGGGAATAATATACTCTTGACCGTAGACAAAGGCTGCACCGCCGTAAGCATCAACCACTTCTTGCAATACTGGCTCTTTGGCCAGATCACGCAGGGCATAGGCCGCCGCCAACTTCATCGCCTCGTTAATCTTGCTAGCACGAACATCTAAGGCTCCGCGAAAGATAAAGGGGAAGCCCAAGACATTATTGACCTGGTTTGGATAGTCCGAGCGACCGGTGGCCATAATTAAATCGCTGCGTTCGGCCCGCGCCAGTTCCGGCGAAATTTCAGGGTCCGGGTTAGAGCAAGCAAACACGACAGGCTTAGCGGCCATGGCACGCAGGTTTTCAACCGACAATTGGTTCGCACCCGACAGGCCCAAGAACACGTCGGCACCAACAATCGCTTCGGCCAGTGTGCGTGTTTCGGTGACGTCATTGGCAAACTCAGCTTTGTACTGGTTGACGCCTTCACGACCGGTGTAGATCACCCCGGTTCGATCAATCATTATTACGTTGTCTTTGTTCATACCCGCCGCAACCAGCAGGCGAGCACAAGAGATGGCTGCCGCACCGGCACCTAGACAAACCATTTTCGCCGTGGCGATGTCTTTACCCTGAATTTCCAGCGCATTCAACATACCGGCTACGGTCACGATGGCGGTACCATGTTGATCGTCGTGCATAATCGGAATATCGCAAGATTCGATCAGACGGCGTTCAATTTCGAAACACTCCGGTGCCTTAATGTCTTCCAAGTTGATGCCACCAAAGGTATCGGCGATCAGCTCAACAGTGCGTACTATTTCGTCGATATCGGCAGAATTGATCTCGATGTCGACTGAATCGATAGCGGCAAAGCGCTTAAACAACAATGCCTTACCTTCCATAACTGGCTTACTGGCCAAACTGCCCAGGTTGCCCAAGCCCAAAATGGCGCTGCCATTGGAGACAACGGCGACCAGATTACCCTTAATGGTGTACTTGTAGGCATCATCTGGATTGGCGGCAATAGCGCGCACTGGCTCGGCAACACCCGGGCTATAGGCTAACGCCAGGTCGCGTGATGTTTCTGCAGGGGTGCTGATTTCGATGCTGAGCTTGCCGGGCTTGGGGTTGGCATGATAATCGAGAGCGTCTTGCTTGAAGTTGTCAGACATGAATACTTCCTGTTGTTATTGGTGTTTTCGGTGGCGCTAGCATAACGCCGCGCTGCCCCGCGCTCAACCTAAGCTTAGTATCATTTTACCAAGCACCAATTATCGTGCCATCGGCGGCGTTTGAAGATGCCCAAAGACCCTAAAGGACGGGCCGGAGCAGAAATTGCCCGCATAAAAAAAACCCAGTATAAACCGGGCTTCTTCTAACAATCGATGTGACGGATCACTTACCGATTTTACGTCCGCCGAAACGGGTGTTGAACTTGTCAATTCGACCGCCGATATCAACATTCTTCTGCTTACCCGTGTAGAAAGGGTGGCAAGCGGAACATACGTCTAAGTGCATGGCACCAACACGAGTTGACTGGGTGGCAATAACATTACCGCACGAACAAGTTGCAGTAAGGGCTTCATATTTAGGGTGCATATTATCTTGCATAACTAATACCTCAATTTACGCCGCTACCTGGTCGTTGCCGGGCACCGCGCTTTGACGGAACATAAACTTTAGGGGCACAATGGTCATTAGACCAGCCCCCAAAAAGGGAGCGCAATACTACCAGAGTCCAATCATTTGACAAGCCAAATAAAGATTCCGCCCTATAGAATCCATGTCGCCATACCCGGCCCCTTCAGTGGACCGCTCGGTTACTGCCATCACAGCCCGGTTGCACTCGGCGCGCGTTGCCTGGTCCCCCTAGGTCGCCGGAGCGTGGTCGGAGTGACCGTCGCGCCCGGGCCCGATGGCGCGGACTATCCCATTGAAAGGCTCAAGCCCATCGGCGCCGTACTCGACCCAGGCGCCTTGCTGCCGGCCGACATCTTGGCGCTGGCGGCGTGGTTGGGGCGCTATTACCTGCATGAATTCAGCAGCGGCTTTCTGCTTGCTCTGCCTGCCCTGTTGCGCAAAGGCGGCGGCGCCGAGTTGCCGGTCGAGGAATGGGTCACCCTGACGGTCCCCGGTGTGGCGATCCTGCCCGACCAACTGAAACGCTCAGTGGCTCAACAACAGTTGATCGCCTTGCTGCAAGACATTTCTACCAGTACGGTGCGCGCACTGCGCGAGCGCGGCTTCAGTCGCGGCCAACTGACCAGTCTGGTTAAGAAGGACCTGATCACGATCCAAATCCATCAGGACGACCAGCCCATAGCCCCTACGGGCACTTTGTTTGAACCGGCCCTTGAGCTCAATAATGAGCAGCAACTGGCGCTCGATGCGGTCAATCGCGAGCCCTATTCACCCTTTCTGCTGGAAGGGGTCACTGGGAGCGGCAAGACCGAAGTCTATTTACAGGCGATCGAACGCTGCCTGCGGGAAGGCAAACGCGCTTTGGTACTGGTACCGGAAATTGGTCTGACTCCGCAGACCATTCAGCGCTTCCAAAGTCGTTTCCAGGATCGCGTAGTGGCCTTGCATTCTGGCCTGTCCGACGCGCAACGCCTGTCGGCTTGGCTGCAAGCCAGCCTCGGACAGGCCGCGATCGTAATTGGCACCCGCTCGGCAGTGCTCACTCCATTACCCAATCTCGGACTGATCGTGGTCGATGAAGAGCACGACCTGTCCTATAAACAGCAAGATAGCCTGCGCTATCAGGCGCGCGATGTGGCGCTCAAACGTGCCCACGATGCCGGCATTCCCATAATCCTGGGTACGGCAACGCCGTCATTGGAAAGTTTACACAACGCTCAAACCGGTCGCTTTGGCCACCTGCTGTTAAATCATCGTGCCGGCGGGATGGCCCTGCCCGGCGTGGAGACCATCGACATGCGCAAACAGCAACATCAGAACGGGCTGTCTGAACGGCTCCTGATGCGTGTGGCCGACCATCTGGCCGATGGCAACCAGGTGCTGCTGTTCCTAAATCGGCGCGGCTACGCGCCATCTTGGTTTTGCGCTGACTGTGGCTGGATGGCCGACTGTGTGTTTTGCGATGCGCATCTAACCCATCATCGCCAGGGCTATAGCAACATTTGCCATCATTGTGGCCATCGCGAGGCGCCGCGCAAGAGCTGCCCCACCTGCCATTCCAACCAGGTATCGGCCATGGGCACCGGCACCGAGCGGGCCGAAGAACTGCTCGGCGAACTCTTTCCCGCGGTTCCGGTGATTCGTTTCGATCGCGATGCCGCCAGTACTCGACACAAGTTTGTCGCCCAACTGGAGCGCACCGACCTGCCCGGTCCGGCGATCATCGTCGGCACCCAGATGCTGGCCAAAGGCCACCATTTTGAGCGGGTGACACTGGTCGGCATTTGGGATATCGATATCGGACTGTTCAGTGCCGATCTGCGCGCGCGGGAACGCATGGGGCAACTCTTAACCCAGGTCTCCGGTCGCTCCGGGCGCGGCGAACGGCGCGGCGAAGTATTGATCCAGACCTATTACCCGGACGATCCGATCTTTGTGCCGCTCAAGCAGCATGACTATCGTACCTTTGCCAACGACCTGCTGGCCGAGCGCCAACGCAGTGGCCTGCCGCCCTTTGGCTATCTGGCGGTAATTCGCTGCGATAGCGCCTTCGCCGATCGAGCCGAGGCGCGCCTGCAGCAAATGGCGCATTATCTATTGAGTACGAAACGAGTTCGGGTGTTGGGGCCCATTCCCGCCCTACTGTCCCGGCGCGCCGGCAAACACCGCTTTATGCTCATCGTGCAGAGTGACAAGCGCAGCCATCTGCACCAGAGCCTAACCCCGCTACACCAGCATTATCCGCGCGACCAACAGCAGGTCAGCTGGCACATCGATATTGACCCAGCCGAGCTGGCTTAGTCGCGCAGACACGTCGACCAGCCGCCCGCATCATTTACTCCATCACCAGCCGGGCCGACGAATTGACTGGTCCCGGCCAACGGGTCGTAGCCGATCAACTTGGTCGGTCATTTTGCTTATTCGGCACAATATTGACAAATATACCCAAATATAAAGTCAATAATATGGCGCCCACCCACCAAGACTCCGCTGCCGATCCGCTGATAGTCTAACCTCCGTTCGCCGATACGGGACGCTGGCTACTGAGGCCGAAAATATGGATAATGCGCAGCGCTTTACCGCCCATTTCCTCGTTCCGGAGAACACTTTTTCATGAAGCAACAGATTGCTCAACTGTTAGCCACCGCTGCCGAACAATTGAAAGCGACCGGTTTTATTCCGAGTGACCAGGCCATCGCGGTCATGGTCGATAATACTCGTGACAAAAGCCATGGTGATCTGACCAGCAATCTGGCGCTTATTTTGGCCAAGGCGTGCCGCAATAATCCGCGCGCCGTGGCCACCGCCTTGATTGCGGCGCTGCCCGAGACACCGCTGGTCAGCAAGATCGAAATTGCCGGGCCGGGCTTTATTAACTTCTTTTTGGCCGGTGCCTCGAGCGTGGAAATTGTCGCCGAAGTCTTGGCCCAAGGTTCGGCCTTTGGCA
Source organism: Reinekea forsetii (assembly GCF_002795845.1). GTDB lineage: Bacteria > Pseudomonadota > Gammaproteobacteria > Pseudomonadales > Natronospirillaceae > Reinekea > Reinekea forsetii. Next base: position 3,098,127 of record NZ_CP011797.1, read on the forward strand.
CCAACAACTCCGGTGACGGACGTCGAGTGCAGGTCGAATTTGTTTCCGCCAACCCAACCGGCCCATTGCATGTCGGCCACGGTCGCGGTGCCGCCGTCGGCGACTCGCTGTGTCGCGTTTTGGCCGCCAACGGTTGGCAGCCCACCCGAGAATTTTATTACAATGACGCCGGCGCCCAGATTCAAAATTTGGCCCTATCGGTGTCGGCCCGGGTGCACAATATCGCACCAGACCAAGAGGGTTGGCCGGAAAATGGTTATCGCGGCGATTACATCAGTGATGTGGCCCGTGCGTATCTGGCCGGTGAAACAGTGATTGCCGATGACCAGAATGTCACCGCCAATGGCGATCCAGACGATTTGGATGCCATACGCCAGTTCGCTGTGGCCTATTTGCGCCGCGAACAGGATCTGGACTTGCAGGCCTTCGATGTCGACTTCGATGTGTACTTTCTCGAATCCTCGCTCTATGCCGACGGTCTAGTCGAGGAAACCGTGACTAAATTGATTGCCAGCGGCTTCACCTATGAAAAGGATGACGCCCTGTGGCTAAAGACCACCGACTTCGGTGACGACAAAGATCGGGTGATGCGCAAAAAAGACGGCGGCTATACCTACTTTGTCCCCGATGTGGCCTATCACAAAAATAAATTTGAACGTGGCTTCGACCGAGTTATCAATCAGCAAGGTGCCGACCATCACAGCACCGTCACCCGAGTACGCGCTGGTTTACAGGCCCTTCAGGTTGGCATTCCGGCCGGCTACCCCGATTATAACCTGCATCAGATGGTCATGGTCGTACGCGGTGGGGAAGAGGTGAAACTCTCCAAGCGAGCGGGCAGCTATGTCACGTTGCGCGATCTGATCGATGAGGTCGGCCGCGATGCGACCCGCTATTTCTTGGTGTCGCGCCGAGGTGATGCCCAGATCACCTTTGATATCGATCTGGCTCGATCAAAAAATAACGACAACCCGGTCTATTATATTCAATACGCTCATGCCCGCGTATTTGGCGTTCTCGACCGGCTGGTCGACCAGCAACTGAGCTTTAACCAGGCCGATGGCCTGGCCGCCTTGAGCCGCCTCGATCAAGAAGCGGAACGCGAATTAATGACCCAGCTGCGGCGCTATAGTGACATTGTAAAAAGCGCCGGTACAGCCCTCGAACCTGCTATGATTGCCAACTATTTACGGGATCTGGCCGGCCTGTTTCACAGCTACTACAACAACCATAAGATGTTGGTAGCCGACGATGAAATTCGTAACGCCCGCCTGGTCTTGTCCACTGCCGTTGCACAAGTCCTGGCCAATGGCCTAGACCTGTTAGGCGTCAGCGCACCTGAAAAAATGTAACCTGGAGTAACCGATGGCACGCGATTTCGCCCACAAACCCAAGGCCCCTCAGGGCAGTTCCATTCCAACTTGGGTGTGGATCTTTACCGTGACGGTGGCCCTTGGTTTTGGCGCTTTCTTATATTATTTAAACGCAGTACCGGCCGACAAGGGCGGTGCCGACGCCGTGCGCAAACAGCTGGCCATCGCCTTGCGCGAACCGCTGGCCGCACCTGAGTCCACGGCGGTCAGCCCGGAATATGAAAGCATTGAGGACATTAAGACCAAGGCTGAGACACTCAAGCAGGCCTTCGAGTTTTATCAATTATTGGAAACCGATGAGGTGTCGATCGATCTGCCAGGCGACCGGATAGCCCCGACCGTGCCGACCCAGAGCGGCCCAGCTGCCAGCCAAGACAGCTCCAGCAAGGCGGCGCCCGTGGCGGTGCCCGACGCTAAAAACTGGATTATTCAGGTCGCCTCGTTTAATCGGGTGGCTGACGCTGATCGGTTGCGCGCGGAACTTATATTAAATGGGTTACCCAATACTGAAATACAGTCGGTCGAAGTGACCGGTAAAGGCACCTTTCACCGTGTTATGGTCGGCCCCTTTGATCATCGCCCCTCGCTCAACAAGGCCCAAGACACGCTCGCGAAACTCAACTATCAGGTCCTGGTCAAGAGCCAATAGCAGTCTCCATTGCCACCGCCGGGTGATCGCTTAGCGCCCTGCCTGCGCGCCCAGCAATGGCTTAATTTGCCCCTTACCTTTTAAACTTGCGCCGACGTCCCCACATAGATCGTTGAATTCAATGATAGGCAACCCCTTCATGACAACGATTGTTGCGGTCCGCCGTAATGACCAGGTCGTTATCGCCGGCGATGGTCAAGTATCTCTTGGAAATACCGTATTAAAAAGCAATGCCCGCAAGGTGCGCCGCCTGTATCAAAACAAGGTGATCGCCGGCTTTGCCGGTGGCACCGCCGATGCCTTTACGTTATTTGAAAAATTCGAGGCCCACCTGCAGCAGCACAGCGGCCATCTCACCCGCGCGGCGGTTGAGCTGGCCAAAGAATGGCGTTCCGATCGGGCGTTGCGGCGCCTGGAAGCCCTGCTGTTGGTCGCCGATGGCGAGACGTCTCTGCTTATTTCGGGCACCGGCGATGTGGTGGAACCGGAATATGGCGTGATCGCCATCGGTTCAGGCGGCAACTACGCCTTCGCGGCGGCCCGCGCGCTCTATGAAAACACCGATCTGGACGCTAAAACTATCGCCGAAAAGTCCATGGCCTTAGCCGCAGATATTTGCGTCTTCACCAACCACTCGGTGGTTGTCGAAACGCTGTAAAACAGTTCACCGGCCCCTGCCAACGCGGCAAGGACCACGCCCGACGCGGCACATCACTCGCGGCGGGCCCTATTAGGTAAGAGGTTAGCATGTCGACAATGACACCCAGAGAAATCGTCCATGAGCTGGACAAACACATTATTGGTCAGGACGACGCCAAACGCGCCGTGGCCATTGCGCTGCGTAATCGCTGGCGGCGCATGCAACTCGATGAGCGGATGCGCGACGAAATCACACCGAAAAACATTCTCATGATTGGCCCGACCGGAGTTGGTAAAACAGAAATTGCACGGCGCTTGGCAAAGCTGTCCAATGCGCCTTTTATCAAGGTCGAGGCGACCAAGTTTACCGAAGTCGGCTATGTCGGGCGCGATGTCGAGTCGATTATTCGTGACCTGGTCGAAACCGGCATCAAGCTGTTTCGCGACCATGAATTGCATGCCGTCCGGCCGCGTGCCGAGGATGCGGCCGAAGACCGAATCCTCGATATACTCTTACCATCGGCGCGCACCGGTTCGACCGATGACGACTCTAAAGCGCAACCGTCGGCGACCCGACAGACCTTCCGTAAACGCCTACGCGAAGGCGAACTGGACGCTAAGGAAATTGAGATAGAACTGGCCGAAGCCAAGGTGGGGGTCGAAATTATGGCGCCACCGGGTATGGAAGAAATGACCAGCCAGTTGCAGAATATGTTTTCCAATATGGGCAAGGAAAAAACTAAGACCCGCAAGGTACCGATCAAAGAAGCCCTTAAGCTGCTGACCGAGGAAGAAGCCGGCCGGATGATCAACGAGGACACGCTGCGCCAACGGGCCCTGCACGCGGTGGAGCAAAACGGTATCGTGTTTCTCGATGAGATCGACAAGATTGCCAAGAGTGACAATCGCGGTGGCGGTGACGTCAGCCGGGATGGCGTGCAGCGCGACCTGTTACCGCTCATAGAGGGCTGTACGGTCAATACCAAGTACGGCATGGTAAAGACCGACCATATCCTCTTTATAGCCAGTGGTGCCTTTCACTTTTCCAAACCGAGCGATCTGATCCCCGAATTACAGGGCCGATTACCAATACGAGTGAATCTGCAGGCACTGACACCGGACGACTTCAAGCGTATTTTAACCGAGCCGGACTACAGCATTACCGAGCAGTATAGCGCGTTGATGCAGGCCGAAAATCTCTTGGTGGATTTCAGTGACGATGCCATCGAAGCCATCGCCCGGACGGCGTACCAGGTCAATGAGAACACCGAGAACATCGGAGCTCGACGCCTACACACCATCATGGAACGGTTGTTTGAAGGCATATCCTTTGATGCCAGTGAACGCTCGGGCGAAAAGCAGTCTATCGATGCCGCCTTTGTCGAGGCCGCGCTCGGTGAACTGGCTCAAAACGAAGATCTCAGTCGCTTTATTCTCTAGCGACCAGCGCGAAGCACGGTCGATTTAACCCGCCGTGCTGCGCACCATTAAGTCAAATTGGCGCTGGCAATACCGCATATCTGTGCTTTAGTTAGGGCTCGCCATAAGTCGATGCCCAAGCCGATGACCCGCATGATTTTCAGTGCCGATACCCTACCGCCCTTAACCAGTGAGCCGCCCTGCGAACCTTGGCACATTCTAATAGTCGACGACGAACCCAGTGTTCACGATGTCACCCGGCTGACCCTGAACCGACTGGAACTGTTCGGCCAGCCGGTCAAGCTGCACTCGGCTTTTTCAGCAGCCGAAGCCCGGCTCATGCTGGAGTCGGACACCCAATACTGTTTAGCCTTTGTCGATGTCGTGATGGAGACCCCCCATGCCGGTCTGGAGTTAGTCGAGTGGATTCGCAACGACCGGATGAACGGCGCTATCCGTCTCATTCTGCGTACCGGCCAAGCCGGTATGGCACCAGAGTCGGACGTTATCCGCAACTATGATATCAATGACTACAAATCCAAGACCGAGCTGACCGCTCAAGGCTTGGCTACCTGCGTATTCAATGCTGTGCGCGGTTATAAGGATATCACCACCATCGGTAGCCAATTGGCCGCGTTTCGACAATTGATCGATACCTCCGCCGGTCTGCTCAAACTCGATAGTTTGGATCTCATGGCCAGCTCCGCCCTGCAAGGGTTATTGAGCATTTTACAACTGGAGCGTTCAACGCTCTATCTGGCACGACGTCAGCACAGCTTATTTGCCGAATCAATCGACACCCTGCTCAGTTGTGGCAATGGCGCGCAACAATGCGTGAGCAGCGGCCTAGAGGGTCTCCCTGAGGCGATTCGCGCACGCATTGAACAAACCTTTAGCGATCAAAGCACCGTCGCTAGCGCACAAGACTTTGTCGGTTATTTCGCCACCGGTCAGGATGCCGCGGTGGTCTTATGGGTCGAATATCCGGCTGATGAGAGTCATTTTCGAGCCGGCTTGATCGAGCTCTATGCCAGCCAACTGGTGCTAATCTTTGAAAACCTGATGCGCCAAAACCAGCTCGCCAGCAATCAGAAGGAGCTAATGTATATAGTCGGTGATGCCATCGAGGCGCGTAGCCTGGAGACCGGCAGTCATGTCAAACGGGTCGCGCTGATCTGTGAGTTTTTTGCCCAGCAGTTGGCGCTGCCCAGAGAGTTTATTGAAGCCATTAAGATTGCCGCACCCCTGCACGACATCGGCAAAATAGCCATTTCCGAAGCCATCCTGCACAAACCGGGCAAGTTCACCTCGGATGAATGGGCTATTATGCAAACTCATGCCGCCATCGGGGGCCAGATTTTGGAGCAATCCAAGCTGCCGGTAGCCTGCTTAGGCGCCCGCCTGGCGCGCTGGCATCATGAAAATTGGGATGGCAGTGGTTACCCTGATGGCCTGGTCGGCGATAAGATCCCCATGGAGGCTCGGATTATGGCCATGGCCGATGTCTTTGATGCCCTAGGGTCACAACGCAGCTATAAGGAGCCGTGGCATAACGAGGCGATCTTGGCCTATATCGTTAATCAGAGTGGCATTAAGTTCGATCCCGACCTGGTCGATATTCTCCGGCTCAACATCGACGAACTGGTGCTGCTGCGCAATCAAATTCCCGATTAGCAAGCAGGACGAAAAAGCAGGGGAAAGATTAGACTTCCGCGGCCGATTGCTGATAATGGCTATCGTATTCGTTCAAAAAGTACTGCTATGCACACTGCGCCGCTCAAAATCGATTATCACCGCGCCAGCCAAACCCTAAATCTACAGTGGCCCGACCGGGTCGAGCATCGCCTGTCGGCCGAATTTTTACGAGTGCATTCGCCCTCGGCCGAGGTACGCGGCCATGGCGTGGGTCAGCAGGTACTGCAGGTAGGCAAAAAGGCCGTTGCCATCTCCGGCATTGAAGCCACCGGCCGTTACGCCATCAAGATTATTTTCGATGACGGCCACGACAGCGGCCTGTACGATTGGACCTATTTGCGCCATCTTGGCGATCAGCAAGAGCTGCTGTGGCAGAGCTACCTGGACCGGCTGAAGGCCCAAAACGCCAGCCGAGAGTCGCTCTTTATCAGCCTCAAACAGCTCTAGCCAATGGCTCGTCGCCTGGCCATGCTGCCCGAACCCCTAACCATAAGAACCCGTTCATGAAATACACCGATTTACGCGACTTTATCGCCGGCCTCGAGCAGCGGGGCGAACTGATTCGAATCAGCCATCCAGTCGATCCGCATCTGGAAATGACTGAGTTGTGTGATCAGGTCTTGCGCAAAAAAGGTCCGGCGCTGCTGTTTGAGAACCCCATCGGTTATGACATGCCGGTGCTCGGCAACCTCTTCGGCACACCGGAACGGGTCGCGATGGGCATGGGTGCTAACAACCTGGCAGATCTGCGCGAAATCGGCAAACTATTGGCCTATCTGAAAGAGCCGGAACCGCCCAAGGGCTTAAAGGATGCCTGGTCGAAGGCGCCGCTGCTGAAAAAAGTGCTCAGCATGGCCCCCAAAACCCTGCGCAGCGGGCCCTGCCAAGAGAATATTCTGACCGGTGACCAAGTCGATCTGGGCACGCTACCGGTGTGGACCTGCTGGCCCGAAGATGCCGCGCCGCTGATCACCTGGCCATTGGTTATCACCCAGGGCCCGGATGGTGGCCGCACCAATCTGGGTATCTATCGGCAACAGGTGATCGGTAAGAACAAACTTATTATGCGCTGGCTCTCCCATCGCGGCGGTGCACTCGATTATCAAGCGTGGCAGCAGAAGCATCCCGGCCAGCCTTTTCCGATTGCCGTGGCCTTGGGGGCCGACCCGGCCACCATCCTCGCGGCAGTGACCCCGGTGCCCGACACCCTATCGGAATATGCCTTCGCCGGTCTGCTGCGCGACAGCCGCAGCCAATTGGTCAAGTGTCGCAGCCACGATCTGCTGGTGCCGGCGACTGCCGAGATCATCTTGGAGGGCTTTATCTATCCGGGCGAAACGGCCCCCGAGGGCCCTTATGGTGACCACACCGGCTATTACAATGAGGTCAGTGAGTTCCCAGTCTTTACTGTGGAAACCATGACCCATCGGAATAACCCTATTTATCACAGTACCTATACCGGCCGGCCGCCCGATGAGCCGGCGATCCTCGGCGTCGCCCTAAATGAGGTGTTCATCCCGATTCTGCAGAAGCAGTTCCCGGAAATTATCGATTTTTATCTGCCCCCGGAAGGCTGTTCCTATCGTATTGCCGTAATAAGTATGAAGAAGCAATATGCTGGCCATGCGAAGCGCGTCATGATGGGTACTTGGTCGTTCTTGCGCCAATTCATGTACACCAAGATTCTCATCGTAGTCGATGAAGACGTTAATCCACGCGACTGGCAAGATGTGATGTGGGCGATCAGTACCCGCATGGATCCGGTGCGCGACACTACCCTGATCGAGCACACCCCGATCGACTATCTCGACTTTGCCAGCCCCATCTCGGGTCTGGGATCTAAGATGGGACTCGATGCGACCAACAAGTGGCCCGGTGAAACCAATCGGGAATGGGGCCGGCCGATCGTCAAAGATCCGCTGATCAGCGCGAAAATGACCGCCCTACTGGCGGAACTGAACCTCTAGCGCGGCTTCACCACCGGCCAGGCGGAGCGACACGAAATAGATCGGCCTGGCGCGCTTTGGTTCTAACACAACCGATGCGTATACTGGCCCAACCCTAACCCTTAAAATTGGAGATAATGCTTTTGACCGCCCCCCTAACCCTCGCCACGGTTCACGATATCAAGGCCCTGAGTGGCGACGTCTGGCAAGTTCTGCTCAAGCCGATCGAACCCTATCCGTTCGAGGCCGGCCAATATACCGAGTTACGAATTCCGGGTTTCGAGCATCTGTATTTCACCATCGGTTCGGCACCCCATATGGCGTGTGTGGAATTGCATGTCCAGGGTGACTCCGAGACCAATACGCGGCTTATCAACCACTTGCGCCAACAGGGCTCGGTGCAATTGGCGGCCGCAGCCGGCAGCTGTGTTCTGAGTGCTCTGCCCGCTTCATCGGCGCCCTTATTACTAGTCGCCTCCGGTACCGGCTTCAGTCAAGTCAAGGCGGTGGTGGAAGACCAGTTGCAGCGTCAGGCCAAGCGACCGATCTTTATCTATTGGACCAGTTACCGGCTCAATCAACTCTATATGCTGGATAAGGCTGAGCAATGGGCCGACCAATACCCCCATGTGCACATCGCCGCGCTTATCTCCGAACACAGTCATTGGGACGATAAACACCAGATGCTGGTCCAGAGCATCCTGGCCGACCACGCCGATGTTGGCCAATGCCAGGCACTGACCTGCGGTTCGCCGGAAATGGTCTACAACCTCTTGGATACCCTGAGCGAACATGGCTTCCGGGCCGATCAGATGATCAGCGATGTGTTCGCCTTTGCGCCGCGCGCCGCGATTCCTAAGCCGACCCCAGGGCAGGAGCCAGCGTGAATACCGCCGAAGTGCTGCGTGTCTTCGGTTTAGAGCCGCGCGAAACGCGGATCTATCTGGCCCTGCTCGAGTCGGGCCCGGCCTCGATACGCGATATCGCCGATCGTGCCGGCATTAATCGCGGCACCACCCATGAATTGCTTAAACGCATGCAACCGAAGGGCGTGGTGAGCTTTTTCCCCAAGGGTAAGCGGCATCATTTCAGCGCCGAGCCACCGTCTCGATTGCGTGAACTGGCGCTAAAGCATCAGGCCCAGGTGACCGAGGCCATGGAAGCTCTGGAGGACAAGGTCATTCCCCAGCTGTCGCACCTACAGCCGGTCACCGGTAATGCTGATGTGCACTATTACGAGGGGGATGACGGCATTGAATTGGTGCTGAAAGACATTCTCTCCACGGTCAGTGAGCACAAAGACCGCACCTACTGCGTTTATTCGGCCAAGGCGATCCGTAAACACCTGTACCGACCCTTTCCCAACTATACCCGTCAACGGGTTAAGCTCGATATCAAGGTGCGCGTGATCGCCATCGGGGAAGGCGGCGAGGAGGCCCCGTTGGCCGATCGGAAATGGATCGATGAAAAATCCTCGGACAACGCCGGCTCCTATATCGCCATCTATCCGCCCAAGGTCGCGCTGATTTCGCTCAGCGATGGTGATCTGCCGACCGCAGTGGTGATTAAGTCGCCGACCATCGCCAATACCCATCAGGTGATTTTTAATACCCTGTGGGGGTCGTTGTAGGCACGGATTGTTGTCCTGGCGGAACAAGTCGGGGCGTACTGAAGGTGCGCATTACTGATGTGCACCAATCTCGATTGACGGCTTTGCAGGGCTCGATAGGTGCTGCTTAACGCCTGGGATTCAAAATTGTCAGACCACTGCCGAGAGGGCCTGTAGACCGGGCAAGGCACGCGTAATGACGGTGCCAACCTGATCGCAGATAAGCACCACCTGTTGTTCATCTGGGCTGTTACCCATGGCCTGTTCGCCACTGGCGGCAGCCGTCGACAAGGCCGTTGCGCCGATGGTTGCCGCCAACCCCTTCACCGTATGCATCAAGCGACGGGCGTCATCCCGGCTGTTATTGTGCTGCATATTTTGCGCATAAGCGCTCAACTGGCTAGGCATGACAAGCAGATCGACGACAAAGGCTGCGAGCGCATTGCGATATACATCTTGCAAACCACCGAGTCGCTCCAGCGCTGCGTTCAGATCCACGCCCGCATCGGCCGCGATCTGGGCAATAGCCACAGCGGCAGGCTCCTGGCGAATCCGACGCATCGCGTCAAAATCATCCATCACGGGCATCTGCACATCCATCGAGCTTGCGCTCGTCGCCAAGGGCACGGTGCTGCTAAAGAAGCACCGATTGCCTTGGCGTCGCTCTCGCCCAAGGCTGCCCCGACTAAGATGCCAATCAATTGTCTACTAGTTACCTTTTTCATTTGACAAGCATACACCCTAAATAAACATCTGTGTGCGTTCATCCATTAGTATTAGACCCGTTAGAAGACAATTAGGTAAACCTTGTCGAGCCATAAAACGGCTAGGGTCCGAGATGAATTCCGACTACTCCTGTGGCATAGTGTTTGTCCGCCTCCATACACTGAATACCGTATGCAAACACTGTTAAACCAACTTATAGAATTACTCGGAGCCCGCCAGGTGTTAACCGGTGCCGATGTCTCTGCTCGGCCGATCAGCTGGTTTGATCCGGCTCCGATGCGCGCCGGTGCCATCGTGCGGCCCGGTTCAACCGAGGAGGTCGCTGCGGTGGTCAAACTCTGTTGCGCGGCCGGAATCAGCATCGTGCCCTTGGGCGGCATGACCGGGTTCGTTGAAGGGGCGGTGCCCTCGGCCGAACAGATTGGGCTTTCATTGGAGCGCTTAAACCAGATCGAGGCTATCAATGTCGATAACCGCACCGTCATCGTTCAAGCCGGTGTGCCCTTACAGGCGCTGCAGGCCTTTGCCGAAAGTAATGACCTGCATTACCCGGTCGACTTAGGCGCCCGCGGCAGCTGCACTCTCGGCGGCATGGCCGCGACCAATGCAGGTGGTAACGAGGTGCTGCGTTATGGCATGTCGCGTGAGCAAATTCTCGGTCTGGAAGTGGTGCTGGCCACGGGCGAGATAGTTAGCAATCTGCGGCCCTTGTTGAAGAACAATACCGGCTATGATCTCAAGCAGCTGTTTATCGGCAGTGAAGGCACCCTGGGCATCATCACCCGCCTATCCTTGCGCTTGCGCGCTCAACACAGCAGCTATTCCACGGCGCTGGTCGCGGTGCCCGACTTTCAATCACTCACGGCCTTGTTGCGCAACCTCGATGCCCAACTGGGTGGGCGTCTGTCGGCCTTCGAAGTGATGTGGCAAGAACATTTGCGCTTTGTCATCGACCAAGAACAGACACACAAAGCACCGCTGAGCCTGGACTATCCTTATTATGTGTTGATTCAGGCGGCAAATTATCACGATCTGGAAAAGGACATTTTCCTCTCGGCTTTGGAAACCTTACTGGAACAAGAGCTGATTATCGATGCCGTGATCGCCAGCTCGATGGCTCAGCAACAGGCCCTGTGGGCCATTCGCGATGATATAGAGTGTTTAACCACCGGGCTGGCGCCCTATATAGGCTATGATGTCAGCCTGCCGATTGATGCTATGGAGGCCTATGTCGACAACCTAACGGAGGCGATCCGCGCCCACTGGCCCGAGGCTAAGGTGATTGTCTTTGGCCATCTCGGTGATGGCAACCTGCACCTCTTTATTCATATAGGGCCAGATTTATCGGATCGGCAGCGCAGCACCATTAACGAACTGGTCTACCAGCCGTTGGCCTCCTGTCAGGGTTCTGTGTCCGCCGAGCATGGCATCGGCTTCCAGAAAAAAGCCTACTTGCAATATAGCCGCACGCCGCTGGAAATAGATCTGATGCGTCAGCTGAAAAAGACCTTCGACCCCGACAACCTGTTCAACCCGGGTGCGATATTCGATTGACTGGGGCCCTTAGAGCCCGACCTCATCGACACAGGATACCGGCGCGAATTGCCTAGCGGAAGTGCTGCTGAATTTCATCCAGTGCCGCCGGATCTTCAATGGTTGACGGAATCTGGTAGTCTTCCCCATCGGCCATCTTACGCATGGTCGCGCGCAAAATTTTACCCGAGCGGGTCTTCGGCAATCGATCGACGATCATCACTTGCTTGAGGCAGGCGATGGCACCTACCTCATTGCGCACCTTGGCGACCAGGGCCCGCTCCAAGTCATCCAAGTCTGGGTAGACACCATCCTTGAGGACGGCAAATCCGAGCGGTATCTGCCCCTTGAGATCGTCTGCCACACCGATCACGGCGCACTCGGCGACCATCTCATGACCGCCCAGGACCGCCTCCAGTTCGCCGGTCGACAGGCGATGGCCGGCCACATTGATCACATCGTCAATCCGCCCCATCACGAAGATGTAGCCGTCCTCGTCTTTGTAACCGCCATCACCGGAGGCATAGAAGCCGGTAAACTGCTTTAGGTAGGCCGATTCGAAGCGCGCCTGATTGCGCCAGATGGTGGTCAGACACCCGGGCGGCAACGGCAGTTGCAAGGCGATATAGCCCTGTACACCGGGTGCGCAGATGCGTCCTTCGCCATCGAGAATTTCAACATTGAAGCCCGGCATCGGCTTGCAGGAACTGCCGGCCTTGGTCGGGAAGCGTTCTAAGCCGAGCGGATTACCGGTGATCGCCCAGCCGGTTTCGGTTTGCCACCAATGGTCGATGACTGGCTTTTGGCTGTGCTGTTCAGTCCAGGCCAGCGTCGGCGGGTCGAGTCGTTCACCGGCCATAAAGATGGTCGCCAAGGAGGACAGATCGTAGTCCTTGATCAGGACGCCGTCCGGATCGGTCTTGCGGATGGCCCGAAACGCCGTCGGTGCGGCAAACAGCACCTTGACCCGGTGGTCTTGCACCACCCGCCAGAATGCACCGGCGTCGGGCGTACCGACCGGTTTGCCCTCGTACATCAGGGTGGTACAACCGCGCAATAGGGGGGCATAGACAATATAGGAATGACCGACCACCCAGCCGACATCCGATGCCGCCCAAAAGACCTCGCCAGGCGCCGTATCATAGAGCGCCGCCATCGAATAGTGCAGCGCAACGGCGTGTCCGCCGTGATCGCGCACAACCCCCTTGGGCTGGCCAGTGGTGCCGGAGGTATAAAGGATATAGAGCGGATCGGTTGCCTGGAGCACAACGCAGTCGGCCGGCTCGGCTACGACAAGCAGATCCTGCCAGCGGACAAAGTCGGCTTCGGTGATCGGTTGCTCGGGTCGCTCCCAAACCACCACCTGCTCGGGCTGGTGTTCGGCCAACTGTAAGGCGCTGCGCAGCAAGGGTTGATACTGCACGATCTTGTTAACCTCAAGGCCACAGGTCGCTGCCAGCACCACTTTCGGTTGGGCATCGTCGATGCGCACAGCGAGCTCATTAGCGGCAAAGCCGCCGAAGACTACCGAGTGGATTGCACCGAGGCGGGCACAGGCCAGCATCGCAATGGTAGCCTGGGGAATCATCGGCATATAGATCACCACCCGATCGCCCTTCTCAACCCCGAGCTGACGCAACAGGCCGGCGCACCGACGTACCTCTTCCAGCAAGTCGTTATAGGTGAATTTTTGCACCCGACCGGCCAAGGGTGAATCGTAAATCAGGGCAAGCTGCTCGCCTCGACCCGCGTCGACATGGGCATCTACAGCCAGATAGGCGGTGTTGAGTTGACCGTCGGCAAACCAGCGCTGCTGGCCATCAGCCTGAGTGGTTAACCCCAAACTGGGCAGCGTATGCCACGCCAGCTGACGTGCTTGGGTTAACCAAAATTGATCCGCCTGAACGCGGGCTAACTGATGCTCTGTTGCGTAAGTACTCATAGGCTATCTTTCCTGTAGCAGGTCGTTTTTTATTATTTTGTCTACAATACATCGGACTTATAGGGAATTTATGCGCTAGAAATGCGTAGATATCAACATATTGTTGACAATTAAGACCAATGTCTAGGTCGTGACGTCTGAGGCCTTGGGCTGCGTGAGCGCCCAATTTTCAACCAATGCGCGCTAGAATTTTGTCGACCATGGTCCGAATATTGAGCGGCTTGCCGATATGATCGTCCATTCCGGCGGCTAAGCAGCGGGCGATATCATCGTCCATCACATTGGCCGTCATGGCTATTAGCGGCAGTTCGTTGACAGCGCCGGGCAACAGACGAATTTTACGAGCCAACTCGCAACCGTCCATGCCAGGCATCTGTATATCCAACAGGATCAGGTCGAAGTCGGCACCCGACTGCAGGATCTCTAGGGCGTGAAAGCCGTCAACGGCTAAGGTGATCTCCGCGCCCATCGATCGTAACAGCCCTTCGGCCACCACCCGGTTGATAATATTGTCTTCCACGACCAACAATGCCAGCCCCTTGAGCGCCTCTTTGGTCATGTCCGGAGGTGACGCCGATGGGATGGCCGCACCATAAACTCGCACAGCCGACGTATTTTGGGCAGAGGACTGCTGAACGTTCAATCCGTTTTGGCTGACCGCGTCTATCTGACGGCCATCTGCGGTGGTTATTTGAAACATCAGCCGGACGACAAATTGACTGCCCACGTCCAGGTCGCTGTGCACATCGATCTCCCCTCCCATTAAATCGACGAGCTGACGGCTGATATTCAGACCCAATCCCGTGCCGCCGTATTTTCGTGCGGTCGAGGCATCGGCCTGACGAAATGATTCAAACAAATGGCCCTGTTCATCGGGAGAAATGCCGATGCCGGTATCGCTCACCGTTAATTCTAGGGCGATGTGTTCCAGTGTCCGGGTGATAACAACCAGCTCGACAGTAACCCCGCCCTGGTCGGTGAATTTAACGGCGTTGCTGCACAAGTTCAGCAGAACCTGCTCCACACGCAGCGCATCGCCAAGCACGGTTTCAGGCAGGGCCGTCGGAACCGTTACCACAAAATACAGCCCTTTCTGAACAGCCTGAATGGCAAAGATCGCATGCATCTTGTCCAGGATGTTATTGAGGGAGAAAGGGGTGGTTTCGACCTCCAACTTACCCAAAGCAATTTTTTCATAATCGAGGGTATGATTGATCAGTCCCAATAGGGTGTTCGACGCCATTTGCGACTTACCCAGATAATCGCTTTGTTGGGCCGTTAATGGGGTCATCAGGCACAGTTCATTGAGCCCAATAATAGCGTTGAGCGGAGTGCGGAACTCATGACTCATGTTGGCCAAAAAATTGGATTTGGCGGCATTGGCCTCTATCGCAGCCTGGGTCGCCTGCATTAGATCGTCAGTTTTTCGGGCAACCTCATGGCGAATATTTTCGGTGGTGGCCGCTAACATTAGAATTACTGAATTCAATAGGGCCGCAATCAGAAAGCCCGCGGTGAGGATAATCCAACTGGTCCAATCCTTATGATAGAGACCGAATTTTTCACTCACAAAGAAGGTGAGCTGATAGTGCCGTTGGCCGAAGAAAAGGCTATAGGTAACTGGCTCAAACCCCTCGACGGCAATCAAAGTCGATTCCTGTAATGGCTGCCGGCCGTCGGTGATATCGTGGAGATCGATACCGATGCCAATCTTCTCGGCTTCGCGTTGCGCTCCCCGCAGCACGGCGCCAATCCGAAAACCACCGCCCACATAACCTAGCAGTTCCTTTTCAGGTCCACTCAAGAAGGCCAATTGTGTAGATCGAAACACCGGTAGATAAAGGATAAAACCCAACGTGCCATCCAGCTCTTGGACCAACTGAATGGGTGCCGTGGCCACGCTCTGATTCTGCTCAAATGCCTGAGTCAGGGCCAGCAAGCGCGACGGAATGGCCCCCAAGTTCAAACCGAAGGCCCTTTTATTAAGCGCAAATGGATAGATATAGACCACCGGGTAGTAAATGTCTTGTGGCCCAGCAGGCACCGTCCCATTCGGACTCGGCTCGGTAAAGGTAAAGTCCGGAAAACCTTGGGCGCGCACGTCCGCCTCGACGGACGCCCGCTCAATGCGGTGGACAATCGGGGTCCAACCAACAACTTGAAAGGTGGGGTCACCGGTATTGATGGTGGCCGAAAAAGCGGCGAAGTCGTCGGCCGATACATAGCTGGAGGCTTGAAAAAAGGCCGAGTAGGCCAGTAATTTATTGGCAGAATCCCTTAAACGCCGTTCTACATTCAGATGCAATCGCTGGGCAAGTTCGCTCATTTCGGTGCTTTGATTCTGCCGATGGTGTTGCAACGACCCGAAAAAAAGCACTAGGATTGCGCTGAAAATGACCGTCATTGGCACCAGCGAGAGCAGTTTACGAGCGTTGCTCAGCCGCTGATTGGTGGACAGCAGGGTCAGAATGAGCGGGGTGAACAGCATGAGGCCAATGGCATCGCCTACCCACCAGGTTAGCCAGCTGAAGGGGAGGTTGGCGAGACTGACAAAGCCGTTTACATAAAGCGGCACCACACCAATCGTTGAGCCAATCAGACAGCTCAACGGACTGATCAAGAGCACGAACTTGAAAATATCGTGCGGCGTTGCTATGTATTGATCAGTGCTTAACAGGCGACCGAATAGCCAGCTGCCAAACAGCATCTGCAGCGTGGCACCGGTACCGGTCGTGACGGCCATCAACACGGCTGGCAAACTGAACTGGCTGAAACCTTGGGTCGCAATACCGAGATTGACGATAAAGGCACCGAGCCAGATACCTCCCACTATCGCGCGCGTTGGCATCAGGATATAGAGGCCCAATGCCAGACCGGCCGCGGGCCAGATGGCTGACGAAAAACCGGGTGGAATCACCAGCAAGAGGCCGACCCAACTGAACAAACCGTAAGCTAAGGCTGCTAACAGAAAATAATACAATCGTTGCGCCATTGACCATCACCACAGGTTGAAACCTTAATTCGGCTGCCGTGCCGCCCAGTTTTAAACCGAGTGTAGCGGATTGGTGAGCTTAGGTCGCCATTTTCACAAGGATCTAAGGCGGCACAGTGCCAATAAGGAATCTTAGGGTGGCCAACATAGTTGCGCTGCTAGCGCAGTTCGCCTAGCCGGGCAACTGAAAGCCGTCCGGCAATAGCTCGGCCACGGTCCAATCTTTTCGCTGACCCTGTCCATTGGTGGCGCTAATGATAGCGGTGGGCTTCATAAATTCGCTCATTACCTGACGGCAGCCGCCGCACGGTGAAAACAACTCGGCGCGGTCAATGAAGAGCACCAATCGGTCGATTTGCCCCGGCTTGACCCCGGCCGCGACGGCGGTGGTGATAGCATTGCGTTCGGCACACAAGCCCAGCCCATAGGAAGCGTTTTCCACATTGCAGCCGCTGAACAGGGCACCGTCGACGGTGGCCAAGGCCGCGCCGACCTGAAACTGACTGTAAGGTGCATAGGCCAGGGCCGCTCCCGCTTTGGCCAGATCATATAGGGTGGTAAAGTTATCCGTCATAAGCTGTTCCCTATGGTTTAGAGCGTGATGGCCGCATTCAGGGTGATTTCGATCATATCATTGAAGGTATTTTGCCGTTCATCGGCGCTGGCCGCTTCACCGCGCAATATGTGATCGCTCACGGTCATCACCGCCAAGGCGTTGGCGCCGTATTCGGCGGCTACGCCGTAGAGGCCGGCTGTTTCCATTTCGACGGCTAAGATGCCCATCCCGGCTAAGGTAGTCATAATGCAATCGACCGGGGTGTAGAACAGATCGGCCGAAAACACATTACCGACCCGCACCTCTATCTTGGCGTCCCGAGCGGCATTGACGGTTGCTTCCAGCAAGGGGTAACTGGCGATGGCGGAAAAATCATAGCCCTGCAAGCGGGCTCGGTTGACACCGGAGTCGGTACTGGCCCCCATGGCAACGATAACATCACGCAGTTGAATATCGTCTGCCAGGGCGCCGCAGGTGCCGACTCGGATAATGTTCTTCACACCCAATTCGGTGATCAATTCCTTGGCATAGATAGAGATCGAGGGAATTCCCATACCCGAGCCCATCACTGACAGGCGCTTGCCCTTGTATTCGCCGGTATAGGCAAACATATTGCGTACATCGTTGACACGCACCACGTTGGATAAGAAGGTTTCCGCTATATGTTGCGCCCGTAAAGGGTCTCCGGGCATTAGCACTGTTTCTGCGAAGTCACCGAGTTCTGCTTTAATATGTGGAGTAGCCATTATTGCCTCTTATAAAAACCTGACCGATTGAACAACTTGGTACTATACCCAAGATCGCCGAAAAGGCCAAGGCTGTTGAATGTCCATTAAGGGTTAATTGTTAATTAGGAATTAGAACGCGCGCTCATATGCGCGGCAATATAACCGCGGCTTCCAGGCCCGAGCCAATCCTATTGCGTAAGGTTAGACGCCCGCCATGGGCATGGGCAATGTTGCGCGCAATACTCAAGCCTAAACCGGCGCCACCGGTGTTGCGATTGCGCGATCCTTCGAGCCGCACGTAAGGTTCAAAGACCTTGTCGAGCTGCTCCTCGGGAATGCCCGGGCCCTGATCAACTATGTAGATCTTCATTTCAGCGCGACTGTCGACCACATCAAGGCGCAAACTTTTACCATAGAAAACAGCATTGTTAATCAGGTTAGAAATGCAACGTTTGAGCGCCAATGGCTTGCCAAAATAGGGCCGTTTTGCGATGCCGCGAATTTCGATCTCGGCACCCATCAGCTTGTACTCATCTTTAAAAGTGCGCATCAGTTGATTGATATTGATGGCGTGCATCCCTTCGTGGATATCGGTGCTTTTACCCAGATCCAGTGCGCCGCGCGCCATCGATTCCAGTTCCTCCAAATCGCCAATCATCTTGCGTTTGGTGTCGGAGTCGTCCATCAGTTCGGAGCGCAAGCGCAGCCGGGTAATGGGGGTTTTTAAGTCGTGGGAAATGGCCGAGAACATCCGCTCCCGATCCTCAATAAAACGCACCACCCGTTCCTGCATAAAGTTAAAGGCCATCGCCGTTTCGCGCACCTCTCGGGTGCCTTCAATCTGGAGCGAGCGGATATCGTACTCTATATCGGTGCCTAAGCGCCGTGCCGCGCGCGATAACTTGACCAGCGGCCGGGTCAACCAACGCACCAGCACCCAGCTAATTGCCAGCAGGACGACGAGCATAATGGATAAGAACAGCAATTGATCGGCACCCAAGTAGCGACTCTCATTGAGGTAATAGGGGTCGGACAAGAGGCCGGCCAAGTAAAGCCATTCACCCTCACCGACCAGTACCTGGGCCACCAGAACCGGTGCCGATTCAGGCTCACGGATCAGGGTATTTTGCGCCCAACGGGGCGGCAAATCGACCAAGCGAATGTCGTTTTTGTAGACCCGCAACTCGGTCGGATCAGCAAACTCGACGCTCAGACCCTCCAGCCTCTGACCCAATTTTTCCTCGATGGCCGCGAGGAAGTTATCGATAAACTCTCGCTTTAGATCGGAATCGATGAAGGGGTCAATGTTGATAAATTTTTTGTTAATGGAGACCAGATAACGGGAGCCGCCCATATCGCGGAATTGGTTGAGAATAATATGGCGATACTCGGTCGGGTAGGCACGAATAAATTCCATCGTCGAACCCACTGAAAATGCCATGTCCCGGGCCATCTCACGCCCCTGTGCCAGTCGTTTGGACTCCAGCACGGTATACCAAAGGTAGTTGCTGAGCAGAAAGGACGATATCAGGCCGCCTACCATCAGGACCAAGAAGCGGGCATAGAGTGACGAAATCATAAACAAGGGCGGCCTACTTAGCCGGTTCGACGGGTGTGGTTAATATATAACCGGCACCGCGCACGGTTTTGATCATCTGGGGCGACTTGCCGTCGTCGCGCAAGCGGCTACGCAGCCGACTGATCTGCACATCAATGGAACGGTCGAAGGGCGACGAATCACGCCCGCGCAGATGCAAGGACAGATCGTCCCGGCTCAATACCTGGCCCGGTCGCGACAGGAATAACCGCAACAGATTGAAATCGGCCCCATTCAAGGACTCGGGGGGCTCGTCAGCATACTGCAATTCTCGATTCGCGGCGTGCAGCGTGAACGCGCCGAAACGCAGCGTATCCAGCGGCTGAACCTTGCTTTTGGTCTCGTCAAAACGGCGCAGGACCGCTTTGATTCGCGCCAACAGTTCGCGCGGATTGAAGGGTTTGCCGACGTAGTCATCGGCACCGAGCTCCAAACCGATGATGCGATCGGTCTCATCGGATCCGGCGGTGAGCATAATGATGGGGATGCTAGATTGGGCACGAATTTCCTGGCACAGAACGAAGCCATCGTCACCGGGTAGCATGATGTCGAGGACGATTAAATCGAACTGTTCGGCAGCCATAAGGTGACGCATCGCGTTACCTTCTGCGGCCACGGCGACGGTAAAGCCATTTTTTTGCAGATAAACGGCGAGTAGCTCGCGAATTTCCTGGTCATCATCAACCACCAGCAGTTTTTTTGGATGCTCTGAAGTCATATTACCCACTTTCAGTCGGTGGACGGTATGCCATAACCGCCCGGCCTCGTTCACGGCCCATATAAATGCCTAACCCATCTTAGTGCCAGAAGCCTATTGGGCCTAATTATTTTATGAGACGGGCAACTTTAACAGATCCGAACGGAAATACTCAACTACGCTGGGTGCTAGTGTATGCGCTCGGGTCTCCTAACCCGGTGCCCTGACTCAGGATAAAGGCCTTTGCCGCATGACTGATACCTGGCCCCACCCAGACACGACTGGTTTCATCCACAGTGGTGCTGCCTCGGCAGACCATATTCGACATGTTTTGAGCCGATTTACGCAGGCAAATGACGGCCGTCTGGCGCGTTGTCGGGACGACTTGAAGCCCAAGCAACAGCAGGCCTTTGATCTATTACCGCTGTTGTTTCACCTGAGCCATCAGAGCCTACCGGGCTATTCAGGCGACCCCCATTGTCCAACCGGCATTGCCCAGTACCAGCCTGCGAAGAGCCTGCTCAAGGCGGCCCAACGACTCACCGGGGGCTTGATGAGCCAGGGTCCAGCGCTCCACAAAGCCGCTATCTCGGGCCTCTATTTGATCGGTACCGGTGGCAGTATTGGCCAAGCAATTGGCACCGAGCTGATGATATGGGTCTGTTTCGAGACCCCGCTATCGGCCCGACAGCTGGCTTTGCTGCGGGAAAAGACCGACCAACTCACCCAGTGGGCGCAAGGGTTTCATCTGGTGCTGCGCTTCGTGCTAGTGGATGCGCGCCATTGGCAAGTGAGCTCACATCCCTCATCGGCAGTCGGAGGCCCAAGATCTGGCAGCGATGGCCGGCGGCTCGATGAATTCTACCAAACGGCACAGGTCTTGGCGGGTGTATACCCCGCCTGGTGGTTGGTGCCGACGGCTTATGAAGGCGATTATGCGGCAACATTGCAGGCGCTTTATCACACTGGGGCGGTCGATAAATCTCAGTGCATCGATTTTGGCGGGCTCGGCGCATTGGCAAGCGACGATTTTGCCGGCGCCGGCCTTCGGCAAATTTATCAAGCGATCGACTCGCCCTATCAATCGGTATTAATGCTAATTTTACTGGAAATCTATGCGCGCCAGTTGCCCCATATCGACTGCCTGGCACAGGCTTATAAAAACAGAATTTATCGCATGCAGCTCTCGCTCGATGATCTCGATCCCTATGTCATGCTGTACCAGAAAATAGAATCCTATCTGTTGGCACATGACCAAACTAAGCGGCTGGAGTTGATTCGACGCTGCTTTTATTTCAAGGTTGGCCTCAAGCTGTCGCAACGCACGCACGCGCTCGGGTGGCGCCATGAATTAATGGACAACTTGGTGCAGTCCTGGGGTTGGTCGGCGGCCGCGCTCAAACATCTGGACGCCGTCCGAGCGTGGACCATCGAAGATATGTTGACGGAACGCCGGCTATTAATTGCTGAGCTGACCCAAAGCTATAGGGCCCTGTGTCAATATTCGCCCAGTCAGCCGCCCAGTGACGGCCTATCTCGAGCGGACCGACTGAGCCTCAATCGCAAATTACACGCCGCATTCGATCGGCGTCAGGGTAAGATCAACTATATCCACATTGGCTTGGATGTCGACCTCAGTAACCAACGAGTTCACCTCTATGAACGCGCCAGCCGAGAAGATCCGGGCGTCTACCAATGGGGCGTGTACGATCGGCCGATGAGCCAACAGTCGCGTACCCCAGCACTCAAATCGGCCAATGGTTTGGTGGAAGCATTGCTCTGGTGCCATCTAAATGGCCTGCTCACGGCTGCGCTGCAGGTTCCCATCTTTCCCGCCCGGCATGAGGTCAACGACGATGAGGTTCGCACGGCGTTGACTGCGCTTCGAAACCAGGTACCCAACCCAAGACCGCACACCGAAGCGCACTGCTTTGATCGGCCGGCGCGGGTGACTCGGGTCTTGCTGATTATTAATCTCGGATGCGATCCGCGCCAGTCTCGTTCGGACAGCTCGGTGCACAGTCTCGATCAGGTACTGGTGAACAGTTGGGGCGAGGTCGAGGTCGAACGGTTTGCCACGCAGGATGCGCTGGCCAAGGGGCTGAAATCGCTCCTGAATCGAATCCATGCGCAGGCACCCGATGACCTTCCGGCGTTGGTCACCCTGTGTCCCAGTCAGGTCGAGCCTTCAGTATTGGCGCTGCGCGTTGACGCCCTTATGCAAGCTGCTTTGGCGGCATTGTGCAGCATCGGACAGCCACCAAATAACCGATTCATCTGTCGTATTGGCAATCGCTATTTGCTCTATCAGGCCCATAACCGAACGATTGGCTATGTTCCGACCGACAGTCTGGACGAGCTTCGAATGCAACTGGCGCTTGAACAGGCGGACTATAGCCGGCTTATCTTCGATCGCCAGTTTGCTCTGGATCACCCCCTCTGGGCCAAACTCTACCGTTTACACCGCCCGCATGCCGTTCTGTTGGCCTGTGAAAAACGCCACCAGCAGGCGACCCTGTATCTAATCGATGAGCAAGGCTCGTTGCTGGTTTTCAAACAGCCAGTGCGCAATCTGGCAACCCTGTGGGCGCCGTTGTTGCAGTTTTTGCACGCCACCGATCAGCGCCGCTCCGGCATAGATGACCGCAAACCCAAGGCGGACAACCATTTCGTGCAAATTGAGCGCAGCCCGGGGCGCTTTGATCTGAAGAAAACAGGGCTCAATGATTGGGCCCAGGCTGCGCACTTTATCGGCATCGGGGTGACTGTCACACTGTCTGCACAGGGTGGTTATGACTATCGAGTGGTCTGTGGTGAGCAAGAATTTCACAGCCCGGCCTGGGGCGACTTATTTTACCGCGCAATCGCGTCCTATGGGCTCGGTTTGGACCCCTCGCGAGCGAACCCGGAGATCTACATCATCGACCTGGCCTTAACGTCTGCGGTAATTGACCACCTACCCCTGGGCCGGGACCAAACGATGCATTACCTGCAGTTTAAATTGAAACTCGAACGGCGCATTCATGCCGCCCAAGCAGACCTCTAGCGACGCCCCGATCCTGTTGCGCCGACCGGACGGCCGCGAACGTTTAGAGCTTGTCCAAGAGCGCTTCGAGGTAATCCATGTCTGGAATAACCGCCTTACCTAGTTGCGTGATAACAGCCATCCTTTCGCCCTGCCCCAAACTGGCCAGTTTGTCCTCTTGCACGTCTGCCGCGGTTAACTTGATCATGCGCGGAATGCCCTGCACCAAAATAGCAAAATATTTAAAGCGCGACTGACCGCTGGCCGCATTGAGCACCGCGAGGCGGGCCTGTTCGGAATCGCGGCCATGGATTTCGCTGTTGGCAATTTCAAAACTCATCACCGGAACCTGCTCACCACGCCACAGGATTGAACCGAGCGCCCACGACGGCGCCTCGGGCAATGGGCTGATCATCTGCAGGGCGACCACCTCGGCGATAACAATATTGGGCACCAGCAGACTTTTATTGTGCACCGGAATCAAGAGACTGGCGACCAAATCCGTTATGGACTGTGCCTTGAGTTGTGATGGCGTTTTCATAGGATTTTTCCTTAAGCTAGGCCGTTTGCGTTTGTCGCTGCGCCAGCCAGACGATTAATTTTTCGGCCAATTGAGCCGGGGAACCGCGCCAATCGACGCTGCCGGCTTGGTCAGCGGCATCGGGCATTGAACTTTGCACACAACTCTCGGTGGCCTGGGCCCATACGGTGCCACCCATCTCCTTAACCAGGGCCGAACCCAGGGTGCCATCGCTGCCCATACCGCTGAAGATAATCGCGTTGCATTGACGACCGAAATGCTCGGCAGCGTTTTTCAATAACTGATCGTGACTGGGACCGTAGGGGCCGCTCCATTCTCGGTCCTGCCAGAGTACCGCTGGATGGTTGGCAAACAGAATCTCGTGATCTACTGGCACCACAGCCACCTGGCCATTGACCAATGACAGGCCGTGTTCGGCATAGGTCATAGTCAGCGCGGCGTGACGACCAACCGACTGCACCAAGGCCGCTAAACAGCCGGCATCTATATGCTGGGCATACAAAAAGGTGGCCGGTATGTCGAGCGGCAACAGATCGAGAAAATCCTTAACCGCTTGCGGACCGCCCAAGGACGCGCACAACACCCAGATCGGGCCTAAGTCCGGATTGGGTGCATTCTTTAATGACTCCGGCAATTCGAAGCGCGGTTTTTCAACGCAGCGCATCAGTACATCGAGGTCAAATTGGGGCGCGCTGACCGCCGCTTGCAAAACCGGTGCAAAGGCATGCATTTTTTTTTGCATGCGTTTGCACCAGCGGGGGTAATCTTGATGATTTTTGGCCGGTATCTGGCCGTCACCAAACAAGATAGGGGCCTGGGTTAGATCGAGAATATCCTGTAATAGCTCGCTCCATTGTCCGTCCTCGGCTAACTCGACCACCCATAAACGGATCGTTTCATTGGCCAAGAAAAGCTTATTGAGACGCTCTGGCGAGGTATTCACCGCCACTTCGTAACCGGCATCGGCAATGACCCATTCCAACTGATGCTGAGCTAAGGCGGTCGAGGCAATGATGCCAACGCGGTTGTGCTTGCCCTTCATCACCTTAGGCCCATTACCCCTTTAACAACCGTTCAATGGCGTCCAACAGTGGGCCTTCCTGGAACGGCTTACCCATATAATCGTTCACTCCGATCGACAGGGCCCGCTCGCGATGCTTACTGCCGGTGCGCGAGGTGATCATGATAATTGGGATATGGCGCAGACGTTCATCATGACGCACCCGTGAGGCTACCTCAAAGCCATCCATATAGGGCATCTCGATATCGAGTAGGATCAGATCCGGTATCTCGTCAATCATTTGGTTGATCGCATCAGCTCCGTGCTTGGCCAACAGCACCTCCATGCCATTGCGCTCCAGTAAGCGACTGGTCACCTTGCGCACGGTGACTGAATCGTCGCACACCATTATGCGTGGCGGGCCTTCTTTCTTGCGTTCCAGCTCTGCGCTCATCTGCATCAAGGACATGGCGTTCTGATGTTCAATCACCAACTCAGATCGAATTAGGGCCGCCAGATCGAGAATAACCACCACCGAGCCATCACCGAGAATGGTGGCACCGGACACGCCCTGCAGCTTGCTGAATTGAGCACCGAGTGTCTTCACCACGATCTCTTTCGAGCCCATCAAACGATCGACATGCAATGCCATGGAATGGCGCTCATCACTGCCCTTAACCAAGACCAGAGGGGCCGAGCTTTCCATCGCGGCGACATTGGGTCGCGCGCCGGTGTGCAGCAAGGAACCCATATATTCCAGTCGATAACGCTTACCGTTGTATTCGAACAAAGGCGCATTGGGCTGATAGTATTCGGCCAACTGCTTGGGGGTTACCCGTACGATGCCCTCAATCGAGGTCAGCGGCAGGGCATACAGATCGTCAAGCGTATTGACCATCAACGCCCGATTGACCGATACGGTAAAGGGCAGCCTGATAACAAAGGCGGTGCCACGGCCCAGTTGGGAGTCGATAAAGATCGAGCCCCCCAATTGTTTAACCTCAGAGTTGACCACGTCCATGCCGACGCCACGACCGGAAATTTGGGTCACCTTATCGGCGGTACTAAAACCGGCCTCCAAAATAAACTGCATGATCTCGGCTTCGTTCAGATCCGATTCGGCCTTCATCAAACCCCGTTCGATCGCCTTGGCTCGAATGCGTTCAACATCGATACCCTGACCGTCATCTGCCAAGCTCAGGACGATATCGCTGCCTTCGCGGGACAGCTCCAGAGCCACCTTACCCAGGCGAGGTTTATTGGCCGCGAGCCGATCGTCGGGGCGCTCGATGCCGTGGTCAACGGCGTTGCGCAGCAGGTGTTCGAGCGGTGCAATCATCCGTTCCAAGACGGTCCGATCAACCTCCCCTTCGGCGTTACCGACAATAAAGTCGACGTCCTTGGCGAGATCGCCAGCCACCTGTCGGACGATACGCCGCAATCGAGGGACTAACCGATTAAACGGCACCATGCGCGTGCGCATCAGGCCTTCTTGTAATTCGGTATTAATGCGACTCTGTTGCAACAGAATGGTCTCAGCGTCGCGCGTCTTATCGGTCAGCGTGGTTTTAATATCCTGCAAGTCATAGGTGGCTTCCATCAGCGACCGGGACAGTTGCTGTATTTGCGAATATCGGTCCATCTCCAGCGGATCGAAATCTTCATAGTTGGTTTCTTCGGCGCGTTCTTGACGAAATACTATCTGCGCTTCGGTTTCCATATCGAGCCGGCGAACATGGTCGCGCAGTCGATCGATGGTTTGATCCATATCGACCAGGGTATAGGAGAAATCGCTGACTTCCTGCTCCAGCCGAGCCCGAGAAATCGACGTTTCACCGGCTAGGTTGACCAGACCTTCGAGTAGGTTGGCGGCCACCTTGACCGTCTCTTGTGGCTGGGCACGGCGCACCGCGACGCCATCCTGCGCGGCTTTTGGGATGACTGGCGAATTGGCTTTGAAGGGCAAAACCTGGGCCGAAACGGGCTCCTCGTCCGAGGCCGGCGCTCGCTCAGTGACCGGTGGTGGTGCGAAATTAGGTACGGGCGGTTCGTCAGGATCCTGCGCGGACGCCATCTGAATCACGCTGGGCCCAAAACCGCCCTCGCCGTCGTTTTCCTGCTGGTCAATGAGTGCCTGTAGCTGCTCGATATTGCGTACCATCTCATCTTGACGTGCCAAGATGCCGATAAAAAAGGCATCATCCAATGGGATTTTTTGTTGTTGGGCGCGCGTAATATGACTCTCAAAATCGTGACTCTTATCGCCCAAGTCTTTCAAACGCGCCAGACGCGAGCCACCTTTTAGGGTGTGCAGCACCCGTTTCATCTCATCGGCATGGGCTTCATTCAGGGTATCGGAGCGCCACTCTTCGATGGCATTTTCCAATTCATTTAACAGCTCACCCGCCTCCTCGATAAATATTGCCAATATATCGAAATCCAGATCCGCCGAAAGCGGCTCTACGACAGCCATCTGCGACGCGGTCGGGGTCGATGACTCGAGCGGCGGTTCCGGTGCCGATTCAGGTTTGGGTTCGGGTTCGGGTTCGGGTTCAGGTTCGACGCTCTGCTCTATTGCCGGCGTTAGGATCACTGGCTGGGCGGGCGCGCCTGGATGTTTACGGAAATGACCGATGGCTGCGACCAGGTCCGGTGCGGACAAGCAACTCATGCTCGACTCGATATCGCCGACCATGGTGGCCAGTCGATCGTGGCACTGCTGCAACAGACTGATTAGGCCGGCAGAACTTTGGTATTGCCCCTGGGCCAAACCCTCATAGAGAAATTCCAGTTCGTGGGCTAGGTCGCCGAGCGGAAGTATCTCGGCCATGCGCGCGCCCCCCTTGAGGGTATGTAAATCGCGCTGTAAGGCCTCGACCTCGATGGTGTTTTGCGGATCCTGAACCCAGGCTTCCAACGATTGCTGAATACTTTCCAGTATGTCATTGGCCTCTTCCAAGAAGATTTCCACCAATTCGGCGTCACCCTCAACCGCATAACGCTGCGCCGGAACGTGTTCAAGACTCGGCGGCGCGCTATACGCTGCCTGGGGCGGTTCGATCGGTGCCGCGGCTGGCGCGCGCGAACGAGGCGGCTCAATAACCTCGTAAGGCATGGCAAACACCTCATAGAGCTGTTGCAGACGTTCCGAAAAGAGCGCATCGGTGCGAATGGACTGCCCGGCTGCCAGGCGATCCATCATCGAAATCAACGATTCATGGCCATCATGAGCCAGGCTGAAGAACTTCTCACCGAGCATGAAGGCATTGGCGTCTGCGGCTAAATAGAGCGCGCGCAGTTGCGTACTTAACTGCGAGAGGGGCAGGAGGTCGACCGCAAGCGCGGCATTGGCTAGGGTATCGAGTTCGCGCACCAAGGTCTCAGGCGCCTTGCCGGGATCCCCGCTCTGGCGCCATTGATCGAGGATGCCCTCGGCATCCATGACGATATCCATACTCTCGGATAAAAAGATCGACAACAGGCTAACATCGTCGTCTTCGCTGGCGTCATCCGCTGCCAGTAGGTTACGGCGCAGGGTGTTGACCTGTTCAATATAACCCTCGATCGACGCCGCGGCCGGTCCCGCCGGATCTATACCGGCCGACTCTTTTACCAACACCACCATGGCGCTGAGCACGGACAGAAACGCCGGCGTCGCCAAATCACCGCGTTCTTGCAGATCCTTGACCAACAGTTCCAGCGGCGTAACCGCCTCTGCAATGCGGTCCATGCTCGCCATATGCGCAGAGCCCTTCATGGTGTGTAAGGCGCGCTGGAGGGCGTCGGGTAATTTGCGGCCTAAGGGACTGTCGGCTAGATAGTTATCGACAAATTCCAAATGGGAGTCGAGTTCATTTTTAAAGATGCGCAGCAGGTTGGTGTCGTTATCGTCCGACTTGTCGGCATCGCGCTGCGCCGGCCCATTGGCTTCGTCCTGGCTCTGCTCGGCGTCGAGTGGGCCGTCGAGGGCCTCACGTTCGTATAGGTCCTCCAACTCGGTATCCATGATACCGAAGGGGTCGCCCTCGAACGGGGTGATATCTGCATCCACTTCGGCTGCTTCAGTGTCGGTCAGCTCGATAAGGTAGCTATCCTGCGCATTCGCGTCCAGATCCAAGTCGAGATCGAGCTCCGAATCCAGCGCTAGAGTCGGGTCGGGCACATCCAGCGGATCGGGCTCCGGAGCCAATAGCGTCTGATCGGGCCAGGACACCGGTTCACCCTTGGCGATGGCATGGGCGCGTTGTGCTAACTGGTCCGCGCCTGCAACATCGGGTGACTGCTTGGTCTCAAATGCCTTGACCAAGGCCGGCACCGCGGCCGCTACTTCCTCCACGACGCGAATCAGATCGGCACTGTAGGGGATGGATCCGTCGATCATGCGGTTGAGCATGTTTTCCACGGCCCACGCGGTTTCACCGACCACGGTCGCACGGACCATTCGACCGCTGCCTTTGAGCGTATGAAAAGCACGACGGAATTCGGTCAGGGCTGCCTGATTGCTACGGTCGGCCTTATATTGAGGGACAAATTCATTGATGACGGCCATGACCTCTTCGGCTTCCTCAACGAAGATCTCGAGAATTTCGTCATCGATTAGGTCATCGTCGTCTCCTTCATCTGCTTGATCTGCCTCATTTAGCTCATTCGACTCGGCAGGCTCCACCAGGGGCGTCGGTTCGACTATTATTGGGCTGTCGGCGTCGAGTTCGGCGATAGCGGCTGCCGCTTCGGGCAGAATGTCGGCCGAATCTAAGGTTAGGTCACGTTCAAATTCAACTTCATCAAATTCGCTCTGCAGATTATTCGCATCTTCGTGCTCGAGCGTAAATTCGGCCACCTCGGCTTCATCCAACTCAATCACCGTGTCCCAAGACAGCTCTTGCAGGGGCTCAGGTTCAGAGAGGTCGGGCGTGTTGAGGACAGGCTCGACGCTCTGCCACTCATCGATCACGGTCAAAACGTCGTTATCGTCGACCGACGCGTCGGTTTCCAGCCCGTTCGGGACCTGGCTCTCGGAGCTGATTGGCGCGTCTTGATCCTGCGCAATCCGGTTCAAATCCACCGTTAAGCCTAAGCTGGCAAGAGAGTGGATCGCGCGCGTTAAAATCTCGAGATTGGTGCCCGGTCCGTCTTGGGAGATTCGCTCCAGATAATATTCCACGCCCACCAGCGCATCGGCCAGTGCGTCCATCTCTTGCCAGGTCGGTTGATAGTTCTCGGCAATTAACCGGTTCTGCACATAGGTGTGCACCGACGTCAGCACTTGGGCTGCATCGATCAGCGGCACTATGGCCAAGCCCCCGCGCACGGCCCCTAGGATGGCAGGTACATCGGCCAAGAGCGTTGGGTTAAAGTGGCCGGCGATATATTCGACCACAGCGCTCTTAACCTGCTCGATGCCGGTCCGGGCTTCACGCAACACCGCTCGATGGGCATCGCTAATATCATCGGCCTGATCCGACGCGCTGTTGAGATCGGAGTCGACCCCGATACCATTCAGGGTCGCTTCAACGTACAAAAAGGCACCGGCTATATCCATCAGCATGGCGTCGTTGATCAGCGTCGGCTGGCCCTCAGCCTGACCGATAATAGCCAACTGTTCGCTCAAGACCCGGCGCGGATTCGTCAGTCCAACCAGCGCTAGGGTATCGCATAGATGCACAATGGGAAGCTTAAGGTCACTGAGACGATTGGGATCTTTGCTCTGGCCGCGCACCATCAGATCGAGCGTATCCTTGAGCCGAGCGAGCTCTTCCAGCAGAGCGGTCATGACATTGTCGACCGCGGTCCGATCCGGTCCGGCTAATCGGGCCCGTTGCGACTCAACCTCATGGCTCGGCGGTAAGGCATCTACTAGGCGATAGCGACGCTGGACCTGATCAATGCGATCAATGTTCGAGGGCCCAATCTTGGCGATGTAGAACAATAGATTTTTCAGGATGCGATCCGAGGGGAAACTCTGGGCCACTGTCAAAGGGTCTTGTGACAGGCCCTTAAGCTGACCATCGACGTCGCGCAGCACCTGCACAGTGGCCGAGGAGCGATCGATTTTACCGGTCTTCAAACCGGTCACAAAGGCATCCACAACTTGCCATAGCGAGCCTATCGGCGCGCGCTCAGTCAAGGCGGCAACGCGACCAACGGCCTTGGCCAAAAAATCGAGACTGTGGTCCAAGTCTTCGCCTTTTAGCCAGCCTAACAGTGCCAATTGATACATCTGTCGCAATTTACGCACTAACTGGGCGGTCTGCGTCTTGCCAAATCGGGATACCTCGGGCTCGCCCGCGAGACGCCGAGCGGCGGCCAAATCAGGGGCAAACAGGGAGGTTTCCGTTAACAAGGCGGCGCCGCGCGCAGCCCGTAAGTCATTCAGCAGCGGTAGCAAGACAATCGGCAAATCGTGCTGACCTTGTTTCAATTGATCCAGATAGTTGGGCAGCTGAATAATCGCTTGCATTAACAGCGCTAGATTGTCGCTGCTGCTCGGCACGGTAGCGTCGATCATAGCTTGATTGAGCTGTTCCATCTCATGAGCCAGCAACGCAGCACCGCTGAATTCAACCATCTGTAATGTGCCATACACCTGATGAATGTATGACAAGCTGAACTCCAGGCGATTAGTATCATCCGGTGCTGCAACGAACGCCTCAAGCGCAAAGCGCGTCTGCTTTAACGTTTCGAAAATCTCACCTTTGACCCATTCAAGGGCCACATAATCTCGGCGATCTGCCATGCCGATTTCCCCGTGTCTATTTACGTTTTAAATAAGCTAACGCGCGTTCACTTGGAACTCGGGTCAGAGCCGGATGAGACCAATCGCCCATCTCTCCAAGCCCGAGTACCAACATACCCCCGGGCGCCAATCGATCTGCCAACTCAGTAACAATGTCTTTTCTACGCCATTTGCGAAAATAGATCAGAACATTCTGACAATAGATCAGATCCAGATTTCGCAGTGGTGAACGCGCCAACTCCAAAAGGTTTAGTCGAACAAAACACACCCTATCTCGGACGGCCTGCACAACTTGATAATGGTCTTCACTCTGTTCAAAATACCGTTGTTCCAAGCGTTCATCGACCAGCTCAACCCGGCGTCGACCATAGACACCGGCGCGCGCCTGATCCAAGGCATTGCGACTCACGTCGGTACCGGTCACACCGAAGCGCAAGCGTGGTCGACGATCGGTCTGTTCCAGCACCTCGGCCGTTAACATGGCCAAACTGTAGGTTTCTTCGCCACTAGAACAACCCACACTCCACAAGCTCAGCGGCCCTCTTCCGGCGTCGCAGCACCTTTGAAGGTGATCGCGCACCAGGGCAAAGGCCTCTGGATCGCGAAAGAACCGTGTTTCCTGGACCGTTAAGCGATCGATCAGGCAGTTCCATTCAATTAGGCCGGCATCGCCACTGCGAACGTAGTTAAAGTAAGTCAAATAGTCGCTGAAGCCGATCTCCCGCATCCGCATTGCTAAGCAGGTTTTCAGGAAACTGCGGCGCTGCTCAGGCAATTGCAAACCCAGACGGTCCTCAATGATGTCTTGCCATTTGGCAAAGGCAACATCCGACAACGCCGGCGCTTGTTTAACCAACCTAACCATAACCCAACCTTATTGCTGCGGTTATCGCCCTAACCGACCGACACCCTGCCCTCGTCGAGGCCAGGCATGGTGAAGTTCTCCAAATCATCATCGTTTTCGGGCAACTTAAAGCCGGCTACGGAGGACTGCAGATCATTGGCCAGTTGCGCTAGGTTACCAATGGAGCGTGCGGTTGCGGTGGTTCCGGCTGATGTTTGCGAGGTGATTTCCTGAATTACGTTCATCGTATTGGAAATATGACCGGCCGAGGAGGCCTGCTGGCGTGCCGCGTTGGAAATATTTTGGATTAGGTCGGCGAGGTTTTTCGAGACGCTTTCGATTTCTTCCAATGCCACACCGGCGTCTTGCGCCAGACGAGCACCGCGCACCACTTCGGCGACCGTTTGTTCCATCGAGATAACGGCTTCATTGGTATCGTTCTGAATCGTCTTGACCAAGGCACCAATCTGTTTCGTTGCCGCTGACGATCGTTCCGCCAAGCGCTGTACTTCATCGGCGACCACCGCAAAACCCCGACCGGCATCACCGGCCATCGATGCCTGAATCGCGGCGTTCAAGGCGAGAATGTTGGTTTGGTCGGCGATGTCGTTAATCAACGAAACGATGTCGCCAATTTCCTGTGAGGACTCACCCAAGCGTTTGATCCGCTTTGAGGTCTCCTGAATCTGTTCGCGAATATTATCCATGCCGTTGATCGTGGCTTGCACCACGTCGGAGCCTTTCTTAGCGATCGCCACCGAGCGCTCGGCAACCGCCGCCGATTCCGCCGCGTTGGCGGACACCTGGTCGATGGACACGGCCATCTCGTTGACCGCCGCCGAAGCACCGGCTATCTCTTGCGCCTGATGTTCAGAGGCTTCGGCCAAATGCATGGCCGTTGCCTGGGTTTCCTGCGCCGCGGAGGAAACCTGCACGGCCGTGGTGTTAATAGACGAGACCAGCGAGCGCATCTGATCGATCGCGAAGTTGATCGAGTCGGCGATCGCTCCGGTAAAGTCTTCCGTTACCGTGGCCTGGGTGGTCAGATCGCCATCAGCCAAGTCGGCCAATTCATCGAGTAGACGCAAGATCGCATTTTGGTTTTGTTCATTGGTTTCAGCCGTTTGCTGTAAGTCGCTCTGAGTATCCCGAATAATCACGAATACCGCGCCGGCGATCAACACCAGGGCTAATAGACCCAAGACCTCAACCCAGCTTTGGCTGACAAAGCGGGTATCGCTGGCGTCCTGAATCTCGTCGGCCAGCGCCGAGGACAGCTCCAGTAACACTTGCGAATCGGAAAAAATATTACCCGAGGCTTCGCGCACCCGAAACAACTCTGGCGACGTCGCCATGATCTGCTTGACTGAACCAGACACCACATCGAAGATGCTCGCAATACGCTCCAACGAGACCGCAGCTTCGGGATCGTCTAACTTGGCTATGTCCATATTGGTATTGCCGAAACGCATACCATCGAGCACCCGTTCGAACAGAATCGCATCCCGCTCGAAGGAATCTGCCGCCATGACCGCGCCCTCGCCACCCACTAGGACCTTGTTGATAGAGCGAATGATGCGCTCGGCCAGCCAGGATTGGCGCTGAGCAACGGCCACCTGTGTCGCACCGGCGCCGTCTTCTAAGAGGATTTCGACCACCCCGTCGTATTCAACCTGCAATTCAGGGATGCGCTCGGCCAGGGTATTGGCCGTATCGTGCAGTGCCAAGATGGTCTCACGCGATGCGACAATCAGGCCAGAGGCGTCACGGACTTGCAACCAGACGTTGCCCAGGTCATTGACGTTCACCCTCGGCGCATGCGCGCCAATGGCTGGCAGCTTGCTGGCTCTGTCACCCTCTAATATATAGTTCCAGCGAATCTCAAATTCCGAACTGGCGCGCTGCAATAAGGCAAAGGCTTCGTCCTTACCGGCCGAGGCTTCCGAGGCATTCTTGGCTATTTCCTGCGACAGAACTCTCAGTTCGCCGGCATTTTCCAAAAACTCCTGGTCATTTTTGGTCAGTTCGCTGACCTCAATAAAGACCGCAACAGAGGCCACAATCACCAAACCCAAACCGATCAGCAGCGTGCTGAGAAGTCGGTTAGTACCCAAAATCGTTAAAAGGTTTCCGGCTCTTTGCTTCATATTTCGCTCCAGTTTGGCCTCAGGCTGCCATCTGCTTATCTAATGGTGTATTTCAATAAAAGGGGACCTAGACTGCCACTTCTTGAAACTGTTCATGGTCGCCCAGCGTTTTCATACTGAAGCGTGACCATACTTTTCGATCCTTAACAAAATGCCCCACAATGAAGGGCTTTAGTTCATCCGGTAATTCGGGCACCACCTCGTTAAAGGAGTCGGCCACAAAGTACTGCATGCCTTCGACACCATCGACTACCAAGCCGTCGGGCTGGCCCTGGTGGTCTATTACTAGGATCCGCCGACTGCGAATTGGCTCGGTACTGTCATAGGCAAAAAAACTGTTTAAATCGATGATCGGAATTAACCGGCCGCGGATATTGGATACCCCCAAAACCCAAGGCTTTACATTGGGTAGACGGGTGTGCGCGGGGACACGCAGCAATTCGGTGACCTCCGCCATGGAGGAGACAAAATAATGCTGTCCCATGCGGAATCCGATGCCACTCCAGGTTTCCGATATCTTTTCCTGCTCCGGCAGCCCAACCACCTTAGCTCGGATGCGGGCTTCGAGTTCGCGCAGGATCAAAATGGGTGATCGATCGGACATTACCATTATCCTAGGGTTTGGCCGGACATCACGGCTTCTATGGTTCTGAGCAGCTCTTCTTCGGAGACGGGCTTGACCAGATAACCGGAAGCCCCTTGACGCCGACCCCAGACGCGATCCGTCTCTTGATCCTTGGTAGTGACAATAACCACCGGTATATGCGCGGTATCGGCGCCCTTGGTCAGTTGGCGGGTGGCTTGAAAGCCATTTAAACCGGGCATTACGATGTCCATCAAGACCACATCCGGCAGCTCTTGACGCGCCAAGGCGACCCCGTCGGCGCCATTGTCGGCGGTAAACACTTCAAAGGCATGCTTCTCCAGCATGCCCTGAAAAGCATAGGTTTCGGTCGGTGAGTCATCAACAATTAATACACGAGGCATATAGAACCCTTCACTTCAGCAATACAGGCTGTTTAATTAAATCGCATTACTTAACATAGTCGCGGATGGCACCCAATAATTCTTCTTTACCAAATGGCTTGGTAAGATATTGGTCACTACCGACGATGCGTCCTTTGGCCTTATCGAACAGTCCGTCTTTACTGGACAGCATAATGACCGGCGTCTCTTTAAAGGCGCTGTTGTTCTTAATTAGGGCGCAGGTTTGATAACCGTCTAAGCGGGGCATCATAATATCCACAAAGATTATATCTGGCTTTGAATCGGCGATTTTGGCGAGGGCATCAAAACCATCCGTGGCGGTAATAACATCACAGCCGACCTTTTTGAGGAGTGTCTCTGCCGTGCGTCGAATTGTCTTGGAGTCGTCAATCACCATGACTTTCAGATTTTCAAAACTCGTATCCATAGGTCTTCCCAGGGGTAAGGCTGCTTAATGTTGCGCTCATAATCTAATGTTAGTTGAAAAAACACGAATAGCGTAAGGAAAGAGACTACTATGTTTCTCTATAGGTTTTTTTACCCAATTCGAGCGAGTCTAGGTCCATAATTTTTAGCACAGTTTTTCAGACGTCGCCATTATCGATGTCAAAGAAAGTTATATTGACTCAGGCGGGTTTCCTTTAAACTAAAGCCCACACCATCGACACTAGGATCAGGATTCTGCATGAGCATTAAAGTCGCAATCGTCATGGACCCCATCGAACAAGTAAATTACAAAAAAGACAGTTCTCTAGCCATGTTATGGGCTGCGGCCGATAGGGGCTGGGAGCTCTACTACCTGACCTTGGCCGATCTCTATTTGGCAGACGGCGTGGCCATGGGCCAGGCCGCGCCGCTGACGGTCTTTCGTGACCCGAGCCAGTTCTATCAGTTGGAACAAGCTGTGGCCATGAAACTGAGCGACTTTGACGTCATCCTGATGCGCAAAGACCCACCCTTTGACACCGAATATATTTACGCAACTTATATCCTGGAACGGGCCGAAGCCAGCGGTACCCTGGTCGTCAATCGGCCACAGAGCCTGCGTGATTGCAACGAGAAAGTCTTTGCCACCGAGTTCCCCCAGTGCGCCCCAGCTCATCTGGTGAGTCGCGACAGCACCCTGCTACGCGCCTTCCATCAAACCCACGACGATGTGATTTTCAAGCCGCTCGACGGCATGGGCGGCAGCGCGATCTTTCGGCTTAAAGCAGACGATCCGAATGTCAGCGTGATCATCGAGACCCTAACCCGATATGGTCAGCAACAGATTATGGCGCAAAAGTATCTGCCCGAAATTAAAGAGGGCGATAAGCGCATTCTGATGATTGCTGGCAAGCCCGTCGACTACTGCCTGGCGCGTCTGCCCGCCAAGGGCGAGACCCGTGGCAACCTCGCTGCCGGCGGCACCGGGCGGGCCCAGCCACTGACCGACCGCGACCGCTGGATCGCCGATCAGGTGGCACCGGAGTTGGTTCGCCGGGGTCTGCTGTTTGCCGGCCTAGATGTTATCGGCGACTATTTGACCGAAATCAACATCACCAGTCCGACCTGCATTCGCGAAATTGACAACGCCTATGGCACCGATATTGGCGGTCAATTGATGGACGCGATCGCCGAAAAACTGGCTCAGAGGTAATCGATGACCCAAGAAGGACTGCGGGTCGGGGCTTCAGACCGACTTAGCTTTACGCTGTTTCTGGCCTTGGCGCTGCACGCTATAGTCATATTCGGCATCAGTTTCAGTTCTCGACCGGTGTCGAGTAAGAGCCCGACGCTTGATGTTACCCTGAGCATGCACCAGAGTGACGATCTGGTTGCCGACGCCGATGCCGATTTTTTGGCCGACAGCAACCAGCAAGGCAGTGGCACCTTGACCGAGAAAGCGTTACTCAAGTCGACCGAACAGGCCGATATTGAGGATAACCAGATCTTTCATACCATCCCGACCCTCACCCAGCTGGCCTATTCCGAGCTGAGCCTGACCAATGATCGGATTATCACCACAACCAGTCCCGGCACAGATCGTGCGGTCAGCAACGATGCCGAGCAGGGCGACCTGGATATCCCGGTGCAGACTGACCAGGCCGTGGTGATCAACAACATCACCGATGTAGCAACCCTCAAGGCTCTGCTCGATGACAGCCGTCAGGCCTATGCCAAGCGACCACGGGTGCGCACCTTGACCGCGGTATCCACCAAGCGCGCCGTCGATGCCAACTATATATTTGACTGGCTGCAAAAGGTGGAGCGCATCGGCAATCAAAATTATCCGGAATCGGCACGCAATCAGCGTATCAGCGGCTCGGTGCGTTTAGCGGTATCAATCAATGCCGATGGCAGCTTGCGCTCGGTACTGGTGACCAGTTCATCCGGCCACTCCTTGCTCGACCAGGCGGCCAAGCAAATAGTCTATTTGGCGGCACCCTATCCAGCATTCAGCGCAACCATGGTCGAGCAATACGACGTGTTAGAAGTGATTCGCACCTGGCAGTTCCGCATCGATAATCGTTTTGGAGTAACAAATGACCGCTAATATCTGGCTCGGCTTTGACTGGGGACTGGGTTGGATTGGGGTCGCCAGCGGGCAAACCCAAACCTTCACTGCCTCGGCCTTAAAACCGTTACGCGCACGCGATGGCATCCCCAATTGGGACGAGGTTGAGCGCCTGGTCGCCGAATGGCAACCAGCAGGCTTTGTGGTCGGCATTCCGTTCAATATGGACGGCAGTGAATCGGAGATGACGGTGCGGGCGCATAAGTTCCGCAAGCGCCTCTATGGCCGTTTTGGTAAACCAGCTGAGGGCATCGACGAACGCCTCTCGACACGTGAGGCCTTTGATTTACTCGGCGCCCAGGGCCACTCTCTGCACAGGGCCAAGTCGGCCCAAATCGACAGCCTGGCCGCGCAAATCATTCTGCAGAGCTGGCTTAACGAACGGCAACTGCTGGTCCCTCGGCTCGAACCATGACGCCAGTGATTCTGCCAGATAATTATTATCTGGATTACTTCTTACGCCTGACCGAGCTGGTTAGGCAGCGCTATGATGATCTGCTGTCGGCCACCGACAGCGAGTTTTTGCGCGCTATCGACCAGACCGATCCGGTTGCCCTGCGCTTACTGATCCGACTCTTTCTGCGCAAGGGGCCCTGCTTTGTCAGCGCCAAACTGCACTACCGCGAAGTACCCGACGGCCCCGCGGCGCTGAACAGGCTGCTCGAACAGGGACTGATCGAGGCCGATCCGATGGTCTATGCCTGGCAGTTGATCGATCTGCTGCCCATTGCACAAAGCCGGCAACTGTTCAGTGCCGATGAGCCAAGCTGTCGCAAGAGCGATCTGCTGGCACGTTGGCTAAACGATGCCACCGTGCAGCCCTGTTCGGCCTGGGGCGTGACCGAAGCCATTATCCAGCCTACCGGCGCAGACAGTTACCGCCGTTTGCAACTGCTCTATTTTGGCAATGAACGCCAAAACCTGACTGAGTTTGTGCTCGAAGATCTGGGTCTATTTCAATACGAAACCTACCCCTTAGACCGCAGCAATCGGTTATTTCAGGATGCGGACGATATCACCACTACGCTGGTATTGAACGACCTGGCCGATGACTTTTACCGACTCTGCGATGCCAAAGACTGGCCGGCGCTGCCCGATTTGGCGACACAGGTCCTAGCGCTGGCGCCGTCCGAACGCCTGGCTCGGCGCTGCCATCGCCTGCTCAATCGAATCGGCTACCGTCTGGAACAACTCGGCGACCTCGACCGGGCCCAGGCGTGCTTCTCGACCAACGCTCAACCACCAGCGCGGGAGCGATTGGCGCGCATCGCCTTTAAGCGCGGCCAATATGATGATTGCCTAAGCCAATTGGAGACCCTCGCCGAGCAGCCGATCTGTGCCGACGAGACAGCCTTCTATCGCCGTTTTGTTAATCGGGTTCGGACTAAGCTGGGTCTAGCCAAGTTGACCTTTCCGCTGCCTGCCCTAACCGTGCGCCAAGCGCACTGGCAGCGCACCCCGGGCAGCGTGGAGACTCAGGCGTGCGAGCAGTTAGGCCACGCCGTTTGGCTCGAGAATGCCCTGCCGCTCGGGGTCTTTGGCCTCCTCTATTGGCCGCTGGTGTTTGCCGACGTGCCCGGCGTTTGGCAACATCCTTTTCAGTCTGGGCCCAGCGATCTATACGATGAAGATTTCTGCGCCAAACGCCAGGCTGGGTTCAAGCTCTTGGCCACCCAGACAAAGGCTCAATGGCGCGCTGCACTGATTGAGCGCTGGCACACCAAACACGGCCTGGCCAATCCCTTCGTGCACTGGTCGGCACTGCGCCTAGAGGTGGTCTTGGCCTGCTTTGACGCCTTGACTCAGGCACAATGGCTTGGCTTAAGCACGCATCTGCTCGCCGATCTGCGCCGTCATCGGGCCGGCTTTCCCGACCTCTTCCAATACCACGAGGACAGTTACTGCTTTATCGAAATAAAGGGTCCGGGCGACAAGTTGCAAGACAATCAGATTCACTGGCTAAACCAATTTGCCCGCCTCGGGATTCACGCCCAGGTCTGCTATGTAAGCTACGATGCCCAGCCGACGTTATAGGGTCTCGGTGCGTGCGCTGGCCGATTTCTGCCAGATCCAAGGCGATCTGATCAGCGTCTATCGGCCCGGCCCGAGCGCGTTCGAGGGCCAACAGACGCACAATGCACTGCAGAGCAAGCGCGCCAAACCCTATCAGGCGGAAACGCCGCTCAGCTTTCGTTGGCAAAACCCGGCGTTTGAACTGGTAGTCAGCGGCCGGGCCGATGGCACCTTCCCCGATGGGGTCGAGGAAATCAAAACCACGCGCGTGCCGCCGCACGATATTCCCAGCGGCCTGCGCGACCTGCATCACAGCCAGGCCAAGCTCTATGCCGCAATCTACGCCTTGCAGTTCGACGCCGGGCCCATGCTGCGGGTATGCAACACCTACGTGCATCCGCAAACATTGGAAGAGTGGCCGCTGGAGCGTGCTTATCCGGTCGAACAACTGCTCGATTATCTGCTCGACTGTTGCCTGCGCTATGATGCCTGGCTGATGCGGGTCGATCGCCATCAACGGGATCGGCAACCCTTCTTGGCGCAGCTGTCATTCCCCTTTGCAACCATGCGGCCAGCCCAACGCCTGATGGCCGAAAGTGTTTACAAGGCTTGTCGGGTCGGCAAAGACCTGTGCGTCGAAGCCCCGACCGGCACCGGTAAAACCTTGGCGGCGCTGTTTCCGGCCCTGAAGGCGATGACCGAGGTCGAGGTGCGCAGCCTGTTTTTCCTCACCATGAAAACCACCGGCCAGGTGGCCGCGCACGATGCATTGCAACGACTGGACCCGGCGCATCGGCTTAGCGTCGTCGCCCTGACCGCCAAAACCCGCCTCTGCCGTTCGCCCGACACACCCTGCGATGGCCAATTCTGCCCCTATGCACGGGACTATTTTGCCAAACGGGACCGGCTACGCGAGCAGTTGTTCGAGCCCATCCGCTGGGATCCCGATGCGCTGATTGAATTGGCCGAGAAGGAACAAATTTGCCCCTATTACCTGAGCCAGGACTGGGCTATTTGGTCGGATGTGGTCATTGGCGATCTGAACTATATCTACGACACGACCGCGGTGCAGCCCTATCTGTTGCGCGAGATCGACAACCGGGCCACGGTACTGATCGATGAATGCCACAACCTGATCGACCGCGGCCGGATGATGTTCAGCGCCGAGTTTTCCGGCTTTGCGCTGCAGCAGTTGCTGCATCAATGTCCCAAGAAAATCCAGAACCGCTTGCGCAAAATCCAGACGCGCTTGCGCGAGGTCTGCACTAAGTTTGGCCCCGGTCTGTGTTATGAGTCGCCCCAGACTCTGCTGCACAGTCTGCGCGACTTTATGGCCGACAGCGCCGCGCTGCTAAGAGACAACCCCCAGTTTGAACCGGATGCGCTCTGGCAGCCTTTTTTGTTCAGTTGTACGCGTTTTATTCGCTTGCATGACTTGGCCGACGCCGGCGACTTCTGCTGGCGCTACGGCACCGGCAGCCCAGAGCTGCGTGGTATTGAACTGATCTGTTTGAATCCCGCCCGGCTCTTGATGAGCAAACATCAGCTGGTCAATAATGTCGTCGCCTTCAGTGCTACCCTTAAGCCTTGGCCCTATAGCCAGCAACTCAACGGCCTGGCCGGCGCTATCACCCAAGAGCTGCCGTCACCCTTTCAAGCCAGCCAGTTTAGTGTCTACTTGGCCAACGATGTGTCGACCCGCTTTCGCGATCGGACCCACTTGCCGGAACGCCTGCGCCCGCTCCTGAACAGCCTGGTCGGGAACGGCAAAAACACCCTGGTGTTTTTTTCCAGCTACCAACAATTGCAGCAGGCCGCCCGTCTCTTGGACCCCGCCGAGGCGCTGTTGGTGCAACGCGCCGATTGGACTGCACGCGAACGCGACGCGGTGTTAGCGCAATTCCGTGCGCACCGTGGGCTCACGCTACTCACCGTATTGGGCGGCGTCTTTGGTGAGGGCATCGACTTGCCGGGCGAACAATTGGAGCAGGTGGTCGTGATCGGTCCTGGCTTGCCGCAGGTCAATGACGTCAACAACGCTATCCGCTTGCAGATGGACCAGCAACAACTGCCGGGGTTCGACTTCGCTTATGCCTTTCCGGGCTTGCAGAAAGTGTTACAGGCGGCCGGGCGTTGTGTCCGCACCGACACCGATCAGGGCGAGATCCTCTTGATCGACGATCGTTTTGACGCCTATGGACAGCAGGGCTGGTTACCGGTGCATTGGACGGTGCACAGCGGTCCATTGCAGCGTTGGCCCGGTTCACTCACGGCGCTTTAATCGGCGTCGGCAAAGTTAATAATGGCATCGCGCAGGTTGTCATATTCCCGCTGGGCATTGTTATCTAATGAATCGAGCACCTGCTGGGCGGCCTCTTCAACATCCGCCCAATCGTCTTCGTCGAGGCACTCTTCGGCGAGCGGAAACAAGACACTTTCTTCGGCATCCAAATGCAACATCTGGCGCGACAAATAGAGGGTTGCCGTGCGATACAGCAGCGATACCGGAACGGCAATATCCATGGCGACTCGCTCGAACGCCGTTCTAAGCTCTTGGGTCAGCCGTTCCAGCTCGCTGTGCTCATTCATTACGGCTTGAATTTGTTCCGGGTGGGGTGGGTTTTTTTCGAGCAAGCGGGTGAACAATATGTCTTCGACCGGGTGGTGCCAGCGTTCCGGCACGGTGCAGATATAATCCAATATATCCATGATTTGACCGATATTCGGTTCAACCTCCGGGTCGTCATAGCCCTTGATCTGAGCGCGCAGGCAATAGAGCACTTTGGCGATGCTTTTGTGATCGGCATTGAGCTTCTGGAGAATAGCTGTGCTCATAAAAACACCTGCAAATAACCGCTTAGTGAAATCTGAGCATAGTTGGTCACTTTTTTTTTGCCATGATTCAGGTCAACCCGCCTCGATCGAAGTCTGATTCCGGCCCTGATCTTTTGACCGATAGAGCCCTCGATCGGCCGCCTCGATCCATTGGCCGTGATGCTGAAACTGGGGTAGCCAACGGGCGACCCCCAGACTGACCGTAACCTGTAAAATTCCCGCTTCGGTTGCCACTTGCAAGGCGGCAATTTTCTTGCGCAGACGCTCGGCAAACTGGTAGCTGTTCTGGGCATCGGAGTCGAGCAACAGAAGTGCAAATTCTTCTCCGCCGTAGCGGCCGGCAATGTCGGTTGTGCGCGAATTATCTCGGATCGCCTTGGACACCGCGCGAATGACATCGTCGCCGGCTTGGTGCCCGTAGGTATCGTTAACCCGTTTAAAGTGGTCGATATCCAGCATGATTAGGCAGACCTCAGCCTCTTGGCGCTGCAGGCGCATATATTCGGAGCTAAAGAGCGTTTCCCAATAGGCTCGATTATAGAGTTGCGTCAAACCATCGGTGCGACTTAGTTGTGCCAGACGTTGATTGACCAGATTTAATTCGATTTTGCCGGTGGCGATATCGGTGACGTCGTAGACAATGACCGCCAGATTCTCAACCTCGCCACTGGTGCTGATCACCGGTATAAAGGTGCAGTTTTGATACATAAATTCGGTCACGCCCGTGATCGGCCGATTGTGGCGGAATTTAAACACAAAGGGCCGTTGTTCCCACGTGGTGAACGCTCTATTACGCAACTGCACCACCGTATCGGCCTTATGTTTGAACCATTCCTGCGACACCTCAGGAAACACCGTAAACAAACTTTGGTCCAAGGCCTGCGTCGAATTGATACCGGAATTATTTTCCATAAAGCCGTTCCAAGCGGTAATACGATATTCTAAGTCGAGCACTAAGATACCGACATCGACCGTCTGCAACACCTCGATCAACCAATGAAACTCCGTTAGGCCCTGAGGGCTTTGAGTCATCATCACTCCAGCATATACGCGACCTTGTCGCGTAAAACGGCGAGGCTGTCGTTGCTAAATAACAACAGCAAATCGCAATTTACGAGTCGGCCTTCGAGCTTATAGGGTAATTCAATGGTCAACAGTCGTTGCCAACCCGAGGGGTTGCGACTCAATAGTTCATCGATATTAATATGCTGCCCGAGCAGATAGGGCTGCCCCTGGGAAAAGTTAATATCGAGTTGCTCGGCTAAGCCCTTTAGGCACGCACCAATTAGAATATTGGAAATATCCATCAGCAACTCCAGTTCAATCTGTTCGGTAATTTCCCCTTCGAAATGTGTCAATTCGGCCATGTCGGTAAAGCTGGCATCATTGAAAATCAATAGGGCCTCGCCAGCGATTTTCGAGCCGGTAAAGCCCTGACACACCGCGCTGACCGAATGGGTTCCCTGGACCGATGACAGTGCCATGCTCAGCTCCGAACGCTCCAGCAAGTTGACCGCCGGGATCGGCATAATCACAAAGGTGTCGAGCAGGCGGGCCAACAGATCGGCGGCGCGGCCCACTGCGATATTGCTGAGCTCGCGCAAACTGTCGCGCAGATCTTCGTCTAAAACATCGCTGTCCAATGCTGAGCCCTTATTCTGAATAGATGCCGAAGTCGCTCAATATTTGGCTGAGCTGTTCAGGGTTGAGTGGTTTTTTGATAAAAGCCAAGGCACCCAAACGCATCACGCGCGCCGAGGCTTCAGGTTGAATATCGCCAGAAATAACAATCACCATGGCGGGTAGATCGCGTGCCTTAATGGCTTCTAACACGCCAAAGCCATCCATCACCGGCATGGTTAAATCCAATAACACCACGTCGCCTAGGCCCTGCTCTATTTTTTCCAGCGCCTCGATGCCATTGC
Organism: Reinekea forsetii; assembly: GCF_002795845.1. Classification (GTDB taxonomy): domain Bacteria; phylum Pseudomonadota; class Gammaproteobacteria; order Pseudomonadales; family Natronospirillaceae; genus Reinekea; species Reinekea forsetii. The sequence continues at coordinate 3,142,838 of NZ_CP011797.1, forward strand.
CGGCCTGAGAGATCTCGACCGGCCAATCTTTCGGCAAGGCACGAATCACCTGCTTGCGCGCAAAACCGGAGTCGTCAACAATTAATAAGGGTAACGACATGTGAACTCCAATGGGTCATTACTCTTAACTAAAGACAACTGGACACCTTTGTGCAACTTTTGAGGGGGGAGGATTCTGCTGTTTTCCGGGCACGACGAACAGTGACTTGATAAAACATGCCACTGACCGACTAGGGTGATTGGAGAGAGATTTTACCGGGATTTGGAGCTGTGCTAACCGCAAGGGACCCGGGCGAATAAGCACCCGGGCGAAGTCCAGACTTAGTGCGCCGACTCCCAAGATGGGCCGCTATCAATATCGACGATCAGTGGCACATCCAGATTGGCACAGTGTTGCATGCGAAACCGCACCCCGGCTATCAGGGCCGCCTGATCGTCTTGGTGGACTTCAAATACCAATTCATCGTGCACCTGCATAATCATTTTCGCGCGCAAACGACTGGCCGCTAACCAATTACCGACATCGACCATGGCCATCTTGATGATGTCGGCTGCGGTACCCTGCATCGGAGCATTAATAGCGGTGCGTTCAGCGCCCTTGCGTACCATCTGATTGGACGACTGTAGACCCGGTAAATAGAGCCGACGGCCAAAGACCGTTTCGACATAGCCGGTTTCGGCAGCTTCGGCACGGGTTTCATCCATATAACGCCGCACCCCGGGATAGCGCTCAAAGTAGGCATCGACATAGGCCTTGGCCTCGGTGCGACTGATGCCCAACTGTTTGGCCAAACCAAAGGCGGACATGCCATAAATCAAACCGAAGTTGATCGCTTTAGCCGAGCGACGTTGCTCGGTGGTGACCTCGCTTTCCGGGACGCCCATGACATCGGCCGCGGTGGCACGGTGGATATCCTTACCCTCTTGGAACGCGGCAATCAGATTCGCATCCTGACTCAGGTGGGTCATGATGCGTAATTCAATTTGCGAATAGTCAGCCGCAACGATCTGATAATTTAGCGGTGCGATAAAGGCCTTACGAATCGAGCGGCCCTCATCGGTGCGCACGGGAATATTTTGCAAATTGGGATCGTTAGAACTTAATCGCCCGGTTTGCGCACCGGTCTGGTTATAGGTGGTGTGCAGCCGGTAGTTTGCCCGAGCATCGGCTTGCGCCAAGATGGGTAACGGGTCGGTATAGGTACCCACCAGCTTACGCAAATGGCGCGACTGCAAGATCAGCCTGGGCAGTTCGTAGTCTTCGGCCAGATCACTGAGCACCTCTTCATTGGTCGACGGCGCGCCATTGGCGGTCTTAACCAACACCGGCAACCCCATCTTTTCGAACAGGATTTCGGCCAACTGCTTGGGCGAGTCGACGTTAAAGGTGGTGCCCGCTATATTGTGCGCCTGCTGCTCGATGGTCGCCAAACGGGCCTTAAACTGCACGCTGAGATCGTTGATAAAATCTATATCGAGCACTACGCCGTTGCGCTCGATTAGCGCCAAAGCCGACGACAGCGGGCGTTCAATCTGATCATAGACCCGGGTCAGGTTGCGACTGGCCAAGCCCTGTTCGAAGCGCGCGCCAAGGCGCAACAGCAAATCACAGCGTTCGGCCCACCAGGGGCCGATGACATCGGCCTTGACCGCGCTCGCTGCCAACTGCCGTTTGCCGGCGCTGCCCAAGAAATATTCAATAGTCTGCGGCGCCTGCTGTAAATAACAGATCGCCAGATTGTCGATCGACAAATTGGCAAAGTGGTTGCTCAGACTCTTATCGCGTTTGAGCGTGCTGTCGTAGACAAAGGCCATCAGCTGAACATCTTTCGCCAGCCGCGCTGGGGTCCAGCCCAAGGTGTGAAACCAATGATGATCGGCCTTGATGTCGAAGCCGGTTTTGACAATTGCATGGGCCGACCAGAGTGGCGCTAACTGAGCCAGCACCTCGGCCGCCGGCAGCGCCGGCTGATCTTCGGCACTGAACGGCAGATACCAGGCGCGGCCCGGTTCGGTGGCCAGCGCCAAACCAATCCAAACCGGATCCCGATAGTGGCCCTTGGCCAGAACCGGCAAATAGGCCAGCTGGCGAGTCTGTTCGGCCGAGGCGATAATGGCCGCCAACTCGTCGAGGTGTTCCACCACCCGATAGTCGCATGCGCTGGGCACGACGAGCTCAGGTAACACGGCCGATACCGGTTCCGGCCGAGCGCTCGCAGTCGGGCTGGCGGTCGGGCTGGCGCCATCGGTCAGATCGCGAATCCAGGAGCGAAACTGAAACTGTTCAAACAGAGCCAACAGCGCGTCCTTATCCGCGGCCTCGGTCTGATATTCCTGCACCCCTAGATCGAGCGCAACATCGAGTTTAATGGTCGCCAGCTGATAACTCATATAAGCCGACTCGCGGTGCTCGGCTAACTTGGCGGCCATATTTTTAGCACCGCGGAAGGTCAGGCCAGCGATCTCGTCTAAGCGACCATAGATATCATCAAGCCCACCCAGGCCTTGAATCAGAGCCAGGGCGGTCTTTTCGCCCACGCCGGGCACGCCGGGAATGTTGTCGACCTTATCACCCATCAGGGCCAGGTAATCGATCATCCGCTCCGGGCCGAAACCGTATTTTTTGCCGACGCCGGCGACATCCAGGTATTCGTTGTTCATGGTATTGATCAGCGAAACATGCGCGCTGACCAGCTGTGCCATGTCCTTATCGCCGGTGCTGATGACGCAATCGCGACCCTGTTGCGTGGCCTGCTCGGCCAGGGTGCCGATCACATCATCGGCCTCGACGCCGGCGATACACAGCAGCGGCAAACCCATGGCCCGGACCGTCTCGTGGATCGGCGCAATCTGTGCGCGCAACTCCTCGGGCATGGGCGGCCGATTGGCCTTGTATTGATCGTACATCTCGTTGCGGAAGGTTGGGCCCTTGGCATCGAACACCACGACCACCGGGCTCGACGGATAGGCTTCGATCAGCTTGCGTAACATCGAGACAACACCCTTGATCGCACCGGTCTGCATGCCAGCGGCGTTGGCCAGCGGTGGGAGTGCATGATAGGCGCGAAACAGGTAGGACGAACCATCGACGAGCACCACAGGTGTTGAATTGTTAACCATAGAGACGGTTCCAGCTGCTAATTTTTTTGGGGGTTCCAGTCGGCCAGTGTAACACGGCTTAACGGACTTTCTACGCGCACGCGACGGGCCCGATTATTCTCAAAACCCAGCAGGCACCGATCCAATGTTCACTCGATCGTATTCGCTAGGCCCAATTTATGAACCTCTGTACGCGACCTGACACGGCCGCACCAACGACTCATTCACTCGCCGGGCTATGATGGCGGCAACGGGTATGGAATACTCCTCGGTTATTTGGTCATCTAACAAGGCATGCTGGCGTCTATGTCCGTCTACACCGAATTACTCCAACTCGATATCGAGGATCTGCTCGCGCGTTATGCGCTGGGTGAATATCGCGCGCACCGAGGCATCAGCGCCGGGGTCGAAAATACCAACTATTTTGTCGATACCAGCACTCATCGCTTGGTGTTGACCCTGTTTGAAAAACACAGCCACGAGGAACTGCCTTTTTTTCTCAACCTGGGCGAGCATCTGTTTCGGCATCAGTGCAAGGTGCCGCAACCCTTTCGCTGTGATCAGGGCTTCCTGCTGCAGACCGTCAAGGGCAAGCCGGCGGTATTGATTGAACGGCTCGCCGGCGATCACGTCATCCCGAGCCCAGACTATGCCCAGGACATAGCCCGAGCCCTCGGTCAGGTCCATATCGCCACGGCAAGCTTTGCCGAGAGTCGCGGCCATTCGCATAATCTGGCCTGGGTGCAACGCAGCGCTGATCATTTGCTCGCGCAATTGACCCCGGCCGATCGCCAGGTATTGCAGCAGAGCCTCACTCTGCTGGACCAGTTGCCCGACAATCTGCCCCAAGGCATCATCCACGCCGATCTGTTTCACGACAATGCCATGTTTGACCAAGGCCACATCTCGGGCATCATCGACTGGTATTTTGCCGGGCGGGATGCCTATGCATTGGATATTGCCATCGCCTTAAATGATTGGTGTGTCGACGCGAATGGTCGCCTGGATCGCGCCCTGGTGAGCGAATTTGTCGCGGCTTACCAGAGTCAACGGCCGCTCAGCCCGATCGAATTGGATGCGCTGCTGCTGTTGCAGATACAGGCCGCGACCCGCTTCTGGCTGAGTCGGCTGATGGCTCAGGCACAACATCGCCAATCCGATGCCCACATCACCGTCAAAGACCCTGAGCCGATGAAAGCCCTGCTGGTGCAATTGATCGGCTACACTTAGGACAGCCGCTGCCTCAACAAGCTGTTTTTATATCCCGGCCTGCCCTGCATCGGTGCGGCCGATCTATTAGAAGAAGCCCCTTATGAATTTCAAAAAGACTATCGACGCCTCGATTACGCCCATCGGCAGTTTGGAGGTCTTGTCTCAAGCGGAAGTCGCTGGACTCAAACAGGCCGGCGAAAACGGCCTCTACGAGCTGTTTCGCTGCTGTGTATTGGCCATTCTGAACACCGGTTCGGATAGCGACAATGCCAAAACCCTGCTCCAAGCCTACCCCAACTTTGCCATCGACATCGTGCAGCAGGACCGAGGCATTCGACTGAATCTGCTCCACGCCCCGGCCGATGCCTTCGTCGATGGTGAGATGATTCGCTCGACCCGGGAGATGGTCTTTGCCGCCTTGCGCGATATTGTTTACGCCGAGAGCGAACGCGCCAGTCCGCTATTGGATCTGGAGAGTGGCTCGGACATTACCGATTACGTCTTTCACTTCTTGCGCAACGCGCGGATGATGCGGCCCGGCGAAGAACCGCGCATCGTGGTCTGCTGGGGTGGCCATTCGATCGGTGCACTGGAGTATGAATACACCAAGGAGGTGGGCCACGAGTTGGGCCTGCGCGGTCTCGATGTTTGCACCGGCTGCGGCCCGGGGGTGATGAAGGGGCCGATGAAGGGTGCGACCATCTCGCACGCCAAGCAACGGATCCTGAACGCCCGTTATATCGGCCTAACGGAACCAGGCATTATTGCCGCCGAGGCCCCGAACCCGATCGTTAACGAACTGGCCATCCTGCCCGATATTGAAAAACGCTTAGAAGCCTTCGTGCGCTTGGGTCATGGTATTTTAGTCTTTCCCGGCGGGGCCGGTACCGCCGAAGAACTGCTCTATCTGCTCGGCATTCTGTTGCATCCGGCCAATCGGGACATCCCCTTCCCACTGGTCTTAACCGGGCCCAAGAGCACCGAACCCTACTTTAAGCAGCTGCACAGCTTTATTGCCAAGACCCTCGGCTTCGAAGCCCAGCAAAAATACAAGATCATTATCGCTGACCACGAAAGTGCCGCCTGTGAGATGGCCTTGGGCATGCAGCAGGTGTTTGACTATCGCAAGAAAAACAATGACGCCTACCATTTCAATTGGCAGCTCACCATTGCCGATGACTACCAACGACCCTTTGTGCCGAACCATCAAAATATGGCCGCACTGGATCTCCACAAGGACATCCCGGTGCATCTGTTGGCGGCCAACTTACGCCGTGCCTTCAGCGGCATCGTAGCGGGCAATGTTAAGGAACAGGGCATCGGCATGATTGAGCAACTCGGTCCCTTTGAGATCCATGGCGACCGGGAGATTACCGATCCACTCGATGAACTGCTTGCCGCCTTCGTCGAGCAAGGCCGTATGAAGCTGCCAGGCAGTGATTACGTGCCCTGTTATCGGGTGGTAAAATAGGCCGCCGGGCGACAGCCTTAGCTCAGGCGTGGCTCAGTAACCGCCACTGAACGCATTGGGGTAAATCCATTGATAACCCGATGCCTGCAGGCGCGTGGGGATTAAACATTTCCCGCCCTGGACTGCAGGCATCGGATGCAGCAGCGGCATGCCTTCGCGCTGGCGAAAGAAGTTATACATCTGTAACAACGGGATCGGCTCCGGATCGCTGACCACATAAGACTCGGCCAGCTGTTCTTGTGCTAACAGGTGGATGATTGCGCCGGCGGCATCATCGACGTGAATCCTATTGGTCCACTTATTGGCGGGCAGGTGGTTCGGGTCGACGGCTAAGGCTGTCCGTTTCAGCCAATCCCGACCCGGGCCATAGATGCCACTCAGCCGCACCACGGTACTCGGGCAGGGCAGTTGGCGCACGCTGGACTCCATCGCCAAGAGTATCTCGCCGAACCGGTCGGGCGAGTCGATCGGCGTGTCATCATCTACGCGTCGACCGTCGTCAATACCAAAGACTCGGGTCGAACTGACCACGATCACCTTCGAGGGCAGCGCATGCCAGCCGGCCATCGACTCGGCCAAGCGCAGCAATGGCAGCTGATAGGCGGCCCGGTAGCCGGCCTCGGTGCGTTCATGCGCGGACAGCGCGACGACCAGCACATCGGCACCCAGATCCGGCCAGGCTGCCTGGCTCAGATCCAGCGACTGCTGCGCAAACGCCAAGTCCGGATCCACGGGGCCACGGCGCAGTCCAATAACCTCGCCCTGATGGGCCTGCCACAGACCGGCCACCCGGCGATTAAGCGAGCCGACACCGGCACAGACTAATAACGACATTAAAACTCCTCTTGGACCGCTTGATTCAATGACTAAGCCTCGATACTCGACTCGGTCGCTATAATGGTTGCAGACTCTAGCGCATTCATCGGCGCAATAGAACCGGCCAACGGATCGAGGCACCGCCGGCCTTGCATCGGCTTATCAATCGGGCCGAACCAGACTTATTTGCGTTTTCGACCATTGACTGCTTGTATCAGGGAGCCATTTTCGATAGCTTTTACCCTCTTATTCAACATCGACCCCAGCCATGACCTTGACCGAACTAAAGTATATCGTTGCCCTGGCCCAGGAAAAGCATTTTGGTCATGCCGCGAGCCAATGCCGGGTGTCGCAGCCAACCCTGAGCGTGGCGATTCGCAAGCTCGAAGACCGCCTCAAGGTGGCTATCTTCGAGCGCAATAAACAGGGCGTTACCGTGACCCCGATCGGGGAACAGATTGTGGCCCAGGCCAACCGAGTGTTAGAAGAAAGCGCCAAGATTGACGATATCGCCATGGCGGGCAAAAACCAGTTGGCGACGCCGTTGCGATTGGGCGTAATTTTTACCATCGGGCCCTACCTATTACCCCATATTATCCCGCAACTGCGGCGCAATACCCCGGCCATGCCGCTGATGATCGATGAGAATTTCACCGGGGTGTTGCGTCAACGCTTGCGCGATGGCCGGCTCGATGCCGTAATTATCGCCCTGCCATTTGTCGAAACGGATGTACTCACCAAAGCGCTGTATGACGAGCCCTTCGATATTCTTCTGCCGGCATCGCACCCTCTGACCCAGCAAGAAAGCATCGCCGCCGAAGCGCTGAACGATGAGACGCTGCTCTTGCTCGGTGAGGGCCATTGTTTCCGCGATCAAATTCTCAGTGCCTGCCCGACCATTGCCGCCGCGACCCGCAACCCACAAGGCAAGATTCAAACCATGGCCGACGGCTCGTCGTTGGAAACCCTGCGCCATATGGTCGCGTCCAACTTGGGGCTGACCATCTTGCCGCGCTCCGCGACCGGCTCGCACCTCTATAAGGACGATTTGGTGCAGGTGCGGCCCTTTTCTGGCAAGAGCCCAACGCGCACCGTGGCCCTGGCTTGGCGCACCAGCTTTCCGCGCCCGTCGGCCATCGAGGCACTGGAAACGGCGATTCGTCAATGCAAGACACACTAACCCTAGACCACCCGGTGGAGCGCCTCAAGGGTGCCGGCCCCAAGCTGGCGGAAAAGCTCCAGCTGCTCGGCGTGGTCAGCATCGCCGATCTGCTCTTTCATCTACCCTACAAGTATCAGGACCGCACGCGCCTGATGCCAATCGCCAGTTTGCGTCTGGGCATGGCGGTGGTGATTGAGGGCGAAATCAAGGCCGCTCAGGTGATCTTTGGCAAGCGACGCGCACTGCTGTGTCGTATTCAGGACGGCAGCGGTCTGCTGACCGTGCGCTTGTTTCATTTTTCCCATGCCCAGCAGGCCAGCCTGAAGAGTGGTCATCGCATTCGCTGTTATGGCGAGGTGCGGCTCGGGCCGACCGGACTGGAAATGATACATCCAGAATACCTGGCTCGAGCCGACGGCCAATTTCCACCCCTAGACAACCGCCTAACACCGCTCTATCCGGCCTCGGAAGGGCTCAATCAGACTCGCTTGCGCAGCCTGATCGACCAGGCGCTTGCGGTCTTAGCGCGCCAGGGTGGCTTGGCCGAGTGGATCCCACCAGACTGGCTCACGCCCTGGGATTTACCCTCCCTGACCGAGGCCGTGCAGACCTTGCACCATCCCGATTCGGCGAGCAGCACCCGGGCCCTATTGGCCGGTGAACACCCTGCCCAGCAGCGCCTAGCGTTAGAAGAATTGCTCGCGCACCATCTGCGCCTGATGGCGCTGCGCCAAATGACCCAGGCGCGCGGCGCACACCCCATTCCCGCGTCGACCCGATTGGCACCACAGCTGCTGGCCGCCCTGCCCTTTGCCCTGACCGGCGCGCAACATCGAGTCTGTCAGGAGATCGGCCTAGATTTGGCCAAGCCCATGCCGATGCTGCGCCTGGTCCAGGGTGATGTCGGCTCGGGTAAAACCCTGGTCGCGGTGATGGCCGCCTTACAGGTGATCGAGTCGGGCATGCAGGTTGCCCTCATGGCACCGACTGAACTGCTCGCCGAGCAGCATTATCAAAACATGAGTCTGTGGTGTGGCGATCTGGGCGTGCAGGTTGAGTTGTTGCTCGGTAAAACCGGCAAGAAAGCGCGTGATGGGCTGCTCGATCGGCTCGAGGTGGGCACCACCGACCTGCTGATCGGCACCCATGCCCTGTTTCAGAAGGGGGTCGACTACCATAATCTCGGCCTGGTGATCATCGACGAGCAACATCGCTTTGGCGTGCAGCAGCGCTTGGCGCTCAAAGAGAAGGCCGTTAATGGCTCGCCCCACCAGCTGACCATGACGGCAACGCCAATTCCGCGCACCCTGGCGATGACCGCCTTTGCCGATATGGATATCTCGGTGATCGACGAACTGCCGCCCGGGCGCACGCCGGTGACCACCACCCTGATCAGTCAAGATCGGCGCGACGCGGTGATTCGCCGCGTCAATGTCGCCTGTGAGGCGGGCAAACAGATCTATTGGGTTTGCACCCTGATCGAAGAGTCAGAAGAGCTGCAGGCCGAAGCCGCCGAAGCGAGCGCGAACCGACTCACCGAAGCCATACCGCAGCGCCGCATTGGTCTGATCCATGGCAAGTTAAAGTCACCGGAAAAATCCCGCCTGATGGCCGAGTTTAAAGCCGGGGCGCTCGATATATTGGTGGCCACCACGGTGATTGAGGTCGGCGTTGATGTGCCCAATGCCAGCGTGATGATCATTGAAAATCCGGAACGGCTCGGGCTCGCCCAGTTGCACCAGTTGCGCGGCCGAGTAGGCCGAGGTACCGCCGAGAGTTTTTGCCTGCTAATGTTTGGCCAACCGCTCTCAGAGCAGGGCAAGCAGCGTTTAGAGGTGATGCGCAATACCAGTGACGGTTTTGTCATCGCCGAAGAAGACCTCAAGTTGCGCGGCCCGGGCGAAGTATTGGGCACTCGCCAGACCGGTGCGATCGGCTTTCGCGTCGCCGATATGGCGCGCGATCAGCACCTGTTAGCGCTTATTCCCGAGCTGGCCGAACGCTTAAGCGCCGAATACCCCAGCCATTGTCAGCCGATAGTCGCGCGCTGGCTCAGTGAAACCGACCGCTATGCCCAGGTGTGATCGACCCAATGGCTAAAAAACGGCCTATCAGCCTGCCATTATTCAAAGCTCCGCTATACTGCTGTGGATCTGCCGAATAATTAGCCAAATAGGAAGGTACCCGTGATCAGTCATGCGGATGCGAATATCCCCATTAGCGTGCGTCAACACCTAAGTCAACAGAGCATTGTCCATGCTTTAGGTACGACGCAGGCCTCCCCAGAGCAGGTCGAGGTGTGCCTACTGTCCGACGCCAAGGGCATCGTTCAGGTCTTCACCTCATCCCATGCTGTGGTCGAGCTGGATAAGGTGCGCGCCGTTACCGGGCGAGACTTGACCCCGCTGTCGATCAATCAGGTGCGCGCGCTCAAACTGCGCCTAGAAGTGGATACCTTGCCGGCCTTCGATGACCTGATTCCGGCCGACACCCTGATCGACTCTGGGCTTTACCGGTGTGAACAAATTTTTGTCCACAGCGGCAATGCCCAATTCCGGATTGCCTTGAAAAACGGCGCCGCCATGAAGCGCAAAGACAGCACCGCGATTGCCGACGTCGCCACGGCCTTGCCGCTCGGGCAGGTCGACTATCAGCTCGGCTTGTTTGATGACGATCCCACGCTAATACATTCTGCCCTGACCCAGTTTACCGCGCTGCGCATTCGCCAACGCTTGGCCGAGACACTCGAAGTGCCGCCCTTGCCCGACACGGCACAGGCCATTATCCGCCTGCGCGTCGATCCCTATTCCAATATTGAGAAGCTCAGTCGTATAGTCGAACGCGATCCAAGCTTGGCGGCGCAGGTCGTGAGCTGGGCCAGTTCCTCCTATTATGCCGCCCCGGGTTCGGTAAAGTCGGTCCAGGATGCCATCGTCCGGGTACTCGGCTTTGACCTGGTGATGAACCTGGCCTTGGGCCTGTCGCTGGGTAAAACACTGACTTTACCGACCGACCCAGACCAGGGTGCCAACGCCTACTGGCACCGGGCGATCTATGTCGCCGCCTGTGTCGGCGCCTTAGTCGGGGCCATACCGCGAGAATTTCGCCCGGGTTTTGGCCTCTGTTATTTGGCTGGCCTGTTGCACAACTTTGGTTACCTGCTTATGGCCCACGCATTCAAACCCCATTTTGAGGCGACACATCTGATGATTGCGCTCAATCGTCACCTTGAACATCAGCATATTGAAAAACATATCTTGGGGATCACGCGCGAACAGATGGCCTCCGGTCTGATGGGCAGTTGGAGTATGCCCAGCGAAGTCACCTTAGGTATCCGTTACCAGGGTGACCCGCACTACTTGGGCGCCCACTGTGACCAGGCGCAACTGATCTACCTGGCTCAGCACCTGTTACAAGAGTACGGTTTACTGCCGCCGCGCCATCATTTGTTTGACGCTAGCGTCTATGAACGCCTGCATATCAACACGGATTCAATCGAAGCATTGATGACCCAGCTGCAACAGAGCCAGCCTGAGCTCGATCTTATGGCCAGCGCCCTTGCGACGGGTCGCTAACCCAAGATCGTGACTTTGGCTTGGTTGTCTGTGGTGCGCAGGGTTTAAGCACTCAATGTCATGCAGTGATTCATTTTAAGGCCCCATGCCCCTGTGGCGACCGATTCCGCCCCGTTGCAGTGCATCGACCCTTTCCCACGAGTTGCATTAAAATCAAAGACCTAACCTACAGCCCCAAAAATAGGGCTTTTTGTACAGTTGGCACAACAATCGCTTAGAGAAGATGCAGTCAGACAATGCAGACCCAAAATATTCCGGGGTCCAGAGGACCAAACGACCAATGAGGGTCCAACTGAACCCGATACGTAATACCGCAGTACCTATTTTTGCAGACTATTTGCAATGGCGCATACCCTCAACGGGTATGCGTTTTTTTTGCGCCAACAAAAGCAATGGAGACGGACATGTCCTTAGTATTCAGCAAGCAAGCCAAGTCACTCGGTACCATCTTGGGGCTCGTTATCGCCAGCCATTGGCCGGCCATGGCCAGTGCCGACGTCGGGTGGCCGGAACAAGAAGAGCTCAAGTTTGGCTTTATTAAATTGACCGATATGGCACCGTTGGCGGTTGCCTATGAAAAGGGTTTTTTTGAGGATGAAGGCCTATACGTTACCCTCGAAGCGCAGGCAAACTGGAAAGTTCTGCTCGATCGAGTAATCACCGGTGAACTGGATGGCGCGCACATGTTGGCCGGCCAACCATTAGCCGCCACCATTGGCTATGGCACCAAGGCCGACATCATCACGCCCTTCTCGATGGATCTGAATGGCAATGGCATCACTGTTTCCAACAGCGTTTGGGCGCAGATGAAGAAAAACATACCCCACCAGGACGGCAAGCCGGTTCACCCGATTAAGGCCGATACACTTAAGCCGATCATCGCGTCCTATGCTGACGAGGGAAAGGCCTTCAAGATGGGCATGGTCTTTCCGGTCTCGACCCACAACTATGAACTGAGATATTGGTTGGCCTCCGGCGGCATTCATCCGGGCTACTATGCCCCCCACAAGGGCGATACCAGCGGACAAATCAAGGCCGAGGTGTTACTCAGCGTCACCCCGCCGCCGCAAATGCCCGCGACCATGGAGGCCGGCACGATCGATGGTTACTGCGTGGGCGAGCCCTGGAACCAACAGGCCGTGTTCAAAGGCATCGGGGTTCCGGTGATCACCGATTACGAGATCTGGAAAAACAACCCAGAGAAGGTTTTCGGCATTACCAAGGCCTTTGCCGAAGAGAATCCCAACACCACCACTCGCCTGGTTAAGGCCCTGATACGGGCCGCCGAATGGCTCGATGCCAATAACAATGCGAATCGTCCAGAAGCCGTGCGCATACTCGCCAAGCCCGACTATGTCGGCGCCGACTATGACGTCATTGCCAACTCCATGACCGGAACATTCGAGTACGAGAAAGGCGACAAACGTGATGTACCGGACTTCAATGTGTTCTTCCGTTACAACGCCACCTATCCCTACTATTCCGACGCGATCTGGTATTTGACCCAAATGCGCCGCTGGGGACAGATTTCCGAACCCAAGAGCGATGACTGGTATAAAGAGATTGCCGCCCAGGTTTACCGCCCAGACCTGTATCGCCTAGCCGCTCAAGCCTTGATTGATGAAGGCGTGATCGCTGCCGATGCGTTCCCTGCCTTTGCGACGGAGACCGGTTTCAAACCCGTTCAAGACGGCTTTATCGATGGCATCAGCTATAACGGTCTACTGCCCAATGACTATCTCAACAAATTCAGTATTGGCCTTAAAGACGAGATTTTATAGGGCTGAGCTCTGAGGGTCGGTGTTCGCACGTTGCCCAACCAAGCTCTACTGTTTATTGCCCGGCCCTCGGCCGGGCAGTGTTACTCTTCCATGAGGTCGATAAGCATGACCAGTCAAGCCCAGCCCAATCCTGTCGGGCGGTCTAAAATACCGCTGCCCAGTCTGAACCTATCCTCAGCATTGGCCCTGATCCTCCCCGCCATGGGGATTAGCCTGTTTCTGTTACTCTGGAGCGCTGCGGCACCGCGTATCGATACGTCCTTGGGTGCCTTTCCGGGCCCCGGGCAAGTACTCGACCAGGCTCAGACCCTGCTAGCAGAACACCAACAGGAACGCGCCAAGGAAGTCGGCTTTTACCAACGCCAAACTGAACGCAATGCCGACCGTTTGGCCACCGATCCGAATTACGACGCAAAAATTCGGCCCTATACCGGCAAACCCACCTTCGTCGATCAAATTGGCACCAGCTTGATTACGGTGATTGCCGGCTTTTTGCTGGCCAGCGCGATCGCCATTCCGTTGGGTATCTTTATGGGCCTGTCGGAACGGCTTAACCAAACCCTGAATCCGATCGTACAGATTTTAAAACCGGTTTCTCCCTTAGCCTGGTTACCCTTGGTGACCATGGTGGTCAGCGCCGTCTATGTCTCGGACGATCCCTATTTTCAAAAATCCTTTATTACCTCATTAATTACCGTCAGCCTATGTTCGCTCTGGCCAACCTTGCTCAATACCACGGTCGGCGTGGCCAATATCGATCAGGACCTGATGAATGTCAGCAAGGTCCTACGCCTCTCTACCCTGACACATATTCGTAAGATCGTCCTACCGGCCTCGATTCCGATGGTGTTTACCGGCTTACGGCTGTCGATGGGCACAGCCTGGATGGTCTTGATAGCGGCCGAGATGCTGGCGCAAAACCCAGGTTTGGGTAAGTTTGTCTGGGATGAATTTCAGAATGGCAGCTCCAACTCCTTGGCGCGCATTATTGTCGCCGTGCTCACCATCGGCTTCGTCGGCTATTGCCTCGATCGGATCATGCTATTCATTCAGCAGCGAGTGAATTGGGATAAGAACACCCAGGTGCGCTAACCGGGTAACCCGTTTTAATCTCCTGTCTTGCGGCCCTGTTTTGTAAACAAGTTTTTGTGACCGAGTAAGACGCAAACAGGGTTTCAGTTTTTTAGATCAAGCGTCGCTCGCAGCTGGGCACGCACAGAGGAATGTCGTTATGTCTAAACCCCATTTGGAATTATCGGCCGTCGGTATTGAGTTTGCCACGCCGACGGGCAGCTTTCGCGCCCTGGACAACGTGAATTTAAAAATCAACCAGGGCGAATTTATTTCCCTGATCGGCCATTCCGGCTGCGGTAAGTCGACCGTGCTCAATATCGTCGCCGGGCTCTATCAGGCCAGTGAGGGCGGCGCCCTACTCGACGGCCGAGAGGTCAATGAGCCAGGCCCGGAACGCGCTGTGGTGTTCCAAAATCACAGCCTACTGCCCTGGCTAACGGCCTATGAAAATGTCGAACTGGCAGTCAATCAGGTCTTTACCCGGACCATGTCCAAGCCGGAGAAGCGAGAGTGGATTGAACACAATCTGGCCTTGGTGCACATGAGCCATGCCATACACAAGCGTCCCAGCGAACTGTCTGGCGGCATGAAGCAACGGGTCGGCATCGCTCGCGCCCTGTCGATGCAACCGCAGGTCCTGCTGATGGATGAGCCCTTTGGCGCCTTGGACGCTCTGACTCGAGCCCATCTACAAGATTCCTTGATGGAGATCCAAGCGCAACTGGGCAATACGGTGATTATGATCACCCACGATGTTGACGAGGCCGTGCTGCTATCCGATCGCATCGTGATGATGACCAACGGGCCGGCCGCGACCGTCGGCGAAGTTCTCACCATCGAGCTGGAGAGGCCCAGGAACCGACTGGCGCTGGCCGATGATCCGATCTATAACCGCTACCGTTCGGAAGTGTTACGCTTCTTGTATGAGAAGCAACGCAAGGTAGCCGATATCGGCGACGCTAAGCTGGACAGGATAGAACCTGAGGGCAAACGCGCGGTTGCCTAGATACAAAGGGTTTAGGAATAGCAGGGAATAGCAGGGAATAGCAGGAATCATAATAGCGTAAAATGAAAAACGCCTCGAATGAGGCGTTTTTTATGGGCTGAACTAAGGCTCGCAGTGCCCCTAGGGGCATTATAGTCAGGTTTAGGGTTCATCCCTGACCAATGCGCCTAACCTTAAGACAAGATATGAGAGGACGACTGCTGCCGTCCTGGGCTTATCATTAGGTCTCGCCCATAAAAAAACCAACCCGAAGGTTGGTCTTATGTTCTAGGTTTCAGACGAGTCTGAACTTAGAAAGAGTACTTAGCACCCAATGTAACGCTGTTAGTCGCGTCACCTTGCATGGCGTAATCACCGTAGTAAGAAACACCAGAAGCAGCAGAGTAAGTCGCGTTCAACTCGATCAAAGCGTCAGAAGCTGTAGCAGCATCGAACTCTCCGAGGGTAACGTCTGCAGAGTAAGCCATCAGGCCAGCAGAGTAACCCAAACCAGCAGTCACTTCATCGCCAGCGTCAGCAAGTGTAGTCATCTTGTAACCGGCAGACAATGTGATCACGTCAATAGCGTAAGAAACACCACCGAACATCTCTTCGTCGTCTGTAGTCTCGGTGCTAGGCTCCAAGTAACCAACAGTCAGAGTCGCGCCGGCAACTGTAGTAGTCGCGTTAACCGCATAATCTGTATCAGTAGCGCCAGCAGTGTCGCTAGTGTAGTTCAGTGCAGCCATAACGGTTGCGATATCAGCGCTGTAAGTTGCAGCAGCACCGACAAACATCGGCGCGTCTAAGCCCAGTTCAGAACCGAGTGCACTAGCCTTCATTTGGCCTTCAACAACATAGGCCAAAGAACCAGCAGCACCAGCGTATTGAGCAGAAGCAATGATAGAAGTACCAGTTGTGTTGGCTTCATCGCCACCCAACTGAACAGTAACGCCTTCAGCTGCGACATAACGGAAGGCAATTCCGTCTTCCATGTCGTCATCACCGGCCATAGTAACAGAGGCATCGATGTATTCATCAGTAGACATAAGCCCGCCAACCTGACCGAAGGACAGGTTGCCGTCAGTAACGACTAAGTCGCCCAGAGTAGCAGTAACACCAGTATCTTCGTCAGACTCAATACCTAAAGAGCCAGAAAAAGGACCGTTTGTTACAGCAACTTCCATAGAGATGCCATATAGGAAGTCATCATCATCGTTCAAATCTACGTCGAAAGTAGAATCAAGAGGAGTCAGAACTTCGGTAGCGCCAGCCATGTTATAAATAACACGAGCATCCAGAGCACCGGAAAAAGTTGTAGTTGTTTCTGTATCAGCCGCAAGTGCTTGACCAGAGATAGCAGCAGCGAGAGCAGTAACTGCAAAAATAGCTTTCATTAGATTCCCCTATTTTTATTATCAAACCTGGTTAAAAGACCAGAGTAATTGATAGGATTTGTAATTCGGAATGAATTACTTTTCCTTGTTATCGTTAACCCTGCATACAATTATCTCAAAAAGCATGCGGTGTCAAAACGTTACTGTGACAAACTAACTAACTAAGATGTCATCTATATTATGATAGGCGATTCTCATCGGCTGGGTAGAAGACTTCTTGTCATTTATTTTTATCCCAGGGCTGGCCGGTGAGCCGAACAGCCATCGCCAACTATAAAAACAGAGCGGCACGGTCCGGTCAACCCCTTTTTTCGCCCTAAGGCCCAGTATTTAAGCTTTTCCCCCCGATCGAATCCCACCTTGATCAAAATCAACTCATGTAGACTGTCATTTTGAATGACTAACTAGCTTTTCAGGTCGAAATCAACACTTTGAGCAAAATGGCCTTATTGGTAGTAGAGTCTTAACAGTTGGCCATAAGTTGTTCAATTTTGGTGCTTTTATGATCAACAATCAACCTAACTGGCCGGCCCGACCCCCTAAGTATAGTCGAACCTTCCGCCCTAACTCCAACTGGCAGGGGAAAATTTCCGGTGCCTAACGAAAACCTAGGACATCTTCCATGTTATACAGGCCCAATTTGTCCTGATCGGCTAACCATTGAGCCGCTTTGAGCGCCCCGCGCGCGAAGGTTTGGCGACTGCTAGCCTTATGGCTGATTTCCAAGCGCTCGCCCTCGGCGGCAAACAACACAGTATGCTCACCGACTGTGTCACCGCCACGTAAGGACGCGAAGCCGATGGTGCCAGGGGCTCGTGCGCCAACTTGACCGGCGCGATCGGTAACCGCTAAGGCTTGCAACGGCTGGCCCAGCGCCTCGGCGACGGCCTCGCCCATCATCAGAGCGGTACCGCTGGGCGCATCGACCTTATGGCGGTGGTGCGCCTCGATAATCTCGATATCGCTATCCGCACCCATGACTCGGGTTGCCAGGCGCAGTAGTTGCAGTGACAGGTTAACGCCCACCGAGTAATTGCCGGCGTAGACCACGGCTAGTCGATCAGCATAGCTATTCATCTCGATCAGTTGCTCGGCGTTAAAACCGGTGGTGCCAATCACCACACCTGAGCGATGCTTAAGGGCTGCCGCGAGATTGTCCAGCGTGGCCTGTGGCGCGGTAAAGTCAATTAGAATGGTGTCGGAGGCGAGTAGGCTGGACAAATCACTACTGAGCGCGATATCCAGTCGCCCACGGCCGATTAGTTCACCGACATCCGCGCCAATCAGGCTAGAATCGGCCTTAACCACGGCGCCGACCAATTGCAGCTGCGGATTGTCCAAGACCGCACTCAGAAGCGCTCGGCCCATACGGCCGTCGGCCCCGGTGATAATGATTTTTTGCATCTGTGGCTCTCTCGTTAGTTAACGGCTGTGAGTATAGGGAACATTCGGTTCAAAAAAAAAGGCCTAACAGCGCCATTGGTGCACTATTAAGCCTTTTCACCAGCCTCTTTTCGATCAGAGACCCTGGTTGGGTGGCACTGACAGGCCTAGACCTCGTCGAAGAACTTCTTCACCCCGTCAAACCAGCCCTTGCTGCGCGGTGAGTGTTTCTTGCCCTCGAGACTTTGCTGCAACTCTTGCAACAATTCCTTTTGCCGAGCCGTCAAATGCACGGGCGTTTCGATCACCACACGGCACATCAGGTCGCCAACGGCTTGGCCGCGAACTGGCTTAACGCCCTTGCCGCGCAAACGGAAGAGTTTACCGGTCTGAGTTTCGTGCGGAATCTTCAGCTTAACCCGACCCTCTAGGGTCGGCACTTCCAATTCGCCACCCAAGGCGGCTTCGGTCATGCTGATAGGCACTTCACAATAGAGATTGGCCCCGTCGCGCTCGAAGATTTCATGCTGCTTCACATGCACTTCAACATAGAGATCCCCGGCCGGTCCGCCGTGACGACCGGCTTCGCCTTCACCGGAGAGGCGAATGCGATCACCGGTGTCGACGCCCGGTGGTACCTTGACGTTGAGGGTTTTCGTCTCTTCTTTAACGCCACGACCGTAACACCCGGTACAGGGGTCCTTGATGATCTTGCCAGCACCGGAGCAGGCCGGGCAGGTTTGCTGCACGGCGAAGAAGCCCTGCTGCATGCGCACCTGGCCCGAACCACCACATGTGGTGCAGCCGATCGGCGAGGTGCCCTTCTTGGCACCAGAACCGGCGCAAATACCACAATTGGCCAGCGATGGAATCCGGATAGTCTTTTCGATGCCGCGAACGGCCTCTTCCAGAGTGAGTTCCATATTGTATTTTAGGTCTGAGCCACGCTGTACTGACGATCGCCCGCGACCGCCACTGCCGCCGAATATATCGCCAAAGACATCGCCAAAGATATCGCTGAAACCGCCCGCACCCTGACCGCCCTGACCGGCTTGGCCGTTGACACCAGCATGGCCGAACTGGTCGTAGGCCTGTCGTTTCTGGCTGTCGGACAAGACCTCATAGGCCTCATTGATCTCTTTGAATTTGCCTTCAGACTCTTTGTCGTCCGGGTTCCGATCGGGATGAAATTTCATCGCCATACGACGATAAGCCTTCTTGATTTCCTTTTCGTCGGTACCCTTGGCTACACCCAGAATCTCGTAATAGTCGCGCTGTGACATAATGCTGATTGCCTTACTCAATACAAAAACGCGGGTCGATGACCCGCGATTTAACCATCCTGTATCAGCCTAGAAGCGGCACGCTAAGGTGCGCCCGGTCGGCCGGTTATCGGGATATCACTTACTTATCTTTAACTTCTTCAAACTCTGCATCCACTGCGTCGTCAGCACTTTCGGCAGATGCATCGGCACCGGCTTCGGGTCCTGCACCGGCTTCTTGAGCGGCGTCGGCATAGATTTTCTGTGAAAATGCAGAAGAGGCTTCGCTCAGGGCTTCTACAGCCTTGTCGATCGCTTCCTTGTCTTCATCCTTAATGGCAGCTTCTACCGCGACACAGGCCGCTTCGATGCTTTCTTTCTCTTCGTCCGTGGCCTTGTCACCATTTTCTTTCAGTGACTTGCGCGTGGCATGAACCAGGCCATCGGCGGTGTTACGCGCTTGGGCAAGTTGTTCAAACTTCAGGTCTTCTTCGGCATTGGCTTCGGCGTCTTTAATCATCTGATCGATTTCTTCATCGGACAGACCGGAGTTGGCCTTGATGATGATCGATTGCTCCTTGCCGGTGCCCTTGTCTTTAGCCGAGACGTTCAGGATGCCGTTGGCGTCCAGGTCAAAGCTCACTTCAATCTGTGGTACACCGCGTGGTGACGGCGGAATATCGGCAAGGTCAAAACGCCCCAGGGATTTATTCTGACCGGCCATCTTACGCTCACCCTGCAGCACGTGAATGGTCACGGCGGCCTGGTTATCGTCTGCAGTAGAGAAGGTCTGGCTCTTCTTAGTTGGGATGGTGGTGTTCTTGTCGATCAGCGGCGTTAAGACACCACCCATGGTTTCAATACCCAGGGTTAATGGCGTCACGTCTAACAACAATACATCTTTCACTTCACCCGACAGAACGGCGCCCTGAATGGCTGCGCCAACAGCAACGGCTTCATCTGGGTTAACATCTTTGCGCGGCTCTTTACCGAAGAATTCAGCAACCTTGGCTTGGACCATCGGCATACGCGTTTGGCCACCCACCAGAATAACTTCATCGATATCGGAGATATCGTGGTCGGCATCCTTCAGAGCGATACGAACCGGCTCTAATGAGCGTTCGATCAAGTCTTCAACCAGTGATTCCAGCTTGGCGCGGGTGACCTTGACATTTAAGTGCTTCGGGCCACTGGCATCGGCGGTGATGTACGGCAGGTTTACGTCGGTCTGCGCGGCAGAGGACAGTTCAACCTTAGCCTTCTCGCCAGCTTCTTTCAAACGTTGCATTGCCAGGGCGTCGCCTTTTAGATCGATACCCGACTCTTTCTTGAAGGTTTCAGCCAGGTAGTTAATCATGCGCATGTCGAAGTCTTCGCCACCTAGGAAGGTGTCACCGTTGGTTGCCAGTACTTCAAACTGGTGCTCGCCATCGACTTCAGCAATTTCAATGATCGAGATATCGAAGGTACCGCCACCGAGGTCGTAGACCGCAATGACGCTGTCACCACGACGCTTGTCCATGCCGTATGCCAGTGCCGCAGCAGTAGGTTCGTTAATAATGCGTTTAACATCCAGACCGGCGATACGGCCAGCGTCTTTAGTGGCCTGACGCTGAGCGTCGTTAAAATAGGCCGGTACGGTGATAACCGCTTCACTGACAGATTCGCCCAGATAGTCTTCGGCCGTCTTCTTCATCTTCTTTAATATTTCGGCAGAAATCTGTGGTGGCGCTTTCTTGTCGCCCTTCACTTCAACCCACGCGTCACCGTTGTCGGCCTTGACGATCTTGTAGGGCACCATGGCGATGTCTTTTTGCACGACATCGTCTTCAAAGCGACGGCCAATCAAACGCTTTACCGCATAAACGGTGTTGGCGGGGTTGGTAACGGCTTGGCGCTTGGCAGACTGACCGACGAGGATTTCATCGTCATCTGTGTATGCAACGATCGATGGTGTGGTGCGATCGCCTTCAGAATTCTCGATAACTTTAGGCTTGCCGCCTTCCAGGACCGATACACACGAGTTGGTCGTGCCCAGGTCAATACCGATGATTTTGCCCATTCTAATTTACTCCGTAAAAGTTCGTTCTTGCGTGCTCAACGATATGTGAGCAATCAAATATATTTCAAGTCCTGACGCTGCGTAAATCAGGCTGTTTCATCAATCGTTTTGCTGGCAGCAGTGCCGCCCTTGCTGACCATCACCATGGCTGGGCGAATAAGCCGGCCATTGAGCAGATAGCCCTTTTGCATCACCGCTATCACGGTATTGGGTTCGACGTTCGGGTTTTCGACCATGGTCATTGCTTGGTGCAATTGTGGGTCAAAAGGATTGCCTTCCGGATCGATAGCTTCGATATTGAACTTAATAAAGAGGTCTTTCAGGCCCTTTAGGGTGAGATCGACCCCCTCTTTGAGCGATACCAGGTCGGCGCTCTCGCTTTCGCTCGATAACACCGCTCGTTCCAGATTGTCTGCCACCGCTAGCAGCTCGCGGGACAGTTTTTCCTGCCCGTACTTATGCGCGTTTTCGACATCTTTCTCGACCCGGCGACGCAGATTAGCCATTTCGGCTTCCGAGCGTAGGTACTGGTCGCGCATTTTGCTGGCTTCTTCTCGAGCAGCAGCTAATTGCACGACCAGATCACTCGACGCTTCGCTTTCGCTGGCCATCACGTCTTCCACCGTCACATCCTCAGGACTAACGGGCTCATTTACTGGCATTTCTTCAACTGACTTATCTTCACTGGTCATTGCTTACCCTATCCACTCAACACTGAACTTAACTGACGGCGGATTTAATTGGGGTTTACCCTTTCTTTTCAAGGGGGCTTTGCACGCTAGAACCAATAAAACTGTGTTAAAAACAGCAGTTCAAGGCTTTTTTAGTGTTCGCTGGTACAAACAACTTGATCGATAACCAGCTTAGCTGTATACATATACAGTATACGACCACAAGGAATTCCACCATGTTGAAGAATCTATTGATCCGAAATATTGCCATTGCCGATAATATCGACATCGATTGGCAGCCCGGCATGACCTCGATCTCGGGCGAGACCGGTGCCGGTAAGTCAATTTTGCTTAACAGCCTGAATCTGGCCTTGGGCGATCGCGCCGAAAGCAACATAGTGCGCCATGGTGAAAAGCGTGCCGAAGTGGTCGCATCCTTTAGCGTCGAGCGGATCCCGATGGCGGCAAAGTGGTTGCTCGAACGCGATCTCGATAATGGCGTGGAGTGCATTTTGCGTCGCATAGTGTCCAGTGACGGTCGATCGCGGGCCTTTATCAATGGTCAACCGGTGCCCTTGGCCGAACTTAAAACACTGGGCGAGTTTCTCATCGATATCCACAGCCAACATGCCCATCAGTCGCTGATGCGCACTGATACCCACCTTCGCATGCTCGATGAATATGCCGGTCTGGGCGCTAAAACAGCGCAAGTCAAGGACGCCTGGGTCAGTTGGCAGGGCCTCGATCGTAAGTTGAAACAGTTGGTGCAAAACACCGCCGAGAAAAACGCACGCTTGCAGCTGCTGCAATACCAATGCGATGAATTAGAAGAGTTAGATTTACAGGACGGTGAGGTCGAGCAACTCGAGGCCGATTTCAAACGGATAGATAAGAGTACTGTGCTATTAGCGGGCGCTCATTCGGCGTTAAGCAAGCTGGGCGATGATGGCGATATTGATCTGACCCAAGAGTTAAAAAGTGCCTTACATTTATTGCAGGGTTTGAACGACAGTTCAACGCACCTGACCAATGCCTTAAGTTTGCTCGACAGTGCTCTGATTCAAATTGAGGAAAGCAGCCACGATCTAAACAGCTATATCGAGAGTTTTGTGGTTGATGACGAAACCCGGTTTCAGATTGAGGAACGGCTCAATCAAATCCATGAATTGGCTCGAAAGCATCGGGTTAATTCGCCCGATTTGGTCGCGCATCAACAAACTTTGCTCGCCGAGCTCGCCGAGCTGAAAAACGATGACGAATTGCTCGTTGGCCTGAGCGACGATGTCGAGCGTCGCAAGCTGACCTATATTAAACTGGCAACCGCCCTGTCCAAACTGCGCAAAAAGAAGGCCTGCACCTTTGCTGAGGAGGTCGTTGAGAAGTTGAACCAACTGGCCATGCCCGGTGCCAAGTTTAGCCTACAATTTAATCCGGAGGGACGCGCCTCCTCCGTCGGCATCGATCAGGTCGAATACCTCATCAGCCTCAACCCGGGTCAGCCATTGCAAGCCTTGGCTAAGGTGGCTTCCGGTGGTGAATTGTCACGCGTATCGCTCGCAATTCAGGTGGTCTGTGCCGAACATTCGACCATCCCTACCTTAGTATTTGATGAGGTGGATGTCGGCATCAGTGGTGCCACGGCAGAAATAGTGGGCCATATGCTGCGGTCGGTTGGTGCCCGGGGTCAGGTAATCTGCGTGACCCACTTACCGCAAGTCGCGTCTTTGGGTCACAACCATTGCATTGTGCAAAAGGTCCAGGGGTTGGAAACCACCAGTACTCATATCCACCAACTGCAAGCAGACCAACGCATCGATGAAATCGCGCGCATGCTCGGCGGCATCGATATCACGGCGCAAACGCGTGCTCATGCCGCAGAAATGCTACAGAGCCATTTACACGCTCACTAATGCTTCAACCCTCAGGTATGACAACAAAAAAAGCCCGCAAGCGGGCTTTTTTTGTTCTTTGTGCGCGCGGCCTAGGGCCTATTGAGCCGCCAACTCCAACAATAGTGCCTTGGTTTTGGCCTTGCCGGCGAAGCCGGCCTTAACCGTGTGCACAATGCCGTCCTTGCCCACTATATAGGCAGTCGGGAATCCCTTGGGTTGAAAGAACTCGACTATTTTTTGCGTGCGATCGGAGACATTCAAGAAATTGACCGGTGTTTTAAGAAGAAATTTATTCGCCAAGGCCACGTCTTCATCGGTGTTAATACCGAGGAAAAACACATTAGTGCCCTGCAGTTCGGTGTTCAGTTCGCTCAGTATAGGGAAGGACTCCTTACAGGTGGTACACCAACTGGCCCAAAAATCCACATAGAGCACCCGGCCTGTCAATTGAGCGGTATCCAGCACCTTGCCATCCAGAGTGGGTATTTTGAACGCGGGGAAGGCATCGCCTTCTTGGACATCGGCAAAACTTAATCCTGCGAGTATCACCGAAAACAACCAAACCGTTAACTGCTTATGCATCTGCCCGATCCTCAAAATGATTAGCCGTATTGACCGTTAGCAGAATTATAGCCGTTGAACCTTAATATTACCTGAAACGCGTCACACAATTGGCCAAGACAGTTTTGCTCAGCGGTGCGCCGACGGCGGCAGGTTGCTATTCACTCGGCCTTTTTGACGTAGAGGACAAGGCTGTGGCCGACGATCGTTAAGCCATGCTCAGCCGCTATCTGATGCTGGCGTTGCTCGATCAAGCTGTCGACAAACTCGATCACCTCACCGGTCTTGATATTGATCATATGGTCGTGGTGATCGTCGGTCGCCAATTCATAGATGGCATGGGTGCCATCGAAGTTATGCTTGGTGATTAGGCCGGCAGCTTCAAACTGGGTTAAGACCCGATAGACGGTCGCCAGGCCAACGTCCTCACCGGTCTCCTGCAGGGCTTTGTATATATCCTCGGCACTGAGATGGCCACTATCATTGGTTGCAAACATCTGCAGGATTTTCACCCTCGGCAGGGTGACCTTAAGGCCCGCATCTTTCAAATCTTGATTCTGTGTCGCCACCTTCTCGTCTCCGAATAAATGTGTACAATGTCCGGCATCAATTACCGCGAACAAAAGGATGAATTCATTGCGCGCCAGACTATCAAACTTTGGGTTACTGTGCCTAGTTGCATTCGCACTCTCCGCCTGTGGCATGTTACAACCCTACCAAGCTGAACTTGGTCAGGGCAATGTGGTTCGGCCCGAGCAGATCGATCAGCTGATTATCGGCCAGACCCCCGAGCAGGTGACCTTTATCTTGGGCAGTCCGCTGTTGACAGGTGAGCAAACCCAGGTGCGCTGGGTCTATCCAATCTATGACTCGGCAACCGGCTTTTCCAATCTGATCATCTACTTCTCGGCCGGACGGGTTGCCAACATTGAACAAAACTAACCCGATCACCTAGCCCTTAGGGGATTGCGCTTTCTCGCCCTTGGTTTTAGCCGCGCGATTCAAGCGTGCCTGCTTAGGGTCGATAGTCAGGGGGCGGTATATTTCAATACGGTCACCAGCTGCTACCAGCTGAGCCTCCGGCTGGGCTACCTTACGCCCGAACAGCCCAAGCGGGGCAATGCTGACATCCAAGCCAGGAAAGGTCTTAGCAATGCCGCTGAGCAGCACGGCGCTGCGCAAATCGGTATGCTCAGGCACCGAAAGCGCCAGAACCAGCTGCTGTTCGGGTGTTGCATAGGCCACTTCTATTTCGATCATTGCATGCTCCTTAACACTTTTGCTTAGGATTTCAGGTCTTGGGCGCGCGCCACAAAGGCACTTACCATGGTGTCCGCTAACTGTTTGAGCATCAGGCTAAAAGCCGCTGCTTTAAGGCCCTGGCTGGCATGAAAGCTTAGGTCAAAAGTGACCTTGCAACCGGCATCACCCAATGGCTTGATTTGCCATAGTCCCGTTAGACTGTCCAGGGGTCCTTCGACTAGATTCATTGCAATCGAGAGCGGGCGTACCAGGGTATTACGGGTCACCAAAGTCCGTTCGAATCCGGCTTTGCGCACGGTCAACTCGCCCAACATCTCGGTGGAACTGGCCTCAAGCAGGCGAGTCGCGACCACACCCTCGAGAAACTGAGGATATTGTTCAATATCGTTAATCAGGTCATAGAGTTGTTCGGCAGAAACCAAGACTAGGGCGGAGCGATGTATTTCAATCATATGCGGGGAAGTAAGGCTCTATTTTTCACCCAATAGTAAAGGCGAAATATTAGTAAAATGGCACATACGCAGGCCAGCGCCTGGTATAGATCAATCGCAATCAGGCTCACTGTGGCGCGCACGAATACTAACCCAAGCACTAACGGCACGACAAATTTTAATACCAGCCGCCAAAGAAAATAACGCAGGCCGCCGTGCGGATTGACCTGCAGCAATACCCGATTGGGCCAGACCACCCAGCCAATCCAGAGCGCAATAGAAGCCGTAATAAAGGGAATAATCACCCCCTGACTGAGCTGCTGCACATAGTGATATACCGGCTTGCCGTACCAAATTAAGGGCGAATCTGGGTCATGAGAATAAACCAAGACACCACTCAAGGCGACGACCGAGGCGATGGTGCCCATCAGTAACCAGCGCCGACCTGGAACGTGGCGTTCCTGGGTAACCAACAATAGCAGGGGCAAACTGCTAATACTGCCCACCAAAGCGGTAAAAAATAGCCAGACGGCAATCGGAAAGGGTAACAGAACGGTATCTGACAGACTGGCGGTCAAGGCCCGTAACAGTGTACCCACGTCCAAATTGGCGACGGCCTGGGCGCTAATCCACTGCCATGAAATGGCGAGCATGGCCATGCCATAAAGCACGTCAAATGCCTGAACACCGATAATAACGCGGCCGGTCGGTAAACGATCGGACAGATTGGTGCCGACCACATACCAGATCAATAGCCCAGCCATCGATGAGGTTAGGGCGTGCTGCATGGCCACTAATAGATCCTCCACAGACAGCGCCGGCCAGGCCATGTCCAGCAGCATTCGACCAATACTCGGTAATGATAGGACGATAAAGAGCGCTACTAGGGGTACCACGGCTAGGAAAATCGCCGCGATCACGCGCCAGGCCAGTCCACCGAGCATGACCAACAGGACGCCCTGCACCACGACTAGGATCATGATTCGGCTGATGTCTTGATTTTGAGCAAACCAGTAGAGATTCTGATCGAGTGGCTTTAACGACAGCAGATCGCCCTGCAGACCGTCGAAGCCGAACATAAGGGCCCAGGATGTATTAAACAAATTCGTCGCCATAACCAAGATAATGGCGGTCAACAGAATTCCAAATAGAACGCGCGTTGTCGTCTTATTGAGGATTGAAAAGGAAAATTCGAACGGAGTTACTCGATAGAGGCGACCCGCTACCAGCTCAGCCTGCAGCACCGGCAGGATAAACAATAGCTTCAAGACGGTATAGACCGCCAAGAAACTACCCTGACCGTGATCGGCCACCAGAGTCGGCAGTATCAGGCCGTCCGACAGGCCAATTTGCGTACCTACTAGCAGCGCCAGCAGTAAAATTAGATTCACGTAAGAGTTCCCGTCGGATTCATCACAAGGTTCCCAGCTTTAAAGCCAACCTGCTACGCTAGGCTATACTCTAGTAAGTTCATGAAGATAGATAGTTTATGGCCGAACAACAGTACGATCTCTTTTTCCGGGGCGACCTGGTCGACGGCTTTTTCCGCGACTTCGTCCAGGCCGACCTGCAAGTCCTCTTAAAGGCCAATGATGCCTATATGGCAAGGCTCTTTTCGGGTCAAGAACAGCTGATTAAGCAGCAAGTCGATAAGGCCACGGCCATTAAGTACCAGACGGCTTTTAAGCAGGCTGGTGCTAAGTTAATTGTCCGGCCCCATCAGGCGGCCAACCGGACGGCGCCAACAACATCTGTGGATGACGCCAAAGCGGAGCCGCCCGTCGCAAATAATACACTCGGATTCACCGACAGCCAATCGGGTGAAAATGACCCCGATCTAATAGAACAGCACCAACCGCCCCTACAAGCGCCTGTCATCGTTCCAACTTGGGATTTAGCGCCACCCGGGGTCGACCTGGGCGTGGCTCGCGGCTTTACCCCGACCCTTGTCGATACCAGCGCCTTGACCGTGGCCTCGCTCGGCGCGGACCTGTTGTTGCCAGACCGGTTCGAGTCGCCGATCCCCAGCGTCAATACCGATGGCCTAAGCCTAGCCCCCGTCGGCGGCCTGATTGAGACGTTGACTGGGCAAGCACCCGAGGTGAAGGTCGATATCGGTCATCTGCGCGTCGAACCGCTATGAAAAAGTAGGTCAGCCAAAATTAGAGCAGTGCAGCAATACTGACTACAACCGTCATTACAAACAACACCCATTTCATCACCAATGGGCTAATGTTTAAGGCTAGACGCACGCCGATAAGACCGCCCGCCATGGTCGCCGACGCCAAGATAAGACCCGGCACCCAGACCACCTGGCCGCGCCAAATAAAGAGCGCCAAGGCCACGCTGGTAAAGGTACCGGTACAGAGGATCTTGAGCGCATTGGTGCGCACCAGATCGTAGCGCAGCCCACCGGCGATCACAGCGATCAGGACAAAGCCGACCCCGGCCTGGACAAAACCACCGTAGACACCCGACAGCAGCAGCAGCCACCAGGACTTGCTCCAGCGCACCAGAGCCTGGGGTTGTTCATGAGCTGAGGGAAAGACCATGCCGGGACGAAACAGCATCACCAACGACATACTGATCATAGTGGTCAACAAAATGGGCTTGAGCAGGGTGGCCGGTAGGTAAGAGGCAAGTATTGAGCCGATCACCCCGCCCACTAATACCGGCACAAACAGCCCCTTGGCGCCCTGCATCGGCAACTTACCGTGCCGGGAAAAGCTGCGCAGGGTGACCATGGTGTGCATGATAACCCCGACCCTGTTGGTCGCATTGGCCATATCTGCTGGCAGGCCCATGATCATTAGGGCGGGTAGGGTCAGGTTGGATCCGCCACCGGCCAAGGTATTGATAATGCCAGCGATCAGGCCAGTGCCTAACAGCAGGCTCACGGTTATTACGGTAATTTCCATAAACTAGGTCGTCTAAATCGGGACGACACGTTACCAGCCCTCAAGGCGGCACGCCATAGCACCTTTTGCTTAGTCGCACGGGTCTACTCTTTGGCCATCCAATCTATTGCCTTATTCGTACATTCAACCGATTATGTTTTCAATCACTTCAGCTTTGAGGATTCTATGCCACATGCACTGATTACCGGCGGCAGCCGCCGGCTCGGCTTATATATGACCGAACACCTGTTGGCCGATGGCTGGCAGGTCACGGTGTTGACTCGCAGCAGCAGCGCCGAACTGGACCGCTTGCGTGGCGAGCGCCTTAATATCGTCACGTTGGACTATTATCAACTGGATCAGATCAAGACCTTTTGCCAACAAATTGCCGCCCAACCCCTGGATCTATTGATACACAATGCCTCACTCTTTGTCGGCGGTGTCGACACCGGTTCGAGTGAAGCGTTCGGCCAATTGTTTCATATCCACATGCAATTGCCCGCGTTGCTCAACACCGAATTGGCCGCCGCCTTGGCGCGTTCAGACAACGGTAATATCATTCATATGACTGATATCTATGCCGAGAACCCCAATTCAGACTATGCCCTCTATTGCGCTACCAAGGCTGGCTTGGAGAATCTATCGAAATCTTTTGCCAAGCTGCTGGCCCCGCAGGTACGCGTCAATTCGATTCAACCGGGCGCGCTAAAATTCTTACCAGATCATAGTGCTGAGAGTAAAATACAGGTGCTCAAAGATAGTCTGTTACCCCATGAGGCTGGCTTTGAACCGATCTTCCAAACCGTACAATATTTATTGGCCAACAGCTTTATCACCGGCACTGCCATCAAGGTTGACGGTGGCCGTTCGATCAGCCGCAACTAATTCATTATCCGCCGCAAACAGCAACCTAACCAACGGGACAGACATGACAACAGCCATCATTAACATCAAGAATCTGCGCTTACGCACCTATATTGGTTTTAATCCGGAAGAGCTGCAAAAACAGCAGGATGTGATTATCAATGCCGAAATTCACTATCCAGCCGATTTGGCGTGCGCCACTGACAGTGAAAATAATGCCGTCAACTATAAGGTGATCACTAAAAAGATGATCGCTTTGGTGGAAGAGGGTCAATTTAAACTACTGGAGCGTTTAGCGGCTGACCTGCTGGCAATTGCCCATGAACACCCCGATGTCAGTTATGCCAGCGTGTCGGTTGATAAACCGCACGCCTTGCGCTTTGCTGATTCGGTGTCCATTACGATGACCGGCAAGAAATAACAAGAGGCTATATGATCAGGCCCGAACGGGCCTGACGTCAGAGCGGAACATGTTAGCGGACAAAATCCCGACGCAGGTCACGATCGGTCAAAAACTGCCCCCCCAGCGATAGCGTTTCAGTGCTGGAATGGCTATCCATCACGCCACGCGCCTTAACACAGTAGTGGGTGGCATTGATCTTCACGGCCACATCTTCAGTATCCAGTAGCGTTTGCAACGCCACCAATACCTGCTGATTCAACCGTTCTTGTACCTGAGGTCGCTGCGCAAAGAAACGCACTATGCGATTTATTTTCGACAATCCGATAATCCTCTGACCCGGGATGTATGCCACGTCTGCAAAGCCATCAATGGTCACAAAGTGGTGTTCGCAGGTACTGGTCAGCTCAATATCGCGGATCCGAATCATTTCAGTCGCAGACATCTTATTTTCAATAAGAGTTATTTTTGGGAACTTGTTGTAGTCCAGCCCTGAAAATATTTCATTTACATACATTTTGGCAATTCGATGCGGCGTTTCCGCCATGCTGTCGTCGGTTAGGTCCAACGCCAAAGCACCCATCACCTGATGCATCAAGCCTTCTATCTTTTCAATCTGAGCCGCGGGGGTTAATTTCTGCTCCATCACGGGCGTTTCCAAACCCAATTCGAGGAGCCTTTTATGGACCGCGTGCGCTTCTACTGATATTGCCATGGGTTGTCCTTTACTGATGAGGATACCGACCTGGCGCCAGATCCTATTGTCGTAATATGAGTGTCATAATATCACAGAGCCTTTCATTCTTATCCATAGGCCTTATAGGGACATTAGGCACACCCCAGTAGGCGAGAGTTTCCCTAACTGGGCGGATTTCCGGTTGACTTGCCCGATCTTTCGCTGTCAAATCCGCGTTCGTTCATACGGAATGCGGTGTAAAACCGCAGCGGTCGCGCCACTGTAATTGACAGTTCTTGGGTCATCAGCCAGAAGACGTGAACGAAACAAACCCTATTTTATTACTGTACGCGCCATACAGGAGATTCAGATGCCTTTAAATTTGACTATAGTTGCAGTTTTTGCAATTTTTTTCTTCGCCGGGCCAATTAGCGCCGAGACGGCCTACCCCATTAGCCGTATCGATGGCATGAATAAGACGATAAGGCTGGAGCGTGAACCGCAAAATATATCCTCCAAAACTCTCTTTACCGATGAGGTCCTAACCGCCATTCTGCCGAGCAACCGCCTGACCAGCATCACCAGTCTAGCCAGTGATCCAAATTACTCCAATATTGCCGATCGCCTGCCCAAGGGCGTGGCCCAGCTCGATTTTTACGTTGAGCCGATCCTCAACAACTTTCCCGACCTGGTCTTTGCCGCCAACTGGAGCGAGATCAACAAGGTCACTCAGCTGCGCCAAGCCGGCATCCAGGTTTATCTGGTTAATACCCCCTTTACTTTGGCGGCGATCGAAGCTGAAATTACCAAGCTGGGCGAGCTGCTCAATCGCAGCACGCAGGCAGCTGACTTGATTGCTAACATGCAAGGCGACCTAGCCTCACTGGCCGAACAAAAGGCGGCCATCGAACGGCAACAATGGGTTGCTCTGGACTATAACAGTTGGGGTACCGCTAGTGGTGCAGACACTACTTGGCAGGCCATTCTAGATGGCGTGGGCCTGATCAACGGCACAGCCCCTTATGAGCAGGGTGACTTTGGTCAGGTCGCCATGTCGAAAGAATTGATCATCAAGATCGACCCCGACGTCCTCTTCTTGCCCGGCGGCCTCTATGGCGCAGATCCGGCCAGCAATACCTTTTACCAACAAGTTATTAACGACCCGGCCCTGGCAGATGTGCAGGCGGTTAAAAATCGACGGGTCTATGAAATTCCAGGCGCACTGCGCGGCACCTACAGTCACCATATAGTTCGCACAATTCGCTATGTCAGCGACCAACTCAGCCACGATCTACCATAGGCGGCCGGCAATGTTAGGCATGTTTCGACCCACCTTGATCGCTGCATTACTAGCCAGTGGCCCCCTCCTCTTGCTGGCCTATCTGGCACTGGGCGCCGTGGCGTTGCCGATCGGTGAGCTGCTGTCCGTGATCAAGTATGCCTTGTTGGGCGACCTCGATAGTGCGCGCGAGCTGTTTCCGCGCACCAGCGCCATCCTGCTGCACATTCGCCTACCACGAGCTTTGGCTGGGCTATTGGCGGGCAGCAGCCTGGCTATAGCCGGCGCGGCGATGCAGGGCTTATTTCGAAATCCGCTGGCCAGCCCCGATATATTGGGCATCAGTGCCGGCAGCAGCCTGGGCGCCGTCTTGGCCATTACCACCGGCACCGCGCTGCTCCATCCATTGGTTTTACCGGCCTACGCCATCGTCGGCGCCTTAATCAGTGCGGCCCTGATCTACGCCCTAGCGTTGCGCTCGGAGGCGGGCCAGCAATTGCTGTTTATCATCTTGGCTGGACTGGCCTTATCCAGCCTGCTCACCGGCGCCACCTCTGCGGCCCTGTTGCTCGCCGAACAATATGAGATCAGCCAGTTTATTTTTTGGACCATGGGCGGACTGGAAGGCCGGATGTGGCCGCATGTACTCTGGCCGGCACCCTTTTTAATACTCTTTGGCAGCCTGCTGATCCGCCTGGCCAAGGCTTTGGATTTGATTTCCTTGGGGGAAGAAAATGCCCACGGCATGGGGCTCGATGTCGAACAGACGCGCCGCCGCACCCTGATTCTCTGTTCCGTGGTGACCGCCCTAGCCATCGCAATTGCCGGACCCATTGGCTTTATCGGCCTGATGGTGCCGCATCTGGTGCGGCTACTGTTTGGCCCCAATCACCGCTTACTATTGCCCCTATCTGCCTTTATCGGCGCCTGGCTGGTACTGGCCGCCGATCTGATCGGTCGCACCCTAATAGCGCCCCATGAGATCAAGGTCGGCATTATCACCGCCGTGCTCGGTGGCAGTTACTTTATTTTCCTAATAGTTCGGTTACAGCGACAGGGGAAACTGGCATGAACGCGCCGCTCTTATCGGTCCAAAAGCTCGGCTTTTATCGCCAAGATCGGGCCCTATTGCGCGACCTCAGCTTTGCCCTGGAACCGGGCGAACTGGTCGGTGTAATCGGCCCCAATGGCGCGGGTAAAAGTACCCTATTGAAGCTCTTGGTCGATTATCACCAACCGACCGAAGGGCACATTAGTCTATCGGATACGCCCTTGGCGTCGTTGAGCCATCCCGAACGCGCCCGACGCATCAGTTATATGGCACAACATTCGGCCCCGTCGTTACCCTTTCTAGTGCGCGATGTCATCGCCCTCGGCGCCCACAGTCGGCAGGCGAGTCAGATCCCGTCAGCCCAGGTGCTACGCAACGACGTGGCCGAACTGGCCGAGCAACTTGAATTGACCCATCTGCTCGACCGAAAGCTCACCGAGCTGTCTGGGGGTGAGAATCAGCTGGTCCAGTTTGCTCGTATCCTGATGCAACAGGCCCCGCTGATGTTGTTGGATGAGCCCACCGCCAGCCTGGATATCGGCCATGAAGCGCAACTCATGAACCTGTTGCGGCGCCATTGCGAGCACCAACATTCCGCCTTGGTGGCCATTCATAATTTAAATATTGCCGCGGTATTTTGTGACCGCTTGCTGCTCTTGGACAAGGGGCGATTGATTGCCAGCGGTACGCCGGAGCAGGTGATCACCCAGGCCAATATGGCCCAACTGTATCAACAGCAGGTCACGGTCAGCCAACATCCGGTGACCGGCACGGTCACAGTACTGCCGGTAAAACAGGCACCCATAGCGGTGCCCCTGCATGTTCATCTGATCGGTGGGGCAGGCAGTACGGTCGCCTTGGCGCGTTGGTTGTTGCAACGCGGCGTCACGGTGAGCGGCGGCATCGGTCATGAACAGGACTCCGACACCGACTTCTGGACGGCCACCGGTATGCGCCATATTGCGGTGCCCGCCTTCGCCCCAATCGATCAAGACGCGATCGACCAGGCCCAGGCCATGGTTGAATCGGCCGATCTGACTATCGTTTGCGATTTCCCAATCGGCGCTATGAATGAGGGCAACCTGATCCTGGCCGGTCACGCCAAACTGCTGTGGTTATTGCAGGAAGACGCTGAAACCGCGCATCAACGCTTTTATAGCGAGGCTCAAGCCAAGGACTTCGCGCAACTGCAACAACAGGGCGTCCGGCTGACGGCCTTGGCAGCCATCGAACAATTGACCGGACGCATCGGCGAGCTGAGCGCGTAGCACAGCAAAGACCTGCACAGGGCTATACTGAAAATGACACGGGGACATATCTTTCCGCCTCGATAGCCCTATAATCACTCTTTTTCGACCGGCGCTGCATTGCTTGCAACGCCCATGTTAGAAGGATGCCCTGCGCTTGGCCGACGAATTTTTGAATCCAGTTGACGACACCATTGATGTACAGAGCCAGGAGCAGGAAATGCTCATTGGCAGGATGTTGGTGCATCAAGAATTTGACGACGTCGCGTTAATCCTTGAATCGTTGCCGCTCGATAAACGGCTCGAGCGCTGGGCAAAAATACCGACCGCCAGTCGTCTAAACATTCTTGTGGTAATGCGCGGCGATCCGCGTGAAACATTGCTCGACGCCATGTCACTCGACGAGCTGGATGCCTTATTCCAAGAGATGGACGCCGAGGATCTGGTTGAGTTGGCCGACTCCTTGCCGAATCGCTTGGTCGATCGGGCTTTACAGGCAATGGATTCCAAGCAGCGCCAATATTATGAAGGGGCGCAAAAATACGCCGATGAGCTGGCCGGGCACTGGGTCGATCACAATCAACTTATCTTGCCGCAAAACGCCAAGGTGCGGGATGGTTTGCGCCTGTTGCGGCGAGAACTTCCCGACCATGTCGACGCCGTCTTCCTGATCAATAGGGCTGGGCATTTTTCCCGCGCGGTCCATATCGGCGATATTATCGGCGCCCCCGACCATGTGCCCTTAACCGACCTGAGTGAGCCAGACCCGCACGAATTTTTAGTGATTGCGGCATCCGACAGCGCCGTCGACGCGGCCTTTCGGGTCCAGAAGAGTGGCTACTCAGCCCTACCCGTGGTCGATGCCCAGGGTCTGCTGCTGGGCCGCATGGATGTACGCACGGCCAGTGAAATCGTCAATGAGTATTACGAAGGTCAGATCATGGCCGGCGCCGGTATGGATGAAGATGAGGATCTGTTCTCGCCGGTGGTCACCAGCGCAAAGAACCGCGCTTTTTGGCTCGGCATCAATCTGTTAACGGCCTTCGCCGCCTCTTGGTTTATCGGCCTCTTTACCATCACATTGCAGGAAATTGTCGCCTTAGCGGTTTTGATGCCGATTGTCGCCAGTATGGGCGGGATCGCCGGTAGCCAAACCCTCACCCTGATCATTCGCGGTTTGGCGCTCGGCCAAGTGACCAAAGACAACCGCCGCGCGCTGCTTAAAAAAGAGCTCAGCGTGGGCGGTTTGAATGGCATTATCTGGGCCATCACCGTGGGTATCATCGTTTCGATCTGGTTTGCCAATCCGATGATTGGCGTGGTGATTGCCCTGGCCATCCTGGTGAACATTTGCGCCGGTGCGCTGTCCGGCGTGGTCATCCCGATCGTGCTCAGTAAACTCAAATTGGATCCGGCCCTATCGGGCTCGGTGGTGCTGACCACGGTCACCGATATAGTCGGCTTTGTCGTCTTCTTAGGTTTGGGATCGTTAATTCTATGACATACCCTGATATACCGCACGGCCAAGCAATAGACCGTGAAACGGCCAGATCGGCGGCGGCCCTCCTATTAGCGGGGCGCGCCACCCAACAACCCATGGCCCGCTTACCCGATGCCATTCGACCGCACAGTCTGGCGGCGGCACTGGCCATTCAGCGCGAGGTAATTGCTCAGCAGTCCGATGCCGTCGCCGGTTGGAAATGCGCGCTGCCCAGTAAGGATAAACTGGTGCTGGCGCCGATTTTCGCGCGCACCGTTTTTCGCGGCTCGACCTGCACAGTAGAGCCCGAACAAGGACGCGCCCTGGTTGAGCCGGAAATTGCCTTTGTGCTGGGCGCTGATTTACCGGCACGCGCGGCCGCCTATACTCCAGCCGAGATCGATGCCGCCGTAGGCAGCTGCCATATGGCATTGGAATTGGTGCAACAGCGTTACGCCGGCGATGCCCAGGTTGGCTTTCTCGATCAATTGGCCGATGGCCTGCTCAACCAGGGTTTGTTTTTGGGTCCGGTTATTGACCGTGTCGCGGCTTACCAATGCATGACCATGACCATCCGCTTTGAACTGCCGGAGCAGACCCAATCCTTGGCTGGCGTGCACCCGAATGAATTGCCGCAACGGCCGCTCTATTGGTTGGTCAATTATCTCAGCCAGAGCGGTGTCGATTTGAGCGCCGGCCAGGCCATTATCACCGGCACCTATGCCGGGCTGATTGAGATGCCGCTGGCGACACCGATTCAGCTGCACTATCAGGGTTTGGGCCAGTGCGGCCTGACGATCGAAGCGCGATCGCGCTAGCCGTAAAAGCAACCGTGACTGTCCTCATCGACCAGTTTGATGAAGTCATCTAATTGTCGGACGATTGGGTGCGAGTCGTAAGGCACCCATTTCAGATCGGCCCGTTGCCAATAGATCTTCCAGCACTGGTCTTTTTTAACAAATACGGCCTTAGCCAAGCCGCTTTCAAGCCGAACGGCAGAATCGCGCGGGTCGGCCCGAGTCTCGAACAATTCAACGCTTTGGCCGCTTATTCGATAGTCTATATCGAACTCATGACGCAGATGTGCCGCGGGCCGCTTGAGCACTAGGTATTGGTCCAGGACCCGAGCACAACGTTTGAGTTCAAATTCACTGATCGTCACCGTGCGTCCT